>JAFZRX010000009.1 GCA_017619675.1 Bacteroidales bacterium | reverse complement strand
AACATATCTCATCTGCTATCTCTCTCTGACCGGTAACGGGGTTATAATTCAAAGCATAGAGCCAGACTGGATCATTGATGGATGCTAACAGGGTGAATCGTGATTCACCTCTGGGAAGGTCTTCTCCGTCTTTCCAATAACGATCCTTAACGATATTATGGGGTGGCTCAACCGCATAAACACCATCAACATAACCTGTTGGACTTTCCAGATATTGCTCTAAAAAGTAAACGTGACTAACGACAACTTTAACTGAATCTGGCATGGTATCCTCTGCCCATAGGGTATCATACCCTGGGACGTTTACTTCCAGTTTGTATTTATGAAGTGGTACAGCGGCATAGTCCATCCTCCATATGCCATCCTCATTGCGCTCGAAATATCGAGTCTCTCCGGTCGTCAAATCTTTCAACAAAGCCTCTGCCTCCATTACTATTGGTGCTTCCTTCAGAGATGCTCCCTTAGTATAAACGATATGCAGTTCCTGGACCGGATCGTCAGAAAGGATGCAAGCCACCGCCACTTCCGGCTTCTCCTTCGCATCCATAATTACGTCTTTGACGCAGGAAGGCAATTCCATCAGAAGCATGATACATATTGTAACTATGTGCAATCTTTTCATCTATAACCTTAATATGGGTTAACTGTAAATGTAAAAGATGGAACATCTACTAATGTAGAACCGTTAAAAACAAAACATTGAATATATAGAGTAGATGATGATGGCGGTTGAGGGATACTAACAACGGCATGGCTTCCATAAGTGTATTGTAAAGATGGATGCCAATTAGGATATGAAGCGGTTGAAACACGCCAGTAATATGAGTATGCTGAATTAATAAGAGGAGGCATTAAAAGTATGTCAGCTGATTCCGGGAAATAACCACCATTAATCGTAGCAGAATGGTGGTCAGCTATAGGACCAGATAATAACTCAACATCCATTCCTGTATCGTTAATAGAAGGTATTGTAGAAAGTGCTTGAGCGAAAGATACTGCTGCTGTCGCATCTACTAGACCGCAACCTACCTCTTGATTCCAAGTCTCTTCAGAAAACATATAATTACTCCTTGTACCATAAGTATATGTAGAAGGAGAACCTGGACTGATTTTATTAGCTGTAAATTGTATTATACCTGCGACTTCGTCATTTGACAGGTATGGATTGACCGCCAATATTAATGCAGCAACGCCAGACACATGGGGTGCAGCAGCTGAAGTTCCGGTCAAAGTGTCAAGTTGGCTTCCTGGTTTAAGTGTCAATATTTGTTCTCCGGGTGCAACAACGTCTAGTTCTGGGCCATATCCTGAGAAAGAAGAACGATATCCTCCGGGACCGACAGAACCAACGGCAATTATCCTGTCATCCGAGTTTGCGGGATAGTCCATAATTCCATAATTACCAGATGCAAATACTACTACAGAGCCTCGATTTGAACGCCCGTAATCAAGGGCATTAGCAATTGCACTTTCAAGAATTGATGAATATATGTCAAAAAAACCGCCTTGGTCTCCCCATGAGTTGTTAATGACATCCGCATTATTTATCCATGCCCAATTAATTCCATATGCTAGTTGGGATGATGCTAATGGATTGAAAAAATCTAAATCGTGGCTAACTCTCATTATCCAAGAGTCATAAGCGACTCCCGCTATTTGATTGCCATTATTACCTACGGCCGCCGCAATACCTGCCACTTGAGTACCATGATAATAATAATTAACATAATTAGCAGGGACAGTATTAGTTTGGGCATTATAACTAAGGGAAGAATAATGAGATTCTAGATCAGAATGGGTAGGGTCTGGACCTTGATCTACAATAGCAATGTTTATTCCTGAACCTGTGGATATTGACCACGCCCCTTCTACATTGATGTCATAACCAGGATTTGTAGTATTCTTCAATCCCCACTGTTGATAAAAATTAGGATCATTGGTGGCAGACGGGCGGAAATTGAACATGAATGCTGGATCAATTGCCTCAAAACGACCAGTCTCAAGGAAACAGTTAGCGGCATCAACAGCTGTCTTGAACTCAGACCCCTCAATTGACATGATATACCAGTCTGGCATATTTGAAAATCCTTTAACAATACTGGTTCCAAGCCTTTCAGATTCCTCTTGAAGAGACTCGACATCATACTCTCTTTCAAGGTAAGGCGTGTCTTCATTAGATAGGTTTTTCAATTGCACATAGAAAAAATGAGATGTGCCAATAGGTTCAGCTCCGTGACCACGTTCAAAATACGGGAGCACTTTTAGAATTCGTGAATCCGCTCGTAACACATCAACGGATTTTTGATAGTCCAGATTATGATCTCCCTCTTTGCTGACCATTGCCTTGAACAGACCGTAACTATCAAGATCTGTCTTTGCTTCCACACCCATCTCAGAGCATAATTCAGAAAAGTTAGACTTATTAACGATGTTAGTGTCTACTAGGATGTTGACATAATCCTCGTTTACAATTAAATCAATCCTTCTCCCCTCATACCAATAATAGTAATCAGAAGCAGGGCTTTTAGTCCCTCCAACAAGGATATCGTTCGCAGCTCCGGAAGGATCCATGATGTCTGCACAGCCCAGAAGTACAAACAATAAGATGGGCCAAATGAGAATAGTTATTCTTTTCATAAAGAGTTCGGTTTATGATTAGTACTACTAATTTAAAGGTTTTTATATTAATAACACAATTAGTCTCAATTTATATTTAAAACGTTTTAACTTTTTGAATAATTCCGTTTTTTTAGCGAAAGAAAGATTAGAGCAGTCCTTCCTTCCAATATTATGCTTATGAAAAAAACACTTCTTTCCCTTGCTATTGTTTTGGCTCTTGGTTACTCTGTTTCAGCTCAATATGTAGAGCCTATTATAAAACCGGCCATTCCACAGATGTTCTCACCTAACGCCGCGGAGTTGGGCAAATACGGCAGGACTCCCGTCAATTATTTTAACGGGTTGCCGAGCATCTCCATCCCCTTGACAGAGGTGAACGCCAAGGGATATACGCTCCCTATCTACCTGACCTACCACGCTTCAGGGAACAAGCCCGACCAGCACCCCGGTTGGGTTGGCTTGGGATGGACGCTTCATGCAGGCGGCTCCATTACACGGGTAATAAATGGGCAGAAGGACGAATGCTCCGCTGAAGAATACAATTACTGGGGCGGTTCCACAACTATCAATCCCGGATACTTCAACCATATGCATGAGACCCAGACAGACAAGAACTGGAACCAGACTTCAACCCTTGTTTCAATTGCCGGGGTTTATGACGCCAATGACTACGAGCCGGACGAATTCATTATTGACATCGAGGGGCTCCAAGCATCTTTCTACTTTACCGGACAGGATACCATTAGGATCGTTTCACGTTCGAATGCTGACTTTGACGCCCACGTTGACGTCGTTATTCAGCCAAGCAGTCAGGATATCATAGTATATCCACACCCTACAAACGGGAACAGCTTAACTGCAAACCGCTTCACATACATCAGTGGTTTTACCATCAGCGACAGAGAAGGAAACAAATACCATTTCGGTGGTGACGACTCCGCGATTGAGTACTCCATAACCCCTAAGGCCTCATATCATTACAATAATGGCACACCCGTGAACAACGACAACTGGCAGGCTGCCGCGACGGCTAATACCTGGATGCTGACGCGTATCGAACGTCCGGATGGTGAGGTGATAACCTTCAGTTATACTCACGATGGCTTTCCTCTTGTTGAGTATGACGCCCATCGTGGTGAGGCTTATACCATCACCCAGGGTCAGCCGATGGACGGATACTCCTTCGACACCCGCCTCAATCCCACCTATCGAGACAACCTCTCGTATTATTTCTTGAGGCCATCCTACCTGACGGAAATCCATTGCCGCGTATCAGGAGACAACCTCTCTTTTTCTATGGCGCCCACTACGGAGTTGGATTACGACATAGCGGAAGCGGATTTCAAGTATAGAGTGGGCGATTTCAGCAACTACAATGGAGCATCCTTCCCATTCTCTGGGTGGAAAGCCAGAAGTTATTACAACCAGCTCACCTCCATTGACGGCACGGGGAGGCATATCGCCCTGTCTTTCACGGCCGACGCGACACGGCGTCTTAAACTGACGGGAGTGCTGTTCAAAAACGGAGCCGGGGCGAATGCGGCTGTCGACCATCAATACTCTTTCACTTATAACAGCACGCAACTCCCCGCCTACAATGCCAAGAAGAGTGACATATGGGGATATTATAATGACATCTATTACGGCAACACGTTAGGCAGTCAGCTCGAATCCCTGCGCGTACCTGTTGAAGCAAAGATGCAGGCTGAGATCCTCACTGGCATCACCTATCCTACCGGGGGAAGGACAGAATTCGAATACGAAGCACACAGTTATTCTAAAGTCGCCACTCAGTATCCTTTCTTGATCGACCCGGTATCGACGGACCAGATGGCCGGCGGGCTGCGAATCAAAACCATAACCGACTACCCTAAAGACGGCAAGACCGAAACAAGGTCATTCTCATACCTGCAAGCATCAGGAGGCAGGTCTTCCGGGGTCCTTTCAGGTAACCCCAAGACATATACCTCAGGTCACGCCCATATTCACGAGAACGTCACTGTCAACCCTTATTTCCCCAATGGCGTGATTGACTATGACCTAGACTTTGTCATCTACAATGAGAACCCTATCTTCCCTCTATCTGAGACTGACGGCAACCATGTTACATATAGCCGCGTAGTTGAGACTTTTGGAGACGGCAGCACAACGACATATGAATATAGCAACCATGACACTTCCGGATATCTGGACCAGGCGCCCACCCTCACTCTTGGACGCAGTACCGGAAACACTCCGTATTGCCGCATCCAGTCCAAGACGCTTGACCGCGGCCTGCTCCTGAAGATGTCCCACAGATCTTCCGGGAATGACCTATTATGGGAAGAGCGCTATACATACAATAATACCTCACAGGATTATTTCAAGTCAGTCGCAGAGGAATCGTATTGCAACGGTGCCTTCTCCGTCCTCAGTTATGTGAAGAGATACTGTCATTATCCAGCCCTGATAACCAAGGAAGTGCTGGACTACAGGGGAGGCCGTAGCTATTATGAGAGTAATGACTATCAGTACAATTCAGACCGCCGTCAGACGTCCTACACCCATACCGTGCAGAACGACTCTGACGGAACCATAACCTATTACCCGGAGGATCGAAACGGAGGAATATACACAGCGTTGATTAATGCGGGAATGTCAGGGGTCCCCGTAGGGCAGGCCTCTGTCAGGCAAGGGAAAATCGTTTCCGCAAAAGAACTGACATATAAACTTATAGATGTGAATACCGCCAGCGGCACCGCCAGTTGTCCAGTACCAGAGGCGCTATACACTGCTGAATTCTCGTCCCCGGTAAACAAGGCAATATATTATGCCAACCCGTCAAACTACATGTCCGCCCCTGACATCACCTATCTGCAATATGACGAGCATGCGAACATCCTGGGAACTGAAACCAGCGACGGCATCCAGACCACATACGCCTGGGACGACACGGCGCTTCATCCAGTCCTGGTCGCCAGGGGCGTCAACCCTGGACAGACCGTGCAGCAGGACGTACAGCGGAACGTCGTATATCCTTTAGTCTATGCTTCGAACAATTCACAGTACTGGTCATTCACCACAAGCGAGCCGTCCACGATCACTTTTTCCGTGAGTGCGGCATATCAGTATGACTGGCTTGTCCACATGTGGGTCGACAACCAGTCCGGATATATAGTCTCCGCCAATATTCCGGAGTATCCGCCTGACACATGGCAGGATTACCTCGACCAGTATTCATCTTCGATCCAGTTCAACCTGTCTGCCGGCAGTCACACCGTTTCAATGGCTGCCATCGATTTCAGGAAAAGCCCTTCGGCCAATTCCAACCCGGCAGGTTCGGTATCCTGCAGCTACAAGGAGTATGGGACGGTCGTGATTCCGGGAGAGGCGGTCACTTTAATTGATTTTGAGGACGAGGCAAACGGAACGGACGGATACAAAAGCGCAAAGAGCCACAATGGCGCCTACACTATCAACTATACCGTTCCTTCGACCCGCAACTACATTGTTGATTATATGCTCAAGGAGAATGGGGCGTGGAACTACCACAGGGAGAGTTATACGGGAGGGAGCAAGACCCTTGGCGCTTCAGGCAAGAGGATAGACAACATCCGCGTGTTCCCGGCCGACTGCGACATTGCCACCGCCAGTTATAATGATGCTGGGCTGATGACTTCCAAGACCGATGCCCGTGGCGTCACCGAGAGTTATGAATACGACGGTCTCAGGCGCCTCATACGGATTCGGGACAACAACGACGGCATTGTTGAAGAATATGACTATGATTACGCAGATACGGGGTCTACAATAAACAGTGTCGAGATAAAGACTTATACAGGAACATCCAGCTACAGAAGAACAGTGAATTACCTGGATGGCCTGGGAAGGCCTTCTCAGAGCGTCCTGGTCAACGGATCCGATACGGGATGGGACCTTGTAACCCATCTTGATTATGACTCCAGCGGACGCGAGTACAAAAAATGGTTGCCGGTTCCGGTTCAGGTTGGAACAGGGCATTCCGTGGGAGCATATACTAATCCGGGTGATATCCTGGCCAAAGGAGATTCAGTCTATACTGCTGACAATACCTACAGGTATGAAGAAATCATATACGCCGCATACCCGGAGGACCGCATAGCCGAGCAGTACGGCCCTGGTGACGCCTGGCGCATTAGTCCGACACACCGGATGCAATATCCTCTGGCCACCAACAGTTCAACAACTTCTTCCGCCTATTATTACCGGGGATTCTCAATCACCTGGAGCGGGAACACCAGTCTTACGCTTTCAAGGCAGAGCGCGCCGTCTGCCAATACAATGAGGGTGGAGGAGACCAAGGACGAGGACGGCCAGAGGACCTTGGAGTTCAAGGACAACTTCGGGCAGACGGTACTCGTAAGGCAGATCCTTGACTCTTCAACCTTCAGCGACACATATTACGTCTACGACAACTTCGGACGTCTTGCCGCAGTCCTGCCTCCAGAGTTCGTATCACAGATAGGCAATTCAACGTCTTGGAATTACAACGGCTTATCAGACCTGGCCTATCTTTACCGCTACGACTCCAGAGGCAATTGCATCGCCCGCTCATTGCCGGGTGCGGGATGGACCTATACAGTCTACGACAAGGGTAACAGGCCTGTCCTGACACAGGACGCCGCCCTGCGAATCCAGAACAGTAACTGCTGGGCTTTCTCGCTCCCGGATCACCTGGGGAGAACAGCAATAAGAGGCACCGTCAACATGACCGTCAGTGCTTTCTCTGACCCGTACAAGAGTGCCGTGGTCAAGGCCGCCCTGCCTAAGACTCCGACATATTCCGGAACATATAAAGGATATGTGCTCTCTGGTATCACGTTATCATCTCCTACCCTTCTGGAGGTTGACTATTATGACGGCTACGGCTTTGCCGGCACCAGCCCCTTCCCTGCGGCCAACAATGCAGATATCGCATATGACAGCAACACTGGGACGACATTTACGGCATACTACTCTCCAAGCGCCCAGGGCCTTCCTACGGGAACTCTTCTCAAAGTGCTTGACAATACAACCGGGAATCAATACCTTTGGACTGTGAGCTATTATGATTACAAGGCGCAGGTGGTGCAGCACAGGGTTTCCACCCATCTTGGCGGAGTCGAAAAGGACTGGTTCGGATACGACTTCGTAGGCAACGTGACGGCCCATAAGACTGAGCACAAGCCATCATCAGGCACGTCCTTGATTGAGACCACGACCCAGACATATGACCTTTGGGACAAGCCTCTGGTTAGTACTCATCTGATAGGATCGAATTCGAACGACACAAAGACCATCTCCAACAAGACTTATGACAAGGTTGGACGGCTTTCTTCGGATACCCGCAACGGAGCCTCTGCCCTTGCCTCTACATATTCATACAACATCCGCTCATGGGTGACCGGCATTTCGGGGACGCTCTTCACAGAACAGCTCAACTATCAGGACGGCACCTCTGCCCGCTGGGGCGAAGACATCTCCAATATGTCATGGAAGGACAACAGGAATTCTTCTTACGATTCTTATGCTTTTACATATGACGGCATCGGGCGAATGTTGAATGCTTCTTATACGGATCATTCCAATAACTCATCGGTGGACTTCGCTGAGAATGTGACATATGACAGTAGTGGTAATATTTTGAGTCTGGAACGTTTCGGCCGCACAGGTTTATCCTCATATGGTAAGATAGACAACCTGACATACACTTATAGCGGCAACAAGCTGTCATCGGTCAATGACACCGGATCCGCTGCTTACAGCTCGGACTTCAGGTACTCAAACGGAACGAACAACACTTATAACTACACATACGATTCGGCAGGCCGTATGACTGCTGATGCCAGCAAGGGTATATCTTCCATTACCTGGAATATCCTCAGCCAGCCACAGACGGTGACATTCTCTGATGGTTCTACAATAAGTTACAAATACGCCGCTGATGGAACAAAACTCCAGGAGGTAAAGACGGGACCTAGTAATACTGCAACCACAGATTATACCGGGACACTCGTCAAAGAAAACGGAACTAACTCACGCCTTTTGTTCGGCAATGGATACGTGACTTTAACAGACAATGCATATCACTATTTCATAACAGACCATCTGGGTTCCGTACGTGTTGTCGCTTCAGCAACTGGAACGGCAGAGGAATACAACCACTATTATCCGCTCGGAGGATTATTGCCGTCATCTTCATCCAACACCGGCATACAGCCAATCAAGTTCCAGGGCAAGGAATGGGGCGCAGGCAATGGCGTGGACCTCAACCTCTACGACTTCGGCGCCCGCCGCTATGACCCTTCCATTGGCCGATGGCTCTCACAGGATCCACTCTCTGAAAAGTACTATAACCATACACCTTATCTCTTTTGTGCCGGTAATCCTTTGAATAATATTGATCCTTTAGGGAAGGCACCAATCTATAGTACAACAGGAGTATTTCTAGGGACGGATGATAGAGGTCTTAAGGGTATATATATTGTTATGAAAAAGGATGACTTTACCCAAGGAATGCTCCATAAAGATGCTTTGAAGAAGCAATTAATGGACATAGAGAGCAACGTTCGTAATTCAATAGAAGATCATTATGCAACTCTTTCTTCTCGACCAGATTATGACGGTTATTTAACTAAAGAAGAAGCCGACAAGTGGTGGTTAGAAGGATCAGGTAATCCATTGTATGTAGATATAAGTGAAATTGACCTTCCGGATATTACAACTGAGTCTTTTCCTGAAGATAATAGTGTCATTTATAAAAACTTCATATGGGGATTGTCTAATACTGGAAAAACATATGGTACTCTCAGAATTGAGCTTTTGGATAAAAATACCGGGGAGGTTTTGATTGGTAACCAAAGTTTCGTCGATGAATATGATTTCTCTATGCAGAAAGGTCGTCCATTACGAAATATGGCTACTAAAATTGGTCGTCCAGGAAAAGAGGGTAAAGACTTTTATATTATTGGATATGGAAAAACAAGGATACCTGTCAAAAAAAAGAAATCCGTCAAAAAATAAAGTTGTATTAATTATCTTATCCATATTCATATTTGTGGTAAGTTTATTTTTGGCATGGAAGATTGAATTGTATCTCTACAGACCTCTTTCAGATAAAGATTTCAGCAACTTATTCCCCCACTACACTTCAGTAAGGAAAATTAGTAGCCAGGATGTACTTATTGAGAGCATTCACGGAGAAATATATGAACTCCATACATTTCTAGTTGAAAATGCCTCTGTCAACGAGCAGTATCCACTGACAGAATCAAAATGGGAAAATCTTAAGATTGTTACGGAACCAATAACACAACAATGGACTAAGGAGGTATTGATAATTGATAGATTTAATGAGTTGGCAGATTCTAGAATTAAGAGGATTTTTTCCGAGTACTGGAATGACAGTTCCGTGTATCATTGTTATATAATATCTCAGAATGTGTCCTATTGGTTTTCCTATTGCCCTATAGATAAGAAATTATTATACTTAATTTATAAAATATAGATGTTAATCTGATTAATGGCTAACTACTGTGAGCTATTATGATTACAAGGCGCAGGTGGTACAGCACCGCTCGTCCACCCATTTGGGCGAGGTCGAGAAGGATTGGTTCAGGCTCGACCTCTGGGGCAAGCCGCTTTTCACGGAAGAGCTCAAGTACCAGAATGGCGCTACAGCCCGCTGGGGAGGGGATATCTCCCAGCAGTTCTGGAAGGACAACCGAAACTCGACATACGATTCATATTCTTTCATATATGTCATATCGCTGTCATTATTATGATCGTCCATACTCATATTCTTCCGGGGTCATCACTGAAGGAAGGGTGATGTTTTCACAAAGGCCATTACGTATCTTAAAATCCCGGGGATTGTGGGTAATGATGACTTGACAACCACAAGAGGCAGCACATGAAGCCTGCAGAGTATCTTCAAAGTCCGGTCCTTCCATCAATAAGGCTTTCTGAAGCTGATCATCGTCCATCTTGATTACTTCCACGATGGAGGATATTTGTTTCAATGTTGGGACAAGAAGATTCTGGGGTATGGTTTTTCGCAGAACATATGCAATATTGGCCATGGAAAGAATGGAAAGGCACACTGTAATCTCTCCGTCTTCATGCCTTTGTAACAGTCTGGCCGCATCTTGATAGCCCGGCCTCTCCAGAATCAGGTCCAACATTATGTTGGTATCAAAGAAAACATGCGGCTTCATTTGGACAATATATATTGAAGGCGTTCGTCATCTATCTTGTCAACATCAACTGATGGCTTTGCAACACCTATCAGGGCTATTACTTTAGCATTTGTAACGCCTTCAGGGACATGCAGAACGTCTTTGTTGGAATCCTCCTCCAACAAATCCTCTATATATCGCTTCAATGAAACTCCTTTCCTGCGAGCCTTGATCTTCAGCGCGTTTATTACTGATGGTTTAATATCTATCAGTTTTCTTGTTGTCGCCCCGTTCATATATATACTTTTTGCAAAGATATATACTTTTCTTATTACATGCAAGTCCAGGCCGAATCCTGTGTCTTTTGTAGCCTCAATACGGTAAATTACTTCACGGTGAGGGATATCTGGGTGAATGACGCAGCCGGGAACGTGTGGGTCAGACGACCGTCCTTCACGTTCTCGGTTGTGATTTTAGGCTCATAGTCTTTCTCGTTGGCAATGGAGAAGGTCTCGTCCAGGGCGCGTGCAATGGTGCGGACCTCGGCCTTGCGGTCATAGGAGCCGGAAACGGCCTCTATGTCGGCCGTGATGGCTTTGTCCTTGTTGACGTTTATTACGTTTATGAGCACTTCACCGGTCTCCGGGGAATATACGCAGGTCACGTTCAGATATGGGACATCTTTATAGACTTCACCGTCAAAGGTCTCGCACTGGACGTATGAGTCGATTGTGGAACCCTGCACGTTGTTGGAGTAAAGCTTATAAATTTGGAAGAAGGGTCCTTTGTAGTTCCTGCCGCTTGCACGGTCTGTTGTCAGCAGAGAGGTCATCATCGTGTAGTTGGCCATCTTCACCACGTCAGAATGACGCACAAAGGCGTTCAGGTACTGGGCGTCACCAAGTGCCTTCATCCAGCCTCCCTGGCCGTTGGCGCCCCATTCGTCAAATGAGATGTACATGGGGCGTTTGGCAGGATAGTTCACCTTCTCTATGTCTATCAGGGACTTGGTGACCAGGATCTTTTCCTCTACGTCCATCACATTGTCCGCCATTCTCTGGTAATAGTCTCCGGCGCTGTACTCCCAGTAACGGTGGATGGAAATGTAGTCCGCCATTCCGTAGAGTTCCTTCACTATGGTGTGGTTCCAGTCTATCCAGGCTCCGCGGGGGGTGGTTCCGTTGGGGGAATTCTCATACCATGACGATCCGCTTGCGACGAACTTCACGTCTTTGTCCAAGGCGCGCAGGAGCTTGGCAACTTCATAGGCCTTCTTAGTATAGTCCACCGCATCCAGATGCCCCATTATCCAGGGCTTTCCGTCCACCTCGTTGCCAAGGCACCAGTATTTGATGCCGTAGGGCTCCGGATGGCCGTACTTGGCACGAAGGTCTGCATAGTAGCTGCCAGTTGGCAGGTTGCAGTATTCCAGCCAGAAACGGGTCTGGTCCACGTCGCCGAAGGCCAGGTTCAGACAGACCACGTTCTCGCTGCCTATGGCACGGTTGAGGGCCACCCACTCGTCGGTTCCCACGTGATTGGTGTCCCTGCCTCCCCAGGCCGGGTCTATGCGTACCGGGCGCTGCTCCTTGGGGCCTATTCCGTCCTGCCAGTTATAGTTGGAAATGTAGTTTCCACCAGGCCAGCGCATGTTGGGAATCTTGAGTTCACGCATTGCGTCAATCACATCCGTACGGAAGCCGTCCGCGTTTGCGAGCGGTGATGAAGGGTCGTACAGGGGGCCGTAGACAATATTGTAGTTCCCTCGGCCTATGGGCTCCATGAACACACCGTAAATGTTACGGTCAATCTCACCAGTAGCCCTGTCTTTGTCAAAGCGGATGACGGCATTCTGTCCGTACAGCGCGCTGCCCTGCAGTATCAACGCTACTGCAATAAGTCCAACTAAACGTTTCATATCAGTATTAGGTTTAAAATTATCCGGTTATTTTTTAAGGGCGAGGGAGATGCGGGAGCGGTCCAGGTCCACTTGGAGGACGGTGACGGTGACGTGCTGGTGGAGCTTGAGGATCTTGGAGGGGTCCGCCATGCCCTTGACGCCCATCTTGGAGGCGTGGATGAGGCCGTTCTCGTGGAGACCAATGTCCACGAAGGCGCCAAAGTTGGTGATGTTGGTGACAATGCCGGGGAGTTCCATTCCAACCTTTAAGTCGTCAATGGTGTGGACGTCCTGGGCGAATTCGAATTCCTGGGCGGCCTGGCGGGGGTCAAGGCCGGGTTTGAGGAGTTCCTTGAGGATGTCGTTGACTGTGGGGAGACCGAACTGGTTGTCCGTGTAGTTCTCCGGTTGGATCTTTGCTATGAGCTGCTGGTTGCCTATCAGGTCCGTTACGGGGACATCGAGGTCCCTTGCCATCCGGTCAACTATGTGGTAAGCCTCGGGATGCACTGCGGAGTTGTCAAGGGGGTTTTCCGCGCCGCGGATGCGGAGGAAGCCGGCGCACTGCTCGAAGGCCTTGGCGCCAAGCCTAGGCACCTTGAGCAGTTGCTGGCGGGAGCGGAAGCCACCGGCGGAGTCTCTGAAGGAGACGATGTTCGCGGCGAGCGCGGGACCCACGCCGGCCACGTAGGACAGCAGATAGGGGCTGGCGGTGTTCAGGTTCACGCCAACGCTATTGACGCAATGCTCCACCGTGTTGTCAAGTTTCTCCTTGAGGAGGTTCTGGTCAACGTCGTGCTGGTACTGGCCTATGCCAAGGTTCTTTGGGTCTATCTTGACCAGTTCTGCGAGGGGGTCCATCAGGCGGCGGCCGATGGAGACGGCGCCGCGGACGGTGACGTCCTCGTCAGGGAACTCTTTCCTGGCGGCCTCCGAGGCGGAGTAGATGGATGCTCCGTCCTCGCTTACCAGCCAGACCTTGCAACCCTCCGGGAGCTGGATCTTCTTGAGGAACTCCTCGGTCTCCCTGGAGGCGGTGCCGTTGCCCAGGGCGATGGCCTGGATGGAGTACTGTTCCAGCATCTCCTGGACCTCTATGATGGATTTAACCTTCTGATTCTGAGGGGGATGCGGAAAGATGACGGTATGGCAGAGGAGAGAACCGCGCTCGTCAAGGCAGGCAATCTTGCAGCCGTTGCGGAAACCAGGGTCTATGGCCATGGTGCGCTTCTGGCCGAGAGGGGCGCTGAGAAGCAGTTGGGTTAGGTTCTCCCCGAATACCTTTATGGATTCTATATCGGCCTTTTCCTTGGCCTCCTTGATTATCTCATTGCTTATTGACGGCTCCAGAAGGCGCTTGAAAGAGTCTTCAACCGCCATTCTGATCTGCTCCGCGAGGGGTTCGGCCGGGTAGGAGTGCTCCTGACAGAAATCGTAGTAGAGTTTCTTGGAGCATTTCTCCGCATCGGCGTCTATGTCAACGGACAGGAAGCCCTCGTTCTGGGCGCGAAGGATGGCCAGCAGGTTGTGGGCGGGGATGCGCTGGATGGGCATGGTGAAGTTGAAGTAGCTGCGGTACTTGGCTGCTTCGGGATTGTCCTGGGCGGCCTTCGTGGCTTTGGCCACGATGCGCCTTGAGCGGAAAATCCCGCGCAGCGTCTCACGCACGGAGGCGGTCTCGGAGAGGCGCTCGGCAATTATGTCCCTCGCGCCCGCAAGGGCCTCTTCAACGCCTGGTACCTTGTCGTTCAGGTATTTTGCGGCCTCCGCCTGCGGGTTGCGCGTGCGCACCGCGTACATCACGTCCGCCAGAGGCTCCAATCCCGCCTCCCTGGCGGCCGTAGCCCTGGTGCGGCGCTTGGGCCTGTACGGCAGGTACAGGTCCTCCAATTGGGCCGGAATCACGCAAACCTCGATGGCTGATTTCAGTTCCGGCGTCAACTTGTCCTGGGAGGCTATCGTCTCAAGGATGGTAACCTTGCGCTTTTCCATATCCTGGTACAGGTCAACCCAGTGCTTGAGCTCCGCCACGGAGGCGTCGTCAAGGCCGCCGGTGCGTTCCTTGCGGTAGCGGCTTATGAACGGGATGGTGTCACCCTGTTCGAACATCATTGCGCAGTTCTCCACCTGCCAGGCTTTGACCTGCATCTGCTGTGCTATGTGGTTTATGTAAATCTCTTTCACTATGCCCTGGATATTTCCTTGAGCTCGCTGCGGTACGCCATAAGGATGCGCGACTTAGAGACGAAGCCCTTGTATTTCTTTTCAGAATCCACCACCGGAAGCCTCCAGGCCCCGGTCCTGTCGAATTTGGCCATCACGCTCTCCATCTTCTCGTCCTCATAGACGTATGCGGGAGGCTGGGCCATAAGGTTGTAAACCTTGAGATTGTCGTATTTCTTCTCGTCAAAGAGAAGCTTGCGTATGTCTTCTATGTTCACCAGGCCCTGGAAGGCGCCCTTGTCGTCAACCACAGCCACAAGCGCGGCGTTGCTCCCTGAGATGACGTCCACCAGTTCCCTGAGGCTGGCCTCCGGCCCGATGCGCGGATACTTGTCGCGCACAAGGTCCCCGGTCCTGAGCAGTGTGAGCACCGCCTGGTCGCTGTCGTGCGTAAGCAGGTCTCCCGCCAGGGCGATGCGCTTGGTGTAGATAGAGTACTTCTCAAAAAGACGGGTGGTGCCAAAGGAGATGGTTGCGGCGATGATCAGCGGGAGGAACAGTTCGTAGCCGCCGGTGATCTCCGCAATAAGGAAGATGGCGGTGAGCGGCGCCTGCATCACGCCCGCCATCATGGCGGCCATTCCCACAAGCACGAAGTTCTGTTCCGGGACGCTGATGCCGCGCGCCGCGAACAGCAGATTGAGGCTCCTGGCTATCACGAAGCCCAGTATGGCCCCGGCGAACAGCGTAGGTCCGAAGGTGCCTCCCACTCCCCCGCCCATGTTGGTGAGGGTCATTGCCAGAACCTTCACGAAGAATACCAGCAGGAAGAACAGCGGCACGCCCCAGGGGCTGTCAAGCATAAAGGACAGCGGCGTCTGGGTGTCCAGGGACAGTACGTGGCCGTTCAGGAGCGATATTATTGATGTGTATCCCTCTCCGTAAAGCACGGGGAACAGGAAGATGCAGATTCCAAGGCCAAGCGCGCACAGGAGCCAGCGGGGGTACGGGCGCTTGATCTTGCCAAGCCTGTCCTCCAGGCCCAGCGTGGCGTTCATGAAGAACACTGAGCCAACCCCGCAGAGCATTCCCATGAGGATATAGAATGGTATGTTCTGCATTGAGAACGGCGTCAGGGTGCAATGGAACATTGCGGTCTGGCCCGTGAAGATGTATGACACAACCGTGGCTGACATTGTTGACAGCAGAAGCGGCAACAGGGACGCCATGGAGATGTTGAACATAAGGATCTCCATGGTGAACAGTATACCGGCCAGAGGGGCCTTGAAAATGCCCGCTATGGCCCCTGCGGCGCCGCATCCCAGCAGCACCGTGATGTTGGCGTACGAGAACTTGGCCAGCCGTGCCAGGTTGGAACCTATGGCCGCGCCCGTGTAGACGATTGGCGCCTCGGCTCCAACGGAGCCTCCGAAGCCAATTGTCACGGCGCTGGTTACCATGGATGACCAGACGTTGTGGCTCTTGATATGGGATTCGTTGCGGGACACGGACTCCAGCACGCGCGTCACGCCGTGGCTGATGTTGTCCTTGACGAAATACTTGACTATGAGCAGGGAAATAAGCATTCCCACGCCCGGTATTATCAGGTTTGCAAAGCGGTAGGAGAAACCGGAGGACAGCGGTATCAGGGCCTGCTTGATCCACTCTATGAGGGCCCTCAGCAAGACAGCGGCGCCTCCTGAGAGGAGGCCCGCCGCCAGGGCCAGGATCAGCACCCTGGTGTTCTCCGGCAGATTGTAAAAAGGCCGGAGCTTAAGCTTCGACCTCTGAGGAATCTTCATCCCCTCCATATTGGGAAATGTTTTCGTCCGGGAGGGTTTCGCCTTCGTTGTCGGAGCCTCCGCCCTGAACGTTGTCGTTGTCATCGTCCCCGTCAAGCCATTTTTCAATGTCTTCCAGGTCATCTGTCTTGACTTGTATCTTTACAAGGTATATAGCGTTGGGGATTTCTACCGTTACAGCATAAAAGCACGTACCGTCAGGTTTAGGGTACTTGGTGAGGTCCGGAAGGTAATCTGAAAAGCCTTTTGGGTACTTTTCAGCAAAAGCCTTGGCGAGCTCTTCCGACATCTTTTCATAGCTGACTACGTGTCTAGTTTTTCCGTCCATAAGTCTATCAGTTTTCCCTACAATAATAGGGAATTTTTCTTTACTACAAACAGGTTTGGAATTATTTTTTGAAAAAGAATGATTTCTGCGCTTTTTTGCGCTCCGGGTCCCTCTCCACGAACACCGGTTTCATATCCCTGGGATCCAGCCCCGTATAGAACATTACGGAGGATGTCGTCATTGGAGTTGGGGTGAAATCCTGCACCTGGTCCATGTACAGGCCCTTCAGGGTGCTGTTGCGGGAAAGCTTGGACATATCCCTTGCAGTGCAGCCCGGATGGGAGGAGATGAAGTACGGGACCAGTTCCACGTGGGTGCCTGCCTGGGCGTTTATCTTGTCGAATTCCTTGCGCAGGCGCTCGAAGAGCTTGAACGACGGCTTGGCCATGTACCTGAGGACGTTGTCCTCCGTATGCTCCGGCGCCACCTTGAGGCGTCCGGAGGTGTGTTCCAGCACCAGTTCTTTCAGATAGGGATAGGATGTGTCGTCCACAAAGCCGTTTTCGTTCAGGAAAAGGTCATAGCGGATTCCGCTGCCTATGTAGGCGTTGCGGATGCCCTTGGTCTTCATCACCCTGTGATACATGTTCAGCACGCGGGCGTGCGAGCGGTCCAGGTTCTTGCAGACGGAAGGATAGAGGCAGGACTTGCGGCGGCAGATGTCGCACATGACAGGGTTCTTGCCTTTCATGCCATACATGTTGGCCGTGGGGGCGCCAAGGTCTGATATGTTGCCCGCGAAGCCGGGCAACTTGTTCAGGGCGCGCGCCTCGGCCACTATGGAATTCTCACTGCGGGACTGGATGAACTTGCCCTGGTGGGCCGCTATCGTGCAGAAATTGCAGCCTCCGAAGCATCCCCTGTGGGTGATGATGGAGAACTTTATCATGTCGTACGCCGGGATGCGCTTGCCCTTGTAGCGCGGATGCGGCAGTTTTGTGAACGGGAGATCCCAGAAGGAATCCATCTCCGCCTCCGTTGCAGGAGGATACGGAGGGTTCACCTGGACGTAGCCGTCCTTGTACCGCTCCACTATGGTCTGCGGATGCATCATGTTGGCGTGGGTCTCAATCTGGTGGAAGTTCGCCGCGAAGGCCTGCTTGGAGGCCAGGCATTCTTCGTACGAGTTCAGCACCAGGGCGTCAGGCGCCCTGTGCCTTCCGTGGGAGAAGAACGCAATCTGCGGGATGCGGCGGATGTCGCTCATGTTCCGCTGGTGCTCTATGGCCCTGGTGAGTTCCAGCATGGGCCTCTCCCCCATTCCGTAGCAGAGCCAGTCCGCACGGCTGTCAATGAGGATGGAAGGCATCAGACGGTCCTCCCAGTAGTCATAGTGCGTGAGGCGGCGGAGCGAAGCCTCTATGCCTCCTATGACGATGGGGACTTCCGGATAGAGTTTCTTGAGGATGCGGCAGTAGACGGTGACCGCCCTGTCCGGGCGCTGGCCTGCGCGCCCCTCCGGCGTGTAGGCGTCGTCGTGGCGCAGGCGGCGCCCCGCGGTGTAATGGTTCACCATGGAATCCATGGCTCCTGAATTCACCGCGAAATATAGGCGCGGCGCGCCTAGTTTCTTGAAGTCGCGCAGGTCGTCCCTCCAGTTGGGCTGCGGGACAACCGCCACCCTGTAGCCGAATTTCTGCAGGTAGCGGGCTATGCAGGCCGTCCCGAATGAGGGATGGTCCACAAAAGCGTCGCCGGTGAAGAAAATGATGTCTATGTAATCCCACCCGAGGGCTTCTACCTCCTTGACGGAAGTGGGAAACATATATGCTGCAGGGTTCTCCATCAGGATTACATTCTGTCAGGAAGTGATATGCCCAGGATGCCCATGGCCTTGCGGAGCACGCAGGCCAGGGTGTCTATGAGCACCAGCCTTGCCTTGAGCGCGTCCTGGTCCGTCTCCCTGAGGACAGGAGTGTCATGGTAGTACTGGTTGAACTCCTTGGCTATATCGTATGCGAAATTTGCTATGATCGCGGGAGAGAAGTCCGCCGCGGCGTCTTCTATCTTCTGCGGATAGCCGTTGAGCAGCTTTATGAGGCGTATCTCCTTGGCCCCGGGCTCGAAGGACGGGCTTACGGCGCCCACCAGGCCCTTTTCTTCCGCCTTGCGCAGGATGGACTTGATGCGGGCGTGGGTGTACTGGATGAACGGTCCGGTGTTGCCGTTGAAATCTATGGACTCCTTGGGGTTGAAGAGCATCTTCTTCTTGGGATCCACCTTGAGGATGAAGTACTTGAGGGCTCCCAGGCCTATCATCCTGTAGAGTTCCTCCTTGCTTTCCTCATCCATTCCCTCAAGCTTGCCGGATTCCTCCGAGGTGGCCTTGGCTTCCTGGTACATCTTCTCAATGAGGTCGTCCGCGTCGACAACGGTGCCCTCGCGGGACTTCATCTTGCCCTCCGGGAGTTCCACCATTCCGTATGAGAGGTGGAAGATATCCTTCGCCCAGCCGAAGCCAAGTTTGCCAAGGATGAGCTTGAGCACCTGGAAGTGGTAGTTCTGCTCGTCGCCCACAACATAGACGTGGGAATCCAGGTTGAACTCGCTGAAGCGGCGCTCCGCGGTTCCCAGGTCCTGGGTGATATATACCGACGTGCCGTCCGAGCGGAGCAGCAGTTTGCGGTCAAGGCCGTCGGCGGTGAGGTCGCACCAGACGGATCCGTCCGGCTCCCTCTCGAACACGCCCATGTCCAAGCCTTTCTGCACCAGTTCCTTGCCCAGAAGGTAGGTCTGCGATTCGTAATATACCTTGTCGAATGAGATTCCAAGGGCCTTGTAGGTCTCCTCGAAGCCCTCGAACACCCAGCCGTTCATCATGGCCCACAGTTCGCGGACTTCCTTGTCGCCCTGTTCCCATTTCACAAGCATGTCGTGGACGGCGTCCATTACGGACGGGTCCTCCTTCTCCATCTTGGCGAACTCCACGTAGCAGTCTCCCACAAGGTGGTCGCCCTTCTTTCCGGTGGATTCAGGGGTGGCGCCGTTGAAACGCTTCTGCCAGGCGTACATGCTCTTGCAGATATGCACGCCGCGGTCGTTCACAAGCGTGGTCTTGATCACGTTGTGTCCGGCCGCCTTGAGAAGGTCCGATACGGAAGAACCCAGGAGGTTGTTGCGGATGTGGCCCAGGTGAAGGGGCTTGTTGGTATTCGGCGAAGAGAACTCCACCATCACGTTGCGCCCCGTGGCGGGCAGCTGCCCGAAGGCGGCGTCCTGCGATATGGAAACGAGCAGTTCGTTCCAGTAAAGCGGGGAAAGCAGGATGTTCAGGAAGCCCTTGACCACGTTGAAGCCGCTGATCTCGGGGACGTTGGCTTTCAGCCAGTCCCCTATCGCGGCGCCCGTGGCCTCCGGGCTGGTGCGTGACACCCTTAAAAGAGGGAAGACGACCAGTGTAAAGTCGCCTTCGAACTCTTTGCGGGTGAGCTGCACCTGCAGGGTGGAAGCCTCCACGCCCGTATTGTATAATTCACTGATGGCCTGTGCGGCCTTGGATGCGATAAATGATTCCGGAGTCATCAGCCAAGATATGTTTTGAGGAGTTTGCTTGCACTTGGTTTCTTGAGTTTGCGGATAGCCTTCTCCTTGATCTGGCGTACCCTCTCCCTGGTAAGGTCAAGCCTTTCACCAATCTCCTCAAGGGTCATCTCCTGGCAGCCGATGCCAAAGAATGACTTGATGATCTCGCGCTCACGCGGGGTGAGAATCTGAAGGGCCCTGTCGATCTCCGTGCTGAGGGACTCGTTGACAAGTCCCTTGTCAGCACTGGGGGAATCGTCGTTGGGAAGGATGTCGAGGAGGCTGTTGTCTTCGCCTTCAACGAAGGGGGCATCAACGGAGACGTGCCTACCGGACACGCGCAGGGTATCTGCGATCTTGTCCTTAGGCACTTCTATCATCTCCGAAAGCTCGTCGTTTGAAGGGAGACGCTCGTTCTCCTGCTCGAACTTGGACAGAGCCTTGTTAATCTTGTTCAATGAGCCAACCTGGTTGAGCGGCAGACGGACGATCCTGGACTGTTCGGCAAGCGCCTGGAGTATTGACTGGCGGATCCACCATACCGCGTAGGATATGAACTTGAATCCCCTTGTCTCGTCAAACTTTTCAGCAGCCTTTATAAGGCCAAGGTTTCCTTCGTTGATCAGGTCAGGGAGACTGAGTCCCTGGTTCTGATACTGCTTTGCCACCGATACAACAAATCTGAGATTTGCCCTGGTGAGTTTTTCAAGCGCCTTCTGGTCTCCGTTACGGATACGCTGCGCCAATTCTACTTCTTCTTCAGGTGATACCAATTCTTCGCGGCCTATTTCCTGGAGGTATTTGTCAAGGGACTGGCTCTCACGGTTGGTGATCGATTTGGTTATCTTAAGTTGTCTCATTATTTAGAATTTATTCATCCTTTCCGAAACCGAAATAGGACGCCTTTCCGTTTGCGGTGTAGCCCTCGATGAAGACTGCACGCCTGCTCTGGCGAGCTATTTCTACCACTTCCTGAGGTGTACTTACAGGCTGGTCGTTTACGTACAGGATGATAAATCCTTCAGTTGCTCCGGCATCCTTAAGCTTTCCGGCGGAAAGTTTCTTGATCTCTACGCCGCCCCTTGCCCTGATCTTCTGGAGAGTCTCCTGGGAAGGAGTTCCGAGCTGTGCTCCGTAGAATGATACCGTACCGTCGTCGGATACCGCACCGTTGACTTCAGTTGTCGCTTCCTGGAATGTTACGGAAACCGTCATTGGCTTTCCGTCGCGGATAATCTGCATATCGGCGCGGTCTCCCGGATGGAAACTGTTGACCTTTTCCTGCAGGGAAGCCATTGTACCGATGCGGGTCTGGTCAAGAGAGATGATTACATCGTCCTTCTTGAGGCCTGCCTTGTCGGCTGAACTTCCCTTAGAAACCTCGTTAATATATACGCCGTTAACTGAAGGAAGTTTCAACTCCTGTGCAATTTCTTCGTTAACATTTCCGCCGGTGATGCCAAGCATAACCCTCTTAACTGAACCGTAGTCGATGAGGTCGCCCACGATCTTGCGTACAATGTTGGAAGGGACCGCGAATGAATAGCCTGTGTATGAGCCGGTTGTGGAAACTATGGCAGTGTTGATGCCCACCAGCTGTCCGGCCTTGTTGACCAGCGCGCCGCCACTGTTGCCAGGGTTTACGGCCGCGTCGGTCTGGATGAATGACTCAATCTTGAATGCGCCGTCGTTGCTTGGCATTGAACGGCCCTTTGCGCTGACGATACCCGCAGTGATGGTTGATCGGAGCTGCTCTCCCATAGGGCTTCCGATTGCCAGAACCCACTCTCCAAGGCGGAGGGCGTCAGAATCTGCGAACGGGACTGTGGGAAGGCCTTCCGCGTCGATCTTGATGAGGGCGACGTCAGTTGCGGCGTCGGTGCCCACTACGGTGGCCTCGTAGGTCTTGTTGTTGTTCAGGGTAACTTCCACCTTGGTGGCATCCTGGACTACGTGGTTGTTGGTTACGATATAACCGTCAGAACGGATGATTACGCCGGAGCCTGAGCCCTGCCTTTCCCTGGGCTGTTGCTGCTGGCCGCCGCCATAACCGAAGAAATATTCGAAGAACGGATCTATCTGATAATTGCTGCGTGACTGGGACTGCATTGTAACCTTTACGAATACAACGGCGTCGACAGCCGATTCTGCCGCATATGTGAAGTCAGGATAGTCTGTCTGTGCCAAATTGACAGTCCTGTAAAGGGACCCGTCAGTAGGATAGGAAGTAGTAGCCTGGGCTTGCTCCGGCTTCACGGATTTAACTACTGCATAAGCAGTTAGGCCGCTCAGGAGCACTGAAGCCAATACAATCAATACACTCTTTTTCATAATCTATACTATTATTTTGAATTAACTTTTGAAGTCCGTTTGGACACGGGGATAAAAAGTCAAATTATGTGCCATTATTGGCGGAATTATACTATATTTGTGAACACATAATATTAGACACACAAGATAACTAAAAGTTTATTCGATATGAAATTTACCGTCTCCAGCGCCGAACTTCTCAAAGGTCTCATGGATGTTTCAAAGGCTATTCCCGCCAAGTCCGTCCAGCCTATACTTGAAAACTTCATGTTAGTCCTCAAGGACAACATCCTGGAAATAACCGCATCCGATTCTGACCTTACCCTCCGCACCAGCATAGAGGTTGAGAAGGTACAGGAGGAAGGCAGCATAGCCGTTCCGGCACGCCACGTGACGGAACTGCTCAAGGCCCTTCCGGACCAGCCTGTCTCCATCAAGACCCTCAACGAGAGCGCATCGTTCGAGTGCAGCTGGAACAGCGGCGTCTCCACCCTCCCCTTCTTCCCTGCGGACGACTACCCGCAGATCAAGACGGTTGGAGAGGACGCGCGCAAGGTCGTCTTCCCCGCCCAGACCCTCCTGGACGGTGTGAACAGCACCATCTACGCTACCGCGGACGATGAGATGCGCCCCGCCATGAACGGTATCTTCTTTGACATCGACACAATGTCCACCACCCTGGTGGCTTCGGACTCCCATAAGCTCATATGCTACACCTCCACTGATGTCAGCGCCCCTGACAAGTGCT
This sequence comes from Bacteroidales bacterium, assembly GCA_017619675.1. GTDB lineage: Bacteria > Bacteroidota > Bacteroidia > Bacteroidales > UBA932 > Cryptobacteroides. The sequence continues at coordinate 321,466 of JAFZRX010000009.1, read as the reverse complement.
CCTTCATCCTTCACAAGAAGGCCGCGGGCGTGCTCAAGGGCCTGGTCAGCAAGGATTCAACAGACGTGGCCATCCTGTTTGACGACACCAACGTCCTCTTCCAGTTCGACAACACCACAATGATCTGCCGCCTGGTAGTTGGCAAGTTCCCCCGTTACAAGGACGTAATCCCCCAGAACAACTCCAACATCCTCAAGATGGACCGCATGCAGCTGCTGAACACCGTGCGCCGCGTATCCGTATGCGCCAACAAGGCTTCCAACCACATCAAGTTCGACTTCAAGCCGGGCCAGCTGGAAGTTTCCGCGCAGGACCTTGGATTTGCGATAGCCGCATATGAGAAACTGGCCTGCGACTACAGCGGAGATGACCTCACAATCGGCTTCAAGTCCTCTTTCCTGGGAGATATCCTGGGCAACATGACCTGCGGAACAATCGTGATGAAGTTCCTGGACTCCCGCAGGGCCGCCCTCATAGTTCCGGCTCCGGAAGAGGAGGAAAGCGAGAAAATCTGTGGCATCCTGATGCCTATAATGGTTTAATAATCTGTAAGATATGAACCTGAATCTGGAAAGGCCCCTACTCTTCTTCGACATAGAGAGCACGGGCCTTAACATTGCGACTGACGGCATAATAGAACTCAGTTTCGTGAAGGTGTTGCCGGACGGCGGTGAGCCTCTGGTAAAGACCTGGAAGATAAAGCCGTGGGACTACCAGAACAACTGCGTCATCCCCATCAATCCCAGCGCCTCAGAAGTGAACGGCGTAAAGGACGAGGACCTTGTGGACTGTCCCAAGTTCATCGAGGTGCTCCCTGAGGTGGCGGAATGGCTTGACGGCAGCGACCTGGCGGGTTTCAACTCCGTCAAGTTCGACCTCCCCATGCTGGCGGAGGAGATAGAGCGCGTCCGCGCCTATTGCTACACCCGCCTGCCGGACAGGAAGTCACATGACAAGGCCGCCGAGATGCTCGCCCGCATAGAGAAGATAGACCTCCACCAGAGCAGGATGGTTGACGTGCAGACCATCTATCACCATATGGAACCGCGCAACCTCAGGGCCGCCTACCGCTTCTACTGCGGCGGGGAGGACTTCGAGAACGCCCATACGGCCGAAGCGGACACACTGGCCACCTACGAGGTGCTCAAAGCCCAGCTGGACCGCTACAAGGAGCCCACAAAATACCAGCAGGAAGTGCTCAAGAACGACGTGGACGCCCTCTCCAAGATTGGCGGAAGGGCCCGCAACGTTGACTTTGCCGGACGCCTGTACCTGAACGACGACGGCGAGCCCACCATAAACTTTGGCAAGCACAAGGGCAGGACGGCGCGCGACGTGTACCAGAAGGAGCCGTCCTATTTCGCGTGGGTGATGAACGGAGAGTTCACACTTGACACAAAGCGCCAGTTCGCCCTGCTCAAGGAGCAGTTTGACAGGGAGAAGAAAGAGGAGAGGAACCGGCCCCTGACAGACCAGGAGACTGCCGACGCCATACGTATGCTCCAGGACAATTTCCAGGGACGCCTATTCTGATGAACATAATAGTAAAAACAGCCTCCGGGCACTGTCTGGTGCGTCCGGATACCAGTTGGGAAAGGAAGAGCGGAGACCTTTACCTGCCGGACAACGCAGGTCCCCTGTCCTATTCCCCTATTATTTTCGCGCATATAAGCAGACCCGGAAGGAGCGTGGGATTCCGTTATGCGGGCAGGTACTATGACTGTATCTCATATGGCATCCTGCTGTATCCGGAGGGCCTTCTTGACGGGACTCCGGAGGGTTATGCCTCCGCAATCAGCATGAACCACATCTCTTTCCTGAACTATCCTTTAAAGGAGGACTTCCCCGCCATGGGCGCGGAATTCAGGCTGTACAGGGATTCGGAAGAGATTTTCAGGTGCACCTATGAGGGAAGGGAGGAAATAGAAAAAGCCATCGCTGAGGCGACGGCAATGATCTATATCCGGTCCGGTGATTTCATTGCGGTGGAACTGAAGGAAAGGGCTTTCCTCTGTGAAGGACCCGCCCACGTCAATGCCACGCTTGGTGACGCCCGGCTGATGGATTTCAGGGTAATCTGAGCCACTTGGGAGACTCGGACTCCCGACCTGCGCGTTACGAATGCGCTGCTCTACCGACTGAGCTAAAGTGGCAAGGACTGCAAAGATAGAAAAATTTTTATGAAAAGCGACATAATTGTAATTGGAGGCGGAGCTTCCGGACTGATGGCGGCATACGCCGCTGCGAACACCCTGGTGGAAGCCGGGGCGGATGCGTCCGTGACCATCCTGGAAAAGATGCCGCGCCCCGGCCGCAAGATCATGATCACCGGCAAGGGAAGGTGCAATTTCAGCAACATAAAGGACTGGAATGACTTCAGCGGGCATATCAGGAGCGGAGCCTCCTTCGTGAAGCCGTCGTTTTTCAACCTAAGCAGCCGAGCAATGCTGGAGTTCCTGGAGTCCTACGGGCTCAAGACAGTGGTGGAGCGCGGCGACAGGGCGTTCCCACAGTCCCACCACGCGTCAGACGTGGTGGACACGCTGGTGAACGCCTGCCACAGCCGCGGCGTGAAGATAGAGACCGAATTTGAAGTGAGGTCCGTATCCTGCGCGGGCGGCACCTTTGCCGTGGAGGCCGCTGACGGAAGGAAATATGCCTGCCGGAGGCTCATAATAGCCACCGGCGGCCTCAGTTATCCTTCCAGCGGCAGCAGCGGCGACGGCTACGCCTGGGCTTCGGCCCTGGGGCACAGCGTAAAGCAGTGCCTCCCCAGCCTTACCGCCCTGGTCCCCAAGGGCTACAAATCCCCTGACGCCATAGTCTCCAGCGGCATGAAAGGCCACATTGACCGCTCCTCTCCCCTTTCGGACATAGGGAAGGCACTGTGTGGCGTCCAGCTCAAGAACGTGGGCCTGAGCCTTTCCATTGACGGGAAGGCGGTGGATTCCGTTTTCGGGGACGTGGACTTCACGGACGGCGGCATCGAGGGCCCTGCGGGCTTCCAGCTCAGCCGCAAGGCCGTGAAGGCCATCTTCAACGGCTCAAAGGCCTCCCTGACCCTGGACCTCAAGAGCGGCGTTCCCGCGGAAGAGATATCCCAGAGGGTCAATGAACTCTGGGAGGAAGTGCGCAAGGATCCCCGCAGCGAGCGCCTCCGCGAGAAGGAGAAATGCCGCATCCTGCTTGGAAAACTGATGCCCTGGGACCTCATTCCCGGCTTTACCCTTTGCAATCCCGACATACTAAAGACAGAGCGCCTGCCGCGCAAGGGCGTAAAGACCACCGTGAAGGTAAACGCCATTGCAAAGGCTCTCAAGGAATGGGTGTTTGACCTTGCCGGTTACGTAGGCTACGAGCGCGCCGTGGTCACTGCGGGCGGCGTTAGCACTGACGAGGTCATCCCAAAAACGATGGAATCCCGCCTTGTGGCGGGACTCTACTGGTGCGGAGAAGTCCTTGACATTGACTCCGACACCGGCGGCTACAACCTGCAGACAGCCTTCAGCACAGGCTGCCTGGCGGGTGTAAGCGCCGCCAGATCTCTCTTGAACGGCTGATTACTTGAAGCTGATGATCCGCTGGCAGGTTTGCGTGTAAGCGTTGCTTCCTTCAAATGACAGGAGGAACGTATTGGGAGAGGTTATGGTTACCGTCGCAAACTTGACGGACTGGGTTCCGTCCATTAGATTCAGGTCACTTCCGGACAGTTCGAAGCCGGACGCGAAAACGCAGTTGAAGTTTTTCCCCGTATCTATGGACTGGCCGTCAAACGGCACTCCAACCATATTGTTACACTCGTAATAATACAGGTTTCCCTGCTCTGACAGAGAATAATACGCCTTTATGTTAAGGGTTGTCTCGTATCTGGAATCCTCTGTCACGGCCCAGTAACCCATAAGGTCAAAATTGCCTATCTGGGCAACCGCATTCTCATGATTGAAACATGAAGTCAACGAGAACATTGCCAGCGCAAGGGAGAGGATGATATGCCATTGTTTCATAATCTTCAGTATTTTTGGGTGAGGCAAATATAACATTATTCCGGAATATAATGACTATCTTTGTGTCCGCTATGAGTACTCTTATTGACGGTAAAGCCCTTTCCCTCTCGCTCAAGGAGCAGATGAGGGACAGAATAGTGGAATTGGAAGCGAAGTATGGCCGCAAGCCCTGCCTGGCCGTTATCATAGTGGGTGACAATCCCGCCAGCCGCTCCTACGTCCGCGGCAAGATCAAGGCCGCGGAGTTCACCGGCATGGACAGCCGCCTGGTGGAACTTCCGGAGGATGTTTCCCAGGACGGACTGCTTGACGTGATCGCCGGCCTGAACGCGGAAGCCGCCGTGGACGGCATCCTGGTCCAGCTCCCCCTTCCAAAGCATATCGACGAGGACAAGGTCATAGATTCAATAGCCATAGAGAAGGACGTGGACGGCTTTCACCCCCAGAACGTGGCCAACCTGTGGCTGGGACGCAAATGCATAGTTCCCTGCACCCCCAAGGGCATCATAACGATGATTGAGAGCACCGGAGTGGACATCCAAGGCAAGAAAGCCGTGGTGATAGGACGCAGCAACATCGTGGGCAAGCCGGTTGCAAAGCTCCTGCTTGACCGCAACGCCACCGTTACAATAGCGCACTCACGCACAAAGGACCTGGCAAAGGTCGCGGCGGAGGCTGACATCCTTGTAGCCGCCGTGGGCCGTCCAAAGATGGTCACCGCAGATATGGTCAAGCCGGGCGCCGTTGTCATTGACGTGGGCATCAACCGCATAAGCGTACCGGGCCCTGACGGGGAACCCGTGAACAAACTTGTGGGGGACGTGGATTTCGATGCCGCCAGCCAGGTAGCAGGCTACATCACCCCCGTTCCGGGAGGCGTAGGCCCGATGACCATAACAATGCTTATGGAGAACACCATAGAGTGCTTCCTCAACAGACAATAGAGGGATTAACCCAAAAGAGAATCTACCGCGCGGTCAACCTGGTCAAAACCAAACCGTGCGGTTATTTTTTGCATGCGCGCAGCCACGGCATCGTTGCACAGATTGCCAATTGAGCCCTCGTGTGTGTGATGCAGTTCGCCGCTGTAACTGAAACTTCCGTCGCCGATCTCGGCGGCCACCTGCTTGTAGGCGTCCCTGAAGGGCACGCCGGAAGCAGCCAGGGCGTTGACTTTCTCCACGCTGAAGGCGAGCGCATAGCGCGGATCGTCCATCAGGCCTTCCTTCACCTGGATATTCTCTATGGCAAAGCAGGCTATGTCCAGGCAGTCTGACATCTCGTCGAACATGGGGATGAAGAGTTCCTTTATCAGCTGCATGTCCCTGAAATATCCTGACGGCAGGTTTCCGCTTATGAGGCGGATGTCACCCGGGATTCCGGAAATGCGGTTGCAGTGGGCGCGGAGCAGTTCAAAGACGTCCGGATTCTTCTTGTGAGGCATTATGCTGGAACCGGTGGTCATCTGAACCGGAAGGGTCACAAAGCCAAAGTTCTGGCTGTTGAACAGGCAGCAGTCATAGGCCAGGCGCCCCACTGTTTCCGCGATGCAGGACAGGGCCATGGCAATTATGCGCTCCGTCTTGCCCCTGCCCATCTGCGCGTAGACGCTGTTATAGTCCAGGTCAGCGAAGCCCAGCAGTTCTGTGGTAAGTTCCCTGTCCAGAGGGGCTGAAGAGCCGTATCCGGCGGCTGTTCCCAGCGGGTTGCGGTTGGCCACCTCCCATGCTGCAAGGAGCATTTGCATGTCCGAGGTGAGACTTTCCGCATACGCGCCGAACCAGAGTCCGAAGGACGAAGGCATGGCCACCTGAAGGTGGGTGTACCCCGGCATAAGGATGTCCTTGCACTCCTGGCTGCGCGTCTGGAGCACCTCGAAGAGTTTCTGCACCTTGGCGGCGATCTTCTTTATCTGGTCCCTGGAATAAAGTTTCAGGTCCACGAGCACCTGGTCGTTGCGGGAGCGTCCTGTGTGCACTTTCTTGCCCACGGGACCCAGTTTGCGGGTGAGCATGAGTTCCACCTGTGAGTGGACATCCTCCACTCCTTCCTCAATCACGAAAGTGCCGTCTACCGCGCTCTGATAGATTGCCTTAAGTTCCGGGAGAAGGGCTTCCAGTTCCGCTTTCTCAAGCAGGCCGACCTTCTGGAGCATAGTGATATGCGCCATCGTTCCCAAAACGTCGTACGGGGCAAGGACAACGTCAAGTTCCCTGTCCTTTCCAACCGTGAAGCGCTCTATCTGAGCGTCTACATCGTAACCTTTATCCCAAAGTTTTCCAGCCATGATACCTATAGTTGAAGCCCGTCAAGGAGGGCGGTGTATATTTCTACTCCCTGTTCTATTTCGGAGCGCAGGATGAATTCGTCCGCGGTGTGCGAGCGGGACGAATCCCCGGGCCCTATCTTTATCGTAGTGAACGGACATACGGACTGGTTGCTGGTGGTAGGTGAACCGTATGTTCCAAGTCCCAGCGAAAGGCCCTTTTGCACAACCGGATGGTCGAGCCTTATGTGGGCGCCGTTCAGGCGGGTGGAACGCGGGGCGAACTCGCATTTAAGGTTCTGCCGCAGCACTTCCAGTATCTGCTTGTTGTCGTATATGCCGTTGGATCGTATATCCACTACAAATTTACACATATCCGGCACAACATTGTGCTGGGTACCGGCATTTATCATGGTAACCGTCATCTTTACCGGCCCGCAGAACTCGGACACCTTGTCGAACTTGAAGGTACGTATCCATTCAATGTCCTCCATGGCCTTGTAGATGGCATTCACGCCTTCCTCGCGGGCGGCGTGGCCGCTCTTGCCGTATGCGGTGCAGTCCAGCACCATGAGGCCCTTCTCCGCCACGGCCATCTGCATTCCGGTAGGCTCCCCTATCACTCCAAGGTCCACCTTTCCCAGCAGCGGGATTATGGCCTCTATGCCGTTCACTCCGCCAACTTCCTCTTCCGCCGTAACGGAATAGATGAGCCGGTACGGCTGCGGCTTTGCGCTAAGGCGCCTGTAGACTTCCAGCAGCGCCACCAGCGCGCCGCCGCAGTCATTGCTGCCCAGGCCGTAAACCGCTCCGTCCTCCTCGGATGCCTGATACGGGTCGCGGGTGTAACCCGACGCCGGCTTTACGGTGTCCAGGTGGGCGTTCAGCAGTAACGTGGGCTTTGAGGACTCCAGTTCGGACTCCACCCACAGGTTGTTGCCCTTCCGCCGTGGGTCAAGGCCTATGCCGCGCAGGTATCCTTCCAGGAAATCTGCGCCGGCGTCCTCGCCGCGGCTCGGCCGGGGAATTGAAATCAGCTGTTTAAGCAGGTCTATCATATTATTTCGGTTCCCGAATCGGTTCCCAGGTTGTTTGCGTTTGTAATGACCACTTTATTGACTCCCGCGTCGATAGCGGCGAAGGCGTTGTCCAGCTTGGGGATCATTCCCCCGCTGATCACGTCTTCCTCAAGGTAGCGCTCGTAGTCCGCCTTGCGCATCTCGCGTATCACGCTGGAAGGATCGTCGGGATTGAGCAGCACGCCGTTCTTCTCGAAGCAGAAGGTCAGGGTGACGTCATACTCCACCGCCAGCGCCTGGGCCAGCGAGGAAGCGATGGTATCGGCATTGGTGTTGAGCAGCTGCCCCAGGCCGTCGTGGGTTATAGGGCAGAGCACGGGTACCGCGCCGGAGTCTATGAGCATCTTCAAGGCCTTGGTATTCACCTCCTTGACATCGCCCACGAAGCCGTAGGAAATCACTCCCTCCGGGCGCTTGGCGCTGCGGATTATGTTCAGGTCGGCGCCGCAGAGGCCCACGGCATTGATGCCCTTGGCCTGCAGTTCAGCCACCACGTTCTTGTTCACCAGGCCGGCATAGACCATTGTCACTATCTTGAGCATTGGCTCGTCAGTGATGCGGCGGCCGTTCACCATCAGGCTCTCTATTCCCATGTCGGAAGCGATCTTGGTTGCCGTGCGGCCTCCGCCGGTAACCAGTATCTTGTTCCCCGGTATTGAACAGAAGGAACCCAGGAGGGTGTTCAGGCTGGCGTCGTCCTCGACTACCTGCCCGCCTACCTTTACTATGTTCAGACTCTTTTTCATACTACATTTCCTCCAGCATTCTTTTCATGACCACCTGGGCGGAAACCACCCTGTTGGCGGCCTCGGGTATTACCAGGCTCCTTGGGGAGTCGATGACCTCGTCCGTCACTATCATGTTCCTGCGCACCGGAAGGCAGTGCAGGAAATATGCGTTGTTGGTGACCGCCATCTGCCTTGCTCCCACGGTCCAGCTCATATCCTTGTTTATTACCTGACCGTACGGGTTCATCGCGGACCAGTTCTTGGCGTATACGAAGTCCGCTCCCTCCATGGCCTTCATCTGGTCATACTCCACGCGGGCATTGCCAACGAACTGTGGGTCAAGCTCATAGCCTTCCGGCTGGGCTATCACAAAGTCCACGTCCGCGGCGTTCATCCATTCCGCGAAGGAATTGGGCACCGCTTGCGGCAGGGCGCGCGGATGAGGCGCCCAGGTCATCACCACCTTGGGGCGCTTGACCGTCTTGTACTCCTCTATCGTAAACAGGTCAGCGAACGCCTGGCAAGGGTGCACGGTGGCTGATTCCAGGCTTATGACCGGCTTTCCGGAATAATCTATGAACTGTTTAAGGATTGTCTCGTTGTAGTCGAATTCCTTGTCCGTGAGTCCGGCGAAGGAGCGCACCCCGATAAGGTCGCAGTAACTGCCAATCACGGGGATGGCCTCGCGCAGGTGCTCGGACTTGTCACCGTCCATCACCACTCCCATTCGGGTCTCCAGCTTCCAGCTGTCGCCGTTGACGTTGAGCACTATAGGATCCAGGCCCAGGTTCAGGGCCGCCTTCTGGCTGCTCAGGCGCGTGCGCAGGCTGCTGTTGAAGAACACCAGGATTATTGTCTTGTTCTTTCCCAGATGCTGCCATGCATAAGGGGTAGCCTTTACCTGCTTCGCCTCTTCAAGGGCCTTGGACAGGTCGCCTATATCTTGTACGTGAAAGAATGATTTCATATCAACACTTCTTTTAATGCTTGGATAAATGTGTCAGCCTGTGCCTTTGTGAGCACCAGCGGGGCCAGGAGCCTTATCATGTTCTTACCGGCCACGCCGGTGAAGATATGCTTCTCATACAACAGTTTCTCGCGGAGCGGGGCAACCGGGACGTTGAACTCCATTCCTATCATGAGGCCGCGGCCGCGCACCTCCTTGATGAGGGGCGAGGCGGGGATGGCGGCCTTGAGGTACTCTCCCACCTCGAGGGCGTTCTGCACCAGGCCTTCGTCCTCAATGATATCAAGCACCGCAAGGGCGGCGGCCATTGCAAGGTAGTTCCCTCCGAACGTGGTTCCCAGCAGTCCCTTTGACGCCTTGAACTTTGGGGCGATGAGTATGCCGCCGCACGGCAGGCCGTTGGCAATGCCTTTGCCCAGCGTGATAATGTCCGCACGGACATTGTCCCACTGGTGGGCAAAGAACTTGCCGCTGCGGCCGTAGCCGCACTGGACTTCGTCCATTATGAGGCAGGCGCCATACTTGTCGCACAGGGCGCGGAGCTCGACCAGGAATCCCGGGCGCGGGATGTTGATGCCTCCGCAGCCCTGGATGGCCTCTATGATCACGCCGCATACGTCGCCTCCCTGGAGCACCTTCTCGACACCTTCGGCGTCATTCAGGTCGCAGAAGGTCACCTTGTGCACGGCGTTGAACGGGGACACAATGTTGGGATTGTCCGTAACCGCCACGGCGCCGGAAGTGCGGCCGTGGAAACTCTTGCGGAACGCGATCACGCGGTCCTTCCCCGTGTGGAAGGACGCCAGCTTGAGCGCGTTCTCGTTGGATTCCGCGCCGCTGTTGTCCAGGAACAGGGAGTAATCAGGATAACCCGATATGTCTCCCAGCCTTGCGGCCAGTTCCTCCTGAAGGGGGTTGCGCACGCTGTTGGAATAGAACCCTATCCTGTCCAGCTGGTCCTTGACCGCCTGCACGTAGTGCGGATGGCAGTGGCCCACGGAAATGACCGCGTGGCCTCCGTACAGGTCCAGGTACTCCTGGCCCTTGTCATCCCAGATGGTGCAGCCCTTGGCCTTCACCGGGGTTACGTCAAACAGTGAATATACGTCAAACAGTTGCATTGTGTCAGAATTTGGATGCCTTCAGCCTCAGGCCCGCGTCCTGCGGGAACCCGAAGATTATATTCATGTTCTCCACCGCCTGCCCGGAGGCGCCCTTCAGCAGATTGTCTATCATACTGATAATGTGGAGCTTGTCTCCGTACTTGCGTACATAGAGCACGGCCTTGTTGGTGTTCACCACCATCTTGAGGTCAGGATTGGAATCCACCACGGTTACGAACGGGGACTTTGCATAAAAGTCCTTGTAAAGTTTCACGGCCTGATCCTCCGGAACGTCGCATTCCGTATATACGGACGCCATTATTCCGCGGGCGAAGTCTCCCCTCACGGGCACGAAGTTTATCTTTCCGCACCAGTCAGGGCTGAAACTGAAAAGGGTTTCCTTGATCTCAGCCAGGTGCTGATGGGTGAATGCCTTGTATACGGAAAGGTTGTCGGTCCTCCAGCTGAAATGTCCCGTCTCCTGGAGTTTCTGACCCGCGCCGGTGGAACCGGTGATTGCGGTTACGTGCACCTCTCCCAGCTTGTCGATTGCGGCAAGCGGCAGGACGGCCAACTGGATGGATGTCGCGAAACATCCGGGGTTGGCTATATGCCGCGCTTTCTCTATCCTGTCCTTGAAGGCGTCGGTCAGGCCGTAGACGAAGTCTCCGGCATCGGCCTTGAGCCTGAAATCGTTGGCCAGGTCAATAATGGCCCCCTTGAATTCCGGGGGGAACGCCGCTATGGTATCCTTGGAGTTTCCGTGTCCTCCGCACAGGAAGACGACGTCCGCATCCATTACGGGCGCATCGGCGCTGAATGTCATGTCAGTCTCCCCCACCATGTCTGAATGGGCCTTCCAGAGGGGTTCGCCGGCGTGGCTGGTGCTCTGCGCGAACGCTATCCGCACCTGCGGATGCCCCAGCAACAGCCTTATAAGTTCGCCCCCGGTGTATCCGGCAGCTCCTATTATTCCTGCTTTGATCATTGCCTACAAGTCTTTTTCCAGATCCTTGCCTTCCTCCGTATGATTGGCGTAATAAACCCTCAGAGGGGTGGAAGAAACCTTGATGAATCCCTTGGCGTCCTCGCTGGTCCAGCCTTTCTGCATCTCTCCGTACTCGCCGAACTTGGTCTTTACCAGGTCGTCAGCGGACTCGACGCCCACCGTCGAGAAGCAGTACGGCTGCAGCTGCATTGAAACCACGCCGTTCACGTTGCGCTGGCTGCTCTCCAGCATGGCCTCCATGTCCCTCATCACGGGCTCCAGATACTGGCTCTCGTGCAGGAACATTCCGTACCAGTTTGCAATCTGGTCCTTCCAGTACTGCTGCCACTTGCTCAGCGTAAACTTCTCAAGGAACTTATGAGCCGATATGATGAGCATCGGCGCGGCCGCCTCGAACCCTACGCGGCCCTTGATGCCTATGATGGTGTCGCCCACGTGCATGTCGCGGCCCACTCCATACGGAGCGGCTATGCTTTCCACATACTGGATGGCCTCCACCTTGTCAGCGAACTCCTTGCCGTTGACGCTGCACAGTTCACCTTCCTTGAAACCCAGCTTGATTATCTCGGATCCCTCTTTGGTAACCTGCTTGAGGTATGCGCTCTCCGGAAGTCCCTGGGCGGAATCCAGGATCTCTCCTCCGCAGATGGAGGTGCCCCAGAGGCCCACGTTGTAGGAATACTTCAGTTTCTTGAAATCTGCCGGGAAACCGTTCTTGTTAAGGTAGTCCACCTCGAACTGGCGGGTGAGCGCCATGTCCCTGGTAAGGGTGATGATTTCGATTCCGGGAGCCATCACCAGGAAGGTCATGTCAAAGCGGACCTGGTCGTTTCCCGCGCCGGTGGAGCCGTGCGCAATGGCGTCAGCGCCGATCTCCTTGGCGTAACGCGCGATTGCCATGGCCTGGAAAATGCGCTCGGAAGACACTGAGATGGGGTATGTGCCGTTGCGGAGCACGTTTCCGTAAACCATGTACTTGATGCTCTTGGCATAATACTCCCTTGTCACGTCAAGGGTCACGTAACCCTTGGCTCCCAGCTTGTACGCGTTCTCCTCGTTGGTCTTGAGCTGCTCCTTTGAGAAGCCGCCCGTATCCGCGCAGGCCGCGTAAACCTCATAACCATATTCCTTGGTAAGGTACATTACGGTGAACGATGTATCCAGTCCGCCGCTGTATGCTACTACTACTTTCTTTGCCATATCGTGAATCTTTTATTTGCCGCGGTGTTTCTCAGGGTCGTACAACATACCTGTACACAGGCAGCGTGTGTAATTGTTCCTCTGCAGGATGTCAAAGTTGACGCAGTTCTGGCAGCCCTTCCAGAACTCCGGATCGTCCGTAAGTTCAGAGAACGTAACGGGGACGTATCCCAGTTCCGTGTTTATCTTCATCACGGCCAGGCCGGTGGTGAGGCCGAATATACGGGCGCTGGGGAATTTCTCGCGAGACAGTTCAAACGCCTTGTGCTTGATGTCCTTTGCCAGGCCCTTGCCGCGGAACTTCTCCTTTACTATAAGTCCGGAATTGGCCACGAACTTGCCGTGTCCCCAGCTCTCTATGTAGCAGAAGCCGGCGAACTCGTCCCTGTAGAGGGCTATCACGGCCTTGCCCTCGCGCATCTTCTTCTCCACGTATTCTGGGTCGCGCTTGGCAATGCCGGTGCCGCGAACCTTGGCGGCGTCCTCGATGGTCTTGAGGATCTCGGGGATATACTTGATATGCTCCGTGGAAGCCACCTCAATGAGGAAACTCTTGGTGAGTTGCTTATCCTCTATTCCGGGGATGTACACTGCAAGGTCCTTCATCACGGCCTCCTGGGTGAAATTGTCCCTCAGGGCCAGGATCAGGGAGTCGTCCCCCGCCACGGTACCCATGATATATGAGGACTTCACCCTCTGATCTATTGTGGATGCAACCAGGTTTGCGTAACCGGGTATTGTCTTGAGCAGGGCCAGGGAGTGGTTGAACTCGATGCTCACTATGCCGTCCAGGATGGTGGGGACAGGCTTTGGCCTTGAATGGGTTACGGTTGAAGGCTGGATCCTGTAAACATATCCATCCTCCGTGGGAACCTTGACAATATGGAGTTCTTTAAGGTCTCTGGAAAGCGTGGCCTGCGTGAAGGAGAAGCCTTTGTCCTTCAGGAGCGAGGCAAGCCTTTCCTGGTTGGAAATACGGGCCGCTGAGACCAATGCCCTGATGGCTGCCTGCCTTTCGGCCTTAGATTTTTCTGCTTGCATATATATACACTTCTTTTGTATTTTTATGCAAAGTTAGCAGAAGTTCCTCTTTTTGCAAGATATTTTTGAAATTATATTAAAAATTTATTTACTTTGCATAAGACTATGACAAACAACAGTATCATAACCCTTCATCACCATCACCACCGTATCTGAAGATAAGGCGGTTCAGGCTGTTGTAATTAATATATTTTAGTTATGTAGTATGGACTTGCCCCGGGTTGGCAAGTTTTTTTTATTTTTAGGTTATGTTAAAGATCGCACTTCAATCCAAAGGAAGGCTCAATGAGGAGAGCCTCTCTCTGCTTGCAAGCATAGGTATAAACGTTGACGAGCCAAAGCGCAAATTCATATCCAAGGCCAGGAATTTCAATATAGAGACGCTGTTCCTTAGGGACGACGACATCCCCCTGGTAGTGGCGTCAGGAACCGCTTCGCTGGGAATAGTGGGGCTGAACGAGGTGGCCGAGAAGGGCGCTGACGTTGAAATCGTCAAGCAGCTCGGCTTCGGCGGATGCCGCATAAGCCTGGCCATCCCCAAGGCGGACGAGTACCAGGGGCTGGATTATTTCCGCGGCAAGCGCATCGCCACTTCGTATCCAAGGATCCTCAAGGAATTCCTGGACAAGAACGGCATCGAGGCGGACATTGAACTCATCACGGGCTCAGTGGAGATCGCGCCGGCGGCGGGAATCGCTGACTGCATTTTTGACATAGTATCGTCAGGAAGCACGCTGGTTTCCAACGGGCTGGTGGAGGTTGAGAGGGTCTTCGAGTCGGAGGCCGTGCTCATCGCCAACAGGAATCTGTCCGCGGAGGACAGGGAGACTCTGGACGAGATCCTGTTCAGGATCGAGTCACACCTGCTGAGCAGCGGCAAGAAGTATCTGTTAATGAATATTCCCACGGCGGCCCTGGATGAGGCGGTCAAGATACTGCCGGCGATGCGCAGCCCCACCGTGATGCCGCTGGCATCGGAGGGATGGTGCTCGCTGCATTCAGTGGTGGAGGCGGATACCCTGTGGGAGAAAGTGCGCCTGCTCAAGGCCATAGGCGCGGAAGGAATACTGGTTATTGATCTAGATAAAATTATACTGTAATGGATATTTGTGTGAATCCGCCCCGGGAGAAATGGGCGGGCCTGTGCCAAAGGGCCGTCAAGGACAACCAGGAGATACTGGGCCGCGTGCGCGGTATCCTGGACCAGGTCCGGCAGGACGGCGACGACGCCATCAGGGAACTTACCCTTCAGATTGACGGCGTGGAACTGGACAGCCTCAGGGTCACTCCTGAGGAGTTCGCCTATGCGGAACAGGCAGTGCCGGAAGAAGTGAAAGAGGCCATCAGGACGGCTTACGGAAACATTTACGCGTTCCACAAGGCGCAGAAGCCAATCCGTGTGGAGATGGAGACTGCCGCCGGGGTGAAATGCATACAGAAAAGCGTGCCCATAGGGCGCGTGGGCCTGTATATCCCGGGTGGTACCGCTCCCCTGTTCTCCACGGTGCTCATGCTGGCCGTACCCGCGGAAATCGCGGGATGCCGCACGCGCGTGCTGTGCACCCCGGCGGGCAAGGACGGCAGGGTGAACGCGGAGGTGCTGTTCACCGCGCGCCTGTGCGGCATCACCGATGTCTTCAAGGCAGGCGGAGCACAGGCAATTGGAGCCATGGCATACGGAACGCGCAGCATTCCCAAGGTTGACAAGATATTCGGTCCGGGAAACCGCTACGTGACAATGGCAAAGCAGATTGTCAGCACGGAGAACACGGCCATTGACATGCCTGCAGGACCATCCGAGGTGATGGTACTGGCAGACGGCAGCGCCAGGGCGGAATATGTGGCGGCGGACTTGCTGTCACAGGCCGAGCACGGGCGCGACAGCCAGGCAATCCTGGTCTGCAACAGCGTGGACTTCGCCAGGAAGGTGCAGGAGCAGATCGGGCTGCAGGCCTCACTGCTTCCTCGCGGGGAAATGATAAGCAGTTCCCTTGCCAACAGCAGGATAATTGTCTTCGACGACCTAACTGACATGCTCCGGTTCGAGGAAACCTACGCCCCGGAGCACCTGATAATATCCATGGAGAACGCCCGTGCGATTGCGGAAGTGATCGACTGCGCGGGAAGCATCTTCGTGGGCAACTTCAGCCCGGAAAGCGCGGGAGACTACGCTTCAGGAACCAACCACACCCTGCCTACGTCAGGCTGGGCGCGTTCCTTCAGCGGTCTCAACCTTGACAGTTTCATGCGCAAGACCACCATACAGGAGATCAGCCCTGCGGGACTGCGGATCCTGGGAGGATGCATTGAGACAATGGCCAAGGCCGAAGGACTTGACGCACACGCGAACGCAGTGCGCGTGCGCATGGAGGAGGCCTCCGGCGCCCCCAAGGGAGTGTTCAGGCTGGAAGATGTCGTCCGCGACAACATCCGCAGCCTGAAGCCCTACTCCACCGCAAGGGACGAATACGAAGGCGACCTGGGCATCTTCCTGGACGCCAACGAGAACCCGTTTCAGAACGGATATAACCGCTACCCTGACCCTCACCAGAAGGCCCTCAAGAAGAAGATTTGCGCCATCAAGGGCCTCAACCCGGACAACCTGTTCCTGGGCAATGGCAGCGACGAGGCCATAGACCTGGTCTACAGGGTGTTCTGCAACCCTAGAAGGGACAACGTAGTTGCCATAAGTCCAAGTTACGGAATGTACCGCGTTGCGGCGGAAACCAACGACGTGGAGTTCAGGGAAGTCCTCCTGAACGAGGATTTCTCCCTTGACATAGAGAGACTGGAAAAGGCCGTGGACGCATCCACAAAGGTCATTTTCCTGTGTTCGCCAAACAACCCCAGCGGAAACGCCTTCAGCATTGAGGAGATAATGCGCATAGCCAAGGGGTTCCGCGGCATAGTGGTGGTGGACGAAGCCTATTCCGACTTCTGTTCAAAGCAGAGCGCCGCGCTCATGCGTGACAACATTATAGTCCTGCAGACGCTTTCCAAGGCCTGGGGCCTTGCCGCGCTCAGGATAGGCCTTGCAATCGCTGACAAGCGCATCATAAGGATGTTCTCAAGGGTAAAATACCCGTACAACATAAGCAAGGCCGCAATGGACGTTGCCATGGAAAGGCTCAGCGCCCCGTCAGACAGCCAGGTGAAGATGATAATGGAGCAGAGGGAAAGGCTGCTGGAAGAGCTACCTAAGATTGAACTGGTGAAGAAGGTATGGCCAAGCGAGGCCAACTTCCTGCTGGTCCGCTTCGATGACCCTGGGAAGGTTTATAACCAATTGATCGCCAACGGCATCATAGTCCGCAACAGGGATTCCGCACCGCTTTGCAAGGGTTGCCTGCGCATTACCGTGGGCACTGAAGAGGAAAACGACAAACTTATTAGTATATTGCAGAGTCTATGAAAAGAGTTTTGTTCATTGACCGCGACGGCACCATAATAGCCGAACCGGCGGACGAGCAGGTGGATTCCCTGGAAAAGCTGGAATTCGTTCCCGGAGCCATAAGCGGCCTGCGGAGCATTGCCGGCCTGGGATACGAGCTGGTCATGGCAACCAACCAGGACGGACTGGGCACCCCGGCCTTCCCGGAAGAGGATTTCTGGCCGGCCCACAACAAGATGCTGGGCACTCTCAAGGGAGAGGGCGTAGTATTCGATGACTTCCTCATAGACGAGCATTTCCCCGCTGACAACTCCCCTATGCGCAAGCCCGGAACCGGGATGTTCGGCAAGTATCTGGACAATCCGGAATATGACCTTGCAGGCAGCTGGGTGATAGGCGACCGCGATACTGACCAGCAGTTGGCGGCCAACCTGGGTACTGGGTTCCTGAAGGTGGAGGGCCCGGACAGCTGGGCGCAGATAGCGGAAGCGCTGCGCAGGACTGTCCGCAGGGCCGAGGTCTCCCGCAAGACCAAGGAGACGGACATACAGGTTGTGATTGACCTGGACGGAAAGGGCCCCTACGGCATTGACACCGGGCTCAAGTTTTTCGACCACATGCTGGACCAGATAGCCCACCACAGCGGAGCCTCCCTGCTGGTAAAGTGCAAGGGAGACCTGGAGGTGGACGAGCACCACACCATGGAGGACGTTGCAATAGCGCTGGGAGAGGCCATAGCCGCGGCGCTTGGAGACAAGCGCGGCATAGGCCGGTACGGCTTCGCCCTGCCCATGGACGAGAGCCGCGCCCTGGTGCTGCTGGACTTTGGCGGAAGGATTGACTTCGCCTGGGACGTGACATTCACCCGCGAATATGTGGGCGACACCCCCACCGAGATGTTCAAGCACTTCTTCCAGTCCCTGTGCACCGCATCCAAGTGCAACCTGCGCATAGAGGCAAAGGGTGAGAACAACCACCACATTGCGGAAGCCGTATTCAAGGCATACGCCCGCGCCCTGCGCATGGCAATCAAGCGTGACGTCTTCAATTACGAACTTCCAAGCAGCAAAGGACTGTTATGATAGCGATCATAGACTACAAGATGGGGAACCTTCGTTCCGTAAAGAACGCCCTCACAAGGCTGGGAGCGGAATATACGGTCACGGACGATGCCGCAGCAATTATCGCTGCGGACAAGGTGTTGCTGCCCGGCGTGGGATACGCCGCGGAAGCCATGGCAAACCTGCGCGCCCGCGGCCTTGTGGACGTCATCCGCGGCCTGCGGCAGCCCGTGCTGGGCATCTGCATAGGCATGCAGGTGCTCTGCCGCTACAGCGAGGAGGGCGACACCCCATGCCTGGACATCTTTGACACCGACGTCCGCCTGTTCAAGGCGGAGGAGGGCCTCAAAGTGCCCCACATGGGCTGGAACTCCATCAGCAACCTGGATTCAAAGTTATTTAAGGGCGTCCCGGAAGGCACATACGTTTACTTTGTGCATTCCTACCGACCGGGGCTATGCCAGGACACAATCGCAACTTCAAGGCACGGCGAACTTTTCAGCGCCGCCCTCAAATACGAGAACTTCTACGGAACCCAGTTCCATCCTGAAAAGAGCGGGGACGCCGGAGAAAAGATACTTTCAAACTTCCTGGCCCTATGATAGAGGTAATTCCCGCAATAGACATAATTGACGGGCGCTGCGTCCGCCTGAGCCAGGGAGACTACAACCGCTCCAAGGTTTACGGAGATCCGCTGGACATGGCCAAGGCGTTCGCGGATGCCGGGGCGTCCCGTGTCCACCTTGTGGACCTGGACGGCGCCAAGGCATCCTCCCCCGCCAACCTGGCCGTTCTGGAGAGGATAGCCTCGCTGGGCGCCATGCGCTCCGAATGGGGCGGCGGAATCAAGTCCGCCGCTGCCCTGCGCAGCGTCTTTGACGCCGGCGCGGACTACGCCATCGTGGGCAGCATCGCCGCCCTGGAGCCGGATCTCTTCGCCCAGTGGCTCCAGGCCTTCGGCCCTGAAAGGCTGATCCTTGGCGCCGATGTCAAGAACGGCAGGATAGCGGTAAAAGGCTGGCTGGAGGAGTCTGCCCTGGGCATTGAGGACCTCCTGGAGAAGTTCCGCCCGTACGGGCTGGTGCAGGTGATCTGCACTGACATATCCAAGGATGGGATGCTCTGCGGCCCCTCTGAGGAGATGTACACCCAACTGCAAACCCGTTTCCCGGAAATGGAATTCACCGTATCCGGCGGCATCAGCAAGAACGCGGACATCGAGCGCATCCAAGAACTGGGACTCCCCCGCGTCATCGTGGGGAAAGCCTATTACGAAGGCCGCATAACGCTTAAAGAACTGGAAAAATGGTGGCAAAACGCATAATACCCTGCCTGGACGTAAATGAGGGCAGGACGGTAAAGGGCATCAACTTCGTGAGCCTGAGGGACGTGGGCGACCCGGTTGAACTGGGAGCGCACTACGCCCGCGAAGGCGCTGACGAACTTGTCTATCTGGACATCAGCGCCACGCACGAAGGCCGCCACACCTTCACCAAACTGGTGGAGCGCATCGCGGACCACATCAATATCCCCTTCACCGTGGGCGGAGGCATTTCCACAATGGAAGACGCAGAAAGGCTCCTCAACGCAGGAGCGGACAAGATTTCCGTGAACAGCGCCGCCATAGCCAATCCGCAGATAATTGACAGCCTGGCCACCCGCTACGGCAACCAGTTCGTGGTGAGCGCCATCGACGCCAAGCTGGCGCCTGACGGCCGATGGCTGGCCACCACCCACGGCGGCCGCCGCCTCACTGACAAGGAACTGTTCACCTGGGCTCACGAGGTCCAGGAGCGCGGCGCCGGGGAGATCCTGCTCACGTCCATGGAGCACGACGGCGTCCGCCAGGGCTACCCCTGCGAGCTGTACGCAGAACTCTGCTCACAGCTCAGCATCCCGGTGATCGCCTCCGGCGGCGCCGGCAGCATCCAGGACATCGCGGACGTGCTGATCAAGGGCAAGGCTGACGCCGCCCTTGCCGCCAGCATCTTCCACTACGGCACATACACTATAGGAGAGGTCAAGAAGGCCCTCGCAGAACAAGGAATAAACGTAAGGTTATGATACAGTTTAAAGATCTGAACCTGGCCAAGAACGCCAACGGCCTGGTCCCCGTGATAATCCAGGACTTCACCACCCTCAAGGTCCTCATGCTGGGCTACATGAACGAAGAAGCCCTCCAGAAGACCCAGGAAGAAGGCAAGGTCACCTTCTGGTCACGCAGCAAGGGCCGCCTCTGGACCAAAGGCGAGACCAGCGGCAACTACCTGTTGGTCAAGGACATATACGCAGACTGCGATGCGGACACCCTCCTCATCAAGGCCGATCCCGTGGGCCCCACCTGCCACCGCGGCACCCTGTCCTGCTTCGACACCCCGGATGACGAAGGCTTCATCCGCGCACTCTCCCGCCTCATCCAGGACCGCCACGCCAACATGCCGGAAGGCTCCTACACCACCAAACTCTTCATCAAGGGTTCCAAGACCATCGCCAAGAAGTTCGGTGAGGAGAGCAGCGAATGCATAATAGAATCCGTCGCAGGCAACCGTGATAGATTCCTATACGAAGCCTGCGACGTGATGTATCATTATCTGGTCCTCCTGGAGCAGATGGGTGTCTCAATTTCCGATATCGAAAAAGAACTCGCCCTCCGCCACAGATAGGCTACCAGTTCTTGCGGTCAAAGGTCCACTCGGGATAGAAGGTCTTCTCGTACTCGTCATTCATGAAGAGTGCGGAGTCACCTACCTGGCCCTTGAGCTGCCAGTTGAGCCACTTGCGGGCTACAACTGCGAATGCTCCTGCGTTCTTCTCGTAGTATGTTCCGTGATGTCCGTCAAGGGTAGAAATCTTTACTACGGGGATGTCATCCGCAATCCTTCCCCAGTCTCCGTTGGCATTGTTGTAAGCCTGGTCAACCTTTCCTCCATTGAGATAGAGCATAGGGGTGTGGAGGTTTGCAAGGGACTTCTTTGAGGCACCGCTCATTTCCATGTCACCCATTCCGGAATTGAAAATCAAACAGGTTTTGATACGGGGATCGTGGGCAACTGCAAGTACCTGGGCGCCGCCGCAAGACTGTCCCATTGCCGCAACCTTCTCAAGGTCAATGAGGTGATAGTACTCACTCTCATCGTTTCCGTTTTGGTCGGTGATCCAGTCAAGGGCCTCAAGGAGCTGCCTTGCATAGGTACGGAACTGCTGCTGTGGAGCCGGCTGGGCCTGCCTGTTCCTGTTATTCCTGTTGTTCCTGGTCGCGGCCTGGCGGGCAGCCTCGCGTTCTGCTGCCATCGCAGCCCTTTCAGCATCGGTGTAAGGGGTGAGCCTCTCACCGTTACCCATGATGGCGTTGACCTTGGTCTCAGGATAGCTGCCTCTTACCACACCTCTCCACTGAGCGTAGAAAGCGTCGTCCGGCATATCCTGATAAGGGCCTATGGCTATAACGAAATAACCATGGGATGCAACCTCGGTGAGAAGGCGGCTCATCTCAAGGCTGTTGTTGGCGCAAGCGCCGTTGGCATACAGGAGCACGGGAATCTTTCCGTTTTCCTGGACATATGCCTTGAGGTTCTGAGGGCGGTAGATCATATGGGTAGGGAGACTGGCGTCGCCAATGGCAACTGCCTTGTACTCTCCTGTTCCACCGTTCTCGATCATCTGCGAATTGGTTGTCTGCGCAGAGCAGACTGCACCGGCGGCCAGGACGGCCACTGCAAGTGCAAGAAGTTTTTTAAGGTTCATATTATCAGTATTTAGTGAATTATCTGTACGGTTAATGATACAAATATAATGTTTTTACCATAAACTGTCCCCCAAATAGTGAGGGCGGCTCTCCCGAGCCGCCCCACGCACATTTTATACCTTATTTTTAACCTACTAAATATGTGGTCTATTTTTCTGATTCAGTATCACCAGCCAGGATTCTGCTCCAGGTTAGGTTTGGTCTGCATGGCTGCATACGGATAAGGGAACAATTTGTGCTTATCCTGGAAAGCGGAGTATCCTTCGCCGTTCGGATAAGAATATGTCACATAAAGCCTGTGTGTGGGCTCGCCGTCTGCGAAGTAGGCGTCCTTCAGGCTGGGGATCTTGTCTCCGTGATGCTTGAGTTTCTCGGTGTCGCCCCAGCGGATCTGATCCGGCCAGCGGCAGCACTCAAGCCACATCTCAAAGCCTTTCTCCTTCTTTACGTTATCCAGCGTAAGCGCGGTGACGGGAGCGCCGGCGCGCCTCTGGATATCATTGAGACACTTGAGGCCAAGGCCGTCGGAATCACCGTCAACAGCGGCAACCTCGGCATACATGAGGAGAACCTCAGCATATCTGAATACAAGCTGGTTGCTGTAACCGAATGTCCTGGAGTTGTTGGTCACGTCCTCCTTGAGAGGCATGTTCTTGAGAGGCATGTAGATATTGTTGCCGTAAAGTCCGTCGGTGTTTTTTATGCCCCTCTTGGGATCCTTCGCCTTCTCTTCCTGTGACAGATCGTTGGATCCAGACCTCTCGATCAACAAGATTGCGGATGCCATGGCGGTATCAAGGAACACTCTCACCAGCAAGGTCAAGGCCCTCATGGGCGTGACGGTGAACGACTTCATCAGGATATGCCGCATGAAGAAGGCCGTGGAACTTCTCAAGGAGAACAAGCACAGGATAAATGAGGTCGCGTACCTTGTAGGCTATTCTTCTCCTTCTTATTTCACCAAATCTTTCGTGAAACAGTTCGGGGTGCTTCCATCCCACTTCATGAATAAAGACAAGAGTCCGCAGTCCTGACGGAGACGGGACAGGTCCCTGTTGGACTGAGTATCCTATATCCGATGCCAGATGTTATTCGAAGGCGATGTGGGCGATGTCGTTGCGGTGGAAAAGGTTGGGGCAGCGGATGGCGGCGATGTCCGCGTAGACGGCGGCGCGCGCCTCGGAGAGGCTGGCGGCGCGGGCTACGCACATCATCACGCGGCCGCCCGCGGTGAGGAGTTTGCCGTCCTGGGTCTTGGTACCCATATGGAAGATGCGTCCCTTCACATTCTCGCAGCCTTCGATCTCGAATCCTTTCTGATAAGATCCCGGATAGCCCTTGGAGGCCAGTACCACGCCCATCGTGACATCGTCGCTCCATTTGAGCGGCTGGGCAGGCTGTCCGGTGGCAACGCTGTAGAACATATCGTAGATGTCTGAATCCAGGAGCGGGAGGACTACCTCCGTCTCCGGATCGCCGAATCGGGCGTTGAACTCAATAACTTTTATTCCCTGGGGGGTCTTCATGAGGCCGCCGTAGAGGACGCCGCTCAGCGGGCAGCCTTCGGTTGCCATGGCGTGCGCGGTCCTCTGCATGATGAACTCCAGCGCATAGGTCCTGTCCTCTTCAGTGATGAAAGGAAGGCCGGTGTATGCGCCCATTCCTCCGGTATTGGGGCCCTTGTCCCCGTCATAGGCGCGCTTGTGATCCTGTGACAGTGGCATGGGGTAAACCTTGTGGCCGTCCACGAAGCACATGAAGGAGAACTCGGGGCCGGTGAGGAAGTCCTCTATGACCACCTTGCCCTTGCCGAAGGCCTCGTCAAGGAGCATGTCCTTGAGGGCGGCCCTGGCCTGGTCCAGGTCTTCCGCGATGATGACGCCCTTGCCGGCGGCAAGGCCGTCATACTTGAGCACGGCCGGGAAAGGCCTGGCCGCCACATACTCCACGGCCTGGTCATAGTCCGTGAAACTCCTGTATGCGGCCGTAGGAACGCCGTAGCGCTCCATTACCTGCTTGGCGAACTCCTTGCTGCTCTCTATCCTGGTAGCGGCCTTAGTGTGGCCAAAAACGGGCATTCCGGCCGCACGGAAGGCATCCGTGAGGCCTGCGGCCAGCGCCGCCTCCGGTCCCACCACCGTAAGGTCAACCGCCTTTTCCTGCGCGAAGGCCTTCAGGGCCTCCACGTCAGTGTCCTTGATTGGTACGCACTCCGCCTGCGCGGCTATTCCGGCGTTGCCGGGAGCGCAATAAATCTTTCCTACCTGAGGGGAACGGCTCAGCGCGTCAACTATAGCGTGCTCTCGGCCGCCGCCGCCTACTACCAGAACGGTCTTCATAATATCCTAATGCTTGAAATGTCTTACTCCGGTGAATAACATTGTGATGCCGAGTTCGTCGGCCTTCTGGATGGACTCCTCGTCACGGATGCTTCCTCCAGGCTGCACTATTGCGGTAACGCCGTACTTGGCGGCCAGTTCGACGGTATCCCCAAACGGGAGGAATCCGTCCGAAGCCAGCACCAGGTCCTTGGTGAAACCTGCCGCATTGGCCTCCTTGAGGGCTATCTCGGCGGAGCCCACGCGGTTTGTCTGGCCGGCGCCCACGCCAACGGTATGGTTGTCCTTGACGACGGCTATGGCATTGGATTTCACGTGCTTGACTATCTTCCAGCCGAAATCCAGGTCAGCCAGCTGCTCAGCGGTAGGCTTAACCTTGGTAACGCACATCTCGGGGGTGACCTTCTCTATCTGGGTGTCCAGTTGCTGTGCCAGCAGGCCTCCGTTCACGCTGATGTACTGGGGTACGGGAGCATCGCTCTTTGTCATGTCCACCTGCATAACGCGCAGGTTCTTCTTTGCCGAAAGGATCTCCAGCGCCTCCGGCGTATAGGAAGGGGCCAGGACAATCTCCAGGAAGATAGGCTTCATCCCGGCGGCCACCTCGGCGGTGAGTTCGCGGTTTACGGCTACTATGCCGCCGTAAATGCTCACCTTGTCCGCCTCGTACGCGGCCTGCCATGCCTCCTCGATGGTCTTGCCCACTGCGGCACCGCAAGGGTTCATGTGCTTGAGGGCAACGCAGAACGGCTCGTCAAAGTCGCGTACCACGTTAAGGGCGGCGTTTGCGTCCTGTATGTTGTTGTAGGACAGTTCCTTGCCCTGGATCTGCTTTGCGTATGCAAGGGAGAAGGCCGCAGGCTGCATGGCAGCGTAGAACTTGGCGCTCTGGTGAGGGTTCTCTCCGTAGCGGAGACCCTGCTTGAGGTCATACTCCAGGAAGAGTTTCTCGTTCAGGCCGGCCTTTGCGCGCATATAGGTGGCTATGCAGCTGTCATATTCCGCAGTATGGGTATATGCCTTAGCGGAGAGTTTGAGGCGGGTTTCAGGCAGGGTGTTGCCGTTGGCGCCTATCTCCGCGAGGATGCCGTCGTAGTCGGAAGGGTCGCATACCACGGTCACGTCCTTCCAGTTCTTTGCGGCGCTGCGCAGCATTGAAGGTCCGCCTATGTCAATGTTCTCGATGGCGTCCTCCATGGTAACGTCAGGCTTGGCTATTGTCTGGCGGAACGGATACAGGTTCACGCAGACCATGTCTATGAATTCGATACCGTTGTCCGCCAGGGCCTTCAGGTGGGAAGGCTCGTCGCGGCGGGCCAGCAGAGCCCCGTGCACCTTTGGGTGCAGAGTCTTCACGCGGCCGTCGCATATCTCCGGGAATCCGGTAACTTCGCTTATTCCTATTGTCTTTACTCCGTTGCTTTCGAGCAGCTTCTGTGTACCGCCCGTGGCAATGATCTCCCAACCGAATCCCTGCAGACCCTTCACGAAGTCCACCAGTCCGGTCTTGTCGCTTACGCTAACTAACGCTCTCATCAAGTAGTTTGTTTATGGTTTCAATATAAAGTTGATGTTCTATCTTATGCCCGATGGCGTGTACCTCATCGGGATCGCCGCCCTCATATTCGAAGGCTCTCTGGGCGATGATCTTACCTCCGTCCAGGGTCTCGTCAACCCAGTGGATGGTAATGCCGAAGACCTTCACCCCGTAAGCCACGGCGTCCTCCACCGCGTGCGCGCCCTTGAAGGACGGCAGCAGCGACGGATGTATGTTTATGATGCGTCCCTTGTAGCGGGAGAGCAGTTCCTCCCCCACTATGCGCATATAGCCCGCCAGGCACACCAGGTCAATTCCAAGTTCGTCCATGCGGTCCGCTATCTCGCGCTCGTAGTCAGCCTTGCGGGCATAGGCCTTGGGGTTGAAGACAAGGGTCTCAACCCCGAAGCGCTTTGCCCTCTCAAGGACGTACGCGCCCGGCTTGTCGCACACCAGCAGCGCTACGGACGCCTTTATGCGTCCGTCCGCGCAGGCCTGCGCTATCGCCTCGTAATTGCTTCCGCTTCCGCTTGCGAATACAGCCAGCCTTTTCATTTCAGGATTATGTTTACGCCTTCTTCTGAAGTTACCTTTCCAATGATGGAAGCCTTCTCTCCGTGGCTCTCAAGAATCTTTATGGCCTTTTCCGCCTCTGAAGCGTCCAGCACAACCACCATTCCCACTCCCATGTTGAAGATGTTGAACATCTCCCTGTGAGGCACGCGGCCCCATTTCTCCAGCATCTTGAACACCGGCAGGATCTCCCAGGTGCCTTCCTCTATCTCCAGTCCCTGTCCCTCTTGAAGCACGCGCGGGATATTCTCGTCAAAGCCGCCTCCGGTTATGTGGCAGATGCCGTGAACGTCGCAGTTGCGGATAACATCCAGCACCTGCTTCACGTAAATCTTTGTAGGCGTGAGAAGCACGTCTCCAAGCAGCCTGCCGCCGAACTCGGTGATTGGGTCCTTGTAGGACAGCCCGGAATCGGCGACTATCTTGCGCACAAGGCTGAATCCGTTGGAGTGCACTCCGGTGGAAGCGATTCCCACCAGCACGTCCCCTACCTTCACCTTGCTGCCGTCAATCAGTTTGGATTTCTCCACCACTCCGGTGGTGAAGCCGGCTATGTCGTACTCGCCGCCCTGGTACATACCTGGCATCTCGGCGGTCTCGCCGCCCACGAGGGCGCAGCCCGCCTGGCGGCAGCCTTCCGCCACTCCGGCCACTATGGCCTCGACCTTCTCCGGGATGTTGTGGCCGATGGCCACGTAATCCAGGAAGAACAGCGGCTCGGCGCCCTGCGCCAGGACGTCGTTCACGCACATAGCAACGGCATCGATCCCAACGGTGTCGTGCTTGTCCATGGCGAACGCAATCTTGAGCTTGGTGCCCACGCCGTCAGTACCGCTCACCAGCACCGGCTCCTTTATCCCCAGGGAAGCCAGGTCGAACATTCCCCCAAAGGAACCTATGCCGCCCATGGATCCCGGGCGCGCGGTTGACGCAACGTGTTTCTTGATGCGGCTGACTACCTCATAGCCCGCCTGGAGGTTCACTCCCGCCTTTTCGTAAGTTTTAGCCATATTCCTGTTTATTCTTTATTCGTTTGTCTCGTGCTCATACAGAGCCGTGGCGTACTCCCCGTTGAAGCAGGCCAGGCAGAGTTCGGAGCAGCCCATGGTGGAAGCGATGGAGGACTCGCAGCTGGTGTAGCCCAGCGAATCGGCCTCGATCATCTTGCAGGCCTCCTCAAGCGTGCGCGTTGAACAGAGGAGTTCCTCCCTTGTGGGTGTGTCAACGCCGTAGTAGCAAGGATATTTCATCATTGGACTGGCGATGCGCACGTGCACCTCCTTGGCTCCCGCGGCGCGCAGGAGCTTGACTATCTTGAGCGACGTGGTGCCGCGGACGATGGAATCGTCCACCATCACCAGGCGCTTGCCCTCCACGATGCTGCGCACCGCGGAAAGCTTCAGCTGCACGCTCTTCTCCCTCATCGCCTGGGAAGGCTGGATGAAGGTACGCGCAATGTAGCGGTTTTTGACAAGGCCCATCTCGTAAGGGATGCCGCTCTGCTGGGCGTATCCCATAGCGGCGCTGAGGCCGGAATCAGGCACGCCCACCACTATGTCGGCGTCCGCCGGGGCCTCTATGGCCAGGCGGCGGCCCACCTCCTCGCGGTACTTGTGCACGTTGCAGCCGTCAATGTTGCTGTCCGGACGGGCGATGTATATGTATTCCATGGCGCACACCTTGTGCTTCTGGAACTGTGAGTAGCGGTTGCTGCGCAGGCCGTGCCTGTCAAGGGAGACTATCTCTCCCGGCTCCACGTCGCGCACGTAGTCAGCGCCTACAAGTTCAAAGGCGCAGGTCTCGCTGCTGACCACCCAGCCGTCGGACAGGCGTCCTATGGCAAGGGGATGGATGCCGTATTTGTCGCGCACCGCATAGATGCGGTTCTTTGTCAGTATCAGGAACGCGAAGCCGCCTTCCATCATGTTCAGCGCGTCCACGATGCGGTGGATACGGTCCTCGCTGCCGTCCTTCTTGATGAGGTTGGCGAGGAGTTCCGCGTCCGTGTCGGTCTGAAGGATGCTTCCCAGGTCTTCCAGGTAACTCGCTATCTGCGGGGCGTTCACCAGATTGCCTTCCCCGGCGATGGCGAAGTCCCCTGACTTGTGGTGGAAGAACAGCGGCTGGACGTTGTCCAGGCCACCCTTCTCCGCATTGGCGTACTGCGTGCTGCCAATGCCCAGGTTGCCGCCGAACTGCGCCATCCTCTCCTGTGGGAACACCTCTCCGGCAAGTCCCATCCCCCTGTGGTGATAGCATTTGCCGTCATGGTCGAAGGTGGCTATTCCGGCGCCTTCCTGGCCCCTGTGCTGCAGGCCGTGAAGGCCAAAATATATTACCTGTGCGGGGTTGCTTACCCCATATACTCCAAATACGCTCATAATTCAGCTGCTTTTTCCAACCTTTCCATAACTTTCTGATAGGATACCGTGACATCGCTCATATCGTGGCGGAAACGGTCCTTGTCAAGCACTTCCCCTGTATTCTCGTCCCAGATGCGGCAGTTGTCGGGGCTGATCTCGTCAGAGAGGATGATGGTCCCGTCCGTAGCCCTTCCGCACTCCAGTTTCACGTCTATCAGTTCCATGCCGGCCTTGTGGAAGAATGCCTTGAGGACCTCGTTGGCATGGGCCGTAAGCTCGTATATGCGCTTGAGTTCCTCTGCGGTGACAATGCCCAGCGCCAACACATGGGTGTCGTTTATCATAGGATCCTTCAGGCGGTCGTTGTTGTAGCGGAGCTCGAAGACCGTGTTGGGAATGCGTGTTCCGTTTTCCACGCCCAGCATGCGTGCGGTGCTGCCTGCAAGGCGGTTGCGGACAACTACCTGAAGGGGGATGATCTCAATCCTGCGGCAGAGCTGCTCCCTGTCGTTCTCCAGGCTGATGAAATGGTTTTCTACGCCTTCTTTCGCAAGGACCTTGAAGGCCAGGGCGGAAATATGGTTGTTGCATATTCCCTTGTCCTTGATGATGGCCCTCTTTATGCCGCCGTAGGCCGTTGTGACATCGTTGTAATGGATGAGGACGATGTCCGGGTTGTCGGTGGAATAAATCTTCTTTTCCTTGCCGTCAAAAATCAATTCTCTGGTTGACATAATCTATTTTGTAAAGTAATACACTGCGTTTCTGAATAGAGGCTGCTCAAGTTCCTCGTCTATGTTCTTGTATACGTTCTGCTCGTAGCGTTCCGTGTGTCCCATCTTGCCCAGGATCTGGCCGTCAGGGCTTATGATACCCTCGATGGCGTAATAGGATCCGTTGGGGTTGTACGGGGACTCCATGGTTGGCTGCTCGGTAACGGGATTGACGTACTGGAACGCTACCTGGCCGTTCTCGAAGAGTTCCTTGGCAAGCTGGGGGTTAACCACGAACTTGCCCTCGCCGTGGCTGACGGCAATGGTGTGGAGGTCTCCCACGGACAGCCCGGCAAGCCAGGGCGAGTTCACCGTGGCCACGCGGGTGGTGACCATCTGGGAGATATGGCGGTTGATGTCGTTGCGGAACAGGGTTGGGGAATCCGGGCTGACCTTGCCCAGGCGGCCGTACGGAAGGAGGCCGCTCTTTACAAGGGCCTGGAATCCGTTGCATATTCCAAGGATGAGGCCGCCGCGGTCCAGCAGGGCGTGGATTTCCGCCGCTATCTCACTGTTGTTAAGCACGTTGGCTATGAACTTGCCGCTTCCGTCAGGTTCGTCTCCGGAGGAGAAGCCGCCGCTGAGCATGAATATCTGGCATTCCGATATGTCCTTCTTCATCGCTGCGATGGAGTCAAGCACGTCCTGGCCCGTAAGGTTGCGGAACACCCCGAAGCGCACGTCCGCGCCGGCCTTGCGGAAGGCCTTGGCGGAATCGTAGTCGCAGTTGGTGCCCGGGAACACGGGGATGTAGACGAGCGGCTTACCGCCGTCGAAGCCCTTTACCGGCGCCGGGGTCTTGGCACAGCACGCCTTGCAGGGCCTGAAGCCTTCCGGCATGAGCCTCTTGAACGAGGCCTCAGCCGTCTGGGGATAAACCTTGGAGTATTTGCCGCTCCAGGCCTCCACCATGCGGTCAAGGGAAATGGAGCTTCCGTTGATGCGGGACTTGAAGTCCTCTCCGGAAGTAACCTCTCCCAGATATATGGCGTTCGGATAATCCAGTTCTTTCTCGGATTCAACTATTATGGAGCCGTAGGACAGGTTGAACAGGTCCTCCGGGGCTACCTTCACGTTTACGCCAAAGGCGTTTCCAAAGGACATCTTGGCCAGTCCCTCTGCCACTCCGCCGTATCCTACGGACCATCCTGAAACAATGTTTCCGGCCTCTATCTGGCTGTGGACGAAGTTCCAGTTGGCCTTCAGCTGGTCAGTGTCAGGCATCCTGTTGGCCAGGGGCGTGTGCTTAACCAGATACAGTTTGTTGCCTTCCCATTTGAGTTCAGGGGAGATTACCTTGGAGGCCTTGACGGTAGTGATGCCGAATGCCACAAGGGTTGGAGGAACGCTTATGTCCTCGAAGGTGCCGCTCATGGAGTCCTTTCCGCCAATGGACGGAAGGCCAAGGGCGACCTGCATCTTGAGCGCTCCAAGGAGCGCGGAAAGAGGCTTGCCCCAGCTGTGAGGGTCGTGGGTCATCCTCTCGAAGTATTCCTGATAGGAGAAGCGCATCCCGGACCAGTCCGCACCGGCGGCCACGGCCTTGGTACAGGCCTCGACCACCGCGTAGGCGGCTCCGTGATACGGGCTCCACTCCGCCACGTAAGGATCATAGCCGAAGGCCATGATGCTGGCGGTGTCAGTGTACCCGTCGGCCGGGAGCTTCTGGACGGAAACCTGGGTTTCCGTGCTCTGAAGCACGCCGCCGAACGGCATGAGCACCGTGGAGCGTCCTATGGTTGAGTCGAACATCTCTATGAGGCCCTTCTGCGAAGCCACGTTGGGAGATGACAGCACGTTGCAGATCTTGTCCGAAAGGCTGTCCCCCGCCGACTCCCGCAGGAACGGGTCCTTGTCCTCGACAGCGGAGATGGCGGCCTTTGCGAAGTGGCGGGCGCCGGCGCTGTCGATGAATTCGCGGGTGATGTCCGCCACCTTCACGCCCGCATTGTACATGCGCATGCGGCCGCTGTCGGTGACGTCGGCCACGTAGGTGACCTCCACGTTCTCGCTGGCGCAGAATTCCTGGAAGCGCTCCCTGTCAGCGGCGGCAACAACCACGGCCATCCTCTCCTGGGATTCGCTGATGGCAAGTTCGGTGGAGTTGAGTCCGCTGTACTTGGTGGGAACCCTGTCCAGATATATGTCCAGGCCCGCGGCGAGCTCGCCGATGGCTACGCTCACGCCTCCGGCCCCGAAGTCGTTGGATTTCTTTATCAGGCGGGTGACGTCCGGCCTGCGGAAAAGCCTCTGGAGCTTGCGCTCCTCAGGGGCGTTTCCTTTCTGGACCTCGCTTCCGCAGGACTCCAGGGAAGCCTCGGTGTGCTCCTTGGACGATCCCGTGGCTCCGCCTATGCCGTCCCTTCCGGTACGTCCGCCAAGGAGCAGGATCACGTCGCCGGGGGCGGGGCTCTCGCGGCGGACGTTGTCCGCCTTCACAGCCCCCACCACGGCGCCTATCTCCAGGCGCTTGGCCACATAGCCGGGGTGGTATATCTCACGCACGTGCGTGGTTGCAAGGCCTATCTGGTTTCCATAGCTGGAATAGCCCTGGGCGGCCTTGCGGGAGATTACCTTCTGCGGGAGCTTGCCCGGGATGGTCTCGGAAACGGGCTTGCAGATATCGCCCGCGCCCGTCACGCGCATAGCCTGATATACGTACGCGCGCCCGGAAAGCGGGTCCCTGATGGCTCCGCCAAGGCAGGTTGCCGCGCCTCCGAAAGGCTCGATCTCCGTAGGATGGTTGTGGGTCTCGTTCTTGAACATCAGAAGCCAGCGCTCCTGCACGCCGTCAACGTCCACGTTAACGTAAATGCTGCAGGCGTTGTTCTCCTCGCTCTGCTCCTGGTCGTCCAGGAGGCCCTTGGAGCGCAGGTAGCGCGCCCCTATGGTCGCGAGCTCCATCAGGCAGAGGCTCTTGCCCTGCCTGCCCAGTTCGCGGCGTATGTCGTGGAAGCGTCCCAACTCGGACTCCAGTTCGTCCTTCATGAAGGAGTCGTCCACCGTAATCTCCGTGAGTTCGGAGGTGAAGGTGGTGTGGCGGCAATGGTCGCTCCAGTAGGTGTCAAGTATGCGGAGCTCCGTCTCCGTGGGGTTGCGGCCTTCCTTCTTGAAGTAGTTGACAACCTCCCGCAGGTCGTCCGTATTCATTGCCAGGCCCCAGTCAGCGCAGAACTTGTGGTATTCCTCTTCCGGCATGTCGGTGAAGCCGTCCAGGATGGCTATGGGCTTAACGTCCGCCTTGTCCTGGAGGTTCAGTTTGGAGAGGTCTTTCTCGCGGGATTCAACCGCATTTATATAATAGTGCTTTACGGCCTTGAGGTCCTCGTCCGACATGTCCGGATCGAATACCAGGAGGCGGGAGCTGCGTATCTGCACGTCCGCCTGCGGGTCTATAAGGTGCACGCAGTCAACCGCGGATGAGGCCCTCTGGTCGAACTGTCCGGGGATGTACTCCACCGCCAGGTACTTATGGCCTTCCAGGGGGAAGGAATCCATTACCGTGTCGGTGACAATCTCTCCAAAGACGGAGTAGCGGCATTTGTCCAGGAGGGCGGCGGAGAATCCGCCAAGGTCATAGACGTTCAGGAGGCGCAGTTCGCGGATCTTGAGGCCAAGGTTCTCGTTAAGTTCGCTCTGAAGGCTCCGGGCCTCTACCCTGAAACCCTCTTTTTTCTCTACGAATATTCGGTTGGTATTGCTGTTCATCGGAGACGGTTAGATTTCTGTGCGCTTGATAATCTCCGCCTGCTGGTCGCGGAAGGATTTAAGCGACGCGGCAAGGCCCGGATTGGAAAGTGAGAGTATTGATATGGCCAGGAGGGCGGCGTTCTTAGCCCCGTTCACGGAAACCGTTGCTACCGGGATTCCGGAAGGCATCTGGACCATTGAGAGGAGCGCGTCCATTCCGCCGAAGGCCTTTCCGCTGATAGGTACGCCTATCACGGGGATGGTGGTCATAGAGGCGGTGACTCCCGGAAGATGCGCGGCTCCGCCGGCTCCGGCAATTATAATGTCAAGGCCGCGGTCGCGGGCGGTGGTGGCGTACTCCGCCAGAAGGGCGGGTGCGCGGTGGGCGCTGATCACTTTCTTCTCGTACGGGACCCTGAAGCGGTCAAGCACGTCGAAGGCAGCCGACATGACCTCCAGATCACTTGTCGACCCCATTATAACTCCAACTTTCATAACTATAAACTACTATAATACAATAACTCACCTGGTCGGTTTCTGCCGGCCGGGCTTTGACGATAAGGGTAGGCTGGGATACGTCTCCGGAGAGCTTCCGGAAGAAGGGGAATTCTTTATTTTACGTATGTAAAAGAGTTCCATCAACATTGATCCTTTGCGAGTGACAAAGTTACAATCCATAAAGCAAAAAACGAAAAAAAACTTGCGGTATTTTGGAAAATATCTAACTTTGCACAAACAAAAAAACAATGGATCAGATTTACAGCTGCATACAGTATTCTCCGGCTTCCGGCAATGTGTCAGACAAACTGTTCCATTTTTATTTTTTAATTGGTTGACGGCTTTTATAAGTCGTCATTTTTTTTGCCATGTCGTTGAAGAATGTAATAGAGATCCCCGCCCTTGCCGACGTGCACGTGCACTTCCGCGAGCCGGGTTCCCCATATAAGGAGACCATCCTGACGGGATGCCGTGCAGCCGCGGCCGGCGGCTATACCGCGGTGTGCCCCATGCCCAACCTCTCCCCCGCTCCGGACACCCCGGAGCACCTGCAGGAGGAACTGGACATAATCCGCAGGGACGCCTTCATTGACGTGAGGCCGTACGCCACCATCACCCTGGGCCGCAAGGGCCTGGAGGTAGTGGACGTGGCGGCCCTCAAGGGCGGCTGCGTGGCGTTCTCCGACGATGGCAGCGGCGTGCAGGATGACGCCGTCATGCGCAGGGCGATGAAACTCATTGCCGCGCAGGACTGCATCCTGGCCGCCCACTGCGAGGACAACTCCCTGCTTCGCGGCGGCTACATAAACGACGGCGAGTACGCCCACACCCATGGTCACAAGGGCATCTGCGCCGCCAGCGAGTGGGCGCAGATAGAAAGGGACCTGGCGCTGGCGGAGGAATGCGGCTGCGCATACCACGTCTGCCACATCTCCACAAAGGAAAGCGTCCAATTGATACGCCAGGCCAAGGCCCGCGGCGTGAACGTCTCCTGCGAGACGGCGCCCCACTACCTTGTCCTGTGCGACGACAACCTCCAGGAAGACGGCCGTTTCAAGATGAACCCTCCCCTCCGCAGCGCGGCGGACAGGGACGCCCTGCTGGAAGGCATCCAGGACGGAACCATAGACATGATTGCCACGGACCACGCCCCGCACAGCGCGGAGGAAAAGTCCAAGGGCCTTAAGGACAGCGCAATGGGCATCACGGGACTGGAGACAGCATTCCCAGTCCTGTACACGCATCTGGTCCTGAAAGGCGTCATCACGCTTGAGAAACTGGTGGACCTGATGAGCACGGCCCCGCGCAGGCGCTTCCGCCTTCCGGAAGCGGGGCGCGACAGGGCCTTCTTCGAAGTTGGAGAGCCTTTCGTCATAGATTCCTCAAAGTTCCAGTCCAAGGGGCACAGCACCCCCTTCGACGGCTGGGAAGTCTACGGAAAGTGCGTGAAGACCGTTTACAAAGGAAAGACAATATTTAAGATATAGGAAAATGAAGAAAATGAAGCTTGTTCTCGAAAACGGACAGGAGTTCCACGGCCTGGGATACGGGTCACAGAGCCCTGTCGTGGGGGAAATAGTTTTCAATACCTCAATGGTGGGGTATCAGGAAATAGCTTCCGACCCGGCATACGCCGGACAGTTAGTAGTGATGACCTATCCCCTGATAGGCCAGTATGGTATCACCGACGACGACTTTGAGTCCCGCATCTTCTCACTTGGCGGCCTCATAGTCCGCGAGTACTGCGACACCCCGTCCAACTTCCGCTACACAAAGACCTTGTCTGAGGAGATGGACGAACACGGGATTCCAATCCTGAGCGGCCCCGACACCCGCATGCTCACCCGCATCATACGTACGGAGGGCAGCATGAAGGCGGCCATAGTGGACGAAGGCATGTCCACCGGCAACGCGCTGGTGCTCATAGCCCAGGCCCCGGTCCAGACGGACCAGGTGGCCAGGGTCAGCTGCACCAAGCGCTGGTTCTCCCGCACCCCCCAGCACAAATATGACGTGGTGATAGTGGACTGCGGCCTCAAGCACAGCATAGTGTCCGCCCTGAACCAGCGCGGATGCAACGTCACCGTGGTTCCCTACAACTCCACGGTGGAGGACATCCTGGCCTTCGACCCTGACGGAGTGATCATATCCAACGGCCCCGGCAGCCCTGACAACCTCCCTTCCCTTGACAAGCTTGTCAAGGACCTGAAGGGAAGGCTCCCCCTCTTTGGAATCTGCCTGGGACACCTCATCATAGCCCGTTCATACGGAGCCAAGACATTCAAGATGCTCTGCGGACACCACGGCGGCCATCCTGTCCGCAACATGGAGACCGGACGCATCATCACAACCGAGCACAACCACAACTACGCGGTTGACGAGGCCTCCCTGGCCGGCACCCCGCTTGAGGTTGTCTACAAGGACGCCTCCGACGGCACCATAGAGGGCCTCCAGTGCCCCGCCGACAAGGTATACAGCGTACAGTTCTATCCTGAAGGAGCCCCGGGCCCGCAGGAGAGCGACTTTTTTGACAAATTCATAGCAATGATGGAGGAATAGGACATGCCCAAGAGAACTGACATAAACAAGATAATGGTTATCGGCTCCGGCCCTATCGTGATAGGCCAGGCCGCCGAATTCGACTATGCAGGCACCCAGGCCTGCCTCGCCCTCAAGGAAGAAGGCTATGAGGTGGTGCTGGTGAACTCCAACCCAGCCACCATCATGACGGACACCCAGATGGCGGACAAGGTTTACATGGAGCCCCTGGACCTGGAATATGTTGCCAAGATAATCCGATATGAGAGGCCGGACGCCATAGTTCCCGGCCTGGGAGGCCAGACAGGCCTCAACCTGGCCGTGAAACTGGCGCGCAAGGGCGTCCTTGACGAGTGCCACGTAGAAATCCTTGGAACCTCCTTCCACAGCATCGAGCAGGCGGAGGACCGCGAACTGTTCAAGGAACTGTGCATCAGCCTCGGCGAGCCCGTGATCCCCTCCCAGATATGCTACAGCATAGAAGAGGCCCTGGCTACCGCCGACAAGATAGGCTACCCCGTGGTGCTGCGCCCCGCCTTCACCCTTGGAGGAACGGGCGGCGGATTCGCCAACAACGCCGCTGAACTGACCGACATGATGCGCAACGCCCTGGCCCTCTCCCCTGTCCATCAGGTGCTCATCGAGAAGAGCGTGAAGGGCTACAAGGAGATCGAGTTCGAGGTGATGCGCGACAAGAACGACACCGCCATCACCATCTGCTCAATGGAGAACGTTGACCCCGTAGGCATCCACACCGGAGATTCCGTGGTCGTTGCCCCCGTGCAGACCCTGGCCGACAAGGAATACGAAATCCTCCGCGCCAGCGCCCTGAAACTCATCCGCGCCCTGAAGATCGAAGGCGGATGCAACATCCAGTTCGCACTGGACCCGCTGTCCTTCAACTACTACATAATCGAGGTTAACCCTCGCGTTTCCCGCTCATCCGCCCTGGCTTCCAAGGCCAGCGGCTTCCCCATCGCCCGCGTAACCGCGAAGATAGCGGTGGGACTTACCCTGGACGAAATCACCGTGGCCGGCGCCCCCGCCTGCTGCGAGCCTTCCATCGACTACATAGTGAGCAAGGTGGCCCGCTTCCCGTTCGACAAATTCAGCGAGGCTTCCAATGAACTGGGGACCCAGATGAAGGCCACCGGAGAGGTCATGAGCATAGGCCGTACCTTCGAGGAGAGCTTCCTCAAGGCCATCCGCTCGCTGGAGATCGGCTGTTGCCACCTGTGGAAGCGCAAGTTCGAGTCAATGAGCGACGCGGACATGCTCCAGTACATCACAAAGTTCCCGGACGACCATTACCTGGCAATAGCCCAGCTGATACGCAACGGCGTGGATATCAGGCACATATATGACCGCACCAAGATTGACATGCTCTTCCTTGAGAAGATATGCAACATTGTGCGCATGGAGGAAGCCCTCAAGGCAAATCCCAAGGACAAGGAGACGCTGTTACAGGCCAAGAGGCTGGGATTCAGCGACAAGTTCATTGGCCAGCTGTGGGGAATGACGGAAAAGGAAGCCATCGAGTACAGGTGGTCCCTGGGCATCAACCCCGTATACAAGTTCATCGACAGCTGCGCCGCGGAGCACGACGCTGACGTACCTTACTTCTACTCCACCTACGAGCAGGAGAACGAGACCGTGGTCAGCGACCGCAAGAAGATCCTGGTGCTGGGCGCAGGTCCTATCAGGATCGGTCAGGGAGTAGAATTCGACTACTCCACCGTACACGCCATCTGGGCCATCCGGGAGGCCGGATATGAGGCAATTATCATAAACAACAACCCCGAAACTGTTTCTACGGACTACTCCATCTCAGACAAGCTTTACTTTGAGCCGCTTACCGTAGAGGACGTCATGAACGTCATAAAGATGGAGAATCCTCAGGGCATCATAGTGACCCTTGGAGGACAGACCGCCATCAACCTGGCCGGCCCGCTGGCCGAGTTCGACGTACCGATCATCGGCACCCAGATCGAGGCCATTGACAACGCTGAGGACCGCAAGCTGTTCGAGGCCATCATGCGCAAGACCGG
This sequence comes from Bacteroidales bacterium, assembly GCA_017619675.1. Taxonomy (GTDB): domain Bacteria; phylum Bacteroidota; class Bacteroidia; order Bacteroidales; family UBA932; genus Cryptobacteroides. The sequence continues at coordinate 283,513 of JAFZRX010000009.1, read as the reverse complement.
AATTCCTCAGCCCAAGGCCAAGGCCGTGACTGACGTGGAGGAAGGCGTCAAGGCCGCGGCCGAGATAGGCTATCCGGTGCTGGTGCGCCCGTCCTTCGTGCTCGGAGGCCGCGCCATGATGATAGTGGGCAACGAGGAAGCCCTCCGCCACTACCTGCACAACGCGGTGGAGATCAACGAGAACTCCCCTGTCCTGGTGGACAAGTACATCCAGGGCAAGGAGTGCGAAGTTGACGCTATCTGCGACGGCAAGGACGTGTTCATCCCCGGAATCATGGAGCATGTGGAGCGCACGGGTATCCATTCCGGAGATTCCATAAGCGTATATCCTTCCTTCTCCCTGAGCCAGGACGTGAAGGACAAGATAGTGGACTACACCGTGAAACTGGGCCTGGAAATTGGCATCGTGGGACTGTTCAACATCCAGTTCATAGTGGATTCAAAGAACGACGTATACGTGATCGAGGTCAACCCCCGTTCATCCCGTACAGTACCGTTCCTGTCCAAGTCAACAGGTGTACCGATGGCCAAGATAGCCACCCTGATCATGCTGGGACACTCCCTCAAGGAGCAGGGCATAAGCCAGGTTTACTATCCCGAGCGCCACAGGCACTACGTGAAGAGCCCGGCGTTCTCCTTCGGAAAGATAAAGGGAATAGACACCTACCTCTCCCCTGAGATGAAGTCCACCGGTGAGGCCATCGGATATGACGATTCGCTGAACCGCGCGCTTTACAAGTCCTTGCAGGCATCCGGCGTGAGCGTAGTGAACTACGGAACCATATTCGCCACCATAGCGGACCAGGACAAGGAGGAGGCGCTGCCGCTCATCCGCCGCTTCTACAACCTGGGATTCAATATCGAGGCTACAAAGGGAACCGCCGAGTTCCTCAAGAAGAACGGCATAAAGACCCGCAGCCTCGATAAGCTGAGCGAGGGCAGCAAGGACATCATAAGCAGCCTCCGCCAGGGCCACGTAAGCTATGTGATCAACACCATAGACATCAACCAGCACAGTTCAAGGCTTGACGGATACGATATCCGCCGTGCCGCGGTTGAGAACAACGTTACAATATTCACTTCGCTGGAGACTGTCCGCGTGCTGCTTGACGTCCTGGAAGAGATCACGCTCGGTATATCTACGATTGACGAAGAATACAACCATTGATGGAAAAAGCCCTCTATACAATACTGTCCAACGAACTGATCGCGGACAAGACCTACAGGATGCGCCTGCAGGGGCCTACGGGTGCGCTCAAGCGCGCCGGGCAGTTCGTGGACGTGGCAATTGACGGGTTCTTCCTGCGGAGGCCTCTGGCCGCGCAGGAATGGGACCCGGAAAGCCTGGCCGTCATCTACAAGGTGGTGGGACAGGGCACGGAAGTGATGAGCGCCATGCAGCCGGGGCAGGTCCTGGAGCTGCTCTGCGGGCTGGGCAACGGCTTTGACGCCGGTGCCTGCCGCCAGAGCGCGCTCATAGCCTGCGGAGGCCTTGGCGCCTCCCCCGTCTTCAGCCTGGCAAAGGAACTCATCGCACAAGGAAAGAAGGTCTGCGTGGTGATGGGGTTCAACACCGACGCCGACGCCGTCCTGGTGGACGATTTCAAGGCCATGGGCGCCGATGTCCACCTGGCCACGCTGGACGGCTCGCTGGGAATAAAGGGCTTTGTGACCGATGCCATAAAGGCCGTTCAGCCGGAGTTCGACTACTTCTACACCTGCGGCCCCGCGCCGATGATGAAGGCTGTCTGCGCCAGCCTGGAAGGCCCTGGCGAGGCCAGCCTTGAGGAGCGCATGGGCTGCGGCTGCGGCATCTGCTACGGCTGCACCTGCCATACCGCATCCGGGCCCAGGCGAGTATGCGCCGACGGCCCCGTTTTCAAGAAGGAGGACATAATATGGTAACTGAAGTAAACCTTTGCGGAGTAACGCTCAAGAATCCGGTGATTCCGGCCAGCGGCACCTTCGGCTTCGGCTTAGAGATGGCCGGGGAATACGACCTGAACGTGCTGGGAGGCATATCGCTGAAGGGTTCCACCCTGGAACCGCGCTTCGGTAACGAGTGCCCCCGCATAGCGGAGACCCCGGACGGGATGCTCAATTCTGTGGGCCTCCAGAACCCGGGTGTTTACGCCCTGGTGGAAGAGAAGATTCCCCAGTTGCGCAAGATATTCGGAGGAGCGGTGATAGCCAACATAAGCGGATTCTCCCTGGAAGAATACGTGAAGAGTTGCTCCATAGCGGACAAATGCGAAGGGGTTGACATACTGGAAGTCAACGTCTCCTGCCCCAACGTACACGGCGGCGGGATGGCGTTCGGCACTTCGGCCTGTGCGGCCGCGGAAGTTACCGCGGCGGTCAAGGCCCTGTGCCATAAGCCCGTGTTCATAAAACTGAGCCCCAACGTCACGGACATCGTGGCCATAGCAAAGGCCTGCGAGGAAGCCGGGGCGGACGGACTGACGCTGGTCAACACCCTCCTTGGAATGCGCATCGACATAAACCGCAGGGTGCCAATCCTGGCCAACCGCTACGGCGGGTTCAGCGGCAGGGCAATCTTCCCTATCGCGCTCAGGATGGTGAACCAGGTGAAGCGCGCCTGCAAGATTCCAATTATGGGATGCGGCGGCGTGGCAAGCGCATCGGACGTGATTGAAATGATGATGGCGGGAGCCACGGCAGTGCAGGTGGGAGCGGAGAATCTCCGCAATCCCTACGCCAGCAAGGAGATAGTGGAAGAACTGCCGGTACTTATGCAAAAGCTTGGAATAGAGAATATTAACGAGATTATAGGAGTGGCATGAGAGACGTTATCATAGCCTGCGACTTCGCAGGCGCGGAGCAGGCGCTGGAGTTCCTGGACAAGTTCAAGGACTGCCCCCAGAAGCCCTTCGTGAAGATTGGTATGGAACTGTACTACGCTGCGGGCCCGCAGATAGTACGTGACATCAAGGCCAGGGGCCACAAGATCTTCCTGGACCTCAAGATGCACGACATCCCCAATACCGTAAAGAAGACCGCCAGGGTGCTTTCTAACCTTGAGGTGGATATGACCAACGTGCACGCTGCGGGCACCATTGAGATGATGCGCGCGGCGCTGGAGGGCCTTACCAGGCCTGACGGCACCCGCCCGCTGCTCATCGCGGTGACGCAGCTCACCTCAACCAGCGAGGAGAGGATGCAGAAAGACCTGCTGATCAACGCCTCGATGGAGGAAACCACGGCCCATTATGCCGCCAACGCCCGCGAAGCAGGGCTGGACGGCGTGGTCTGCTCTCCGCTTGAGGCGGCGGCCATAAAGCGCCGCTGCGGAGCGGACTTCCTGACCGTGACGCCGGGCATCCGCTTCGCCGGAGCCGCGGCTGACGACCAGGTCCGCATCACCACCCCCGCCCGCGCCAGGGAAATAGGCTCGGACTTCATAGTGGTGGGACGCCCCATCACCGCCGCTGAAGACCCCGTGGCAGCCTATCAGAAATGTCTTGAAGAATTCGTTTACTAGGATATGGAAAAAAGAATAGCCAAAGAGTTGCTGAACATCAAGGCCGTGTTCCTGCGCCCTGAGAACCCGTTCACCTGGGCCAGCGGAATAAAGAGCCCCATTTACTGTGACAACCGCCTGGTGCTCTCCGCCCCGGAAGCCCGCAAGGTGGTGGAGCAGGCAATAGCCGATACGGTAAAGGCTAAATTCCCTGAGGCACAGATGCTTATGGGAACGAGCACCGCCGGAATAGCCCACGCCGCCATTGCAGCGTCAATACTGGACATGCCCATGGGATATGTCCGCGGCGAGGCCAAGAGCCACGGCCGCAACAACCGCATCGAGGGCCGCATGGAGCCCGGATGCAAGGTTGTAGTCATAGAGGACCTGATCTCCACCGGAGGCAGCGCCATTGAGGTTGTGGAGGCCCTGCGCGAGGCCGGAGCCGAGGTGCTGGGAATCGTAAGCATCTTCACCTACGGGATGAAGAAAGGCCTTGACAGGCTGGCCGCCGCAAACGTGGTCAACTACTCCCTCTCCAACCTGGACGCCCTTGTAGAGGTGGCCGCCCAGGAAGGATACATCGACGCCGCCTGGAAAGAGCGCATCCTCAGATTCAGGGACAACCCTTCGGACGAAAGCTGGATCAAATAAAAGAGATATGAAGCACCTTATAGACCCTACCGACTTCACCAAGGAGGAGATTGACGAGATAATCGAATACGGCGAATACATCATAGCCAACCGCGACCTTTTCCGCGAGAAACTCCGCTACCATAAACTGGCCACCCTCTTCTACGAGCCAAGTACCCGTACAAGGCTGAGTTTCACCGCTGCGATGATGGAACTTGGCGGCAACGTCCTGGGATTCTCTGACGCCCGCAGTTCTTCCGTAGCCAAAGGCGAGACCGTAGGCGACACCGCCCTCACCGTGGGCAACTTCGTTGACGTCATAGCGATGCGCCATCCCCTTGAAGGAGCACCTTACGTAGCATCCAAGGTATCCAAAGTGCCCATCATCAACGCCGGGGACGGCTCCCACGCCCACCCCACACAGACTCTCACCGATCTCATCACCATCAAGCGTGAACTGGGTCACATAGACAACATCACCATAGGATTCTGCGGAGACCTGCGCTTCGGACGCACCGTACACTCCCTGATCAAGGCCCTCTCCCGCTACAAGGGAATAGACATAGTCCTCATCTCCCCTGACGAGATGCGTCTTCCGGACTACATCAAGAGCGACGTCTGCGACAAACTTGGCCTCAAGTACAAGGAAGTCCGCAGCATTGAGGAAGTGATAGGCGAACTGGATGTGCTTTACATGACCCGCGTGCAAAAAGAGCGTTTCCTGGACGAAGAGGAGTTCGAGCGCGTCAAGGACAGCTTTGTGCTGGACTGCGAGAAACTGAAAGGGGCAAAGCCCAACATGGCCATCCTGCACCCGCTTCCAAGGGTGAACGAGATCCGCCAGGAAGTGGACTCAGACCCACGCGCAGCCTATTTCAGGCAGGTGGAGAACGGAAAGTTCGTGCGTATGTCCCTGATCTGCAAGCTCCTGGAGTGGAAGGATGACCCTTCACACACAATGCCCGCCCATCCCGAGTATTTCCAGGATCCGGGCAGGCATTGCCGTAACTCCAAGTGTATCTGCAATCACGAGAACGTGACCCCGCTCTTCCACAAGACGGAAGGCGGCATAGTCCGCTGCGTCTACTGCGACAGCAAGGTATAGCCGCTGCCCGCGTCGTTGGCGCGGTAGTGCGGCGCATACAGACATTCTATGTCAGCTACAGGGCTCCGAAAGGAGCCTTTCTGCGTTACATAGAAGTCCTCGGTGATGGTCTGCTTCTCCTCCGCGAAGGTTTCGTACCAGAACTCAGTGGTTTCAGCCTTCACGCTGCGATAGCACCTCCAGCTGTAGGACGACAGCTGCTGCACAGGGCGGAGACCCGCCGGGCGTGGTGCCCTCAGCACCACGAAACTGCGGTTCTCTTCGCTCCACACGCGGTATTCGGCGCGGACGCGGTCACCCACGTTCACCATATCGCCATCCTTGAGTTCCTTGTCGCCAAGGAAGTACCTGCGCTCAATGGTGAAGCCGTTGCCCGCGGCCTTGATCTGCTCGAACGGCTTGTTGAATGTCGCGCTCAGCGCCACAACCTTGGTGTCCAGGATCTCCTGGGGTGCGTTCAGAACTGAGCCAAGCGCCTGGATGTATGCAGGGTCTGAAGCCCACTGCTGGGTCTCCTTCTGCACCATTATCCACAGCCTTATGCCGTTGGCTATGTCGTCGTAGCCGTACTTGTCAAGCAGGTCGCAGAGCAGGGAGTGGGCGTAGAGTTCGCTCTCCATCTGGCCGCGCCAAGGCATAACGGCGTTGGGGAAGTACTGGCCGCCGGAAACGTGCGGCTGGGCGTACTGTACCAGGGACTCCAGGTCCTTTTCCAGGGACTTCTTCATGCGGGAAGCGCTGAACAGCTTTATGCCCCAGTCGCTCGCAAGGCGGAGGCCGTCCTGGGATTCATAAAGCAGTTGCAAGGTCTTGATCCTGAAGGTCTTGGCCAGGATCTGGCCGTTCAGGCCACGTACCTTCTTAGGCACCAGATACTGCTTGAAGGCCTTCTTGAAGTCCTTCCATTCCTTGCTGTCAATGCCCTTGCGGCTGAAAGGAACGGATGCGTACATAGCGCGTATATATGCGTACTGAGCCATGCTTATTCCGCCGTACCAGTATGGCCTCTTGTCCTTGTGGAAGTACTGGGAATCAAGGTATTGGACAGTTGCAGGGTCTACATCTATGCCCATCAGGGCGAACTTCTCGAGCAGCACCGCGGTAAGGATTGGTGAAGAATCCATCTCGGGGAACCAGGAGAATCCTCCGTCGGCCTTCTTGCAGGCCATAATCCGTTTCATCACGTCTTCCTTCTGTTCCGCGCTCAGGCGTCCCTGGCCCATCCTCTCCAGGAGGTAGTTGGCGTAATATGAATCCAGCAGGCAGATCAGGTTGTTTGACGTGATGTCTATCTTATCAGGTATAGCCTCGCCCAGCATCTGGAATATGGAAATCTCCCTTACGGTTGCCTGGGAGCCCGGAACGTTCACGAACATGCCGCGCAGGCGGGCGATCACGGCGTCCCTGTCATCTGTAGTGAACAGCAGGGATGAATGCGCCTCGGTCAGGGTCTGGAACGGCTCGTAAACCGGCAATGCGGTGAACAGGGCGTCAGCGCCCGCCTCAGCCTGGTCAGGAGTGAACTTGACCATTATTCCAAGGCTGTCAGCAGCAGGCACGGTGGCATCGTAACTGAACTTTGCAGCCGATGATGCCGGGACTATTATCCTCTCGCTGTGCGTTGACAGGAGCGGCGCCTTCTTGTAATCCGCGCCTCCGTAGAAACTGATTTCCACAACTCCGGAAATGTCCTGGTTCTTGTTGTTGGAAAGGGTTATCGCAGGAGTGTATTGGTCTCCGTGGTATAGGTACAGAGGCTCTACGATAGCCACCTTCACCGGCAGGGTCACCACCATCTCGCGCCTCATCCAGGTGTTGCGCATCTGCCTGTCGATTGCGAACAGTTGCACGAAGTAGGTGGAGAGTTTGTCTGCGTTGGTGAACTTCAGGCTCACTTCCCCGTTTTCATCTGCCACCAGGAACGGCTCCCAGGCAATCGTGTTGGCGAAGTTCTCGCGGATGTAGCCTGATTCCGGGCCGGCTTCCGGTGCCGCGAGTGCGAACGGTATGGCCTCCTCCTCCACTTCTTCGACGTAATCCATAACCATTGCATCGTCCATCACCGCGCCGGCATCCGCGGTTGAATACGCCACGGCCGATTCCGCCATCAGGACAGCCCCGTTGCGGCTTGCGGACTTCATCATAGGACGACCTCCTCCGGTATAGAATACCGGGGTATAAAGTCCCGCATCACAATAATCGGTACCTGTGAATACCCTTGAAAGGATATAGGCCGAAGGCTTCTGGCCTGCGCGGAGCGTTCTCCAAACATTGGAGGAAATGTTCTCCGTGCTCTTGTCAAATACGCTGGCGGCCACCTCCATCCACGGAACGCCGGAGAAGGTGAAGGTATATGTGCCGCCCGGAAGGGTCTCGTCACTGAAACGGGTCACCTTGAGAGGCAGTTCGTACCTGGTGTCCGGGCGGCGGGCCACTTCCGAGTAAGTGTGGCAGTTGCCGTTCTGGAAATAAAGCAGTTCAAGCGTTATGGCATCAGGGTAGGAATCCTTGTAGTCATATGTAGTGACAGTTTCCGCCGGGGAACCGTCCTGAGGGGCGAACTCCACCAAACGGGTATCCAGCAGTTTGTTGTCCGGTCCGTAAAGGCTGGCTATCATCCAGGTGCGCTGATTGCCTGCAACGGTTCTGACCGAAAGCGTATCCTGCTTGTCAAGGGTCTTGAAGAAGTACTCCTTGGGGTCTTCAGGCTTCTTGCGGACCGTGCATGAACCCTCGAAGGTCTTGGTCTCTCCCGTCGCGTCAACCACCTTGACCTCCATGGAGTAATTGAGGTATTCCTCATCGTCAGGAATCACTTCTATGCAGAAGTTGCCCTGGCCGTCAACCGGGAGTACTCCGGACTTGATTTCCTGCCAGTTCTTCCTGAGGGTATAGGTGATGTTCGCGGCTCCCAGGCCGTGGCCTGAATAACTGAGCAGGGTTCCCTTCAGTTCCACCTTCTCTACGGGACGGTAATATGTCCTTTCGTGCGTCCAGATAAGTTCATATGTAGGGAGGACAAAGTCGTCTACACGGAGGCTCCGGGAATCCAGCACGCGGTTCCCCAGCCTTATTTCAATGCGGTACATTCCGTTGCGCTCTCCTCTCTTGAGGACGAAATCGCCGGCTACGGAACCATAGGCGTTGGTTGTAAGTTCCTTTGTGTCAATCTCTTTGCCCTGGACATCCAGCAGACGGGCGGTGACCTTCTGGCCTGCCGGGCAGTTCTTAAGGGTATATACCCCGCTGTAGAGCATGGCCTTGAAATGGACGGTTTCGTCCGGGGTGAAGGCGGTGCGGTCCGTTATCAGATAGGCCACCATCTCGCTCTCGTCCGGGTTGTATCTTCCCTGCTCGGAGATATAGATGTAGTTGTCACGGGAGCGGCGGGTGAAGCCCTGGGCGTCCTTGTATGTCACATACGCCTTGCGGGAACGGGAACGGATCTCCAGCTGGTCTGCGATTTCCTTGTCCAGCAGGGCAAAGCCGCCAGAGGTGTCCGCACTGGTGCGTCCGGTTTCCTTGTCCTCGTTGTCAGACACCACGAATTCCACCTTTCCCAAAGGGCGGCCGGTCTTGTAGTCCGCGGCGAACAACTGGGTCCCCTTTGCATCCTTGCGTATTGCGAAAGAGACTGAATAGCGCTCATAGATGTCATCCCTCTGGGTCTTTCCGTTGAAGCAGTGGACGTCGTAACGGCCATCGTCCATGGCGGGAAGGTTGAACTTGACTGTGTCAACCACATAGTAACTCCCGGTGGGGTTCTTGATCTCCGACTGCCAGGTAACCTTCTTGTTCTGAAGGAATTGCATTGTCACGGAAGGCAGGTTGCGGAAATAGATCTCAACCGCTCCGTCGTTTATCCTGTATCCCACCGCCTTGGAATTGAGGTTCTCAAGGAGGCGGTCAGGGTCGTCGCAGAGTTTTGCAATCGCCTTCTCTGATCCTGTGAAAGCGTCCCTTTCCTTGATGAAACCCTCGCAGGCGTCCCTGAGCGAAGAGTATTCCTTGGAGGTTCCCTTGCCGCGCAGGTCATCGAAGTACATTTCCAGGAGGTTCTGGCGCGCCATCAGCGCCACAGCCTTCCCGGTGTACTTACCAGCGTAGGCATTTAGTTGGTCTTTCTGCTTGTCACGTTCCTCCCAGGTGATGCGGGTGTATTCCGCGAAGGGCTCTTCAGGATATTTCCCCTTTATGAGTTCGCTGAACTCTGGGCTTTCCTCCCTTTGGAAGAATATGCTCCAGAGGGCGTATTCGTAGTCGTTGTGGAGGTACTGGGGCAGGAGTTCGGAATAGAGCTGGCTGTTTATGCGGTAGTCCCTTTCGTAGAATTCATCGTTGCGGGCGGCTTCCAGCTTAGCCTTGTTCTTGCGGACGAACTCCAGCAAATCCTTGGGATTGTCGCCCATCTTCATATAGAAAGCGGCCACCGGGACCGGGAAAGCCTCTATCTCCCTGTGGAAGTTTTCCTGGGCCTCCTCGTAGTATTTCCAGTTGGAACGGGCGCGGACCTGCACATACTCCTGGCAGGCGTCGTAATAATCCCAGGCAAGTTTCTTTGACAAAGCCTCTTTCTTGATGTTCTCCAAGATCTTCTGCTGGTCCTGCGGCTTGTCTTGGTTCACTGCGGTATAGTAAGATTTCCACAATGAGGTCAGGGTGTGGCCCTGGTCGTCCTTAGCGAATGCACTCATACAAATGATTGACAGGATGGCGCTTGCCATCATTCTGAGGATACGTTTCATAATTAACCAATTAAAAAGGCCCCCGCAACATTTCAGGGACCTTTCTGATATATCAAAATCCGTTCCTACTCGCCTCTTGAGTAGTTAGGGGTTTCCTTAGTGATTGTCACGTCGTGGGGATGGCTCTCCGCCATACCGCTTGCGGTAACCCTGGTGAAGCGGGCCTGCTGGAGTTCCGCAAGGTTGTGCGCGCCGCAGTAACCCATACCGGAACGGAGACCTCCAATCAGCTGGTATACAGTCTCTTCCAATGTTCCCTTATAGGGCACGCGTCCTACGATTCCTTCCGGAACAAGCTTCTTGACCTCGGTCTCCTTGTCCTGGAAATAACGGTCCTTGGATCCTGCAGCCATGGCGTCCAGGGAGCCCATTCCGCGGTATGTCTTGAACTTGCGTCCGTTGTAGATGATGGTCTCTCCCGGGGCCTCCTCGGTTCCGGCGAACATGGAGCCGCACATCACGCAGTCGCCTCCGGCGGCGAGGGCCTTTACGACGTCTCCGGAGTAACGGAGGCCGCCGTCCGCGATGATGGGGATGCCGGCCTTGTGGGCCTCCTGCGCGCATTCGTAGATTGCGCTCAGCTGAGGCACACCCACGCCGGCGACTATGCGGGTGGTGCAGATGGAGCCGGGTCCTATACCAACCTTGATGCCGTCAGCGCCTGCCTCTACAAGCATCTTGGCGGCTTCCGCGGTGGCAATGTTGCCGACTACTACGTCCAGGTTGGGGAAGGCTTCCTTGATCTCCTTGAGCTTGTCAAGGACGCCCTTGCTGTGGCCGTGGGCGCTGTCCAGGACGACGGCGTCAACGCCTTCAGCAACCAGGGCGGTAACCCTTGCGAGCGCGTCAGAGGTAATGCCGATTCCGGCGGCTACGCGAAGGCGGCCGTTGGAATCTTTGCAGGCGAAAGGATGAAGTTTTTCCTTTGTTATGTCCTTGTAGGTGATGAGTCCCACTATCTTTCCCGCGGCGTTCACGACGGGGAGTTTCTCCACCTTGTGCTCCTGGAGGACCTTCTTGACGTATTCGCGGTCCGTCTGGTTGTCACGGATGGTCACCAGTCCCTTACTTGTCATGGCCTCCTCGATCTTCACGTCCATGTCTGTCTGGAAACGCACGTCGCGGTTGGTGACTATCCCCACCAGCATGTTGTCATCATCTACCACAGGGATGCCGCCGATGTGGTTCTCGTGCATCAGGGCCAGGGCGTCTCCCACGGTCTGTCCCTTGTGGATGGTGATAGGGTCCATGATCATGCCGTTCTCAGCACGCTTTACCTTGCGTACTTCGGCTGCCTGCTCTGCAATGGACATGTTCTTGTGGATCACTCCTATTCCGCCCTCCCTGGCAAGGGCAATTGCCATTGGAGCCTCCGTTACCGTATCCATTGCGGCGGATACGATAGGTATGTTAAGGGGTATGTTCCTTGAGAACCTGCCGGACAGGCTCACCTCTTTTGGAAGTACTTGGGAATAAGCGGGAATAAGCAATACATCGTCGAAAGTCAGACCGTCCATTGCTATTCTATCATCGATAAAAGACATAGGGCTGGTGTTTAAATGTTATTGCATGCAAAGATACAAATATTTTTTTCTTATATTTGGGTAATAACCACAAGCCTATGAAAAAAATAATAACCTTGATATTCGCCATGGCATGTGCATTTGCCGCCCAGAATCTTTCCGCCGCCCCGGATCCGAGCCAGCCTTCATGGCTCAGCGACGCCGTTTTCTATCAGATATATCCGTCCTCCTTCCAGGACAGCGACGGCAACGGAATAGGAGACATCCCGGGCATTATCTCCCGTCTGGATTATATCAAGTCAATTGGCGTGACGGCCATCTGGCTCAACCCGGTCTATGTATCTGGATGGACAGACGGCGGATATGACGTGATTGACTTCTACAAGGTGGACCCGCGTTTCGGAACCAATTCCGACCTTGTGGAACTGGTGAACCAGGCCCATGCCCGCGGAATAAAGATTGTGATGGACCTGGTTGCAGGCCATTCTTCTGACCAGAACGAATGGTTCCTGCAGTCAAAGGAAGCCCCCAACCTGCGCTATTCGGACTACTACATCTGGCCAAGTTTCAAGCCTGAGACCGGCTCAAACGTGCAGATGCAGGGAGGAGGGACGCTGCTGAGCAAGTTCGTGGCAACGGACGCTCCGCGCGGCCCGTACTACATCAAGAACTTCTTTGACACCCAGCCCGCGCTGAACTTTGGCTTTGCCAATCCCGACCCCACCCATCCGTGGGAGCAGGCTGTTGACGCCCCGGGCCCCAAGGCCATGAGGCGCGAGCTCAAGAACATAATGTCCTTCTGGATGGACAAGGGCGTGGACGGCTTCCGCGTTGACATGGCCGCCAGCCTGGTAAAGAATGACGACGACAAGTCGGAGACCATAAAACTGTGGAAGGAAGACTTTGTAAAGTGGTTTGACGCGGAATATCCGGAGGGCATCCTCATTGCGGAATGGTTCAACCCCGGCCAGTCCACGGAAGCGGGCTTCGACCTGGATTTCTTCTGCCACGACGGCCAGTACAACTACTCCACCCTGTTCTTCTATGGACGCAGGGGCAGGAACGGACAGGAGCCCACTCCCCCGTACTTCGACAAATCCGGCAAGGGCGTCCTCCAAACCTGGTATGACCTCTACAAATACCAGTACGATGCCGTGCAGGGCAAGGGCTATGTGTGCATGCCTTCCGGCAACCACGACTTCAACCGCGTCTGCACCGAGGGGCGCACCACCCCGGAAGAACTGAAGGTGGCCATGACCTTCTTCCTGACCATGCCGGGGGTGCCATTCATCTACTACGGCGATGAGATAGGCCTGAAACAGAACCCCGCCGCTCCTCCGACGGAGGGTTCCGGCGGGCGCGCCGGCTGCCGCATCCCGATGCTTTGGGACGGCAGCGCCAACGCCGGCTTCTCCACCGCGCCAATCGACAAGATATATATCCCGCAGGACCCCGATCCGAACAGGATGACGGTGGCAAAGGCGGAAGCGGACCCCGCTTCGCTGCTGAACTACGTCCGCACGCTGCTCAGGCTCCGCAAGGATGTCAAGGCGCTGGGCGCTGACGCCTCCTGGCGTCTTGTCAGCAGCCTTGACCAGCCTTACCCTATGGTATACGAGCGCAAGCTCGGAGGAGAGCGCTGCTACGTGGTGATCAACCCATCGGCAAAGGCGGTTTCAGTCACCCTTCCGGGAGAGACCTCCAAGCCTGAACTCATCGGCGGAAACTATAAGAAGTGCACCTACAAGCAGAGCAAAAAGGGAGATACCATCAACATCTCCGCCACCTCTGCCGCCATCTTCAAATTCTAAGGCCTATGAAACGCTCCTGGAAAAAGCTGCTGCCAATAATGTTCGCGTTTTTCGCTATGGGATTCGTGGACATGGTGGGCACGGCCACCAATTACGTGAAGGCGAATTTCGCCCTGTCGGACACCATGGCCAACTTCCTGCCGTCAATGGTTTTCCTGTGGTTCTTCTTCCTGTCCGTCCCTACGGGCCTGCTGATGAACAAGATTGGAAAGCGGAAGACGGTGCTCCTGAGCCTGGTTGTGACGGCCCTGGCAATGATACTGCCTCTTTGCGGATACAACTATCCCATGCTACTGGTTTCATTCTGCCTGCTGGGCATAGGAAACACGCTGATGCAGGTATCCCTGAACCCCCTTATTACCTGCGTGGTGAGCGGGGACCAGTTGGCCAGCACCCTGACCTTCGGGCAGTTCATCAAGGCAATAGCATCGTTCATAGCGCCAATCATTGCAAGCTGGGCGTCTGTCCGTTTTGGAAACTGGCTGTTGCTATATCCCATATTCCTGGCCTTCGCGCTGATCGCCACCATCTATCTGTGGGTTACAAAGATAGACGAGGAAATACCCAAGGACAGGTCATCCAACTTTATCCAGTGCCTGCAATTGCTTGGAGATACCTCCGTGCTGCTTTTCTTCCTGGGAATAGTGGCGCACGTAGGTATTGACGTGGGCGTGAACACCTGCGCCCCAAAGATCATAATGGAGCGTCTGGGATTGCCTCTGGAGAAAGCCGGAATAGCCACCAGCATCTACTTCCTGTTCCGTACGCTGGGTTGCTTCTCCGGATCGTTCATCCTGTCAAAGTTCCCTCTCAAGAGGTTCTTTGCCGTTAGCGTCGCCTGCATGGTGCTGGCAATGCTGGGTCTTCTGTGTTGCCACACCCTGGTGGGCCTGTACATTGCCATAGCCCTCGTAGGTTTCGGCAATTCCAACATCTTCTCGATGATTTTCTCCAAGGCGCTTCTGTACCTCCCGGAGAAGAACAACGAGATGTCCGGCCTGATGATAATGGGCCTTATAGGCGGTACCATATTCCCGCTCCTGATGGGAGTGCTGTCAGACGCGATGGGCACCCAGGTGGGGTCTGTAATAGTGATAAGCGTCGGCGTGCTGTATCTGGTATACATGGCCACTGTGTTCTTTAAAAAGGAAAAAGTATGAGCAAAGTTATAGTTGGGCTGGGAGAGATCCTCTGGGACATGCTCCCTTCCGGCAAGGCCCTGGGCGGGGCGCCGGCCAATTTCGCATATCACGCCAGCCGCCTCGGAGAGGAAGGCTGGGCCGTGAGCGCGGTGGGCGACGACTCCCTTGGCCGTGAAATACTGGCCCTGATGGGTGTGAAAAAACTCCATCACATAATAACCGTCACCGCCAAGCCAACCGGCACAGTGGAAGTCACGCTGGACGGCAACGGCATCCCCACCTACGACATCAAGGAGGACGTGGCCTGGGACAACATCCCGTTCACTCCGGATATGGAGGAACTGGCAAAGCGGGCGGATGCCGTCTGCTTCGGCTCCCTGGTGCAGCGCATGGCTTCCCGCGAGTCAGTACTCCGCTTCCTGAGGGCCATGCGCCCGGATGCGCTCAAGGTCTTCGACATAAACCTGCGGCAGCATTATTACAATGCGGAAGTGCTGGAAGAATCCCTGCGCCTGGCCGACATCCTCAAGATAAATGACGAGGAGTTACGCATAGTAGCCGACCTGCTTTCCCTGCAGGGCGATGACACATCCGCCTGCCGCACCCTCATATCCCGATACGGCCTAAAGCTGGTAATCCTGACCAAGGGCCCGGAAGGAAGCGAGGTCATCACCGCGGATGAAGTCATCCCGCAGGCCGCCGGCGAAGCCAAGGTGGTCGACACCGTGGGCGCCGGAGACTCCTTCACCGCGGCCTTCGTGGTCGCATACCTGCGCGGTGACTCGCTGGCCGACGCACAGCGCCTGGCCAGCGATACCGCCGCCTACGTATGCTCCCGCAAGGGCGCCATGCCGCAATAACTTATTGAACCTATAACCGCACAGATATGAAAAAGTCTCTGATAATCATTGCTTTAGCCTTTGTCTGCTGCCTTGCCGCAGCGCAGCCGTGGCGCGGCCAGCTGAAGGCCGGCGCAGCCAAGGTTGACGTCACCCCCGCAGAAAACCAGCTGGGCAGGAACTCCTACGGCATCCTGGACCGCACCCATGTGAGGGCAATCATCTTCACCAACGGACAGACCGTTGCCGGCCTTGCCAACGTGGACGGCAACACCAACCAGCGTGTCATCGACGCCGTGAACGAACGCCTCCAGAAAGAACTGGGAATCCCTCCGGGAAACATCATATACAACGGAACCCACTGCCACTCCACAGGCACAGTCCCTCAAGACGAACTCATAGAAAGAACCTATCAGGCAGTAAAGCAGGCCTATGACAACATGGTTCCGGCCAAGGTGGGTTTCGGCAGCGGAGTCAGCTACCTGAACGTAAAGCGCGACCTCTTTGACCCGGAGCGCGGAACGTGGTGGGAAGGCCCGGACTATGACGGCAAGTCGGACAAGACCGTGGCCGTAATCTATTTTGAAAGCCTTGACGGCAAACCTATTGCCACATACTTCAATTATGCCATGCACGCCGTCATTACCGGCCAGTTGGACATGATTACCGGAGACTTCCCCGGCAAGTCCGAGGAATACATCGAGAGCCGCTACGGCGATGACTTCGTGGCTGTATTCTCCTCCGGAGCCGCCGGAGACCAGAATCCGCTGTACTTCCAGCAGACATTCGACCTGCGCGACATCCGCATCGCGGACTACGCCAAGCGCGGCGAGGACATCTCCAACCGCATGCCTCCGGGAGGCACCGGCCTGGACCGCAACGACCCTGAGGTCCACCGCCTTATGGAGGAGCAGAAGAAGATGGCTGAAAGCTACGGACAACTCCTCGGCGAAGAAGTCAAGTACGTCATAATGATGATGCGCCGCTTTGAGACTGACGTAACACTGTCCTGCGAGCGCCGCACCATCAGCTGCCCCGGCCGACGCCAGATCAACGGTGGAGACCGCGCCGGATACGCCGGAGAATACGAGGACGCCCCTGAGATCAACCTGGAACTCGGCCTCCTGATGCTGGACGAAATCCCCGTTTGCGCTGTCTGCGGAGAGGTCTACAACCCCATCGCAGTGGAACTGAAGAGCAAGTCGCCGTATGCATTCACCCTTATGACCACCGTGGCCGACGGCCACAGCGGAAGGGGCGGCTACATCCCCGACGACGAGTCGTACGGCGCCCAGGTATTCGAGGTCCTTGGCTCCGGCTACAAGCAGGGATATGCCCAGAAGGCCATAGTGGACACCTTCCTTGACATGATCCACAAAGCCACCCACGGCAAATAAAGATTAAGAATATGAAAAGAGCATTGATACTTTGTGCCGCCGCTTTCCTGGCACTTAGCGTTGCCGCATCAGCCCAGCAACGTTTACCAAACGCACCGGAAGACCCTTCATTCCAGCATAAGGAACTGCCCTGCACCAATAGTTCCGGCAAGGTGCTTTACGGCGAACTGTACACGCCTGTCGGCGGCCCTGCGGAAAAGCCGCTGGTAATCATGGCCCACGGCTTCAACAGCACCTACACCTGCTTCTACGACATCATACCCGAACTGGCAAAGGACGGTTTCCTGTGCTATGCCTTTGATTTCAGCGGAGGCTCTACCAGGAGCCGCAGCGAAGGGAACACTGAGGACATGACCATCTTTACGGAAGTCCAGGACCTTCTGGACGTGGTGGATATGTTCAGTTGGATGACCGGCGTGGACACGGACAACATATTCATCGTTGGAGAGAGCCAGGGTGGACTGGTAGCCGCCATGACCGCCGCCAGGATCCCTGAGAAGATAAAGGGCGTTGGCCTCATGTACCCGGCTTTCAGCATCCCGTTCAGCGCGGAAAGGTTCTATCCTGACAGGCAGGTGCCCGACACGATCAATTCCATGGGAATGAAACTGGGCGGCAATTACTACCGCTCCATGTTCGACTATGACCTTTACCCGGACATAGCCAAGTACAAAGGCCCCGTGATCGACATCCACGGCGACGCTGACAGGCTGGTGAACAAGAGCGTCTCCGACCAGGCGGCTGAGGTATACGCCAACTGCGAATACCACGTCATTGCCGGCGGCGACCACGGATTCACCAACCCTGAGCACCGCGCCCAGTGCCGCGCCTTCCTCCGCAAATTCTTCAACGACCATATCAAGTAAGGAAGTTGGATCTGGGGGTATATATGGCCGGCAGCATCCGCCGGATAATGGAAAAGGCATACAGGAATGTCCTTTCCAATCCGCGCGAGGCGGCCTTCGCCAGGAAGATGCAAAGGATCTTCCGGCAGTCAGAAAAGCGCCGCCGCGCGGTCCGGGACACAGAAGGCATAGATATTCCCCCATTCCTTATAAGCAGCATGGCAACCACCTGCAATCTCAATTGCAAGGGTTGCTATGCGCGTTCCAACGGCATTGCCGCCCTGCAAGGGGCTCCCTCCAAACCTACCCTTGAGCCTGCTCGGTGGAAAGCCATCTTCACCGAAGCCGCAGGTCTTGGAATCAACTTTTCCCTCCTGGCCGGAGGCGAGCCGCTTACCCGCAGGGATATCCTGGAACAGGTAGCCCTGGTGAAGGACATGATATTCCCGGTGTTCACCAACGGCACGCTGATTGGCAAATCCTATTTGGAATTCTTCCGGGACAACCTGAACATGGTCCCGGTAATAAGTATAGAAGGCACCGCAATTGGCACTGACGCCCGCCGGGGCGCCGGTGTCTTTGAACGCGCCCTCAAGTCAATGGCAATGCTCAGGGAAGAGAAACTGTTCTTTGGTACCAGCATTACGGTCACTACCGAGAATTACATCCAGGTAACCTCAACTGAATTCATAGAAACCCTGCGTGACCTTGGCTGCAAGATTGTCTTCTATGTGGAATACGTACCTGTGGAACCCGGAACGGAGCATCTGGCCTTCCAGGACCGGCACGTCAAGGAGATGGAGTCCCTCCTGGAGGAGCGCCGCTCCTCCTTTGGGGACATCATCTTCCTCTCCTTCCCTGGCGATGAGAAGGCCCTTGGCGGATGCCTCGCATCCGGCCGCGGCTTCTTCCACATCGCCCCCGACGGCTCCGCGGAACCCTGCCCCTTCTCCCCTTTCTCTGACTGCAACGTAGCCCAGACAGGCGTCCTCAACGCCCTCAAGTCTCCCCTCTTCCAAAAAATCCGCAGCGCCCACGCCCTGGGCTGGGAACACACCGGCGGCTGCACCCTCTGGGAACATCGTGACGAAGTCCAGTCCCTTCTCCATTAACTTTTCACGGTTTTTGCGTCTATATCCGTGAAGTATGGATAAGACGCTGGAAATAGAACTGGCCAGGATAAGGCCCAAAGTCTTTGCATTGGCAAAGAAGTTCCTTCATGCATCCAAAATGGCCGATGATCCGGAGGACATTGTCCAAGATGTCCTTCTAAGACTGTGGAAAGCTTCAGAGGAAGGGACCCGGATCCGAAATGCTGAGGCTTGGGCCATTTCTATTACAAAGAACCTCTGTATCTCCCTTTGGCGCAAGAAAAGGGAGGGAAGGAGTCAATTGCTCCCTGAATGGCTCCCGGACGGGGATGATCCATCAACGAACATAGAACTGTCAGAAACCCGGATAATTGCAGGGAAGACCCTGGAAAGACTTCCTTCCGGGACCCGCCGCCTGTTGCAATTGAAGGCTACCGGACTCTCACTGGATGAGATAGCCATAGTGACAGGCCGGCCAAAGGGCAGTATAAAGAGTTCCATCTCAGCCGCACGGAAAGAAATGATGAAATCACTTAATATGAAGTAATATGGACCGGAAAGACTTGATAAGACTCTATCTGGAAGCGGAGACTACAAGCGAGCAGGAGCGCGAGCTTTACGCCTCCTTTGTATCCTCCCCGCCAAGGGATGATGAGGAGATGGCTGTCTTTCAGATACTTCAGGCAGTAATGCCTGTCACAATACATGAACTTCCTGAAGCGGAAGATGAGTTCGACCGCATTGTAAAACGGTCCAGGACAAGGTCATACCGCACCTGGTGCTTTGCCTTCGCGGGTGTGGCGGCGGCTGTCGCCGCGGTAATCATCCTGACAAGGAAGCCTGCCGTTCCTGAAACCCCTGCCACCACTCCTGAAGAATATGCTGTTCTGATCCAGCAGCTCAATTTCATATCCAACTTCAATCCGGCAGAAGCCGACAGCTTTGAATTCAAGCCCGTTGGGGACGGGTTTGTCATGACCGCCCATTTCCCCGATGGGCAGACCGCATCGTTCATCGTCACCCCTCTGGATGGCGGCAAATCTTTCAATCTGGTATCACTAAACGATTAAAATGCAATTATGAAAAAGATAATCTTCCTCTCTCTCTGCCTCTTAATGAGTGCTTTCACCATGTCAGCCCAGCAGACCATCTATGTCATTGACAATGTGACGGTTGAGAACTTTGACGGTTCCCAACTAAATGGCAAAACAATCAAAGATTACAAGATTTCTACAACAGGATCGGGACGCAACGCCGTTACGATTCATTCCATCTCCACATCTAAACAACCTTCCATATTCTCCTTTACCGGAACCTTCCCCCAATTCGACCTGGATTCCCTGATGTCTGTCTATCGCTTTACACCTGATTCTTTCCACATACCGGATATCAGCCAGTATATCCAGAAAATCCCAAGGAAAATCGTGTATGTGGTTGACGGTGTAGAATACGAAGATTCGTTGTCACCATTCGACGCTGTATCTCCAATGGACATCAAAAACATCACTGTCCTCAAGAACGGTTCTCCTGAACAGTTGAAATATGGTGAAGACTGCACCGTCATAGTTATTGAAACCACCAAAAAGCGCCGTAACAATTAATGCCCCGTGGGTGTAAGCATCTGATTATCAGCAAAATAAACACTTAAACGGTGCCCAAAACGAGACCGTTAAAATAATGATCTCGCTGATTATCAACCACTTATGCCCACGCTCCCCATCCCATCCTGATATTAGTTTTCCAAGAATTGTATATCTTTGCAGGGATGAAGATATGCGTGGGACTTTCAGGAGGCGTGGACTCCAGCGTTGCGGCTTTGCTTCTGAAGAGGCAGGGCTACGACGTGTTTGCCATGTTCATGCAGAACTGGCACGACACGGAGGGGACCCTGCACGGAGACTGCGAGTGGGAGGAGGACAAGTTCGTGGCTGAAATGGTGGCCAGAAAGATTGGTATCCCCTTCTACTTCGTGGACCTGTCAAAGCAGTACCGCAAGCGGGTGGTGGACTATATGTTCGACGAGTACTCCAAGGGGCGCACACCAAACCCTGACGTGCTGTGCAACAGGGAGATAAAGTTCGATGCGTTCCTCACGGCGGCCCGCTCACTGGGTGCGGACATGGTGGCCACAGGCCACTACTGCCGCAAGGAAGAGTTCGCTGGGCCGGACGGCAAGACAATGTACCGCATCCTGGCGGGAGAGGACTCCAACAAGGACCAGAGTTACTTCCTTTGCCAGCTCTCGCAGGAGCAGCTTGCCTGCGCCATGTTCCCCATAGGGGACCTGACCAAGCCGGAAGTGCGTCGCCTGGCGCAGGAAGCGGACCTGCCTTCGGCCGACAAGAAAGACTCCCAGGGCATCTGCTTCGTTGGGAAGGTGGACCTGCCGGTGTTCCTGCAACAGCAACTTAAGAGCGTTGAAGGCAACGTGGTGGAGGTCTATGACCAGTTCTATGCGGACAGCGAGAAATATGCGCTGGACGCTTCCCTGCTTGCAAAGGGCCTTGCCTGCACTGACGATGAACTGCTGGAACTCTCCACCCCCATCGACTACAGCGGCATCACCTTCCAGACCGAAACCTACCGCGCCCGCAACCACCACGCAAAGAAAACCCGCTACAAGGAGAACCCCTGGGGCAAGATCGTGGGAAAGCACGACGGCGCCCAGTTCTACACCATTGGCCAGCGCAAGGGCCTGAACATCGGCGGCCACAAGGAGCCAATCTTCATCCTGGCCACGGACATCGAGAGCAACACCATTTACGTGGGCGAAGGGCATACGCACAAAGGCCTGCTTCGCAGCTGCCTGCGCATCGCCCCGGAAGAAATCCACTGGATACGCCCTGACCTTAAGATGGAAATTGGCGAGAACCGCCGGTACCTGGTGCGCATCCGCTATCGTCAGCCCCTGCAGCAGGCAACGCTCCTGATGCGTCAGAACGGGCTCTTTATCCTCTTTGACCAGCCCCAGCGCGGCATTACCGCGGGCCAGTTCGCCGTGTGGTATACGCAAGAGCGGGAAATGCCCGGATCAGGGGTCATCTCCCGCTAAAAATCTTTCCAATAAGGATTATCTGTTCAGAAGGTTGTTGATGTAACTGTCTAGGGAACCGTCGTAGGCAGTCTTTTCCAGCTTTTTAAGTTCTACCGTTCCCAGGTCGCTGGTAAAGGTGATTCCCATTTCGTCAAACCTTCCGTGCCAGTCACGCCCGTAGAAGTTCTCCACGGTGACTATGCCGTTCTCCTCATGATACACATACGTGTCAAAGGTGTAATTGTCAATGTAATCCACACCGCAGTCATTCCAGAAATCCGGGCCGTATTCCACAGGATACCACTTGAAATGTGACAGAGCAAGTACCGGAGGCGTGTATACTCCCGTGACAGGGTCTGTATAAGCCTCATAGAACGATCCGAAATACCCGTCCCACTGCTGTACGCCATACGGCAGCAGCTTGTCCTCCACTACCTTGAACTGGTAGTCGTGCATAGTCATGGTATAGTTGTCCGGAAGCTTTTCCTTGACAGAGTTCTCCATCCCGAACCAATTGCAGCCGGCAAGGAGGAACAATGCGACAGAGAGAAACAGGAACCTCTTCATACAATATCTAGTGAATTAACGGTGTGGCAATAAAAAAAGGGAAAGCTGGATACATCGCACCGCTACAACCTCTTACCCTTGCTGTATTCCTACCCTGGGGGAGTTGGGAGGGAGCTGGTCGTGTAAGACTTTCCCCGTGCAAATATATAAATATTTCCGATTATTAAAAAGCGGAACTATTCAGACGTGTAGTTGTCAAAGTAACCCTGGACCAGTACCACAGGCGTTCCCTTGTCTCCGGAACCCGATGTCAGGTCACAGAGCGAACCGATGAGGTCCGTAAGCTGGCGTGGAGTGGTTCCCTCCGATACCATCTTGCCCTTGAGGTCAGCGTCCTTGGCCTTGATGCTCTTGCTGATAGCATCGCGCAAGGCCTCTCCGCTGAGTTCAGCAAAGTCATTGTCCGCCAGATACTTGAGCTTCAGCTCATTGGGCGTTCCGCGAAGGCCGTCAGTGAATGCGGGAGATACAACCGGGTCCGCAAGTTCCCAAATCTTGCCCTGAGGGTCCTTGAAGGCGCCGTCGCCGTAAATCATCACCTCAACGTGCTTTCCTGTCGCATCCAAGATGCGCTTCTGGATATCCAGGACCAATCCCTTGCACTTGTGCGGGAAGAGTTTCACGGTATCTTCCGTAGCCTTGTTGGATCCAAGCAGGCCGTAATCCTCGTTGAAACCGCTTCCGTCCACGGAAGAAGTGAGGATATCGTCCATTCCAAGGACAATGCGGGCTCCGGCATCCAGCAGGCGCTTCTTTGTAAGCTTGCGGGTATGGATGTCGCAATTGATCACAACGTCCGTGTAATCCAGGATGGCCTTGGCCTGATTGGCAAAGATCACTTCTACCTCAGCTCCGCATTCCTTTACAAGGTCTGCGTAATACTCAACATAATCTACTCCGGTGAATTCGTGCTTTACAACGCCAAAGTGCTTGCGGTATTCCTCAAGGGTAAGCACGTCGCAATACGGATTGACGCCGGAATTCTCTATGGCCTCTACGCTGATCAGGGCGTTGCCCACCTCGTCTGAAGGGTAGCTGAGCATAAGCACAACCTTCTTGCATCCCATTGCCATTCCCCTGAGGCATATTGCAAAGCGGTTGCGGGAAAGGATAGGGAAAATGATTCCGACGGTTCCGCCGCCGGTCTTCTCCTTCACATCCTTTGCAATGGCGCTGACAGGAGCGTAGTTTCCCTGTGAACGGGCTACTACGGATTCTGTGACTGAAATTACATCCCTGTCTCTGATTGGGAAATTCTCTTCTGCGGCTGCTGCAAGAACACTTTCTGCAACTATCGCTGCCAGGTTGTCGCCCTCCCTGATAATGGGGCACCTGATACCGCGGGACACAGTCCCGACTCTTCTCTCGTGATTCTTCATTGGTTTATCTACTAACTCCCAAATATAACAATAATTTCAATTTGAAATAACTCATATTGACAGAGAAGTCGCTGTATTTGGTTGAAAGTGATTTGGGCTTCGCCTCTTGTTACTACACTTTCAACCAAATACAGCGCTTCTCAAATAAAAACTGTTTATTTGCCTGGTATTGCGGCTACGCGCCAGAAGGCTTCGTGAGGAGTGAGGTCCCTGTTGAAGAGGAGCGGATAGTTGGTACGGCCGGGGATGGGACTGCCGTTCTTCCAGGAAGAACCGTCGTGAGGCCCCCAGAAGGTAACACGGTCTATCACGTCCCTATGGTCATAGAATATCTGGAACAGTTCCTCATACCTGTCCGCAAGTTCCTTCTCCACCTCCTCAGGCAGGCCGTCCTTATAAGGATCGAAGAACTCCTCGAATTCCTCCAGCTGGAACTGCGGGTCACGCATGGCCTGGCCAATTATCTGGCCTTCCTTTGACAGCGGCAGGACGTCTATGTCCAACTCCGTGATCATCACCTTCACGCCCAGGGCGGCTATCTTTTCTATAGCCTCCTCCACATAGTGGTTCTTGGGGTAGTTGAGACCCCAGTGGGCCTGGATGCCCACGCCGTCTATGCGGATGCCTTCTTCCTGGAGCATCTTGACAAGGTGGAGGACGCCTTCCAGCTTGGAAGGACGCCACACGTTGAACTCATTGTAATAGAGCTCGGTGTCAGGGGCATACTGCTCCGCGAAGCGGAATACGGTCTTGACAATCTCGTCGCCGTATTCTTCGCCTCCAAAAGCGTGTACCCATCCCTTGTCGCGGTATCCGCCTTCTTCAGAAACGATCTCGTTGATTACGTCCCAGGCGTCTACCCTGCCCTTGAAGTGGGTGCAGACGGTCTCTATGTAACTCCTGAGAGTCTCAACCAGTTCATCGTGGCTCTTGGGCTTGCCGTCCTTGTCGTTCCAGAAGAATTCAGGGGTCTGGTTATGCCAGCACAGGGTGTGTCCCATCACGAACATATCGTGCTCTACGGCAAAGTCCACATACCTGTCGGCCCTTTCCCAATTCCAGACATCCGGCCTGGGATGAAGGGACTCCGGCTTAAGCTCGTTGCCGGGAGTGAGTGTGTTGAAGTGCTTGAGGATCAGGTCCACAAGTTCCGGGTTGCGGCCGCTCAGATCAAATGAGCTGACTGCGGCGCCCATCTTGAAGGCGTCTTTATAGACATCCTTCAACGCAGGTGTCTCCGCCGGGTGCTGCGGCTGACCTCCGGAACAGGCCGGAAGGATCAGCGCAAGCGCCAGACATATTTTGTGAATGGTCTTCATCTCACTTTATTTAAGAGGTGCGAATCCTTTGAACTCCCACTTTGAATTGTCGCTGCTGAAGTCGAACGGGGCAAGCGTCGGAGAGCAGTCGCCAAGGGAAACCAGCGCATAAGGCTCGTCGTGTCCGGGGATGGACTTTGGCATTATACGGTATGTTCCATCGGTGAGCTGGTCAATGCGCCACAGCTGCTCAGGAGCTCCGGTGAACTCCGGAACAGTGTCCACTTCCGCCTTCTCGTTGGCTGCAAGGGCGCGGTTGGTTCCGGCAATCACTATCTTGTAGTAAGGGCCTCCCAGATAACCTCCAGCCTCAGGGACGGGGATTATGCTCCACCTCTGCCAGGGACGGCCCATATAGTAACCGTTCCTTGCGCCTATCACACCCTTGGGCCAGGTGTCAATGACATCCTCCAGTTTCTGCTCTTCTATGCTTACCACAGGCTGCTGGTTCCCGGCTCCTCTGCCCATTCCGCCCTGCGCGCCCTGGGCACGGACGAAGTCAACTTCCAGTTCAAGGGCATATCCGCTCCTGACGGACTTGATCTCGTAAGTTCCCTCCTTGAGGGCCTCACCTGCCTCCGGCCATCCGTCCTTCCAGATAAGGGGACGTATGCCGAGCACGCTGCGGCCGCTCTGGTCCATGTCGGCCTCCCAGTGGAAGGACATCTTCTCCACGCCTTCCTCTTCTACGAAGCGTCCGAAGTGGCCGGGGCCGATGAGCCTCCTTTCGGAGGTGATGACAGACTTGCCGCCGCCCTCTATCATGGAGCGTCCCACATTGTCGATGAACGGTCCCTGGGGGTTCCTGGAGCGTCCCACCACAATGTTGTATGTGGCGTTCACGCCGTCGCAACAGGTTCCGTGTGTTCCAAGCAAGTAGTACCAGCCGTCACGGTACATCATTGTGGAAGCCTCCATGTTCCTGCCCACGTCAATGGCCTCGTTGCCCTCTACGCGGAATCCAGTCTTTGGATCTATCTCGACCTGGCGTATATGTCCGAAGTATGTTCCCGCGGTGAGCCACAGCCTGCCGTCGGGACCCATGAGAACGCCAGGGTCAATGGCGTTGAAGTCCTCGTCTACAAGGGACTCAAGCACCAATACAGGGTCCGAGTATCCAAAATCCGGGGATTCCGGATCAAGGGTCTTGTTCCACATGGTCATTATCTTGCTGGCGTGGCCGCCACCCATTCCGCCTCCGGTTGTTCCGTAGATCACAAGGTAGCGGTCGCCTATCTTGATGGCGTCAGGAGCGGCGCCTCCGCCGGGCCTCACGGCCCCGCTGTGCCAGCTCCATCCGTCCTCGGAGATGAGGCCTCCGCTTCCGGTTCCAAAGGTGTAGTATTTGCCGTCGCATTCAACGATCGAAGAAGGGTCGTGGATAAACGGGGCTCCGGTCTGGGCAAACATGATAACGCCCGACAAGAGCAATGCTGCTATGATGATTATTCTTTTCATGGTTGTCAGGGTTTTATCAGTTGCAAGTAATTGTATAGTTCCTTACGGGGTTGCCGTGGTCGTCTATGAAACGGGCGCAGAACTCGCTCATTCCGGGGCCGTTCATGGTGACGCCGCGGAGCACGTTCTTACCCTTCTTGAGGGTGATGCGGTCTGATACCGCGCTGTCAACGCCCATGTGGCGGTCTCCCGCAAGCAGGAGTAGTTCCTCTCCGTTGACCCACCATCTGGCCGCCTTGTTGGAACCCACGGCGAGCCTGACATTGGGGATGTCCTCCTCACAGTTGATTACGGTAACGGTCCAGAAGATGACGCCGTAGCGGTCCTTGTCAAGTCCCGTGGCAAAGCGGAAGAGTTTCACGAAGAAGTGGTCGCTGTCAAGCGCATGCCAGGTCAGGGTGGCCTTCACAAACTTGGGTTGCTCTCCCTGGGGCTGGGCCGGCCTGTTGGAAGTGAGGTTGACCGGCGGCTGGTATTCCATGGTGACCTTCACCTTGTCCCCGTCCTTGGGGATAACTGTGAACTGGCCCGGGAAATACTCCACGCTCAGGTTCTCCCTGGTGTAGGTATCCGTGAACACGCGGTTTGTGGAGTTTGGTTTGCTGATTGGCTCAAGGATCATCCAGCGGCGGATGAATCCCTTGGCGTCAGGACTGGCCGATGGAGTTGTGACTGGGGTGAAATAGCCCTTCAGGGCTTCGCCTACGTCAATCTTGCCTTTCTTCTGGGCAGAGCCTGTGACCGCAAAAGCGGTGACGAGCAATGCCGCAAGAAGGATTCTGTTAAGTATCTTCATTGTGTCAGTGTTTATATAGGTTCCACTTTGAGTTGTCGCTTTCCGGGTCAAAGACACCCAGCGAAGGGGTGCTGTCCGCCACGGCTACGAGAGCCAGTTCCTCATCCGTACCCGGAACCGCCTTGGGCATTATCCTGAAGGTCCCATCGGTGAGCTGGTCAATTCTCCACAGTTGTTCAGGGGCTCCGGTGAACTCAGGAACGGTGGTGACTTCCCTTGAAGCGGTGGCTGCAAGCGCCCTGCCGGTACCGGCAATGGTTATCTTGCAGTAGGCGCCGCCTATGAAGCCGGGAACGTCGTTAAGTTCGGTGATCACCCATGCCTGGTGCGGGCGGAAGAGTTCCGGGCCTATGCGCAAATTGATGTCACCCTGCGGCCAGGTGCCTATCACGTCTTCCAGTTTCTGGTCGTCCAGCGCCACTACAGGGCCGTCCGCATTCCTGGACATTCCCCTTGCGCCTGTGTTCATGGGAACGTTGTTCACCGCCAGTTCCAGGGTGAATCCCCTTCTCTCCGAGACGATGCTGTATTCCCCGCTCTCGAAAGGCTTGCCCGCAACCGGCCAGCCGTCCTTCCACAGCAGGGCGCGCATAGCAAGCACGCTGCGGCCGCTGCGGTCAAGGTCTCCCTCGAAATGGAAGGAGAACTTCTCTATCCCCTTTCCTACCACGAAGCGTCCGAAGTGGCCCGCGCCAATCCTGCGCGGCTCGGAAGCGAGGAGGAGCCTTCCTCCTCCGTGTATCATGTCTCTTCCAAGGTTGTCACAATAAGGTCCGGTAGGGCTCTTGGAGCGTCCCACTATGATCTCGTAGGTAGAGTTCACGCCGCTGCAGCAGGTGCCGTGGGTGGCGAGCAGATAATACCAGCCGTCGTTGTAGATCATCTCGCCCGCCTCGCAGGAGAGAGCCACGTTGACGGGCTCCCCTATGGCCCTTGCCGTGGCAGGGTCAAGCTCAACTACGCGGAGATATCCGAAATAGGTTCCGTAAACCAGCCAGAGGCGGCCGTCAGGGCCCATCATCAGTCCAGGGTCAATGCCGTCGCAGTCCTCGTATCCGTTGGATCCGGCGATGTCTATAGGGTCTGTGAATTTGAAATCCGGGGACTCCGGATCCAGAGTCTTGTTCCACATTGCATACACGTGGGAGCCATATCGAACTCCCTGGACGTCGCCGGTGGAATAAACGACCAGGTAGCGGTCGCCGATCTTGAGGGCGTCAGGCGCAACGCCTCCGCCCGGACGGACGGCGCCTCCGTGCCAGTTCCAGCCGTCCTCCGAGATGAGGCCGCCGCTTCCGGTACCAAAGGTGTAGTACTTGCCGTCGCACTCCACTACGGTGGACGGGTCATGGATATACGGGCTTCCTATCTGCGCCCAGGCCGCCACTGTCATAAGAGCGGCGAAAGCTGTTGCCAATAACCTTTTTCTCATACTACCTCTTCTTTAAAAGTGATGATACCGTATAGCCGGTGACCGGCTTGCCGTTTTCGTCCAGGAAACGAAGGCAGAAAGTTGCCATTCCCTGACCGTTGAACACCGCGCCTCGAAGGATGTTCCTGCCCTTCTTGAGAGTGACCCTCTGCGAAGCGCAGTCATCCACGATAAGGTCGCGGTCATTTGTAAGCCTGAGGACTTCCTCTCCGTTCAGGTACCATACTGCACCGGAGTTGGCGCCTCCCGCAAGCCTGACGTTCTCGATGTCCCGGTCGCAGTCTATGATGGTCACCGCCCAGTACATCTGCTGGAAATACTCCTTGTCCAGCCCCTCCGCAAAGCGGAGCAGGTTTACGAAGAACAGCTTGGAGTCAAGGGCGTGCCATACCAGGTTGGTCTTGCCGTACTTTACCTTGGAACCGTCAACGGGAACAACCGTGAACTGGTCCTTGAAATAAGTCTCGGCCATTGCTTCCGTCAGGAAGTTGTCGGTAAGCATGGCATTGCTGCTGAAAGACTTTGCGATTGGCTCCAGTATGGTCCACCTGCGGATGAAACCTTCGGCGTCCGGACTGACCGGAGCCGCCGTGGCCGGCGTGTAATAATCGCTGAACTGCGCCCTGCCGCCTTCTTCTGCCGGAAAAGTCTGCAGGGACAGAAGACAGACGGTCAAAAAATATAAAAATTGATTAAACATCTTGTAATAATATAGATTTCACCAAATATAGTGTTTTTTGTGCTTTTAAACGAGACACTTATTTAGTATATTTGTATTTATCACAACCACAACGGACCATAATAGCAAATAATCATATGAGAGTAGTAATTGACTGTGATGACGCCGCCATAGACCTGAAGAAGGTAATAGCCGCGCATCTTGAAAAGAAAGGGGTGGAGGTCACTGACCTGGACTATCTTGGTTCCCATCCTGGGGCTTATTACCCTGAGATAGGATACAACCTGGCTCTCAAGATCCAGGACGGCTCCTTTGAGAGGGGCATCCTCATCTGCGGCACCGGCCTGGGAATGGCCATGATAGCCAACAAGGTAAGGGGCGTGTACGCCGGAGTGTGCCATGATGTTTTTTCAGCCGAAAGGCTCCGCAAGAGCAACGATGCGCAGGTGCTCACCATGGGCGCGCGCGTAATAGGCCCGGAACTGGCCAAGACAATAGTTTCCGCTTGGCTTGAATCCGAGTTCCAGGGCGGCGGCTCGCAGCCCAAGGTGGACCAGATGCGGGCGCTTGAAAAGAAATCATTTGAAAATAATCAATAACGCTATGCAAAAGATAATAAACGACCCGTCCTGCGTCGTGGACGAGATGCTCCAGGGCTATGTCAAGGCGCACAAGGACCTTATCGCTACAACTGAGAACGAGCGTGTGCTCAAGTACAAGGCCTGCCCCGTAGAGGGTAAGGTGGGAATTGTAACGGGCGGCGGCTCCGGCCACAAGCCCGCATTCATCGGCTACATAGGAAAGAACATGTGCGACGCGGTCGCAATCGGAGAACTCTTCTCCTCCCCTCCCGCTCAGATGTTCTATGACGCCATCCACGAGGCCGACGCCGGAAAGGGCGTGGCAATCCTGTACGGAAACTACGCAGGCGACAACATGAACGTGGCCATGGCCATGGAGATGGCCGAGGAAGACGGAATCAAGGTGGCCAAGGTAGTGGCCAACGACGACGTGCCTTCCTCACCCAAGGAGACCCGCGAGAAACGCCGCGGCGTTGCAGGAGAGATCCTGATGTGGAAAGTGGGCGGAGCAAAGGCCGCGATGGGCGGAAGCCTGGAAGAGGTCATCGCCGCAGCGCAGAAGGCCATTGACAACACCCGAAGCATGGGTGTGGGCCTCAGCCCCTGCACCATCCCCGAGGTGGGACATCCCAATTTCACCATCGAGCCCGGCTACATGGAAGTGGGCATCGGCCATCACGGCGAACCCGGAATCGAGGTCGCTAAGCTTGAATCGGCGGCGGAAATCGCCAAGAGGATGTGCGACGTAGTCCTTCCGGACCTTCCTTTCGCCGCAGGCGACGAGGTCGTAGTCCTCGTATCGGGACTTGGCTCCACCCCTCTGCTGGAGCAGTACATATTCTACGACGAGGTCGAGAAGATCCTGGACCAGAAGGGCATCAAGGTGCACCAGGCGCTTGTAGGCAACTACTTCACCTCGCTTGAGATGGCGGGAATCACCCTTACCGTAATGAAACTGGACGACGAGCTCAAGGAGTGCTTCGACCTGGAATGCAACTCCATGGGCCTCACACAATATCCCAAATAGACAGAGAAATGGAAAAGTTTACCCAAGAAGCCGGAAGCCTGATAGTTGACAGGCTCATCCTGGCCATACAGGAGAACAAGCAGTATCTCAGCGACATAGACGGCGCAATTGGCGACGGAGACCACGGCATCAACATGAACAAGGGATTCACCCTGTGCCGCGAGGCCCTGGACAAGCAGCCGGGAGATTTCACCTACGGGCTCAAGACCCTGGGCAAGATCCTCATGATGAAGATCGGCGGATCAATGGGACCCCTCTACGGAAAGTTCTTCCTTTCAATTGGAAAGGCGCTTGACGGAGTGCCGGAGATTGGCAAGGAAGAGTTCGGAGCGGCGCTGGACGCCGCGCTTGACGCCATCCACGCCATCTCCCCCGCCCAGGTGGGAGACAAGACCCTGATGGACGTGCTCATCCCGGCGCAGAAGGCATACAACGGCGCCAAAGGCGTTTCGTTTGCCGAAGCGCTGGACGCCATGGACGCGGCAGCCCTCAAGGGACGAGACAGCACCGTTGACATGGTTGCAAAACTGGGCCGCTCAAGCAGGCTCGGAGAGCGTTCCAAGGGTGTGATGGACGCCGGTTCGGCATCTTGCTACCTCATCCTCCATACAATGGCGGACACCATAAAAGAGTTGCTGGAGGCCTAGGCTATGCTTATCGTCCTGCTTTTACTTGCGATAGCATTCATCGTCATATCGACGACAAAGTTCAAGCTGCACCCCTTCCTTGCGCTGATCATTGCCGCCATCCTGTATGGATTGTGCTCCGGCATACCCCTGGGCCAGATAATCCAGTCAGTGAACAACGGATTCGGCAGCACGGTCAGTTCCATAGGAATAGTGATTGTGGTGGGCTGCATCATAGGAACCTTCCTTGAGGAATCAGGCGGAGCCTATGTGATGGCCCGCAGCGTGCTCAAGGTGGTGGGAGAGAAGCGCGTTCCGCTGGCTATGCTCCTGCTGGGATACGTCATCTCCATCCCCGTTTTCGCGGATTCCGGATTCGTAATCCTCACCCCGCTCAACCGCGCGCTTTCAAAGAAGGCCGGAATCACGCTTGCGGCTTCAGCATGCGCCCTGGGAATGGGTCTAATCATCACGCACTGCCTGGTACCGCCCACGCCGGGGCCGATAGCCGCGGCCGGAATCATGGAGGCGGACCTGGGCCTGGTGATCCTCACGGGAATTGCCTCCAGCATCCTGCCGGTGCTGGTTACCTGGCTGTTCGTCACCAAAGTGGCTTCCCGCACTTACATAGACCCCGCCCCCAACGAGAGCGACGCTGACATAGTGGAGAAGGTAAAGAACGCCCCTTCGGCAGGCAAGTCCTTCCTTCCTATCCTGGTCCCGCTCATCCTTATCGTGCTCAAATCCGTCGCCTCGTTCCCCACCGCACCGTTCGGAGAGGGAGCGTTCGCCACGGTGATAGGCTTCATAGGCGAGCCCGTGGTGGCGCTGCTGATAGGAATGGTGCTGGCTTTCACTCTGCCCAAGAAGTTTGACCGCGAGATGCTGTCGTCCACCGGATGGGTGGGCAAGGCGCTGTCTTCCGCGGCCATCATCATAATGATAACCGCTGCGGGCGGATCGTTCGGAATGATACTGCGTGACTCAGGCATCGCGGACGTGCTGGGAGAAGCCCTTTCCAAGTATAACCTTGGAATCTGGCTCCCCTTCCTTATCTGCTTCGCCCTTAAGACCGCACAGGGTTCCTCCACCGTGGCAATTATCACCACGGCTTCCATCATCGCCCCCCTCATGGGCGTGATGGGCTTTGTAAGCCCCATTGAGAAGGCCGTCCTGGTAACCGCCCTCTGCGCAGGAGCCATGTCCCTGTCACACGTGAACGACAGTTTCTTCTGGGTTGTCACCCAGATGTCCGGGATGAACGTGAAGACCGGATTCAAGATCCACACCCTGGCATCCCTGCTGTGCGGACTGTCTGCAATGCTTTCAATTTGCATCATAAACGCAATTTTCTGCTAAGAGACTATGAACAAGAAAAAGATACTTGACATCAAGTCCGTGTATACGGCAAACGCCTTCAAGGTAGAAGGCAAGACATTCGTGGGAGCCGGCTCCGAGACAACTCCGGCGGTTTATGTACAGGACCTTTCAACGGGCGAATCCAGCCTGGTTGACGGCTGTCCGGGCGGAGTCATGAGCTTTGTGCCTGTTCCAGGCCATCCTGACCTGTTCTACTCCATCATGGGACTCTTCCCTCCTTTCGTGGGGGCTGACGCGGGCGTGTTCATGCACCGCCGCGAGGAAAACGGCTGGGAGACGGTCAAGGCAATGGCCCTGCCGTTCGCCCATCGCTGCGACATACTTGAGAAGAACGGCTTAAGCTACGTATTCGCCGCTTCCTGCAGCAAGTTCAAGGAGAATCCCGCTGACTGGTCGCTGAGCGGAGAACTGTATGTTATCCCTCTGGATCCGGAAACCGGATTCGCCGGCGAGCCGGAACTGGTCTACAACAAGATATGGCGCCATCACGGAATGCTCAAGGCCGTAGTGGAAGGAGAGGAGACAATCCTCTTCTCAGGAGCGGAAGGCATATTCTATATGGTTCTTGAGGACGGCAAGTGGGGCACAAAGAGGCTCTTTGACCACGAGGTCAGCGAGTTCAGCCTCATAGACCTTGACGGCGACGGCGTGGACGAACTGGTAACCATAGAGCCTTTCCACGGCAACACCCTCAACGTCTACAAATGCAATGACGGCAGCTGGGACAGGCTATACCAGGACGAACTGTGGTTCGGCCACGGCCTCAGCGCAGGAATGTTCAACGGCGAGCCCATCTTCGTAGTGGGCAACCGCCGCGGACCGCTCACCCTGAACATGTACCGCCGCCTTCCTGACGGCACATTCAGCCGCGAGACCCTCGAGGAGGAAGCCGGCCCTACCCAGACGCTGGTGTTCACCGCCGATGACGGCACTGATTATATCCTGAGCGCCAACCAGTTGAAGAACGAAGTCGCCCTTTATTACGATAAAATGAACAGCAATACAAAGAAGATAGGCCTTATAGGACTTGGCGTAATGGGCAAGCCTATGGCCAAGAACCTCCTGAAGGGAGGATTCGACCTTACGGTATTCGACATCAAGCCGGAGCCGGTACAGGAAGTGGTTGCGCTGGGCGCAAAGTCTGCCGCCACCCCCGCTGAACTGGCTGCAAAATGCGATGTCATAATTACAATGCTCCCCAACTCCCCTCACGTAGAGGGCGTAGTCTGCGGCCCCAACGGAATCCTGGAGACCGTGCGCCCGGGTTCCATATTCATTGACATGAGCTCCATCTCCCCGGTGGTTTCAAAGAAACTCTGCGAGATTGTGGCGCAGAAGGGTGTGGAGATGCTTGACGCCCCTGTAAGCGGCGGAGAGCCCAAGGCCATCGACGGAACAATGTCTATCATGGTTGGCGGAAAGAAGGAAGTGTTCGACTCCGTGCTTGACGTGTTCAAGGCCATGGGAGACGCAGTCACCCTGGTGGGCGACATAGGCAGCGGCAACACCTGCAAACTGGCAAACCAGATAATGGTCGCCCTGCACCTTTCAGCCGTTGCAGAGGCCATGGTATTCGCTGAGAAGGCGGGCGTGGATCCGGAGAAGGTATACCAGGCCATCCGCGGAGGCCTTGCCGGAAGCACCGTGCTGGACGCCAAGATGGACAGGATACTGGACCGCAACTTCAAGCCGGGCGGACCTATCTGGATGCACACCAAGGACCTCCTGAACGTGCGCGACGCCGCCCTTGCCATTGACGCCCCCATTCCTCTTACAACTCACGTGCTTGAGGCATTCAAGGCTTGCAAATGCGACGGTCACGTAAACGATGACCACTGCGGAGTTATCCAGTACTGGGAGAAACTTGCCAACGTAATGGTAAAACGCCACGAATAAGATATGAAAACGAAGAAATTGGAAATATCCTACCAGGAGTATTCATCCCTGGAGGAGTTGCGCCCTGAAGACAGGGAGCTCGCCATTGCTGCCATTGAAGCTATGAAGGGAGCGTACGCGCCGTATTCCAATTTCTGCGTTGGAGCGGCGGTGCGCCTGGAGGACGGCACCGTGGTAACCGGTGCCAACCAGGAGAACGCCGCTTTCCCTTCGGGCCTGTGCGCGGAAAGGACTGCAATGTTCAGCGCGGGCGCGGCTTACCCGGACAAGGCTATGGTTTCCATAGCCATTGCCGGCGGCGCCGCGGGCGTGCTCGACCCCAACCCGGCCTCCCCTTGCGGCGCCTGCCGCCAGGTAATGGCGCAGTACCAGACCAAGGGAGGGAAGGACATGTCCATAGTCCTTGTAGGAGAAGGCAAGATATTGAAATTCAACCGTGTGGATGACCTGCTTCCCCTTATTTTCGACAACATTTAATTAGATACTTAATTATGACTCTAAGATCAATCATCCTGACAGCGATTGCAGGATTGTTCCTGACCGCAGGAGCCTTCGCCCAGGAGACCAAGGAAGCCGCGATGCACCGCAAGGCGGCTGAGGTGATATCCCAGATGACCCTGGACGAGAAAATAGGCATGATGATGAACAGCACCCCTGGAGTGGAGAGGCTGGGAATCAAGCCGTACGACTGGTGGAGCGAGGCCCTTCACGGCGTCGCCCGCAACGGCCGCGCCACCGTATTCCCGGAGCCGATAGGCCTTGGCGCCACTTTCAACCCGGGACTTCTGTGGTCCATAGGCAACGCCGTATCGGACGAGGGGCGCGCCAAGTTTGACGCCTCCCGTTCCGCCCAGAACTACAGCCGCTACACCGGCCTTACGTTCTGGGCCCCCAACATCAACATTTTCAGGGATCCCAGATGGGGCCGCGGAATGGAGACCTACGGAGAGGACCCGTACCTTACAGGTACCATGGGAACCTCCTATGTGAAGGGAATCCAGGGCAGCGACCCGTTCTACCTGAAGGCCGGAGCCTGCGCGAAGCACTTTGCAGTGCACTCAGGCCCTGAATCCACCCGTCACTCATATGACGCCAACCCTTCCCTGAAGGACCTTTACGAGACCTACCTCCCCGCTTTCGAGAGACTTGTCAAGGAGGCCAAGGTAGAGGTGGTGATGGGCGCGTACAACCGCGTTTTCGGGGACAGCGCATCGGGAAGCAAGTTCCTCCTTACGGAGACCCTGCGTGACAAGTGGGGATTCAACGGCCACGTGGTATCCGACTGCGGAGCCATCGACGACATATACGGAGGCCACCACATAGCCCAGGACGCGGCAGCAGCCAGCGCCATAGCCATCAAGGCGGGCCTGAACCTGGAGTGCGGAAGTTCCTTCAGGAGCCTCAAGACCGCCATCGACCGCGGCCTGCTCACTGAAGCGGATATTGACAAGGCCCTGGAGCCGCTCATCATGACCCAGTTGAAACTTGGTATCCTGTATGACGACCCTGACTGCCCGTATTACGGCATTTCACCCAGCGTGATAGCCAGCCCTTCACACTACGCCCTGGCAAGGGACGCCGCCGCGGAATCCATGGTACTCCTCAAGAACGACAACGTCCTGCCCCTGCGCAAGGACATCCAGAACGTTTATGTAACCGGAACCGCCGCTACCGACACCTATGCCATGATGGGCAACTATTTTGGCATTTCAGACCACTACAGCACCTATCTGCAGGGCATCGTGAGCAAGGTGAGCACCGGAACCAACGTCAACTACAAGCCGGCATACACCATAGTTCCCACCAGGGACGTGAACCCGGGCAACTATGCCACCAGCCAGGCCGCCACGGCGGACTACACCCTGATGTTCATGGGCAACAACGGAACCACGGAGGGTGAAGAGAGCGACGCCATCAGTTCCCCGTCCATAGGCGACCGCCTGAGCATAGAACTGCCGGATAACCAGATGAGTTTCTTCCGCAGCGTGGCCAGGCTCCGCACCCCTAACAACAAGCTTATCGTGATCATCACAGGAGGAAGCCCCGTTAACCTGCAGGAGATCGCAGAGGTTGCCGACGCCATCATCATGGCCTGGTATCCGGGACAGGAAGGCGGAGACGCACTTGCTGAACTGCTTTTCGGAGAGAGGAACTTCTCCGGCCGACTGCCTATAACCTTCCCCATCTCCACCGACGCCCTCCCAGCATTTGACGACTATACCATGAAGGGACGTACATACAAGTACATGGAAGGCAATACCATGTATCCTTTTGGATACGGCCTTTCATATGGATCCGTAAGTTACGGAGACCTCAAACTGAACACCCAGAGCCCCAAGATGGGGAACTCCGTACAGGTTGAGATTCCCGTGACCAACACCGGTGACGTACAGCGTTCAGAAGTCGTACAGCTCTATGTATCAACTCCTAACGCAGGCGTAGGCGCACCTTTCAGCCAGCTCAAGGCATTCGAGAGGGTTACACTGCAGCCCGGCGAGAGCCGCACGGTGCGCTTCACCGTGACTCCGGAGCAGATGAAGGAATTCCAGGAGGACGGAAGCGCCCAGCTGCTCAAGGGAACGTACAAGATTACCGTAGGTGCGGCAGCACCTACCCAGAGGTCGGAAGAATTGGGAGCAGCCCTCAGGAGCGTCAGTTTCAAGCTTTAGAGGCGGCAGCGGCGGCGCAGCGGATGCCGTCCAGCGCGCTGGACACAATTCCGCCTGAGTAGCCCGCCCCTTCGCCGCAAGGATACAGACCCGGGACCTGGAGACACTCCAGTGTTTCCGGGTCTCTTGGTATCCGGACGGGCGAAGACGTCCTGGACTCAACGCCCAGCAGAAGGGCGTCGTTGGTATAATATCCCCGGATGTTGATGTTGACCAGCGGGAAGGCCTTGCGCAGGCGGGAGGCCACCATTTCCGGGAGCAGTTCGTGCAGAGGGGCGCTTACGGCGCCCGGGAAATACGAAGTGCGCGGAAGGGTCTCGGACACCACCCTGTGGCAGAAATCCTTCATTCGCTGGGCCGGAGCCTGCACGGAGCCGCTGAAAGCGTACATCCGGCGCTCCACGTCCCTCTGGAAGTCCATCAGGCGGAAAGGATCCTCTCCCGGAATGTCTTCCGGCTCAATGGACACCACCACTCCGCTGTTAGCCCATTTGGAATTGCGGGCGGAGTTGGACATTCCGTTCAGTACAACGGTCTGCTCTTCCGTCATTGACGGCACCAGGATGCCTCCAGGGCACATGCAGAAGGAGAATACGCCGCGGCCGTCCACCTGCTCCACGAAGGAATACTCGGCAGCCGGCATTCCCGGCCACTGGCGGCCGTGGTAGCGGGCCTCGTTTATGATATGCTGCGGATGCTCCACCCTCACGCCAAGGGCGAATCCCTTGGCCTGGAGGGGCGCTCCGCGGCGCTGCATCAGTTCGTAGATATCCCTTGCGGAGTGGCCTGTGGCCAGGATAACCTTATCGGCTGTGAACTCCTCGCCTTTTGCGGTGGTGACGCGGAATCCGCCATCGTCAGTGCGTTCTATGTCCGTGACGCGGGAATCGAAATGATACTCCCCGCCGTGTTCCACGATGCAATTGCGGATGTTCTCCACCACCTCAGGCAACTTGTCGGAGCCTATGTGCGGATGGGCGTCCGTCAGTATCTTTTCCGATGCGCCGAAAGCTACCAGGCGGTAAAGGACGTCGCGCACGTCCCCGCGCTTTGTGGAGCGCGTGAACAGCTTGCCGTCCGAGAACGCCCCCGCCCCGCCTTCGCCGTAGCAGTAATTGGAGTCAGGATCCACCACGCCCGACCTTGAGAGGGCGGCCATGTCCGCCTTGCGGCGGTGCACGTCCTTGCCGCGCTCCAGGATCACGGGCTTAAGCCCAAGGTTCAGGAGCTTGAGCGCGGCAAACATTCCCGCCGGGCCCGCACCCACTATGATAACCGGTGCGGCATTGTGGACATCCTGATATTCAGGGATTTGAAATGGGACATACTCCTCTCCGGGAGGATATGCGGCGTACCTGTAGCGGTAGACAACATCCTTGCGGGCGTCGATGGAGCACTTCAAAAGTACTGTCTTAGGGACGGCGGAGGCCGGGAGGCCGAGCTGTCTCCTTGCAGTGGAAAGCACTTCCTGCTGCGACGGCTCCCTTCCGGGAGGGGATGTGACGTCGAACTCTTTCATCCTCTAGAAATCCGCTATCCTGGACACGGGGGCCACGTCAAGAGGGCAGCGCTCCCCCGCCAGGTAATGGTAATATCCGGCTATGGCAATCATTGCCGCATTGTCCGTAGTGAACTTGAATTCAGGCAGATAGACGTTCCATCCGCGCTTTGCTCCTTCCTGGAGCATGCGCTCGCGGAGGCCGCTGTTGGCGGACACTCCCCCGCCTATGGTTATTTCCTTGATACCGGTCTGCTTTGCTGCCTTTATCAATTTGTCCATCAGGATGTCGATCAGGCATTTCTGGAAGGAAGCGCAGATGTCTTCCTTGTTCTTATCCATGAACTGGGGGTCCTTGGCCATCTCGTCCCTGACAAAGTACAGCAGGGAGGTCTTTACACCGCTGAAACTGTAATCCAGGCCCTCCAGGTGGGGTTTGGCAAACTTGAAACGCTTGGGATCCCCTTTCTTGGCAAGGGCGTCTATGATTGGGCCGCCGGGATATCCCAGGCCCATCATCTTGGAACATTTGTCAAAGGCCTCGCCAACGGCGTCGTCTATTGTCTGGCCCAGGATGGTGAACTCCAGCGGGGAATCCACCCTTACGATCTGGGAATTGCCGCCAGAAACCAGAAGGCAGAGATACGGGAACTGCGGATGGCGGTTCTCGGAGCCTTCCTGCTTCACGAAACCCGCCAGGATGTGACCCTGGAGATGGTTCACCATCACAAGGGGGATGTCCAGCGACAGGGCCATTGTCTTGGCGAACGATGTGCCAACCAGGAGCGAGCCAAGCAGGCCCGGGCCGCGGGTGAACGCTATGGCGGTGAGGTCCGCGGCGGCTACGCCGGCGCGGGAAAGCGCCTCGCTCACCACGGGCACGATGTTCATCTCGTGCGCACGTGAAGCCAGCTCCGGAACCACTCCGCCAAAGGCCTTGTGCACCTGCTGGCTGGCTATCACGTTGGACAGCAGCCAGCCGTCGCGGATGACGGCCGCGGAGGTATCGTCGCAGGATGATTCGATCCCTAAAATAATATCTGCCATAGTGGCGCAAATTTAGCAATAAAATCGTTAAATTTGGAGGATTAAACACTTCCGGCATCGAAAAGTCAAAGCACATACTAGGGCGCATATTCATAGGTCTGATACTGCTTGTGGTTCTGGCCCTCCTGCTGCTGCAGCTCCCTGCAGTACAGACTTTCGTTGCCAAGAAGGCTATCGCCGCCCTCCAGGACAAGTTCGACGGCAAACTCTCCATAGGAAGCCTTCAGATTGAGCCCTTCAATACGGTCATAATCACTGACGCCCTCCTCCTGGACGACGCCCCCGTCGCCGGGCAGGACACGGTGTTCTACGCCCACAACCTCACTGCAAGGTTCAGCCTCAAAGGCCTTATCTCAAAGGACAAACCGTTGAGTTTCAGGAGCGTAAGCGTTTCGGACGGAATGTTCGCCCTGGTAACCGATGAGAACAAGGTGGCCAACATAACCCGCATCTTCCGCCTGGATCCCAACAAGGAACCGGAAGAACTGGCGCTGGAAATGAACCTGGGAAAGGTCAACATCAACAATTTCCGCTACAAGATGATCTCGCTTTCCCCGGACCAGCCGGAACACAGCGGTCACGGGATCAACTGGTCTGACCTGGACCTTGTCACCACCCTTTCCGCAAAGGACCTGAAGATTGAGGAGGGCATAATAAGCGGCACCCTGGAGCACCTTACCGTAAAGGAGAAATGCGGCTATAACATAGATGACCTCAGCGCTTCCGCCAAAGTTGGCAAGGGCCTCGCGGAGATTACGGACATAAAGATGAAGGACCCGTGGTCCGACATCAACCTGCCCCGTTTCTCGATGACCGCCCCCTTGGCGGATTACTCTGACTTTGTAAACAAGGTGCGCATGGACATGGAAATAGGCCGAAGCACGGTGGATTTCCAGACCATCTCCCAGTTTGGCGGCGCCTCCCTGGACAAGCCCGTGACCCTGGACGTCAGTTCGGCCACAGGCTTCGGCACCGTTAACAACCTTACGGTGAGCCGCATCGACTTCCGCGAGAAAGGCGGAATCAGCGCCCGCGCCAACGCACGCATATCCGGCCTCACGGGCCCTGACGTACTCAGCGCCAACTTCGACGTCAGGGACATGGCTTTCTCCGTCCCCCAGCTCCAGGAACTCCTTGATAAGGTCCTTGGACCCGATGCGCCCGACCTTCGCAAATACGGCGGGGGCAAGACCTTCAGGATGGACGCCAAAGGCTCAGGCTCCCTTGCAAGGCTCCTTGCCGACGTGAACCTCAGCAGTTCGGACGGAGGCACCATGGACGCATCCTGCACCGTATCGGGGCTTGACGGCAGCGCCCCCGTGAAGATAGGCGCCCTGGTCAACACCAGGGACTTTGACGTGGGCGGCATCCTGGGAATTGACCAGGTGCGCCAGGTTTCGATGCACACCTATGCCGACGCCACCTTCAGGAAAGGCGAAAGCATCCCCCAGGTCACCCTGGACACCCTCATGGTGAGCCGCCTGAACGCCCTGGGATACGATTACACCGGAATAGCGGCGGCGGGAGAACTTGTGGACAACGCCTTCAACGGAAAGATTGCCTGCAGCGACCCCAACCTCCACTTCATCTTCCAGGGTCTGCTCAGCCTTTCGCCGCAGGACCAGAACGCCATCTACAAGTTCTACCTCAACCTGGGATACGCGGACCTGAACGCCCTGAACATAGACAAGAGGGGCACCTCCAAAGTATCCCTGGCCATGGACGCCAACTATATGCGCATCCCTCAGGGAGACCTCATAGGCACGGCCGGCATCAGCGGTGTATATCTTGAAAACGACAAGGGCGGCTACGACATAGGCGACATATCCATATCGTCACACACATCCAACAACCTTTACCGCATCAACCTCAATTCCGATTTCGCGGACGCTTCGTACATATCCAACAAGTCCATACTGGACTTCCCCGACGCCCTGATGAACATTTCCGCCCTGAAGGCCCTTCCTGTGCTGTTCGAAAGCAAGGAAGCCATCCCGGACTGGCAGGGGGACGAGTACAAGGTGGACGTGAACATATACGACTGCTTTGACCTGCTGAGCTTCGTTATGCCCGGACTCTACATAGCGGAAGGAACCACCATCGA
This sequence comes from Bacteroidales bacterium, assembly GCA_017619675.1. Classification (GTDB taxonomy): domain Bacteria; phylum Bacteroidota; class Bacteroidia; order Bacteroidales; family UBA932; genus Cryptobacteroides. Next base: position 241,409 of record JAFZRX010000009.1, on the reverse strand, counting down.
CCTTAATATTGACAGGGAGGGTAAGATGGATGCCGCCGTCAAGTCCCAGAGACTGGCCTTCGAAAACAACTATATCAAGGACGTAGACCTGGTACTGAACAACAATGACGGCCTCATCGGAGGACAGCTCACCGGCAATGAGGCGCGTGCCGCAGGCATATCCCTGCGCAACACTTCCCTCATCTTCGGCGCTGTTGACAACAGCATAGACGCCAGGTTCAGTTATCACAACCCCGACCTGCTGATGACCGGTGCGGACATAAGCCTCATAGGAGATCTCAGCCGCGCGGAGGACGGCACCCTTGTGATTGACGCGAGCACCCAGCCCAGCATCATATCCGGAAACGGAACGGAATGGAAGATCCTGCCGTCCAGGATATGGTTCAACAACGGCAACCTGAACATAGGAAACCTCCTGGCAAGCGCCCAGGACCAGTCCATAACCATAGACGGAGGCATCTCCAAGACCCAGGAGGACACCCTGAGGCTGGACATGGACAAGTTTGACCTGTCAGTCCTGAGCCAGGTGCTGGACGGAATGATGGACATTGGCGGAAGGGCCACCGGACAGGCCGTCCTCACTTCCCCGTTGGGAGAGAACATGGGCCTGCTCATGAACATTGTGTGCGACAGCGCCACCATCAACAATAAGCCTCTTGGCGAACTGGTTCTCGCAAGCAACTGGAACGAGGAAACATCCAGCATTGACGCGCATCTCATCAGCAGCCTGAACGACGGGCACCCCATACAGGTCACCGGCTCCTACTCTCCAAAGAACAAGACCCTGGACGCCTCGGCTGAACTGGACGGCTTTGACCTGGCGTACTTCGACGGCATAGCCCCGGACGTTTTCAGCGAGATGGGCGGCCGTCTGCACGGCATATTCAAGATTGGAGGCCCGCTTGACAACCTGTCCATCTCCGGAGAGGACACGTTCCTCAACGGCGTGATGCTGCGCGTGGCCATGACCAACGTGGCCTACTACCTCAGCGGCCCGTTCCAGGTCAGCGACAGGGGCATCACCTTCAATGACGTGAGCATGCGCGACAGCGGCAACGGAACCGGAAGGGTCCGCGGCGGTGTCAATTTCGACCACCTGAAAGACTGGCGCATGAACATGCGCTTCATAGTGGACGGCATCCAGGCGTTCAATACCACGTACGCCAAGGACCTGCCTATCTTCGGCCAGGTATATGCGAGCGGCAACGTGAGCATCACCGGGCCGTTCAACCACCTGACCCTGGGCGTGGACGCCACTACGGAGAAGGACGGCAGGTTCCACATTTCCCTAGGCAACACGGCCGGTGATACCAACGCCAACCTGCTGGTGTTCAAGGAGGTAGAGGAGGAAGTCTGGGCGGATCCGTACGAAAGGTTCTACAGCAACTACCAGACTGCCCAGAAGGAGGCCACCCAGAGCAGTTTCGACGTCAGGCTGAACCTGAACGTCACGCCCCAGACGGAACTGATGCTGGAACTTGACAAGGAAGGTACAAGTTCCGTTGCCTGCCACGGACAGGGTTCCACCGCCATTGACGTGCGCGACGGCAACTTTGCCATAAACGGAGACTATGTCATAAACAACGGTCTCTGCCACCTGGGACTGCTTGGCGTGGCCACCAGGGACTTTGAAATAAAGGACGGCAGTTCCATCAAGTTTAACGGAGACGTGATGGACAGCGACCTTGACATCAACGCCGTCTACACCACCAAGGCCTCCCTTTCAGGACTCATTGCCGATACCACCTCCGTGGGATCGCGCAGGACCGTCGAATGTACGCTGAACATCTACGACAAGCTCCGCAACCCCCAGCTGGCATTCTCCATAGACATTCCTGACATCGACCCTATCACCCGCGCGCAAGTGGAGAGCGCCCTGAACACGGAAGACAAGGTCCAGAAGCAGTTCGTGGCCCTGCTGGTAGGAAACAGCTTCATCCCGGACGAGCAGTCAGGAATCGTGAACACCTCCAGCATGCTTTACTCCAACGTGGCGGGAATCATGGCGTCTCAATTGAGCAATGTATTGCAACGGCTTAACATCCCGCTTGACCTGGGATTGAAATATCAGCCAAACGAAGGAGGAACGGATATCTTTGACGTGGCCATATCCACCGAACTGTTCAACAACAGGGTGGTGGTGAACGGAGCCATAGGAAACAGGATGTACAGCAGCAATTCCAGCAGCGACGTGGTGGGAGACCTTGACATAGAAATCAAGCTGGACCGCAGCGGCGCATGGCGCCTGACCCTGTTCTCCCACTCGGTTGACCAATACACCAACTACCTTGACGACAGCCAGCGCAACGGCGTGGGTATGGCGTACCAGAAGGAGTTCAACACCTTCCAGGAACTGTTCAAGGCCATGATTTCTAAGAAAAGGAAGTCAGAAGAGCCGGAAGAACTGGTGGAGGAAGTCCAGAAAGTGACATTCAGCGTAGAATGATGGATTACGGCAAACTATACCTGATACCGTCTCCACTGGGAGACAATAACCCGGCAGAAGTCATTCCGGCACCGGTGCTGGAACTGATCTGCCGCCTGGACACGTTCGTGGTGGAGGAACTCCGCACCGCCCGCAGGTACCTGTCAAAGGCGGGGCTGAAGGGACGGATCGAGGGGCTGCGGCTGTGCGAGCTCAACGAGCACACTCCCCCGGCGGAGATCGAGGAGATGGCCGCGCTCTTCCAGGACGGGAAGGACGTGGGGCTGATCACGGAGGCGGGGCTGCCGGCGGTGGCGGACCCCGGCGCGCCTTTGGTGGCGTTATGCCACCGCAAAGGCATAGCCGTGGTCCCGCTCACGGGGCCGTCGTCCATAATGCTGGCGCTGATGGCATCGGGCCTCAACGGCCAGTCATTCGCATTCTGCGGATACCTCCCCGCAAAGACGGACCAGCGGAGGGACGCCATCCGCAGCATAGAGAAGGCATCGGCCGCAAGGCGGCAGACGCAGATATTCATTGAGACGCCGTACCGCAACGACGCCATGTTCGCGGACCTGCTGGCAGTGTGCAAGGGCACCACGCGCATATGCGTGGCCGCCAACATCACGATGCCTGACGCATATATCAAGACAATGAGCGCGGAGCGCTGGAAAAAAGAGAATCTAATAATTGGAAAAAGACCATGCGTATTCCTGATACTGGCATAATAGAACTTCTGGGCATGGAGTTTTACGCTTTCCACGGATGTCTGGACGAGGAAAAGGATACCGGAAACGACTTTACGGTGGATTTCCGCTGCCGCTATGACATAAAAGCCGCCGCCAGGGACGACGACCTGAACGAGACCCTGGATTATTCGGAAATATACTGGATCATTTCCGACCAGATGAGAGAGGCGTCCAACCTGCTGGAGAACGTGGCCGCGCGCATCTTTGACGCCATCCTGGAGGCCCATCCGGAGATTACCGAGATGGAAGTGAGGGTGGCCAAGCTGAATCCTCCGGTAGGAGGACCCGCACATTGCGCGGCGGTAACCCTGACCCTATGACAATCGCTTTCATCACACTGGGCTGCAAGCTGAATTACGCCGAGACATCCACTTACGAGCGCGGCTTCAGGGCCGCGGGGCTGGAAGTGGTGCCCTGGCGCGAGAAGGCCGACATCTATCTGATAAACACCTGCACCGTAACGCAGACTTCCAACAGCAAGTCCAGGAACGAAATACGGAAAGTGCACCGCATAAACCCTGAGGCCATGATAGTGGTCACGGGATGCTACGCCCAGCTTAACGAGCAGGAAGTCAAGAACATAGAAGGCGTCAGCCTGGTGTTCGGGGACAAGCGCAAGGGCAGCCTGGTGGCGGAGACGCTGCGTGCCGCCGGGGTGGCCGTCCCGGAGGGGATGCAGGCATCCCCGCGGGACATCCTGCCGGCGTACAGCACCGGGGAGAGGACTCGTTCTTTCCTCAAGGTCCAGGACGGCTGCAACAATTATTGCGCGTACTGCACAGTGCCCTACGCCCGCGGAGAGAGCCGCAACTTACCAATCGAAGAGTGTGTCCGCAACGCGCGCAGCATAGCCGCTGAAGGTGTGAAGGAGATTGTACTTACCGGCGTGAACACCGGAGATTTCGGGAGGAGCACCGGAGAGGGTTTCCTGGATCTTCTGAAGGCTCTCAACGAAGTTGAAGGCATAGAAAGATACCGCATATCCTCCATCGAGCCCAATCTCATTACCCCGGGAATCATTGACTGGATCGCCTCAGGCACCAAGTTCCAGCCGCATTTCCATATACCACTTCAGACGGGCAGCGACACATTGCTGGCCAGTATGGGCAGGCGCTATGACACTGCGTATTTCAAGGAAAAACTGGACTACATCCGGAACAGGATGGAAGGTCCGGGAAAGCCAAAGGTGTTCTTTGGTATAGACGTGATGGCCGGACTTCCCGGAGAGACCAGGGAACTGTTCCTGGAGTCCGTCGCGTTCATTGAAAGCGTCCGCCCGGCGTTCATACACGTGTTCCCCTATTCCCAGAGGCCGGGGACCCCGGCGGCGACAATGCCCGGACAGGTCCCGGCGCAGGAAAAGGCCCGCAGGGTGGCCCTGCTGGAGGAACTGTGCGCAACCCTGCATTCTGAATTCGTGGAAGCGAACCGCGGAATCAGGGAGAAGGTGCTTTTCGAGTCAAAGGAGAAAGGCGGGCTGATGGGCGGCTATACTGGCAATTACATACGGATAACAAGACCTTACGACCCCGCCCTTTCAGGGCAGATGGCCGATATTATAATCTGACATGACGGACAACGCCAAACTTACTTTTCTTGGAACGGGGACCTCGCAGGGAATTCCCATAATAGGCTGTGACTGCCCCGTGTGCAGAAGCGCGGACCCTCGCGACAAGCGCCTGAGGGCCAGCGCCCTGGTGCGCTGGCAGGGGCTCACCATACTCATTGACTGCGGACCGGATTTCCGCACCCAGATGCTCAGGGAAGGCGTAAACCACCTTGATGCGGTGCTGCTCACCCACAACCACAAGGACCACACCGGAGGGGTGGACGACCTGCGCTCCTTCAACCTGATAGAGGCCAAGCCCGTGAACATCTATTGCGAGGAGTATGTGATGAACGCCCTCCGGAAAGAGTACAGTTACGCCTTCGCGGAGAAGAAGTACCCCGGTTCCCCTGAATGGAACATCCATCTGATAGATTCCTCCAAGCCTTTCAAGGTACACTCCAACGCGGAGGACGACGACCTGCACTGGGTGTCTGGGAAAGGCTATTTCAGGACCCCTGTCACGCTTTGCGACCCCCTTCCCCCGGTGGAGGTGATTCCGGTCCAGGGATGGCATCACAAGGAAAAGGTGCTGTCAGTGCTGGGATTCCGCTTCGGGAACATAGCGTACATCACGGACATAAACCTGATAGACGACTCCGAACTGGAGAAACTGCGGGGCCTTGACGCCGTTACGGTGAACTGCGTCAAGCGTGGGACGCATTTCTCCCATTTCTCCCTGGCGGAGGCGCTGGAATTCTTTGAGAAGGTGGGGGCGAAGGAGTCCTACATCACGCACATATCCCATATGCTTCCTGCGTATGAGGAACTGGAGAAGGAACTGCCTCCTCACGTGCATCTGGCATACGACGGCCTTACTATAGGTTAGGATTGTCCAGGAGTTCCCTGGCAATGGCGGACACATCCCCGGAAATACCGTTTTCAGGATTGGCGCAGAACGCGGCGATATCCGCCGCAGTGCAGTTTGGATTGGCGCTTATGAACGCCTTCAGTTTCTCCCTTGTTCCCCTGCCGCGGCGGCACACGTCGCAGTGGCCGCAGTCACTGCTTTCTTCCTGGCCGAAATAGCGCAGCAGGAACCTCTGGCGGCATTCTCCGTCCTGTGAGGCGTAATCCTCCATGGCCTTGCTCCTGAGGCGGTAGTTCTCCTTGAGGAGGGCGTATTGCTGCGGGGATAACTGCACGTTACCCGGGCGCAGGCGGGGGTGATGGACGTAGATAACGGAGGAGTGGTCTGAAGGGATGTAGTTTATCACGTGCTCCAGGGACAGCCTGTAAAGCAGCTGGCGCAGTTCGGATATGGAAACGCCGCATCGGGTGGAAACCTTGTCCTCGTCTATGGGCACAGGATAGGAGAATATGCCCGTGTACATGCGCATCATCTCCTCCATCACGGTGGCCATGCGGGGGTCAGGGAACACCACGTCGTAGAGGTCATTGCGGTCCACTGTGATCTTTATTCGGGTGTCAAGGTCCACGTCTTCCGCATAGGTGAAGTGGCCTTCGCGCTCTAAGTATTTGAGGGAATAGTGGACCTTGGGGGCCTGCAGGCCGTAGTTGCGGCAGAATTCCGGCAGGTCGAAGCGTATCTGGCGGCCAAGGCCCGCCTCGTAGGGGATCTGGGCGTAAAGGTGGACTTTCTGGTAGATATCCTCTATGTATTCGAGGGAAGGGAATGAGGTCTGCTCTATCTGGCGGAGGCGGAGCAGGTCCGAGCGGTTCCAGATGAGGACCGCGTAGGACAGGCCGCCGTCGCGCCCGGCACGCCCTGCCTCCTGGAAATAGGATTCGGGGCTGTCCGGAAGGCCCATGTGGACCACGAAGCGCACGTCCGCCTTGTCAATTCCCATTCCGAAAGCGTTGGTGCATACCATTATGCGTATGCGCCCTGACTTCCAGTCCTCCTGGCGGGCTGCACGGAGCTCGGCGCCCAGGCCGGCGTGGTAGAACGACGCGATCTGCCCGTTCTGCCGCAGGTACGCGGCGATCTCCTCGCAGCCCGCGCGGTTGCGCACGTACACAATTCCGGAGCCCTCCACTCCCCTGCACACGGAGAGCAGCTGCCCGGCCTTGTCCTCAGCCTTTCGGACTATATAGCAGAGGTTCTGGCGCTCAAAGCCTGTCTTGAGCAGGTTGGGCTCGCTGAAGCGGAGCTTCTCCATTATGTCCGAAGCCACCTGCGGCGTGGCGGTGGCGGTGAGGGCTATCACCGGCGCGTCCACGACGCTGCGCAGCGCCCCTATCTGCAGGTAGTCCGGGCGGAAGTCATAACCCCACTGGGATATGCAGTGCGCTTCGTCCACCACTATGAAGTTTATGGGCAGGAGGTTGCAGTAACTCTTGAAGAGATCGGTATTGAGGCGCTCCGGGGAGACGTACAGGAACTTGCAGTCAGGGTCATAGGCGGCGTTGTTCAGCGCCAGGTCCACGTCATGGCGTTTCATGCCCGCGTGGATGGCCAGGGCCTTGATCCCGCGGTCCTGCAGGTTCTGCACCTGGTCCTTCATAAGGGCCACCAGCGGGGTGACCACCAGGGCCAGGCCGTCCTGCATGAGCGCCGGCACCTGGAAGCACACGCTCTTGCCCCCTCCCGTGGGGAGCAGGGCAAGGGTGTCGCGGCCTTCCAGGGCGGAGTCTATAATCTCCTGCTGCATAGGCCGGAAGGCGTCGTAACCCCAGTATTCGCGCAAAACTTCAAGGGCCGTCATAACTTAATCGTTTTACATACAAAAGTAAGGATTTTATGCTTGACTAAACAATAAAAAATACCTATATTCGCTCGATTTGGCAAAAAAGAAATTTTTACAAAATATAATATTTAAGCATACATCATGAACAATATCGATTTGAAGAAGTACGGTATCCTCGATACCACTGAAATCCTCTACAATCCTACTTATGAGGTATTGTACAACGAGGAGACAAAGCCGGGTCTGGAAGGTTTCGACAAGGGCCAGGTAACAGAACTCGGAGCCATCAACGTAATGACCGGAATCTACACCGGACGTTCCCCTAAGGACAAATACATCGTGATGGACAGCTTCTCAAAGGACACCGTTTGGTGGAACACCCCTGAGTATCCCAACGACAACCACGAGATGTCAGAGGAAGTTTGGGCAGCCGTTAAGGACATCGCCGTAAAGCAGCTCAGCGGAAAGAGGCTCTTTGTAGTTGACGGTTTCTGCGGCACACACACTGACACCCGCATGAAGGTACGTTTCATCATGGAGGTTGCATGGCAGGCACACTTCGTTACCAACATGTTCATCCGTCCTAAGAATCAGAAGGAGTTCGACCAGGAGCCTGACTTCCTGGTATACTGCGCTTCCAAGGCAAAGGTTGACAACTACAAGGAACTCGGTCTCCGCACTGATACCTGCGTAGCGTTCAACGTATCCAGCAAGGAGCAGGTTATCCTCAACACCTGGTACGGAGGCGAGATGAAGAAGGGACTCTTCTCAATGATGAACTTCTACCTTCCTCTCAAGGGCATCGCTGCAATGCACTGCTCCGCCAACACAGACATGAACGGAAAGAACACCGCCATCTTCTTCGGCCTTTCCGGAACAGGTAAGACCACCCTCTCCACAGACCCCAAGCGTCTCCTCATCGGTGACGACGAGCACGGCTGGGACGACCACGGCGTCTTCAACTTCGAGGGCGGCTGCTACGCAAAGGTCATCAACCTTGACAAGGAGTCAGAGCCGGATATCTACAATGCCATCCGCCGCGACGCTCTCCTTGAGAATGTAACCGTAGACGAGAACGGCAAGATCGATTTCGCTGACAAGAGCGTTACCGAGAACACCCGCGTTTCCTATCCTATCTACCATATCGAGAAGATTGTCCGTCCGGATTCAGAAGGCCCTGCCGCAAATCAGGTAATCTTCCTTTCCGCAGACGCATTCGGAGTTCTTCCTCCGGTTTCAGTCCTCACATCAGAGCAGTGCAAGTACTACTTCCTCTCAGGATTCACCGCAAAGCTTGCCGGAACTGAGCGCGGAATCACCGAGCCTACTCCTACGTTCTCAGCCTGCTTCGGCCAGGCATTCCTTGAGCTCCACCCTACAAAGTATGCTGAGGAACTCGTGAAGAGAATGGAGCAGAGCGGCGCAAAGGCATATCTGGTAAATACCGGATGGAACGGAACAGGCAAGCGTATCTCCATCCGCGACACCCGCGGAATCATCGACGCCATCCTGGACGGTTCAATTGACAAGGCTCCTACCAAGTACATCCCTTACTTCAACTTTGAGGTTCCTACCGAACTCAAGGGCGTTGATACCGGAATCCTTGACCCTCGCGACACATACGCAGACCCTGCAGTATGGGAGGAGAAGGCAAAGGACCTTGCAGGACGCTTCATCAAGAATTTCCACAAATATGAGAGCAACGAAGCCGGAAAGGCCCTTGTAGCCGCCGGTCCTCAGCTTGACTAATTATTTGAGGCAGAATATTTTACGAAGGGTGGCCATTGCGGTCACCCTTTTTTACACGTTTGTCATTTAGGGAACACGGATATTGTTCCTTACCTTGCGGCCGTTAACTTAAACTTTTAGAACTATGAACGCTTTTTTGACACCTGAAAAGTACGGGGAACTCAAAACCCGCTATCCGCGCTTCAACGAAGCATGGACCCAGGAAGAGACCGAGGACCTGATTGAAATGTTCAACTGCGAACTGACCCAGGCGGAAATGTCCACCCATCTTGGCCGCACCCCCAATTCCGTAAAGATGAAACTCAAGGCCCTGGGCCTCTACACCCCCAGGCCCGCGCCCAGGCCCTGGACGCCTGAAGACGACGCCTTGCTGGTGGAACTCTACCGCCAGGACGTCCCCTACCCTGAACTGGCCGAAACGTTCGACCGCTCCGAGCGGGCCATCCTATCCCGCCTGGTCCGCCTCCGCGCCGGACTCCGTCCGGACACCTGTGACTGACATGTTTGTTTTTTGGGAGAGAATCAGTATCTTTATAAGTTGAATTGGAATTTAACTATAACTAAAACTAAACGATATGATTGCAGCAATTATTATTATCGCCCTTCTGGTGATCCTGATTTCCTGGTTTGTTAAGGTTCAGAGGGATCTGGTTAGCAAGGATGAGCTCTGCCAGAACGCAATGAGCCAGATTGGCGTTCAGCAGAACAGCCGCTGGGACGCCCTCACGGCACTGGTTGAACTTATAAAGTCCTACAACGAGCACGAGTACAAGACCCTCAAGGACGTGATCGCAATGCGTAAGCCCATCACCGGCACCAGCACCGCCGCCGAGGCCAACGCACAGGAAGAGGCCATCGCCGGAGCCATCCGCCAGATCAACGTGGTGGCCGAGCAGTATCCTGACCTGAAGGCCAACGACAACTACGCCAAGGCAATGGACAGCGTGAACGTATACGAGAATCAGGTCCGCCTGAGCCGTATGACCTACAACGACACCGTTACCAAGTACAACAAGGTTGTCCGTCAGTTCCCTGAATCAATTGTTGCCAATATCCTCCACTTCGCTGTAAAGGATTATCTCCAGGAGCCTCAGGGCAAGACAGACATGCCTTCAATGGCAATTTAAACCAACTCTATGAAACGGTTTCTGCTCGCTGTGGCAGCGGTCTTTATGATGACCGCCGCCGCGTATGCCGACAATGCCATCAATGAGATCCGGGTCACCGTAACGCTGGCCCAGGACGGGTCCGCCCTGTTCCAGGAGTACTGGGACGTGAGGGCGGAGTCCGGCACGGAGATCTACGTGGCACGCGAAGACATGCGCGAAATGAGGATTACAGACCTGGCCATTTCCGACGAGACCGGCAGGCAGTTCACCGTCCTGGGCAGCTGGAATATCAACGCAAGCAGGATGGACAAGGCCGGGAAGTGCGGTCTGTACAGCACCCAGTCCGGCACTGAGATTTGCTGGGGTTTCGGAGAGTACGGCAACCATACCTACAATATCTCCTACAGGATCAGCAATGTGGTCGTCTCATATGACGATTACGACGCTTTCCATTTCCAGGTGGTTCCGGAAGGGGTCGCTCCAAAGAAGACCAGCGTCACCATCATAGCCCCGCAGTCGCTCAGCGAGGACAACTCCAGGATCTGGGGCTTCGGCTTCGACGGAGAGATCGGCTATGACGAAGGCGTCGTCGTCGCCAAGAGCAACAAAAGGCTGGGAGAATACAATTCCGTGATAGAACTTCTCCGCTTTGACAAAGGCATATTCACGCCCCAGGTTTCGCGTAGAGGCAGCTTTGACGCCGTCCTTGAAAGGGCCATGGAGGGCGCGGATTTCAGTGAGAAGGAGGATTTCTTTGGAAAAGCCTTCTCTATCCTTGTCTCAGCAATGATGATCCTGGGATTCATCGTATTCCCCTTCCTGGCCATCATGACGTCAGCCAAAAGGGTGAAGCGCCGCAAGCGCAAGAAACTCTTCGGCCTGAAAGACGAAGACGTGCCATGGAACAGGGACGTGCCGTTTGACGCGGACCTGATCGAGTCATACACCGTCGCTGACGACCTGGGATTCGGAGACCAGTCAGGCAACATAGCCTCCGCCATAATAACGCGGATGATATACAAGAACGTACTCTGGGCCCAGAAAGACGCTGACGGAAACGTCCTGATGGGATTCAACTGCGGAGAGGAACTCACGGGTGACGAGTGGCCGGACACGGCCAAGCGCCTTTACAGGCTCCTCTACACCGCATCCGGAGAAGACCATATCCTCCAGCCCAACGAGTTCTCCAACTGGGCCGGAAAGAACAAGCAGCAGTTCTACAACTGGAGCAACGACATAGGCTCGGACGGCCGCAAGAGGCTGGACGCTTCGTCCTTCGCATCCCGCTCCATCTGGGGGTCTGCCCTTCAGTATACAGAAAAGGGCAAGGACGAGGCCAAGAAACTGTACGGCTTCCGCCGCTTCCTGCAGGAGTTCACCCTCATTGGGGAGCGAAGCACCCCTGAGGCTTCACTCTGGCAGGAATACATGGTATTCGCCGCCCTGTTCGGGATCGCTGACAAGGTGGCAAAGGAACTCCAGGAGATCAATCCTACCCTGTACGAGCAGCTCATGCCTATGGGCTCAGCCTCAGTAACACCTATTGACACCTACAACCTGTCCAACATGCTGTCCCGCAACATAGAGAACGCCCGCGCCGCACAGCAGGCCGCGCTCGAAAGGAGCGCGCGCAGTGCCGGCGGCTTCGGCGGCCATACCTCAATAGGAGGTGGCGGCGGCTTCAGCGGCGGCGGACACGGCGGATTCAGATAGTCTTAAGATTCTTATGTACGAATGGAATTCCAGCATACAGTTCCTTTCGGGAGTGGGGCCTAAAAGGGCCTCACTCCTGCAAAAGGAGCTGGGCGTGGAGACCATTTCGGACCTGCTGCACCTGTATCCCTTCCGCTATATAGACCGCAGCAAATACACACTCATAGCGGATATCCATCCGGACCTGGCTTGGGTCCAGGTCAAAGCCCGCGTAGTCAGCCGCAACCTCATCAACATGAAGCACCTGAGCGTGATCATTGAGGATGAGAGCGGCAAGATGGAGATTGTCTTCTTCAAAGGCAATAAATACATATTCGATAAGCTTGTCCCGGGAAACGAGTTCGTGTTCTTTGGCAAGCCTTCCCTGTTCAACGGGAAGATGAACATGGTGCATCCGGAGATAGACGCCCCGGGCTCGGTGACCGCCCAGGGAACGCTTACAGGCGTCTATCCCAGCACGGAGAAACTGAGGAACGGCGGCATTACCGGCAAGGTGATGCTAAAACTCATCTCCAATGCCCTGGAGGCCAGCCTCCCGCACATCGAGGAGACCCTCCCGGAGTACGTCATCAGGGAGAACGGCCTGGCGCCCCTGCGCTTCGCCCTGCAGAACATCCATTTCCCAAAGGACCAGGATTCACTGGCAAAGGCCACCTACAGGCTCAAATTCGAGGAACTGTTCTTCCTCCAGCTGAGCCTCCTGAAACAGAAATACGTGCGCAGCCGCTCGGAGAACGGCATCCAGATGCCAAAGGTGGGAAAGGACTTCAACGACTGTTTCAACGCCCTCCCCTTTGAGCTCACCGGCGCGCAGAAACGCGTGATCAAGGAAATCCGCGCTGACCTGACCAGCGGCAGCCAGATGAACCGCCTCCTTCAGGGGGACGTGGGTTCGGGCAAGACAATGGTCGCCGTGCTTTCCTCGCTGATAGCGGTGGGCAACGGCTACCAGTCCTGCATCATGGCCCCTACGGAGGTCCTGGCGCAGCAGCATTACGCCAACATTTCCAAATATCTGGAGCCGACGTCCGTGCAGTGCGCCCTGCTCACCGGCAGTACGACTGCCAAGGAGCGCAGGCGCATCCACGAGGGGCTCCAGGACGGCAGCATAGGCATCCTGGTGGGCACCCACGCCCTCATAGAGGACGTGGTGCAGTTCCGGAGCCTGGGCCTGGCGATCATTGACGAGCAGCACCGCTTCGGGGTTGACCAAAGGTCCAAGCTATGGGCCAAGGGGCACGAGGGACGCCCTCCTCACGTGCTCATCATGACCGCCACCCCTATACCCCGCACGCTTGCTATGACCCTGTACGGAGACCTTGACGTGAGCGTCCTGGACGAGATGCCTCCTGGCCGCAAACCGGTCCAGACCCTGCAGATCGGCCAGAACAAACGCATGCAGCTGTACAACTTCATGAAGCAGGAGATTGCCAGGGGAAGGCAGGTGTTCGTGGTCTATCCGCTTATTTTCGAGAGTGAGAAGATTGACCTGAAGAACCTGCAGAACGGCTATGAGGACATAGTGAGGAACTTCCCTTTCCCTCCGTACAAGGTGGCCATAGTCCACGGACAGCAGAGCAACGAGGAAAAGTATTTCAACATGTCGGCCTTCGCGGCAGGCAGGGCCAACATCCTGGTGTCCACGACAGTAATAGAGGTAGGCGTGGACGTGCCCAACGCTTCGGTAATGGTGATTGAGAATGCCGAACGCTTCGGCCTCAGCCAGCTGCACCAGCTGCGCGGACGCGTGGGAAGGGGCGCGGACCAGTCGTTCTGCATCCTCATGAAGGATGTGAAACTGAGCCGCGAGTCCCAGAAAAGGATAGACCTCCTGTGCGCCACGGACAACGGCTTCGAGATTGCGGAGGAAGACATGAAGATGCGCGGCCCCGGAGACCTTGAGGGAACGCAGCAGAGCGGCCTTCCAATCGCTCTGAACATCGCCTCGCTGTCAAAGGACGGCCTGCTGCTGGCCCAGGCCAGGGACTACGCCCAGAAGGTGCTTGACAACGACCCGGGCCTGGAATTCCCGGTGAACCGCCTCCTGGCCGCCGAACTGCGCAAAGACAAATACAACATAAAAGACTACAGTAAAATCAGTTGATACGATGAAAACCACCAAATTCCTTTCAAGCCTGCTCATTATTATCGCATGCGCCCTTGCGGGATACTTTGCAGGTACCTTAATTGGAAAAGCCATGAACAATAAAGAAAAAGAGCAAACCGCTGGATACATAGGCCCTTCCGACATCACCCTCGCGGACGGAGTGATGACACCTGAGGCCCTCCTGTCAATGGGACGCCTCTCGGACCCGCAGCTGAGCCCGGACGGAAAGAAAATCCTTTATGGAGTGTCATACACTTCGATCGCCGATAACAGAAGCTGCAGGAACCTGTTCCTCTGCGATAATGACGGCGGCAACAAGGTCCAGCTTACGCGTTACGCCAAGAGCGTCAGCAACGCCCGCTGGAGCAAGGACGGCAAGAGCATCTTCTTCATCCAGGACGGACAGATGTGGAAGGCTCCCCTGAACGGCAACAAACTGGGCAAGAAGGAACAGATCAGCGACATTCCCAACGGCATAAGCGAGTTCAAGCTTTCCCCGGACCAGTCCAGCGTGATTTTCATCACTACGGGACCGGGGCCGGTCAAGACCCCAAAAGACCTGGATCCCGCCCTTGACAAGGCCAGGGCCTATACCACTGAGGACCTGATGTACCGCCACTGGGACCACTGGGTTACTGAAATCCCCCGTTCATTTGTATCCACCACGGTGAACGGCATGATCACCCTGGACAATTCCTTCGACATCCTTGGCGACGAGCCGTACGAACTCCCAACCGAACCTTTCGGCGGAGCGGAGCAGCTTGACTGGGCGCCTGATGGAAGGCATATCGCATACAGCTGCCGCAAGAAGACCGGAAAGGACTACGCCTTCTCCACTGACACTGAGATCTATATCTTTGACGTCCTTACCGGAGCCACCACGCGCATCCCCATGGACGGCGGATACGACACTGACCCTGTATGGAGCCATGACGGCACCAAACTGGCCTGGATCTCCATGGCAAGGGACGGCTACGAGGCTGACCAGCAGAGACTTATGGTCTGCGACATAGAATTCGGCACCACGGACGAGGGCCAGAGCGCTGATGTGAAGATCAAGGATATCCGCCAGCTGTGCGCTAGCCTTGACCGCGACGTGGCAGGTCCGGTATGGGCCCCGGATGACAGGCACATAATATTCAACGCCCTCACCGAAGGCCTCCAGGCCATCTTCATAGTGGACATAGACACCGACGCCTTTGCCAGGATAACGAGCGAAGACTGGTACTATGACTTCGATTCCCCGTTCGCTTACATAGGAGGCGGAAATACCGTGAACCTGCTTACCAGTTTCACCAGCCTCAACTTCCCCACGGAACTGGTGTCCGTACGTTTCAGGAGCGACTACAGCTGTGAGTTCAACCGCATAACGTCGGAGAACGACCATATCTTCACCCAGCTCACCGATCCAAAGAGCGAGAGCGTATGGATTGAGACAGTGGACGGCCAGCAGATGCAGGCCTGGGTGCTCTATCCGCCAAAATTCAACCCGGCAAACAAGTATCCGGCAATAGAGATCGTGCTGGGAGGCCCGCAGAGTTCCAATTCCCAGGGATGGAGCTACCGCTGGTGCTACAGGCTCATGGCTGAGCAGGGCTACATTGTAATAATGCCCAACCGCCGCGGAACCACCTCCAGCGGCCAGGAATGGAAGGAGGAGATCAGCGGAGACTACATAGGCCTGAACATGCAGGATTACCTCAGCGCGGCCCGCTACATCAAGTCCAGGCCGTATGTAGACAAACTGGCCTGCGTGGGCGCCTCATACGGAGGATATTCCTCATATTATCTGTCCGGAATCCACGAGAACACCTTCGACTGCTTCATCGCCCACGCCGGAATCTTCGAGGAAGCCGGCCTGTACTACACCACTGAGGAAATGTGGTTCCCTGAATGGGACAACGGCGGACTCGGACGCGGCTATCTTAGCGGCTCTCCATGGAGCGGATATGACGAAGCGGAGCGCCACTATGCCAACTCACCCCTCAAGAACGTGGACAAATGGAACAAGCCTATCCTCTGCATCCACGGAGAAAAGGACTACCGAATCCCCTACACCCAGGGCATGGCTGCCTTCAATGCGGCCCAGATGATGGGGGTTCCTTCCAAATTAGTTGTGTTCCCGGATGAAAATCATTGGATACTTCAACCACAAAATTCACTATATTGGCACAGAATTGTATATGATTGGCTGGACCAATGGATGAAATAGCATGAAGAATCTTCAAATTATAGGCATTATCGCCGCCGTAACCGCCCTGGCGGGGTGTTCCAACACCAGCAAGACCCAGTATATCCCCTTGCCGGTGCTGGACCTGGTACCCATAACCCAGGACCAGGTGGTCCCTTCTTCAATGCAGAAGGGCTTTGCTTCCGACAACATTGCGGCTGGCGGAGATTTTGACTTTGACGTCTTCAAGGCCGTCAGGGGCCGGCAGTCCATCTGCCTGTCCCCGTTCAGCCTTGGCGCCGCCCTTTCAATGGCGGCGGAAGGCGCTTCCGGGGCCACGGCAGACCAGATGTGGAAGGTCCTGGGCAAGGAATATAGCAAAGCTCCCGAGGCAAGCACCGTGAAGGTGGCCAATTCCGTCTGGGTAAACAAGCAGATAAGCATACTCCCTGACTACAAGAAGACCATCCAGGGCAAATACAACTCGGAGGTCAACAACAGGGATTTCAGCCAGAAATCCGTGGTAGCCGACATCAACAGATGGTGCTCCCGCAACACAAACGGAAAGATTCCTTCCATCCTGGACAACATGCCTCCAGGAATGCAGTTCATGCTCCTTAACGCCGTGTATTTCTTCGACAAATGGGAGAAGCCTTTCACCCGTACTGACAAGGAGGCCTTCACCCGCCTTGACGGAGTAGTCCAGCAGGTTGACATGATGCACCAGACGGAGCGCCTGCGCTACTGCCAGAACGATTTCTTCCATATCCTGGAACTCCCCTACGAGAGCGGCGACATTGAGATGTACGTGCTGCTTCCGCGTCCGGGCGTAGCCCTGGACGACGCCGCAGCCGCCCTCAGCACCTCCCGCTGGGAGGGATGGCGCAAGGAACTGCGCACGCAGAGGGTGCGCGTGAGCATGCCAAAGTTCAAGCTGGAATGCGAGATGGACCTCACGGGCATGCTGCGCGACATGGGAATGAACCTGGCCTTCGGAAACGGCGCGGACTTCTCCAAACTGTCATCCACTCCGCTCCGCATAGACTTTGTCAAGCAGAAGACCTACATTGACGTGAATGAAGAAGGAACCGAGGCCGCCGCAGTGACAGGCATTGGAATGCGCACTACTTCAGTAGCCCCGGATGTCACGGTGGACTTCATTGCCAACCGTCCTTTCTTCTATATCATCCGCTCCGACTCTACGGGAGACATCCTGTTCATCGGGCAGGTGACAAATCTCTAGAGAAACCTGGCCAGAACCTTTATCTGGTCCCCAGAATCGTCCAGGAGGAACATTGCGGGAATACGCACTGTTCTTCCTGTACTTGTATCGTGGGAGTGGCAGCAGAGCAGGAGCTTGCCGTCAAAGGTGCGGAAGATCATTCCGTGTCCGAAATTCGGAGGAGTGATGGGATCCGGCATCTGTACCCACGGGCCGTCCAGGGTCCCGCTCTGGGAATAGGCCACGCCCTGGGTGTAGTCGTCATAGCGCCAGCTGGTCCAGATCATTCCCAGTTTCCCGGTCTGGGTACGGAAGGCGTACGGGCCGTCCGTGACTTTGTTGGGGATGTCGTTGCCCTGCTCGTCCTTCTCGCGGCTCCAGGGGGAGTCGAAGGCGCGGAACAGGGTTGTGCGTCCGCCGTAGGTGCCTGAGAAATCGGGTTTAAGATGTATCTTCTCTACCGTGCCGTTCCAGTTCTGGAGCCATTCGTGGCAGAATATCATGTACGGCAGGCCATCCGAATCCACGAACAGTGTGGCGTCCAGGGTTGGCTGGTTGTCAGGCAGATAGGTCTCGTCTCCGCCCGGGATCGGGGTGTACGGGCCTTCGGGCCTGTCGCTTACAAGGACGTGGCAGGCGCGGCGCGGGATGTTGTTGCCTCGGTAACTGTCAATCTGGACGGCGTTGTTGGTAAAGGTGGCAAAGTAGTAGTACTTGCCGTTGTACTTGTGGATCTCAGCGGCCCAGATCTGAGGGTTGGGACCCATCCAGGAGCGCGGATTGGTCTGTGCTACGGTCATGGGGCCGTCCCAGACCAGGAGGTCCTTGCTCTTCCACAGGCGTCCGCCCGTTCCGGTCATGTAATAGGTCTTGGTGGCATCGTCCGCGAGGATGAAGGGATCGCTGAGCTGGATCTTGTCCACGGTTGTATAGCGGTGGGCTCCTATCCTGAGGGTTCCTCCCTGGAGATAAGGTGAACTGATGTTGACCTCTATGTCTCCTACGGAACCGTCCAGCTGGATGTATGCCAGCAGGCGGCCGTGATATGCCCTCTGGACATTGTCAGTCCATATGCCCATGTCGGTATTGTTTCCAGATTCAAGGCCGAGGAGCCTTCCCGCACCCGTCACGCGGCAGGTGATCTCATTGTCGGCGAGTTTCACCAGGATTCCGTTCTCGTCAACTATCTCGATGGGAACCTGTACCACGGCACCGGCCTCGGCGTCAAGGTCAGCCTTGTCAGCGGTGGCCCTGAGGGCGTAAGGGCGCCCGGAGGTATTGATGATGTACTCAGATTCAACGTTGCCGTTTGCATCGCATCCCTGGGCCTTGAGCTCACCCGGTTCGTAAAGGACGTCCCAGGAGATGACGCCGGTCTGGTACTCGTAAGGCTTCATCTCGCCCACGACCCTGCCGTTGAGCAGGAGGCGGGCCTGAGGAGAATTGGTGTAGCAGGAAACCCTGATGTTTTCTCCCTGCTGGTAGTTCCAGAGGTCGAAGGCGCTGGTGTTGACGCGCGCTCCGCCTCCCCTTCCCTGGTTGGCGATCTGGGCGGCCGGGACTGCTGAAGTGCCTATGTATGTGAAAGGAACTTCGCTCCAGAGGGCCTGGCGGAAGTATCCGCCCGGCTTGAGGTTGTTGGCAAAGTCAATGAGACCAGTTCCCATGCCGCGTGAAGGCCAGGCGTTGGATTCTCCAAGGTAATCCGCGCCGGTCCATATATACTGGCCAAAGATGTGCTCGTTCTCCTGGACGGCCCTCCAGCTGCTGAGGCCGTGGCCGGTCTCGGAGCCGTAGAGTATCCTGTCAGGATATGTCTCATGGTCAATGACATAGCGGTTTTCCGTATAGTTGTAGCCTACGACGTCAACAGCCTGGGGATATGTTGTCTGGTTGGACATTACCACTCCTGCCAACGCACCGGTAACGGGGCGGGACTTGTCCACAGCGCGCACATAACCGGCAAGCCTTTCCGCGATCTCACCTATGCGCATGGCATTTGGAGCGTCGGGCTTGTAGCCTCCGGAAACAGGCTGGCTGATTGCGGAGCCGTCTCCGTCAAGGATAGGATGTGAGTAAGGATCGTTTGGATAGTCAACCTCGTTTCCTATGCTCCACATATAGATTGAGACGTGGTTTCGGTCCCTCTTAACCATTGAGGTGATGTCCTGCTCGCACCAGTCATAGAAATAGTCGAAGGTGCCCTGGTGGCCAGGGGTTCCGCGGTTCCAGCCTTCTATCCATTTGTTCTTGGGGTATTCCCACTCGTCGTAGGCTTCGTCCAGTACAAGGAGGCCTATCTTGTCGCAGACATCGTAGAAATCCGGATTCTGAGGGTTATGGCTTGTACGGATGCTGTTCACACCCATGTTCTTGAGGACCTTGAGCCTGGTTTCCCATACCTCGGGTGGAACGGCGGCGCCAAGGACTCCGGCATCGTGGTGGAGGCATACTCCCTTGATCTTCATCCATTTGCCGTTCAAGGCGAAGCCCTTGTTGGCGTCGAATTTCAGGGAGCGGATTCCGGCCTTGACCACAGTGCGGTCAAGCACCTTTCCGGACGCCTCGATGGAAACCTCCAGGGTATAGAGATACGGGTCTTCCAACGACCACAGGTGAGGGTTGGAAACCCTTACGTCAACCTTCTGCTTTGCAACCGCCTTGGCGCTGGCCTTACCCACGACCTTGCCCTTGGCGTCCTTCATGCTGACCACCACGTTGGCCTTCTGGCTTCCAAGGCCTTCTATCTCGGTATCGACGGTTATCACAGCCTGTCTTGAGGTCAGCCTGGAGGTCTGGTAACCCACTCCCCAGAGGGCAAAGTGGGTCTGGCCCGCGCGTACCAGCCATACGTTGCGGTATATTCCGGATCCGGTGTACCAGCGGGAATCAGCGTCCTGGCTGTGGTCTACGCGTACTGCCAGCACGTTGTCCCCGTTCTTGTTAAGGTACGGGGTCATGTCATACATGAAGGATACGTAGCCATTGGGACGGCTGCCCAGCAGATGGCCGTTCAGATATACGGTACTGCGGTTATATACACCCTCGAAGTAGATGTAGGCCAGTTCTGAATTGACCTGCCTTCCCTGGAAATGCTTGCGGTACCATCCAATTCCGCCCGGGAGGTATCCCTGGCAGCTTGCGTTGTCCGGTGAAAGGAGCTGGCGGACTGACCAGTCGTGAGGAAGGGTTACGGATTGCCACCGGGAGTCGTCGAACTGGGGATCCTGGGCGTTCTCCACATCGTCAAGGATGAACCTCCAGCCGTCATTGAACTTGGCAGGGGTCCCGAATGATGTCTGTGCATGCACACTGATGCTGGTAGCCAATGCCAGAAGGCAGGCGGCTACGCCTGTAATAAATCTCTTCATATAGAACGGGTGTTTAGTTGCGGTCTCAGTGATGGGTTAGGAACGTGATTTGTACCCCCTAGGCGAATCGAACGCCTATCACAGGAACCGGAATCCTGAATTTTATCCATTAAACTAAGGGGGCTTCAGGAATACAAAAGTATAAAAAAAAGCGTATATTTGAAAGTTATGAAAACAGCTTACATTTTCCCGGGACAGGGCTCTCAGTTCTCCGGAATGGGCAAGGACCTGTACGACAATTCCGCACAGGCAAGGGACCTTTTCCACAAGGCTGACGAGATCCTGGGTTTCAGTATATCTGATATAATGTTCGGCGGTACGGACGACCAGCTCAAGGAGACAAAGGTCACCCAGCCCGCCGTCTTCCTGCACTCGGTATTATCGGCTTTCTGCCTGCCGGATTTCAAGCCTGACATGGTCGCAGGCCATTCTTTGGGAGAATTCAGCGCCCTGGCGGCAGCCGGAGCTATCGAATTCGAGGATGCCCTGAGGCTGGTGGCCATCCGCGCACAGCAGATGCAACTCTGCTGCGACAAGGTGCCCGGCACTATGGCAGCCGTCATAGGCCTCGAGGACAAGGTTGTGGAGGAGGTTTGCGCCCAGGCTGAAGGCCTGGTCATTCCCGCCAACTACAACTGCGACGGGCAGGTGGTGATTTCAGGAGAGAAGGAGGCCGTGGAGGCCGCCTGCGCCAAGCTCCTGGAAGCGGGTGCAAAGCGCGCGCTTCCGCTGAGCGTCAGCGGCGCCTTCCACTCCCCGCTCATGGAGCCCGCCCGCGCCGGCCTTGCGGAAGCCATAGAGGCAACCTCCTTCAAGGAGCCTTCCTGCCCTGTATATCAGAATGTTACCGCATTGGCGGAAACGGACCCGCAGGCAATCAAGGACAACCTTCTTAAACAGTTGACTTCACCTGTAAGATGGACACAGACCATCCGCAACATGAGGGCGGACGGGGCTGAAGAATTTATAGAACTTGGACCCGGGACCGTCCTCCAGGGTCTCTTAAGACGTATCAAATAACATGAACCTCAAAGACCAGAATTACGCTCGCTTCTACCTCGTGCAGGAGATGATGGGCACAGTAGACACCGTACGCAAGTTTGACCCCGCCTGCGCTTCCTTCGTCGCAAAGGCGGCCGGCAAGTCCGGAAAACTCTTCTTCTCAGGAGAAGGCTCCAGCCGCATCATGCCCTCAAAGAACGCCGCACGCAGGTCAAAGACCTGGGGCCTTGACCTCAACGTCCAGACCGAAGGCTCACACCAGGCCCTGGAGTATGACCTTTCCAAATACACCGTGCTGCTGGCGTCCAATTCCGGACGCACCAAGGAGACCCTCCTTCTTGCCAACCAGCTCAAGGCCACGGGCCACAAGGACTTCTACGGCCTTACAGCAAACGAGGAAACCCCTCTTGAGGCAGCCTGCTGCAAGAGCCATATCCTTCAGTGCGGATGGGAGAACGCCGTAGCCGCTACCAAGAGCGTAGTGGAGCAGGCCCTTTTCTGCGACTCCATCATCTGGGAACTTGCAGGCAAAGACATCAAGCCTGCCCTTAAAGCCCTTCCGGAGCAGCTCGAGGCCGCACTCACCCTCCCGGTTCCAAAGCAGATAGTTGACTGGGCAAGGGAGGCGAAGACCATCTATTTTGCCGGTATGAACGACGGCGTGGCGGAGGAGCTCACCCTCAAGACCAACGAGATCACCCGCCGCAAGAGCGACTTCCTGGAGGGAACATACGCCCTTCACGGACCCGAGGAGGTGATGCAGGACGGAGACATCGTATTCGTGGTCAATCCTATCGAGAGCGAGTACGCCAAGTACAAGACCGTATTCGACGGCGCCCACGTACATGTGGTTGCAATCGATACAAAGCCCACCCCGTTCACTACCATAGTGGTTCCTGACGCAGGCCTCCTGCAGCCGTACGTCTACCTTTGCGCCGGCTGGAACATCCTGGTGGAGATTGGAATGGCTGACAACATCAACCTTGACAAGCCTGAAAGGGCGCGCAAGATAGGCAACGAGATGTAATTATCCCCATGAAGTTCCTGCGGAACACATCCACGGACCCTCATTTCAACATGTCGTTCGACGAGTACTGCCTGCAAAGGCTGCCGTCGGACGACGATGTGTTTTACCTCTGGCAGAACCGCCCTTCCGTGATAATAGGGCACAATCAGGACGCTGAGCGCGAGGTCAACCTGGATTACCTGCGGCAGAACGGCATTGTCCTGGCGCGGCGCGTCACGGGAGGCGGGGCGGTCTACCATGACCTCCAGAACCTGAATTACAGCATCGTGGGGCGGAAGCCCCGCATAGAGGTGATCGTGGAAGCGCTGCGCAGTCTTGGCGTCCCCGCGGAACTAACGGGGCGCAACGACATCTTTGTGGAGGGGCGCAAGGTATCGGGCTTTGCCCGAAGCGTATATCATCAGCGGGAGCTCATCCACGGCACGCTGATGTACGACGTGGATATCAACGCGCTGACGCGCGCGCTTGACACTCCGGAGAGCAAGCTGAACCGCAAGGGCGTCGCGTCAGTGCGCAGTCGCGTTGCCAATCTGAAGGATTATCTTCCTGGAATCGAGGATATTGCGCAGTTCCAGGAGCGGCTGCACACACTGCTGGCCCGCGGTGACCAGGAAGTATTCCTGCCGCCAGAAGCCATGGAACAGATTGAAAGGCGGCGGATAGAGAAATTCGCGTCGCCGCAGTGGATCTACGGGCCTATCCGCACTCCTGGCCCAGAGTCTCCTTTATGATTTCCGAAACCGTAGGGTGAGGGAAAACCACCTTGTAAAGATTCTCCACCGTGATGCCCTGCGATATGGCAAGGCATGCGGTCTGGATTATCTCGCTGCTGGAATTGCCAAGCATGTGCACGCCCTTTACTAAGCGGCTCTGGGGATCGAATACAATCTTGCATTGTCCCTCTCCCCTCTCGTTCTCGGCCACGAAACGGCCGGAATAGGCCATGGGGAGCTTAAGCACGGAGCAACCGGGGGCATTCTCCTCAGTAAGGCCGGCTCCGGCCATTTCCGGATTTGTATAGACTACGCCCGGAATGGCGTTGTACTCCATCTTATCCTCCTTCCCAAGCATGTTGTCAACGGCGACTTCCGCCTCGCGGACGGCAGTATGGGCCAGCATGGAAAATCCCGTGATGTCGCCTGCGGCATACACGCCCGGGACGTTGGTGCGCATACGGTCATCCACCTCCACGCCCCTGCCAACTTTCACGCCTAAATTCTCCAGGCCGAAGTCCTTGACGTTGGGGCGGCGGCCCGTGCTGAGCAGGATCCTGTCCCCGCAGACGCTCTGCGCCTGCCCGTCAGGATCCGTGAAGCACACTTCCCCGCCCTTGATTTCGCTTACCCTGCATCCCAGGTGGAACTCCACGCCCTTCTTGGCGTAGATGCCGCGGAGCATGGCTGCCTGCTCCGCGTCCATGCCGCCAAGGATCTCAGGAAGCATCTCCACTATGGCAACCTTGGCCCCAAGGCTGTTGAAGAAACTTGCGAACTCCATCCCGATCACGCCGCCGCCTATGATCACCAGGCTTTCCGGACGCTCGCGCAGCGACAGCAGTTCCCTTGCGGTCACTACTGTATCGCCCGCCTCCGCAAGCCCCGGGATAGGAGGCACCGCGGCCGACGATCCCGTGCATAGGAGTATCCTGCGCGCCTCATAGTCCTGCCCGCCCGCCTGCAGGGCGAACCCTTCGGCGGTCTTTCCGCAGATGAAGGCTTCCTGCTTTACAACTTCTACCCCGGCGCCGCGCATCTTGACGCGCACCGCTCCCACCAGTTTCTTGACCACCTTATCCTTGCGATCGGCGATCTTGCCATAATCAGCGCTGACATTCTCTGAGAATATGCCGTATTTCTGGCTCAGGGCCGCATGCTCGTACAGCTTGGCGCTGTACAGGAGGGTCTTGGTGGGGATACAGCCTTCGTTCAGGCAAACTCCTCCCAGTTCCGCCTTTTCAAACAATACCACGCTGAGGCCGTTCACGGCTGCCTTGTGCGCCGCATTGTATCCGGCAGGCCCTCCGCCGATTATCGCAAGTTCGTACATAGAATAAAAATTAAGCCCCGCAATTTACTAACTTTTGCTCAAAGCAGGAAATTGCGGGACTGTAAGTTAATTATGGTCCAATACTATTTGAAGAGCATCGGTGCCATCTCGTAGAGACAACGCCTCCAGGTGAGGAACTCATGGGCTGTGCCCTCTGAGATATATCCCTTGGCGTTGAAGCCGGAAGCCTTCAGGTCAGCAACGGCGTTCAAGGTGCGCTCCGCGCTCTCCTTGCTTCCGCAGCCGATGAAGATTCCCTTCACCTGGTTCTTGTCCTTGATCTCGTCCGGAGTGTAGACACCGCCGCTGAGCAGTCCGTAGTATCCGAATACCTCAGGACGTGCAAGGGTGATGGTGTGTGTCTCTCCACCGCCCATTGACAGACCTGCCATGGCGCGGCCGAACTTGTCGGTACGTGTACGGTAGTGTGAGTCAATGTAAGGTACGAGCTCGTCGCAAAGAACGGTTCCGAAGTCTGCGCTGGTAGGTCCGGGGATGCCCAGACGCTGCTCGTTGGTCATACCGTAGGTCATGACAACCAGGAACGGCTCGATCTTGCCTTCAGCGATGAGGTTGTCCATGATGAGGTTGGCGTGACCCTGGTTCCACCATGCGTACTCGTTCTCGCCCCAGCCGTGCTGCAGGTAGAGGACAGGGAACTTCTTGTTCTTCTTGGCAGTGTCATAGGTCGGAGGTACGTAAACGAACGCACGGCGGAGCTGCTGTGTACTCTCGGACCAGAACAGTACCTGCTCTACGGTTCCGTGAGGTACGTTGCGCTCCTCATAGAATGCCTGATCGTGTGCGGGAATCTCGATTCCGCTTTCCCAACGGGAAGAACCGTAATAGTTGTGGGTTCCCGGATCGTTCACTACGCCGCCGTCGATGGTGAGGTGATAGTAGTGGAATCCCTCGTCCATAGGGCCTGCGGTGGTTCCCCACCACTTGCCGTCCTCACCCTTGCGGAGAACGGTTCCGCCGGTTCCGCCAAGGCCAAGGCTTACGATAACGGACTTGGCATCCGGAGCGTCAACGCAGAAGCGTGCATAGCCCTGTGAGTTGACCATAGGATACTGCTGTCCGGGCTGGTTCTTGGTAGAAGGAACGAAATCTTCCTTGATAACGGCCTTGTCCTGTGCGGGATCGAAGTTCTTTACTACACGGTAGGCGTTCTTTGGCTTGTACTCTGAGTCGAACAGCAGAGGATAGTTTGCAGCGCCCAGCCATGAATCACGGTCAGAAAGGTTCCAGAAAGTAACGCAGTCGATAACGTCAGCGTGCTTGCGGAATACCTTGAAGAGCCTGTTGTACTGGTCTGCGAAGAGTGCCTGCTGATATGAAGGAACGTTGATGGTAGCGCCCTGGCTGAAGCGGAGCTGTCCACCCTGCTCGTTGTTCACGCGGACGTCAAGCTCGGTGATGTGGATGTGCTTTACAACAGTCTTGTACAGATTGATGGCGTTGTCAACCTCCTGCTCGGTAGGAGAGAAGATGTTGTAGTGACCCTGCATTCCAAGTCCGTCAACCGGAACGCCTGCGGCCTTCATCCTCTGGAGGAGTTCGAAGATACGCTGTGCCTTTCCGGGCTCTGCATCGTTGTAGTCGTTGTAGAACAGGAGGGCGTTGGGGTCTGCCTCGTGGGCATACTCGAATGCCTTGTAGATGAATTCCTCACCGGCAATCTGGAACATAGGAGACTGACGCATAGGAGACTGGCCGGCACGTACCGGGCTGTCTGCAACCGCCTCGTTAACTACGTCCCAGGCGTAAACTACGTCCTTGTAACGGTTTACTACAGCCTGGATGTGGCTCTTCATCCTCTTGTAGAATTCCTCCTTGGGAAGGAGGTTTCCTTTCTCATCCTGATAGATCCACGTTCCAATCTGGGAATGCCACATAAGGCAATGGCCGCGGAGCTTGATACCGTTCTGACGGCAGAAGTCTGCGATCTTGTCTGCATTCTCCCAGGTGTACTCACCAGCCCTGGGCTCTGTCATGATAGGCTTCATGTCGTTCTCGGCAGTGATGCTGTTGAACTCCTTCTGAAGCAGCGCTATCTGCTCAGGAGTGGAGATATTTCTCTGATTGACTGCAACGCCAATCATGAAATAGTCCTTGTAGGCATCCTTGAGGCCGGTAGGATCCTCAGGAGCCTGGGCTCGCTGCTGTGCGGATGCTGCAAAAGCACTTGCGAGAAGCGCCGCTGCAACTGCTGCATATCTAAATAATTTCATACAGGTTGTGGTTTATTAGGGTTAGAAATAATGTGTTATATTACCATTTCTTAAGATTCCACTTGCAGTTGTCGGAGTTGAAGTCGAACTTTCCAAGTGAAGGTGTGCTGTCACCTGCGGAAATCAGTACGAACTCTCCCTTCTCTCCAGGAACTTCCTTAGGCATGATCCTGTATGTTCCGTCAGTGAGCATGTCGATGCGCCAGAGCTGCTCGGGTGCGCCGGTGAACTCAGGAACGGTTACAACCTCTGCGCCGGGTGCGGCTGCGAGGGCCCTGTTGGTTCCGTCGATGACGATCTTGCAATACAGGCCTCCGAGATATCCCGGAACGTCCTCTACTGACTCGATAGACCATTTCTGGTGAGGACGGTACATGATGTCGCCGATCCTTGCGTCGATCTCGCCCTTAGGCCATCCGCCAATTACATCCTCCAGTTTCTGGTCCTCGATCTTTACGACGGTGTCGTTGCCTGATCCGCCGAATCCCCTCATGCCGCCGCCAAGGCGCACGAAGTCAACTGCCAGCTCAAGGGCATATCCCCTTCTCTCGGAGATGATGGCGTACTCGCCGTCCTCCCAGACACCGCCGGATACGGGCCAGTCGTTAACCCATACGATAGGACGGATTGCGAGGACGCTGCGGCCGCTCTGGTCCATGTCAGCCTCCCAGTGGAGGGACATCTTCTCAACACCCTCTTCAACGATGGTGCGTCCGAAGTGGCCCGCTCCAATGCGCCTGTTCTCGGCGGCGATTACCATCTTGCCGCCTCCGGCCATCATGTCGCGGCCCATGTTGTCATAGAAAGGACCGGTCACGTTGCGGGAACGTCCACATACGATATTATATGTAGAGTTGGTTCCGTCGCAGCAGGTTCCGTGGGTTCCAAGGAGATAGTACCAGCCATTGTGATAGATGAGGTCTGAAGCCTCGCAGTCAACGGCCACGTCCTTCTCTACGTTGCCCTTTACCCTTTCTCCGGTCTTGGGGTCAAGCTCTACCATACGGATTGCTCCGAAGTAGGTTCCGTAGGTTGCCCACAGGCGTCCGGTAACGGGATCCAGGAAGAGGCCGATATCGATGGCGTCGCAGTCCTCGTCAACCTCTGAATGGGCTACCTCTATAGGGTCTGAATATTTGAAGTCAGGTGAGTTTGGATCAAGCGTGTTGTTCCACATTACCAGGATGCGTCCTGCGTGGCCGCCTCCAAGTCCGCCGCCCGTTGCGCTGTAGCCGACGAGATAGCGGTCGCCTATCTTTACAACGTCAGGAGCGGCTCCGCCACCGGGCCTTACCGCACCGCTGTTCCAGGTCCAGCCGTCCTCTGAGATGAGGCCGCCGCTTCCTGTTCCAAAAGTATAGTATTTGCCGTCGCATTCAGCAATCGTGGACGGGTCGTGGATGAATGGCTTTCCAATCTGAGCCGAAGCAGCTACAGAAATAAATGCAGCCGCAATTATAAGAGATATACGTGCTTTCATGATCATTCTGTAGTTTACTGGGTGGTTATTGTATAGTTCTTAACGGGATTGCCGGCCTCGTCGATGAAGCGTACGCAGAAGTCGCTCATGCCCGGACCGTTGATGACGGCTCCGCGGAGCACGTGGCGGCCTTTGGAGAGGGTGAGGCGCTTAGATGTGGCGTCGTCCATTACCATACGGCGGTCGCCGGAAAGGATGAGGGCCTCCTGGCCGTCGATCCACCACATTGAAGCGGAGTTGGATCCCACAGCCATCCTTACGTTCTCGAGGTCCTGGTCACAGTTGATGACGGTAACGGCCCAGAAAATAACGCCGTACCTGTCCTTGTCAAGACCGGTTGCAAAGCGGAAAAGCTTGACGTTGAAACGCTTGCTGTCAAGTGAGTGCCATACGAGGGTGCGCTTCTCGAACTTGGGAGCGGCGGGAGCCTGCTGCTGTTGAGGGCGGCCCATTGCAAGGTTTACGGGAGCCTGTACTTCAACGGTTACCTTAACCTTGTCTCCGTCCTTGGGGACAACGGTCATCTGGTTGGGGAAGTACTCTGTTGCGAATGCCTCGCGCACATAACTGTCAACGAAAACAGTGTTGCTGCGGTTAGGCTTGACGATAGGCTCAAGGAGAGTCCAGCGTCTGATAAATCCCTGGCTGTCCGGAGTTACGGAAGCCGTGGTCACCGGGTAGAAATATCCCTCGAGAGGAGGAGATGAGAGACCTGGTGTCTGAGCGTTTGCCGCGTGCGATGACGCAAGCAGGGCAAACAGGCATATAGCCAATGATGATACAAGATGGTGTATTTTCATAGATTATTTTATAAATAATGAGTAAAAATAAGCATTCTTTCTTAAAAAAGAAACACTATTTATCCCAAGCAGGATTAATATACATTTTAGAGAAAAAACAGCTGGGTTTTCGGATATTTTTTGCTAATTTTGGAAGAATTATAGTTAATTCTGTATAATCATATATTAACATTAAAATTATGGCTAAAGAAAAGAAATTCATCACCTGTGATGGTAACCAGGCTGCGTCAAATATCGCATACCTCTTCAGCGAGCACGCAGCCATCTATCCTATCACACCGTCTTCCACAATGGCAGAGAACATTGATGAGTGGGCCGCTCAGGGCAAGAAGAACCTTTGGGGAGAAACCGTAAAGGTTACTGAAATGCAGAGCGAGGCCGGCGCAGCCGGTGCCGTTCACGGTTCACTCCAGGCAGGAGCTCTCACATCCACTTTCACGGCATCCCAGGGACTTCTCCTCATGATCCCCAACATGTACAAGATTGCCGGAGAGATGCTCCCCGCCGTATTCCATGTTTCAGCACGTGCGCTCGCATCCCACGCGCTTTCCATTTTCGGAGACCATCAGGATGTAATGGCCTGCCGCCAGACAGGCTTTGCGATGCTCGCATCCAGTTCAGTACAGGAGGCCCAGGACATGGCTGCCATAGCCCATCTCTCCGCGATCAAGGCTTCCGTTCCATTCCTTCATTTCTTTGACGGATTCCGCACATCCCACGAGATCCAGAAGATAGAGCTTCTTGACGAGGATGACCTCCGCAACATGGTCAGCACCAAGAGTCTCGAGGCATTCCGCAAGAAGGCCCTCAACCCTGAGGCCCCCGTTACCCGCGGAACCGCCCAGAACGGTGATGTCTATTTCCAGGCCGTTGAGTCCCGCAACAAGGTCTATGACGAGGTTGCAGACGTAGTTGCCCGCTACATGGGTGAGATCGGCGAGGTAAGCGGACGCACATACCGCCCGTTCGAATACTACGGAGACCCTCACGCAGAGACCGTAGTGGTTGCAATGGGATCCGTAACCGAGACCATCAAGGAAACCATCGACTATCTGGCAAAGCACGGACGCAATTACGGTCTCGTTACCGTTCACCTGTACAGGCCGTTCTCAGAGAAGTACTTCCTGAAAGTCCTCCCCAAGAACGTCAAGAAGATTGCCGTCCTGGACCGCACAAAAGAGTTCGGCGCGCTTGGCGAGCCCCTCTATCAGGACGTCAAGACCATATTCCAGGGCGTTGACCGCGCACCGCTCATCGTAGGCGGACGCTATGGCCTTTCTTCAAAGGACACCTCCCCTGCACAGATCGTTGCCGTATTCGACAACCTGGAGCTCAAGCAGCCAAAGAACGGTTTCACTATCGGTATCACCGACGACGTTACATTCAAGAGCCTCCCTATCAAGAGCGAGATCTCAATCGTAAAGCCGGGAACAACAGAGTGCAAGTTCTACGGACTGGGTTCTGACGGAACCGTGGGTGCCAACAAGAACACCATCAAGATCATCGGTTCCCATACCCCCAAGTACTGCCAGGCATACTTCGACTATGACTCAAAGAAGTCCGGCGGATACACCTGCTCACACCTCCGTTTCGGAGACGTTCCAATCAAGGCCCCTTACCTGGTTTCTACACCTGACTTCGTAGCCTGCCACGTTCCTTCATACCTCCACAAGTATGACGTGCTCAAGGGCATCAAGGAAGGCGGAAGCCTCCTCCTGAACTCCCTCTGGGACGAGAAGGAGACCCTGGAAAGGATTCCTGACAACGTTAAGAGCATCATCGGCAAGAAGAAGATCAACCTCTACATCATCAACGCTACCAAGATCGCCGCTGAGATCGGTCTGGGCGGACGTACCAACACCATCCTCCAGAGCGCATTCTTCAAGATCTCCAACATCATCCCTTACGATGACGCCGTCAAGTACATGAAGGCAGCCGCCCTCAAGAGCTACGGCAAGAAGGGAGAGCAGGTAGTGAACATGAACTACGCGGCCATCGACCGCGGCGGTGAGTACACCAAGGTTGAGGTTCCTGCTGACTGGGCAAAGATCAACGCCAAGTTCACCAACCCCAACACCGCCCGCCTTGCAACTCCTTTCGTAAAGGAAATCGCGGACGTTGTAAACGCTCAGTGCGGAGACACCCTCCCTGTAAGCGCATTCCTGCCTTACCAGGACGGTACTATGCCTAACGGAACAGCCGCATTCGAGAAGAGAGGCGTAGCAGTGAACGTTCCAGTATGGGATGCCGCAAGCTGTATCCAGTGCAACACCTGCGCATTTGTCTGCCCTCACGCAGCAATCCGCCCGTTCCTCCTGACAGCCGACGAGGCCGCCGCCGCTCCGGAGAGCGTAAAATACGCCGACGGAAAGGCCAACCTCAAGGAATACAAGTTCGCCCTCTCAATCTCCGTTGACGACTGTACCGGTTGCGGCAACTGCGTTGACGTATGCCTCAGCAAGGAGAAATCCCTCAAGATGGTTCCTTACGTAGACGTTACTGACAACCAGGCCGGATTCGACTACCTCAACAACAAGATCGGCTACAAGGAAGTCCTTGACAAGAAGGCAGGCATGAAGAACGCACAGTTCGCCCAGCCTCTGTTCGAGTACTCCGGCGCCTGCGCAGGCTGCGGTGAGACCCCGTACATCAAGAACATCACCCAGCTGTTCGGTGACCACATGATGATCGCCAACGCTACAGGATGCTCTTCAATCTACGGAGCTTCCTTCCCTGCTTCTCCTTACTGCACTGACTCCAAGGGTCACGGCCCTGCATGGCAGAACTCCCTGTTCGAGGACTTCTGCGAGTTCGGCCTTGGAATGCGCCTTGGTTCAGAGCGCGTACGCGAGACCGTGGCTGCATGGATGCAGAAGGGACTCGCCTGCGACTGCTGCACTGACGAGATGAAGGAACTCTTCCAGAAGTGGCTCGACAACCGCAAGGACTATGCGGTTACCCGCGAGGTGGCAGACAAGCTCGTTCCTCTCATGGAGAAGTGCGGCTGCGACACCTGCAAGGCCCTCCTGGGACTCAAGAACTTCATTCCTTCACGCAGCCAGTGGATCATTGGCGGTGACGGCGCAAGCTACGATATCGGTTACGGCGGACTCGACCACGTGCTGGCATCAGGAGAGAACGTAAACATCCTGGTTCTTGACACGGAGGTTTACTCCAACACCGGAGGCCAGTCATCAAAGGCCACCCCTGCCGGAGCAATCGCCAAATTCGCCGCTTCAGGAAAGAAGATCCGCAAGAAAGACCTTGGTATGATGGCAATGAGCTACGGCTATGTTTACGTTGCACAGGTTGCAATGGGAGCAAGCCCCGTACAGTACATGAACGCCATAAAGGAGGCCGAGGCTTACGACGGACCGTCCCTGATCATCGCATACGCTCCTTGTATCAACCACGGACTCAAGGCCGGCATGGGCTTGAGCCAGAAAGAGGAGAAACTTGCGGTAGAGTGCGGTTACTGGCACCTCTACAGGTACAATCCTGTACTCGAGGAGCAGGGCAAGAACCCGTTCACCCTTGACAGCAAGGAGCCTGACTGGACCAAGTTCCAGGGATTCCTCAAGGGCGAGGTTCGCTTTGCCTCACTTTACAAGATGTATCCTGACAAGGCAGACGAGCTTCTCCAGAAGACTGAGGAGTTTGCCAAGATCCGCCTGAACACCTACAAGAAACTTGCAGGAAAGGAATAGGACTATTTAAGGATAGTATCCTTCAGTGACTGATAAAGCGGGTTTTCCGCCAAGTCACGGCACTGGTCAAGAATCGATACGAAGGCCTCGTAATTACCGAAAACGGTGTTCAGGTCTTCGTATCCTTTCATTATGCGCTTTGCATAGTACATGAAAACCTCCCCCTTTGGGGTGAGGGTCACGCTGGTACGGCTGCGGGAGAAGAGTTCCGCGCCCAGGCTCTTCTCAAGTTCCGCTATCTTCTGGCTCACCGCCGGCTGGGTGACGTCAAGTTCCCTGGCGGCCGCAGTGAAACTGCGGTTGCGGGCGACGGCCTCGAAAACTTTGAGGGTATAATCTTCCAACATTGGACAGGACATAAAAAAGCCGATCTTTGAAAGACCGGCCTGTATTATCTTGCTGATGCTTATTCCTCAGAAATTGAGCCTGTAGGGCATACTTCTGCACAAGCGCCACAGTCTATGCAGATGTTAGGATCGATAGAATAAACATCTCCCTCCATAATTGCTCCTGAAGGGCACTCTCCCTGGCATGCTCCGCATGCTACACAGGTGTCTGCTGAAATTTTATGAGCCATAATGTTATTTTTGAATTGTTAATGCAAATGTATTTCTTTAAATTTGATTTTACAAATTACTGTGGAAAGATTTTTGCTTTGTGCTTCAGTATGAACTTCAGGTTAACATATAAATTACTGCCGGCCATCGTGGCCATCCTCACTGCAGTGAGCGTCGCAAGCGCCCAGAGCCGTTTCGGTAATATTGTGGAGCTTGACAAGACCGTCCATGACTTTGGGGACGTCCTCACCACCGACGGTCCGCTCAGCTGCCAGTTCACCGTTACCAATATCAGTGCCAAACCCGTAAATATTTTAACGGTTGTTTCTTCCTGCGGCTGCACCGACGTAACCTGGACTCATGAGGCCATCCCTGCCGGAGGGAAAGGAACCATCTCCGCCACCTACCAGAACGAGGACGGCCCCTTCCCGTTTGACAAGACTCTCACCGTATACTTCGCGGAATACAAGCAGCCCGTGATCCTCCGTCTACGCGGAGTTGTCAACTACAAGCCGCTCTCCGTAAAGGAAACATATATAGTGAAACGCGGAGACCTGGG
Organism: Bacteroidales bacterium; assembly: GCA_017619675.1. GTDB lineage: Bacteria > Bacteroidota > Bacteroidia > Bacteroidales > UBA932 > Cryptobacteroides. Next base: position 207,125 of record JAFZRX010000009.1, on the reverse strand, counting down.
TTTCAAGGAAGACGAGATAAAGGGCGGTAATATGTCACAGGGCCAGCAGAAGAGCGGAGAGTTCATGGTTGCCAACCTTGGGACAAAGCCCATCAAGGTAACCTTCCAGGATGTTTCCAACAACCTCAAGATAAGCGTCTTCCCCACCACAATACCAGCCGGGGAAACGGCAAAGGTTAGCTTCATCATCAATTCCGACCGCACCCTCTGGGGCAAGAACTACTACTGGTTCACCCCCGTGGTTGACGGAAAGGCATACGGAAAGATGGGCATCTGGGCCGTTACCAAGGAAGACTTCACCGACTGGTCAAGGGAGGAGAGGGCAAACGGCTCCAACGTCCTGTTCAAGAGCAGTTCATTCGAGTTCAAGCCAATGGCCGCAGGCAAGACCATTGAAGCGGTCTTCGACCTTTCCAACGTGGGCAAGAGCGACCTTGTCATATACAAGGTTGACACTGACAACCCCAAGGCCGTGCCTGTAGGTGATCCGCCTGTCCTCAAGGCGGGCCAGACCGGCAAACTGAGGGTGAACCTGGACACCAGCGGAATGCCAAAGGGAGAGGTCCTGGTAATAGTGAGCCTCACTACCAACTCCCCGTTGAGACCTCTTGTAAACTTGTTCATAACTGGCTTCATACAGTAAAAGATAGTCCCGCAAAAATTATTAAATTTGCGGGACTGATTTTATTTATATGCCTGAACAGACCTACAGCTACAACGACGAACAGATAGTCACCATGGAAGGTGTCGAGCATATCAGGCGCAGGCCTGGTATGTATATCGGCCGTCTTGGTGACGGAAGGAACCCCGGGGACGGAATCTACGTACTGCTCAAGGAGATCGTGGACAACTCTATCGACGAGTTCGCCATGGGCTTTGGAAAGCAGATCGTGATAAACATAGAGAACGAGGAAGTCTCAGTCAGGGACTTCGGACGAGGCATCCCCCTGGACTCCGTAATCAAGGCCGTGAGCATCCTCAACACCGGAGGCAAGTTCGACGACAAGGCATTCAAGAAATCAGTGGGCCTGAACGGAGTGGGAACCAAGGCGGTAAACGCCCTTTCCAGTTCATTCTACGTATGCTCATACCGCGACGGGGACACCTCCTGGGCTATCTTCGAGCGCGGAGTTCTCATTGACAGCGGCAAGGGCAATTCCAGGGAGAAGAACGGAACCCTGGTGGTCTTCACCCCGGACAAGACCATGTTCGGAGAGTACCACTACAACCTGGATTACGTGGAGTCCATGGTAAAGAACTACTCCTACCTCAAGAAAGGCCTCACCCTCAATTTCAACGGCAACCTGTACAAGTCCGCTAACGGACTTCTGGACCTGGTGAACGAGAACCTCACCGAGGAACCCCTCTACCCGCCTATCCATCTTGAAGGAGAAGACATAGAGGTGGTGCTCACCCACGGCAACGCATATGGAGAGAACATCTCCTCCTTTGTCAACGGCCAGAACACCCGCGACGGCGGAACCCACCTTGCCGCTTACAGGGAGGCCATAGCCAAGACCCTCAAGGAGTTCTTCAAGAAGAACTACGCCCCCGAGGACTGCCGTCAGGGAATCGTAGGAGCCATCAGCATCCAGATACAGGAACCCACGTTCGAGGCCCAGACCAAGACAAAACTGGGCTCCACCTATATGTGGGAGAAGCAGGTCAAGGACGATACCGGCGCCATCCACAACAGCACCGGCCCCACCATCAGGAACTTCGTGAACGAGTTCATCGCCCGCAACCTGGACAACTACCTGCGCATGCACATGGACATAGTGCCTGTGATTGAAGAGAAAATCAAGTCTTCCCAGCAGGAAAGGGAGGAAATCTCCGGAATCCAGAAGAAGACCAGGGAGAAGAACAAGCGCGCCAACGTCTACAACAAGAAACTGCGCGACTGCCGCTTCCACTTCAACGACAAGCGCAATGACAAGAATGCGGACTCCATTGACAAGTCCAGCATCTTCATAACCGAGGGAGACTCCGCCAGCGGAACCATCACCAAGGTGCGCAACGCCAATACCCAGGCGGTGTTCAGCCTGCGCGGAAAACCCATCAACTGCTATAAGGAAAGCCGCAAGAAAGTCGCTGAGAACGAGGAACTTAACCTGCTCATCTCAGCCCTTGGCGTGGAAGACGACCTGGACAACCTCCGCTACAACTACATCATTGTGGCCACTGATGCGGATGACGACGGCATGCACATCCGCATGCTGGTGCTCACCTTCTTCATGAAGTACTATCCGGACCTGATCCGCCGAGGCCACGTCCACATCCTGCAGACTCCCCTTTTCCGCGTCCGCAACAAGAAGAGCACCATGTACTGCTACACTCCCGATGAGAAGGAGGCAGCAGTCAAGGCCCTCAAGACGGGTGTGGAAATCACCCGCTTCAAGGGCCTTGGCGAAATCTCCTCACACGAGTTCGTAGATTTCATAGGGGACAACATGAGGCTCGACCTGGTGAAACTCTCTGACGAAGAGTCCATTTCAGACATCATGGCCTTCTACATGGGAGAGAATACCATTGACAGGCAGAACTTCATCCGCGAGAATCTCCGCTCGGAAGAAGAACTGGAAGACATCAATATCTAGGGTCTCCCCCGCTATTTCACCGTAATGACTAACCGGCGATAGGCGACAAGGTTGAAATTGCCGCCGTCATGCACCTCGCATACAAGGTGCAGCTGCCTTCCCGCGGCATCGTCAGGTATCCTGAAGGATATCTTCTGGGCCGTGGGGTCTAAAATCTCCGGAAGAGGGCCGTCGTCCGGGAATATCTGGAACCACCAGTCAAAGTAGAGCTCATCTCCGTCCGGATCCCAGGACTTGGAAGCGTCAGCGCGCACCATGGTGCCGGCCTTCGCCTTCATCTCTATGGTCTGCAGCCCATCGTGTCCGTTGACGATTACTACCGGATTATGGTTTCCGGAACCCTCCGCTGCCCACTGCATGCGGGCGGCAAAGTCATAGAACTCGTCCGGGTAGAAATGATGCTCGTAATCGTTGGAGATGGTCTTGAGGGGGTCCTGCCAATTGGTCCAGGCATAGGTCTGCCTGTCAGGGGAAATTCCAAACTGATGGCATCCGCCCCAACCTACCTGCTCCGGATGGTCGGGATCGTTCAGGCCGTTGGGCATCGCGTTCAGGAAACTTGGAGTGTCTCCCTCCACACCCCAGAGGTAATGCGGATAGACCTTGCCCAGCTCTCCGTGGTCCTGGATATAAGTTGCGTACAGGTCCCAGTTCTCAACGCCCAGGGAATTCTGGTTGAGCCAGGCGCTCTCGTCCCAGACAAACAGCAGGTCGTCGGAGAAATCGCGGCGAAGCCACTGGTGTGAACTGTACGCGCGGTTCATTCGCATCCTGTAGACCATGTCCTGGTCCGTGATGGTATAGAGGCGGAACTTGTTCAGGAAAGCCTTGAGTTCTTCAGGAGAACGCTCCTGCTGCACTTTCCATATCGCCTGTGAGAGGGTGTTGGCACCGCCCCAGGAGCAGACGTAGATAGGACGCGGGTCGTCTTCGTCCGCAAGCTTTATCAGCAGGTCACTTCCTTCCGTATTGTTGTCAGGGCCTATCACGCCTATTCCGGCGCGGGGGCTTCCCATCACGGCACGGCTGCGGATATACTCCATGCTTGGCCAGTAACCCAGTTCCTGCTTCCCCTGTTCCTCCTCCAGACTTCTGAAGCCCTCCTGCCCGGAGCGCTTCATCAGGTTGTGGACGTCCGTACCGTACGCGTCAATGACGCTGTACAGGTACTCCGCCCACTCCGGAGGATACGGGTCGCAGTTCCAGCCTATGGTGGTGATTATGGCCTCTATCTCGAAACGGTCCGTATAGGACATGAGGCGGACGGCTGACTCATTGTCGTCCGGCTCCACCTCCGCGGGGCCTATGTCGGTCATCACCACGAGGCGAGGCTTGAGCTGGGGCTCCTCTATATGCGAACATGCGCACGTGGCTGCTACAGCCAGTGCGCATGTTATAAGGATTTGGAAGCGGTTACTCAGCAACGACATTGAGCTTGACGTTTCCAACTACGTTCTTGTAGCACTTTACTGCTGCCTCGAACTCGCCGGCTTCCTTGATCTCAGGAACGGTAACAGCCTTCTTGTCAACCTCGATGCCTGCTGCGGCAAGGGCGTCGACAACCTGCGCTGCGGATACTGAACCGAAGATCTTTCCCTCTGCATTCACCTTTACAGGGATGGTGAGGAGCATTCCGGAAAGTTTCTCTGCAAATGCCTGTGCGTCTGCAACGATCTTAGCCTCTTTGTGAGCCCTCTGACGTGCTGTCTCCTCAAGCTGCTTGATGGCGCTTGGAGTTGCGATAGTAGCGAATCCCTGGGGAACCAGGTAATTGAGAGCGTAACCAGTCTTTACGTTTACCACCTCACCGGCCTCGCCGAGATTGGCAACTTCTTTCTTCAAAATGATTTTCATATCTCTCAATTATTTAAGAAGGTCAGTAACATAAGGAAGAAGAGCTATGGAACGAGCCCTCTTGATAGCCTGGGCCACCTTCCTCTGGAACTTGAGTGAAGTACCGGTGATGCGCCTGGGAAGGATCTTACCCTGCTCGTTGAGGAACTTCTTGAGGAACTCAGGGTCCTTGTAATCTACGTACTTGATGCCTGCTTTCTTGAAACGGCAATACTTTTTCTTTCTAACCTCTACGGTTGGAGGATTGAGATAACGGATCTCAGCGTTCTGATCTGTCTGTGCCATAATTAATCCTCGTTAAGTTCTTCAACAACTGTTTCGATATCCTCGGCAACCGGAGCCTCCTCCTTTACAGGAGCGGGAGCGGCCTTCTTGGATGCTCTGTTCTGACGACGGTGCTCTGCATAAGCAAGGGCGTGCTGGTCAAGGGACACGGTAATGAACCTGATGATTCTCTCATCACGGTGATACTGTGTTTCAAGGGTGGCTACAAAGCTGGGTTCAGCCTTGAACTCGATCAGGTAATAGAATCCTGATGTCTTGTGCTGGATAGGGTAAGCGAGCTGCTTGAGACCCCAATCCTCTTCGTACACGATTTCTCCGCCATTATCCTTAATGAGGGATGTGTACTTGGCAACCGCTTCCTTCATCTGGGAATCAGACAAAACGGGAGTTGCAATGAAAACGGTTTCGTAAGATTTTAACATCTCTGGATGGTTTGATAAATATAAAAATTACAGCCCTTTGGAGGTCTTTTCTCACAAAGGGCTGCAAATATAGGGATTAAAACTTTTATTTGCAAGGAATATTTTCCAGAACGGCCTTCAGATATTCCCAGCACATACCTACGGTATCGATCTTGACCCTCTCGTCAGGAGAATGCGGGTGTACGATGGTAGGGCCTATGGAAACCATCTCCCAGTTTGGATATGTGGCTCCCATGAGGGCGCACTCCAGTCCGCCGTGGGTGGCGAATACCTTCATATCCTTCCCGAAGATGTTTTTGTATGTCTCCTTCATCACCTTGATGATAGGAAGGTCCGGCTTAGGAATCCAGCCTGAATAGCCGCCCATGAATTCAACCTTGGCGCCTGCCAGCTCGAATATGTAGCCGATGCGCTTTGCCAGTTCAGACTTGGAGCTGTCGAGGGCGCTGCGCATGAGGGAAGCCACCTTAAGGTGGCCGTCCTTGCAGCGCACGATGGCCAGGTTGGTGGAGGTCTCGGTGAGACCCGGCATGCTCTGGCTCATACGGATTACGCCTGAAGGACAGGCGATTATGGCCTTGAGGGCGTTGACGGCAACAGCTTCCTCTATGTAGCCTTCCGGCTTGTCGCAGTGCTCGCAGAGGTACTCCATGTCAGGATCGCTCTGGGCGTAGCATTTCTTTGAATTGGAGAGGGACTTGATGATAAGTGCGAGCACTTCCTCTTCCTTGTCCTCGGGTACCAGGATTACGGCCGCTGCCTCGAACGGGATGGCATTGCGGAGGCTTCCTCCGGTGAAGTCGGCCATCTTTACGCCGCAGTCGATCATTCCGTCAATTATGGCCTTGGCAATGATCTTGTTGGCGTTGCCGCGATATAGGGAGATATCCATTCCGGAGTGTCCTCCCTGAAGTCCCTTTACGGAAACCTTGTATGGCTTGTATCCGTCAGGTACTACCAGCTGCTTGTATTCGAAATCCGCAACGGCGTCAAGTCCTCCGGCGCAGCCTATACAAAGTTCGCCTTCCTCCTCTGAATCAAGGTTGATGAGGATATCGCCCTTGAGGACGCCCGGCTTGAGGTTCTGGGCTCCGGTCATGCCGGTTTCCTCGTCATAGGTGGCAAGCACCTCCACAGGGCCGTGCTTGATGTCCTTGCTCTCGCATACGGCCATTCCCAGAGCCAGTCCCATACCGTTGTCGGCTCCAAGGGTTGTGCCCTTTGCGCCTACCCACTCTCCGAGAATCTCGGTCTCGATGGGGTCGTTGAGGAAGTCATGGTTGGATGAAGCCACCTTCTGCGGCACCATGTCCATATGTCCCTGGAGAATCACCCCGCGGCGGTTCTCATATCCCGGCGTTGCCGGAACGCGGAAAATAATATTGCCTGTATCGTCTTTGATTGTCTCGATCCCGTGCTCCTTTCCCCAGTTGTAGAGGAAGTCCTGGGCTTTCTGCTCGTGCTTTGAAGGACGCGGAATCTGTGTAAGTGAGTAGAAGTTGTTCCACACCACTTTAGGTTCCAGATCTTTAATGCTGCTCATAATGAATATGTGGTTAAGTAATTATAATTCTCTTACTGTACTGGATATACCCTGTCTTCTCCCAGCTGATAAACCGGTATGCGGCTCTGAAGGAACGGCTTTACGCCGTCAGATACCTTGAGGTCGCAGATTGCGGGTACACGTACAACCTGGGTGGCCTTGGCCTTGGCGGCGGCCCTTGGGTCAGATGCGGGTGCGCTGGCAATTTCCTGCGGAACTATGTCAAGGTAATACGGCTTTCCGCCGATCTCCTCCGCTGGGAGGAGACCCTCCTCGTCAGAGAGGCGGAAGATGACGTATATCTGGTCCTTGGCGTCGGAAGAAGGAGACAGTTCGAAGGTGACCTTCTGCTCCTGGGTCTCAGTGTAGCCCAGGAAAAGGGACAGGTACTCCTGCTCAAGGGAGGTCAGTTCGTCAATGGCCGCCTTCATGGCCTCTCCGCTGTAGGTAGCGTCCGTATCGCCGGTGATAATCTGGATGCGGTTGCGCCTCAGCAGGAACACCATGTCGGCCGCTTCGCGGGCCTTCTGCTCCGGAGTCTTCTCCACGGTCATGCTCTGCGAAACCAGGCGGCTTGCGGCGCCCGCGGAGTAGAGCGTGGCCGCCTCCGAGGTGTAGTTGGCGTTGACTCCGCGGGACTCGAAGCCCGCCTGGGCGAAGCCGGGCTTGCTCCATACGGAGGTGCCGGCGGCTTCGGTGTCGGAGCCGTATTTCATCACGACGCTGGTGAGGGTGGCCTTGGAAGAATCTTCATCCTTGGCTTCCACTCCAAGATATTTCTGTGCGTATCGGGCATATGGGCCCGCATAGAATTTCTCGATGACGGCGCTTACGTCAAAGGTAAGCTTTGTCTTGGGCTGGACCTGCTGGGCCCTGGCCCCTATGCAGCAAAGCAGGACCGCCGCTGCTATAAAAAGTCTTTTCTTCATATTACTTCCATCTTTTATGCGTCCAGAGATAGTTCCAGGGCTGGGCCTCGATATCTTTCTGGAGAAGTGAATAATACGTTTTCATTATCTGTACGGGATCCTCCGTGGAGGCGTCCTCGCAAATTGGCGTGAAAGTGAGCCGGTAGTGCCCGCGGCTTACCCAGGACACGTTCATGTAGGCGACGCTCATGCCTTTCTTGTGCGCTATGGCCGCGCCTCCGGCCATTGTGTATGTATCCTGATGCAAAAACTGACCCACATGCATCTTGTCCGCATTGCGATACGGGGCCTGGTCAGTGTTCATGTTGTAGAGTTTCTTCTTGCCTGCTGCAAGGTTCACAAGGGCGTAGCGAAGGAACTCCGAGGTTTCCACATAGCCGTCGAAATGCTCCTTATCGCTTAGGGTGGTGAGGCGGTTCTCCCTCAGGAAACGGTCCCAGGCCTTGCTGGAAGGGCGTTTGTACACCACAACCGTATTGTCCTCAACGAAAGGGTTCGGCGTTCCTTCCGGATGCTTGAAATAAGGGATGGAGCCGAAGAATTCCCAGTTGCCGCAATGTGAGTTCAGTATCATGACCGCCGGAGACTTGTCCAGAAGGTCCTGTATCACCTCAGGGTTAGCCATCTCTTCCGGGCAATGCTTGACAAAACGCTTTGGATTGGTGCATCCACCGTACCAGATACCTTCCACTATCACATCCGCCAGATGGGCGTAGAAACGGTCCGCTATACCCGTTATCTCCTTGTATTTCTTTTCCGGGAAACTGCGGGAAAGGTTTGTCATCACCACGTCCCGGCGGTAATGGAAGACATCCCTAAGGAGCCAGCACAGGAAACGGGAGAATGCATGGTGGAAGCCAAGCGGCAGGTGCGCCGGAATCCAGGTCAGAGCCCTCAGCAATATGTAGCCTACATTATGCATCTTCACAAATATACCAAATTATTCTTATATTTGTAGATAATCGGAAACAACGAAAAATATATAGACTATGTTTAAAAACCAACCTAAAGGATTGTTCGCCCTAGCCCTTGCAAACACGGGCGAACGGTTCGGCTACTACACCATGCTGGCCATCTTCCTGCTGTTCCTGCAGGCCAAGTTCGGCTTCACCGCAGCCGCAGCGGGCCAGTTCTACGCCATTTTCCTTGCAGCCGTCTATTTCATGCCCGTGCTGGGCGGATGGCTCGCTGACAAGATCGGTTTCGGCAAGTGCGTCGTCACCGGCGTTTCCATCATGTTCCTGGGATACCTACTGCTGGCCATTCCTACAGACGCCTTCGCCAACCGCGGCCTGGCCCTGACAATGATGATAGGAGCCCTGCTCCTGATAGCAGTGGGTACGGGCCTGTTCAAGGGAAACCTGCAGGTAATGACCGGAAATCTCTATGACGATCCGCAGTACAAGGACAAACGTGACTCCGGCTTCAGCCTCTTCTACATGGCCATCAACGTGGGCGCAATGTTCGCTCCTACCGCCGCCACCGCCCTCACCAACAGCCATCTGGCAAAGTCCGGCCTCATCTACAAGGCCGACATCCCCGCCCTTGCGCACCAGTGCCTGAACGGCACCCTCCAGGACCCGGGCGCCCTCCAGAGCCTCCAGGCCCTGATGCCGGGCTCCAACGTGGCCTCCATGAGCCTCAACGACTTCAGCCAGTATTATATCACACAGCTTTCCACCGCATACAACCTTGGTTTCGCGGTTGCATGCGTATCACTCATCTTCTCGATGGCAATATACTTCGGCTTCCGCTCATGGTTCAAGCACACTGACGTGAACGCCAAGCAGGCCGCTGCCGCCAATGAGAACGTAGTGGAACTGTCGCCAAAGCAGACCAAGGACCGCATCGTGGCCCTGATCTTCGTCTTTGCGGTAGTCATCTTCTTCTGGATGGCGTTCCACCAGAACGGCTCATCGCTGACTTACTTTGCGCGTGACTACACCCAGGACACCGTTTCGGGACCTCTGCGCATCGGATTCAACATCTGGCCGCTGTTCCTTATTGCAGTATCTGTTTACACGCTGTTCGGAATCTTCCAGTCAGAATCTTCCAAGTCCAAGATTATCTGCTCAGTGGTGACCGTGCTCCTGTGGGCTGGCGCTTACGCCATTTACGCCGGAATGGATTCAGTACTGCACATCCTGCCTCAGCAGTTCCAGCAGTTCAACCCGTTCTTCGTAGTTGCCCTCACTCCGGTATCCATGGCCCTGTTCGGAGCCCTTGCCAAGAAAGACAAGGAGCCTTCCGCTCCAAAGAAGATCGGCCTTGGAATGTTCGTGGCCGCTCTGGGATACCTCATCATGCTCGCCGCCTCCAGCGGACAGCCCGCGCCTTCAGCCCTCAAGGCTGTGGGCGGAGTATCTCCTGACCCCGTGGTTCCTACATACCTCATCAGCACATACCTTGTGCTCACATTCGCGGAGCTCCTCCTTTCCCCTATGGGAATCTCCTTCGTGTCAAAGGTCGCTCCTCCCAAGTACAAGGGTCTCATGATGGGCTGCTGGTTCGCCGCGACAGCCATCGGAAACTACCTCAGTTCCATCCCTTCAATGCTTTGGGACAACGTTCCGCTGTGGGTTAACTGGACAGTGCTCATGGCACTCTGCGTAGTCTCCGGAATAGTAATGTTCGCCTTCCTCAAGAAGCTCGAAGCCGCAACTGAAAGCTGATGGGTCTGCTGCTGATATTCCTTTTCGGGGCCCTGGCCATATCGGCCCTCTGCTCCGTACTTGAAGCCTCCTTGCTCTCCACTCCCCTGTCGTTCATAACGATGAGGGAGGAGGAGGGTTACAAGGGCGCCGCCAAGTTCAAGGAATACAAGCAGGACGCCAACCGCCCCATAGCCGCCATCCTCAGCCTTAACACCATTGCAAACACAATTGGCGCGGCGGGCGTGGGAAGGCAGGCCACCCTGCTGTTCGGCAGCGCGTGGTTCGGCGTGGTGAGCGCCATAACCACAATCCTCATACTCATATTCTCCGAGATCATCCCAAAATCCATAGGCGCCCATTACTGGAGGCACCTTATGGGCTTCACCACCAAGTGCCTCGGCGTCCTGCTGGTAATCATGTACCCGTTCGTGAAAGTGATGGAATGGATCTCCGGAAAGTTCGTCCCGGAACCGGACGAGGCCGCCATCTCGCGCGAGGAAGTGAGCGCCATAGCCAACGTGGCTGAGGAGGAAGAGGTCCTGGACGAGGACGAGAACACCTTGATCCAGAATGTGATCAAGATGGACGACATCCCCGCCTACGAGGCAATGACCCCAAGGGTGGTGTGTGAGATCGCCCCGGAATCGATGACTGTGAAGGCGTTTTACAAGTGCAAGGATTTCAAGCCGTTCAGCCGCATTCCGGTATATGACAAGAGCGACGAATACATCACCGGATACATCCTCCGTTCAGACGCCCTCCAGCTGCTTGCAGACGACAAGTTCGACAGGACCCTGGCCAGCATACGCAGGGACATCGACCTGTTCAACGAGGACACTCCTCTGGGCGATATATGGGATGTGATGCTTCAGAAAAAGGAGCAGATTTCCTGCATCATTGACGAATACGGCGCATTCCAGGGAATACTGACTCTGGAAGACATCATTGAAACCCTGCTGGAGCGCGAAATAGTGGACGAGAACGACACCGTACCCAACATGCAGGCCCTGGCAAAGGAAATCTGGGAAATGCAGCAGAAACGCCGCAAATAGCCCTATTCAGACAGTTTGGCCTCCAGCTTCAGTACATCCGTACAGTCCTTCAGCAGGACTGTTTTTTTTGCGTCCAGCAGATAGAGGCTGGGGATAGCCTTGAGGTCATACAGGCCGGAAGCGTGAAGGGTGCTTCCAGGATCGCGGGCGTTGATCCAGTTTGAAGGGATTTCATCCCTGTAGGAAAGCCAGAGGTCAGTGTCCTCGTCAGGATAAAGGGCCAGGACTACCAGTTTGCCTCCTGACACCATCTCCTCTATCAAGGGGGAGGCGAGCATTGACTGGCGTATGTCCCTGCACATTGTACACCCCGGATTGTTGAAGAAAATGAGCGTATACGGCGCCTTTATGGCGTAGAGGCTGCCGGGGCGGCCCTGGATTGTAAGGTAACTGAAATCCTCCGCCGGGCTCCCCACGCGGTTGCGCATTGCCACGGAGGCCTGGAAGGCGGCCTTGTCCCGCTCCGCATCGTCCAGGAAAGGACTTTCAGCGCGCACCTCCAGCACCGGGAGGTACAGTTCGTCGTTGCGCATCTGCGAATTGGGGTCCCAGAACAGCTGGCGGCTTATGCCGCTGAACAGTTCCAGCATTTCCGCATTCGCCGATGCCTTGTCCATGAGGGACCGCATAGCCTCTACTCCCCCGTCCGGCCGGGACTCCAGGAGGGCGGCGAACCTCATGAAAGAGACGCCGAAAGAAGTGCTGTCTATGCGCTGAGGAATGGTTGTGTCAGAAAAATCGAAGTTGTCCCAGAAATGTTCGCAGAGGAAATCGCCCTTCCCCGCGGGATCCATCATCACGGGAGGAGTGGGAATCTCCAGGACATAGGGCCCGCTGTGCGAAACGGCCGCTTTGCCGCCCCTGTTGACACAGGCGGAACAAAGCACGCACAGGACGGCTATGGGCACAAAAAAACTTCTCACGGAGCAAAGATACAGAATCTTTTTCTCCGTGAGAAAATTAGGATATAAATTCCTGCGGATTAGAACAGGAAGGTTACGCCGAAGCGGATGTCAGCGCTGTTAGCCTTGGCGTTGTCTGACTGATACCTGTTGGTAACGCCATAGTCATAACCTACTGTAAACCTTACGGCCTCCATTGCATCCAGTCCGATACCACCGCCTACGGTAACGTTGAGCGGCTTGAATACATTGTTGTAGTAATTGATGGTTATACCACCGTTGGTACCCTTGGAAGAAAGGCCATAATAAAGAGTAGGGCCTGCGAAAATGAATGCCTTGAGGTCACCTGTGTTGAAAACGTTCATCTTTGCGAACACGGGAACACCCAGGGTATGGTTGGCAACTTTACCTTCCCAGAGCCAATAGTCCTTGCTGCCTCCGGTATAAACATACCTGAGACCAGCTACTACAGAGAAAGCGCTGGTAAGATTGAGGTCTGCGGTAGCCTGTACGTATCCTCCGTTGAGAGGATCGCTCTGTCCACCATCATACTTGGTAGAAGAGTTGATGAAACCGCCACCAACGCCGAAATTCTGTGCTGAAGCACTGATGCAGCCGATAAGAAGGATAGCTGCTACAAGAATTTTCTTCATTTTAAAGAATGTTTTGGTTAAACTTTATACTGCAAATATAGCATTATTTTTATAATGAGAAAAATAGTATCTTTGCGCCATTATGAGAAAACTGTACCTAATCATCCTTGCGGCCGTACTTTTTGCAGGCTGCGCCAAAGTATCTGACATCACCACCATCAACGGCGTCTTCAACTGTGAGCCGCCCGAGGCCGTCCTGCTTTCCATCCCTGACATGGAGATAGAGCAGATGCTTGAGGTTCAGGACGGGAAATTCAGCGTGGAAGTGCCTACTGACATCACAATCCTGGGTTCCATAGTCTCACCCATGCTCCCCGCCGTTGAGTTCGTGCCTGACGGAACCGTCCTCACCATCAATTATGACGAGACATCCGCCACGGTGACGTCAAACAAGCCCAAACTGTCCACCCAATTGAAATACGACGAGTTTGCGAAGGGCGTGGAGGTACTTCTCTACAAGGAAGATAATCTGAGCGAGGTCCAGATGGAGGAGGAGATCATATCATACTGCATGGAGGCAATCAAGAACAATCCTGACAACGCGGTTGGCATGTCTTCCCTGTCCAGCATTTACTATATGATTCCCGTAGACAAGCTTGAGGAGGCCCTGGGATACATTTCCGACAACCTGAAGGAAAAGGAAGAGGTCAAGAAGATCTATGAAAGCCTCGATGCCAGGAAGACCACTGCAGAGGGACGCAAGTTCACTGACTTCACCATCGTGCAGGATCCTGACAAGCCGGAGGAGAGCACGGTCAAGTTCTCTGACTACATCGGCAAGGGCAAGTACGTCCTGGTTGACTTCTGGGCCAGCTGGTGCGGCCCCTGCAAGCGCGAGATCCCCAACATCAAGGAAGTCTACGACACCTTTGCAGGAGACAATTTCGACATCCTGAGCGTCGCTGTCTGGGACGAAGTGGAAGACACGAAGAAATCTGCTGAGGAACTTGGTATCCCATGGAACCAAATCGTTAACGCCCAGCAGATTCCTACAGACATCTACGGAATTGACGGCATCCCGCACATTATTTTATTCGGTCCTGACGGGACCATCATCAAGCGCGATCTCCGCGGCGCCGCCATCGCCGAGGAAATCTCCAAATACGTATCTGCCCGTTAGTTATACTGGAGCATAATATCGTCAAAGTTGTGGACCATCTTGCTGGTGTTGTCCAGTATCATGGTATTGTTCTCCTCCGGGTTGAAGGGCTCCCATGCAGGAAGGGCCTTGCAGTTAGGGTCTCCGGTCTTGATGAAGGCGATCCAAGCGTCGCTGACTGCATCGGCCATCTTGTATGCCTCAGGTGTACCGCCGGTCATCTCCCTCTGGTTCGCGATGTTGTTGAACATGAACGGGAGTTCCATTCCGTGGCATGCTGAAAGCGCATAGTCGTTGACCGCGGACTTCCATGCAAAGAGGTATACATAGGCGTTGGCTCCACCCTGGGCATGCTTTGCGGCAGCCTGCTTGATGACGTTGCCGCGGGTACGGAAGTCAGTGTAAACCAATTCCTTGGGATCCTGTCCGGGATATACCGTCTCGAAATCCTTGAGATACTGCTCGTATTTCTTCTCTCCCAGCCTGGGTGCCAGACGGGCCTTCACCTGGTCCATGTTCAGGGGCACGTTGTTGGTGTAGGTGAACTCGTTCAGGTTGGATCCGATGAGCATTGGAACGTCCTTGCTGCACTCGGCTCCCATAGGGTCGAAAGGATGCTGGATGAGGTACTTGCCGTCAACCACGGGGCCGAAGCTTCCGCCCACCCTGCGGGTAGCGCGGTTTCCTGCGGCCACCAGTTCGTCATAGGTGAACTGGCTAAGGTCAACGTCCGGACCGGGAACGAGTCCCAGTTCCTCCACTACCGCTATTCCAAGTTCCTTGCTCCTCTCAGGCTCCTGCTGGCGCAGGGTAGATCCGCTCTGTACCACGGCCCTGTGGAAGAGACCCTTTGCTGAAGGCATTGCCATGAGTGTGGAAGTCTTTCCGCCGCCGCCGCTCTGGCCGCCGATTGTAACGCAGTTGGGATCACCTCCGAATGCCTCGATATTGTTGTGGATCCACTCCAGGGCCTTTACAAGGTCCTGCATTCCAAGGTTTACGGACTCTGAATACTTTCCGCCAAGACCGGTGAGGTCAATGTATCCCAGGATGTTGAGACGGTGGTTTACGGTAACCACTACTATGTCACCCTTCTCGGCAAGGGCCCTTCCCTCCTGTGCGGGCAGGAAGATGGCTGAACCGCTAGCATAGCCGCCTCCGTGTATCCACAGGAATACGGGGCGCTTCTTTCCGTCAAGAGCCGGTGTCCATACGTTGAGCACCTGGCAGTTCTCGGAACTCTTCTCGTTCTTGAACTCGAAGCCGAAGTCATAGTCCGAAGGCTGTCCGCCCCACCTCATGTTCTGGCTCTGCATGGCCTGGGGACCGTAGGACTGGGTTTTTCTTATTGTATCCCACCTGTCAGGATCGGTAGGAGGCATGAAACGGGCCGCCTTTGCGTAGGGAACTCCCTTGAAGGTATAGATACCCGCGTCGTTGTAACCCATGATCCTTCCGTTGGTTGTCCTTACGATGCAGTCGTCACCGGTGGTGATAGGGCCTTTAACCGCGCCCTGCTGCTTGTTATTGTTGCAGGAGCAAAGCGCCAATGCTGCGAAAGCAGCCAAAATCAATAATTTCTTCATATTGGATAGGTTTTACAATAATTATTTCACTGTTGTTTTACGGACGCCTCGTGTATGAGCGAGAATATCCTGTTCACCAAATCCTGGTCCAGGCCCGATGCCTCCGCCCGTTCAAAGGCGTCCTGCATCACCCTGCCCCATCTTGCCGGCTGAACTATGGATATCCCGTTCTCTCTCTTCAAGGCTCCTATCAGACGGCTTATCTCCATCCTGCGGGCCAGGCTGTCGATTATGTCCGCGTCCAGGGAGTCTATCTGGGAGCGGAGCATCTCCAGCCTGTCCCTGTAAGCGGCGTCATCGCTGTCAGGAACCCTTATCACAAGCCCTGAGAGAAGTTTCTCCAGCTGTGACGGAGTCAATTGCTGGGCGGCATCGCTCAAGGCCTCCTCCGGGTTGGGATGGCACTCTATCATAAGGCCGTCAAGGCCCAGGTCCATGGCCCTCTGGGCAATTTCCCGCACAAGTTCCCGCTTCCCCGCGATATGGCTGGGGTCGCAAATCAGCGGGAGATCCGGCATACGCTCACGCACTTTCAGGATTACATGCCACTTGGGGTCGTTGCGGTATCTGCCCTCCAGGTCATTGGAGAAACCCCTGTGGACAAGGATGATGTCATTGACACCGCTTGCCGCGAAGCGCTCGGCCGCGCCCATCCAGAGGTCCACGTCGGGATTCACCGGATTCTTTACCAGCACCCGCGCGTATTCGCCCTTCAGGGCGTCCGCTATTTCCTGCACCAGGAAAGGGTTCGTGGTGGTCCTTGCGCCAATCCACAATGTGCGGATGCCTTTTTCAAGGCAGAGGCGGACGTGGGCGGCGGACGCTACTTCCGTAGCGGCCTCTATGCCCACGGTTTCCTGGGCCTCCGCCAGCCAGTCGAGCGCCTCTTCTCCAATACCCTGGAAACCTCCGGGGTGGGTGCGGGGCTTCCACGCTCCCGCGCGGAAGATCTCCGCGCCCGCGGCCTTCACGGCGCGGGCTGCGAGGAGCACCTGCGCGCGGCTCTCCGCGCTGCACGGTCCTGCTATTATCAGCTTATTCATTTTCCACAGTATAAAAGTCTATCATCCTGGCAATCGCCCTCTGGCATACGGGACAGAAGGCCGGACAGGAGTTCGTATTCATCCTGCAGTCCTGCGCGGAACGCCATACACCCTTTGACTGGTATCCTCCGCCTTCGAACAAGCCCACTCCGGGCTGTCCCATCATGTCCTCCCATTTGGAGGCGAAGTCGAAGCGGGTGGTGATGTTCTGCTCCCAGGGCTCCACGTCGGGATAGTAATACTCTACGAACTGGTCGTCATAATGGTACTCATCCGCAAGGCCTGCAAAACTGTGGCCGAATTCGTGCACCACCACCGGGGCGTAAGCCGAATGGTGGGCGGCGGTGAGTTCGTACGAATTGTAAATGCCTCCTCCCCCATAGGTGGTGGAATTGGCCAGGATTATTATATGCTCATACGGCAGGCCTGCGACCTGGTTATGCAGCCTGGTAAGCTGAAGGGTGGTCAGGTACCTGTCGGAATAAAAAGTGTCGAAATGGGACTCCAGGGCGGTGCTTTTCCAGTCCCCGTTGCGGGGCACGCTGACGCCACTCTCTTCCGAGGGAATCAGGGCCGCAATCACGTTGAAACGGTCACGCATGGAGGCGAAAGGCTCGTGATTCATGAACGACGCCCAGGCGGCGCGGCAATCCTGCAGGAAAATGCCCATTTCCTGACGGGTGTAACCTTCCGGGACAAAGACTATGTCTATGCACCTTGACGAAGGCCCGCTGTGATGGATGTCGATGGTTGGCGGCGGGTTGTCTCCCACCGGACGGATGAGGATGTCGGAAGGATCCACGGGATGCGTCAGGGAAGCCACGGCCTTGCCGTGAAAATCGTACAGTTCCACCGTTATGTTCACCGGGGATTCCGGCATAGGCAGCAGGAACACGTTCTCGAAAGCCTTGGTAACGCGAGTGGCCTCCTCCGTAGCCTGCCACTCCTGGAACAGGGTGCTGAACGACATACGGTAAAGGACCTGTCCGGTAACGGCGTCCGCCATGGATATCTGCCCGTTACCCCTCAGGGGGACTTTGTCCATGTTCACGCGCCTTCCGGCCCAGGTGTTGAAACTGTTCAGGGACGCCACGGAAATGGACGCCTCCTTGTCAGTGCCGCTGAATATATAGTCCACGCGCAGGGTACGGTCCTGCAACTGGGCGCTAGCACCCAGGACCGTAAACAGCGCGATTAATGTCAATACCAGTCTCTTCATGGTCAAAAAGTAAAAGCCACTGCCGTGCACAGTGCGCCTGAGCGCGGTTCCACTACGGGATAAAGCGATACCGTAGCCTCCTTGGGCAACTCCCAGCCGAACATCTTCTTTATGGGACGCACTGTACTGTATCCGATATGGGCGCTGGCGATGCCTATGGCCGCGCCTGCGGCGGTGTCCCACCACCAGTGGGTCCGGTGCGCCACGCGGCCGTATGCCACCGCCGTCGCGGCCGCATATGCCGCCGCACCCCATTTCCATCCGTATTCCAGCCTCACCAGTTCCGCACCGGCATAGGCGGTGGCGGTATGGCCTGACGGGAATGAATTCATGGAAGTGCCGTTGGGACGCTCCTCGTCAATTATCAGCTTGAGGCCGTTCACTATCAGGGCTTCGGACAGGAAAGCGGTGGCTGATGCTATCAGTATGTCAGGATAGCCGTCCACGCTCTGTACTCCTACAAGGTCCAGGCCCAAGTTCATAGCCGCAGGGATATACTGCACGTAGTCTTCCCAATAGCCGGTGTTCCTCTGCGCCCGTGCGGGAGCGAGGGCCATGGCCACGGTCAATACCACAAGCAGCAGTCTCTTCATATCAATACAGCTCCTCGTTATAATCGAACAGGCAGTCACAGTCCTTGAGAGGCGGATTGGAGGAGTCCTTGTCCGACAGGACCACATCCTGCGGGGCTATCTTCCAGTCAATCCCAAGCGCCGGGTCATTCCAGGCTATGGCGCCCTCCTTGCCCGGGGCGTAGTACCGATCGCATTTATACTCGAACACCGCCTGCGGCGACAGCACGGCAAAGCCGTGTGCGAAGCCGCGTGGAATGAACAGCTGCAGGAAGTTGTCTTCCGAGAGTTCCACGGCGACGTGCCTGCCAAAGGTGGGGCTGCCGCGGCGTATGTCAACCGCTATGTCCAGAACACGGCCCTTTACCACACGCACAAGTTTGCCCTGGCTGTACTCCCCTTTCTGGAAATGCAGCCCGCGGATCACTCCGTAGGACGAACTGCTCTGGTTGTCCTGAACGAAGGTCACGGGACGGACCAGTTCGTCGAATTCCTTCTGTGAGAATGTCTCAAGGAAATACCCCCTCTTGTCAAGGAACACCCTTGGGCGGAGAAGGACAACCCCTTCTATATCTGTTCGCAAAACTTCCATCATTTCATATTTTGGAAACACCGGGACAGGGAATCCTTCCAATACGGGACCTCCACCCCGAACGTCTCTATTATCTTGCTTTTATCCAATACCGAATAATGCGGGCGGCGCACCTTTGAGGGGAACTCGCTGGATCGCAGCGGCTTCACGGTGCAGTCCCAGCCGCCAAGGCGGCATATCTCGCGGGCGAAATCGAACCAGGAGACCACTCCAGCGTCAGTAAAGTGATATACGCCCGTATAGCCCAGTTTTCCACGCTCTATGATCCCGTATATCACGTCGGCGAGGTCTGCGGCACAGGTGGGGCTGCCCACCTGGTCCGCCACCACGCCCACTTCCGGGTGGGAGGACATCAGGGACATCATTGTCCTGACGAAATTCTTCCCGTAAGGGGAATACAGCCATGCGGTGCGGATTATGATTGCCTTGCATCCAGATTCAAGCAGTTCCTGTTCCCCTGCAAGTTTTGTGCGCCCGTAGACGCCCAGGGGGTTCTTGGCGTCATCCTCCCTGTAGGGGACTCTCCCGTCTCCTCCAAACACATAGTCAGTGGAAATGTGGATTACGGTTGCGGCGCAGTCCATGGCCGCGCGGGCGATGTTCCCAACCGCCACGCGGTTGAGAAGGTCCGCCGCGGCGGCATCGTCCTCCGCCTTGTCCACGTTGGTATAGGCCGCGCAGTTTACGACAACATCCGGTTTTTCCGCAGCAAAGAAAGCATTGACGGCCGATGTGTCCGTAATGTCAAGGTAACGGGTTTCCTCCCTGCTTATACTGCAGACGTCCGTGAAGACATAATTGTGGGCGCCGCCCCTGGAGGCAGCGCGCAACTCTCTCCCCAACTGGCCTTCTGCACCTGTCACAATCACTTTCATCATTGACAAATTTAACAAAAATACTCCAGTAAAGAATATTTTACCTACTTTTGTTAGACAATATCCCAAGGTATGGCTACAGCGGAAAAACCGGTAATCTATCTCTATACGGACGGCGCCTCCAGCGGCAACCCGGGACCGGGGGGATACGGTGTGGTGCTCAAGTGCGGGGACCTGCGAAAGGAACTTTCCGGAGGTTTCGCCCTCACCACCAACAACCGCATGGAACTGCTGGCGGTCATAGTGGGTCTGGAGGCCATCAAATGGCAGAATGCCGTGGTGGAAGTCTGGAGCGACTCCACCTATGTGGTCAAAGCCATAACTGAAGGATGGCTGGAGAACTGGGTGCGGAAGAGCTTCAAGAAGGTCAAGAACGCTGACCTCTGGATGCGTTTCCTGCCCCTCTACAGAAGCCACAGGGCCACTTTCCACTGGCTCAAGGGCCATGCGGGACACCCTGAGAACGAGCGCTGCGACCAGCTTGCCGTAGAGGCGGGCGCAGCAACGGACCTTCCGGCTGACACAGGCTATATCCAGGATATTGAACAGCCTCAGATTTTTTAAATAAAAACGCAATATAATGTCCAGGAACAACAAACAGATAATAGTGGGTATCACCCAGGGCGACGGCAACGGCATTGGATACGAAGTCATTATCAAGGCCCTTGCGGACCCGCGCATCCTCGAGTCATTCACCCCGGTGATCTACGGTTCGTCAAAGATATTCGGCTTCTACAAGAAGCTCATCCACAATATAGAGCAGATGGACACCAACGTGATCTCATCCGCAAAGGACGCGCATCCAAGGCGCATAAACATAGTCAACTGCCTGCCTGACAACGTGTTCGTGGAGCCGGGTCAGGCCACTCCGGAAAGCGCCAAGGCAGCAATAACCTCCCTGGAATGGGCGGTGAGGGACATCCGCAGGGGCGACATCGACGTTCTTGTGACCGCCCCCATCAACAAGAAGGCCATGGTTAGCGAGGGCTTCGGCTATACAGGCCACACCGAGTACCTGCAGAACGCATTCGGCGTAAAGGACATCGCGATGTTCATGGTCAGCCAGGCCATGAAGGTGGGCGTGGTGACCGGGCACATCCCCTTGAAGGACGTTCCTGCAAGCATTACCAAGGAAAAGATAATCAGCAAGTTGCGGTTGTTGGACCAGTCCCTCAAGAGGGACTTCGGCGTAGACATGCCAAAGATCGCCGTGCTGAGCCTCAATCCCCACTGCGGAGACGGCGGCCTCCTGGGATCCGAGGAGCAGAACATCATCCGCCCCGCAATTGACGAAGCCGTGGAGCAGGGAATCCTGGCCTTCGGCCCGTATTCTCCGGACGGCTACTTCGGCCTTGGGGAGTACAATAAATTCGACGCCACCCTTGCAATGTACCACGACCAGGGACTGGAGCCGTTCAAGGCCCTGTCCTTTTCCGACGGCGTCAACTTCACGGCAGGACTGCCAATCGTGCGCACCTCCCCGGACCACGGAACGGCATACGATATGGCCGGACGCGACGCGGCGGACCCTCTCTCCATGAGGGCCTCAATCTTCGCGGCCATAGACATTTACCGCAACCGTATCGCATATGACGAGCTCCTCCAGGGAAAGATGGTGGAACAGGAACTGGACCAGACGGAAGACTCCTAGATCCAGTCAGGGAACTTAAGCTTGCCTTCCAGGTTAGATATCTGGGAGGCTCTTTTTTGCACATATGACGAGGGCTTGGCGGCGTTGCGCGTGAGGGGGGAAGGAAGGCAGGCGGTAATGAGGCAGGCCTCGCGCCTGGTGAGTTCCGCCGCCTGCTTCCCGAAAAGCTCCCGCGCCGCCGCCTGCGCCCCGTATATCCCGGGGCCCATCTCAGCCACGTTCAGATATACTTCCATTATCCTCTCCTTGCCCCATATCCATTCAATGAGGACGGTGAAATATGCCTCCAGGGCCTTTCTGAGGGCCGTGTTGGAAGGGAAAAGGAAAACGTTGCGGGCCGTCTGCTGGGAGATTGTGCTGGCGCCTCGGAGCCTCTTCCCGCTCTTGTATTCGTCTATGGCGTTGCGTATCTCCTTCCAGTCAAATCCCTTGTGGGTGTCGAACAGGTTGTCCTCCGACGCGATGACGGCTTTGACCATCTCCGGGGAGATGTCCTCCAGGCGGGTCCATTTCTTATGCGTCTTGAAGGAAGGGTCCTTGCAGTACTCTATGGAACGGCTTACCATGAGAGGGGTGACCAGAACCGGCATCCATTTGAGCAACAGCACCCAAAGAAGCGAGAAAGTCACCAGGAAGAGGGGTATTTTAATCAGGAAAAGCCTGAGCAGTTTCCCTTTCTTAATCATAATCAGTGAGTTTGAGCCTCAGTTTCACGCTTTTGTATTCCCCGAAGTCCTTTTCCCCTTCGGGCACGAAACCGAGGGCCTTGTAAGCGTCCCCGTCCGACCATAGCGGATCCGAGTACGTCATCACGTCATCAGGCCGGACACGGGATATGAACTCATCAAGAATCTTGCCCATTCCGCCCACCACGCGCACTTCCGGCAAGGAACAGTAGCGCACCCACTCGTAAGAGCGCACTTCCCTGCCGTTCTTGACCCATTTCCGGGCCTGTGAGAAACTTGCGGCCGCCACCATGGTACCAGCGTCCAGGCCGGCCTCGGACTCCCCTGTGCGGCGTTTTACGAACAAGGCGTAATGATATCGGCCGGACGTGAATCCCATCCGGTGGCAGCGGTCCATGAACTCCCGGGCCGCGGCCTTGTCAATCCGGCGGACCTCGCAGTTGCGGGCGTAGACTGTCTTGAGGTCGAGATTATCCATCGGAAAGAACCTTATCTACCATGGGGGCAATCTTTTCGTAGTCGAACCCCCTTCCCAGCGCATACTTCAGCAACTTGAACTTGATCTGCGGGTCTCCCTGCAGGGACTTGCACTTTGCCTGGAGCAGGCGCATCAGCTTTTCATCCGCCTGGTCTGCGTCAATCTGGCGCATGCCCTCCGCTATGGCGGAGTCAGGGATGCCCTTGCCGCGCAGCCTGAAGCGTATCTTCAGCGGCCCCCAGCCTTCCAGGCGGGCCTTGTCGCGCGCGAAGGCCGCGGCGTACCGGGCATCGTCGATGAACTTGTCGGCAATCAGGGAATCGAGGATCTCCTGCGCCCCCGCCTCGTTCCCCTCAAGGGCTTTCAGCAGTTTGCGGTAGATGTCGGAGGAGCACTGCTCGCTCTTGGAGCAGAGTGCCTGGAATTTGTTGAGAACGGCTGTATCCATATTAGAAATCGTATCCGAAACTGAGATATCCGCCTATGCGGTTGGTCAGGTCTGACCAGTGTACAGTGGCCTTGAGGGGCCCCAGGATCGTCTTGTAGGAGAACTCCAGGGCCGCACCAAGCGCCGTGGGGTGCAGGTCGTTATATATGTCTTCCAGCTTGTCAGCGTCCTTCATGGCCGCCGCTATCGCCGATATGTAGAAGTTCTTGGCAGGATTTATCCTCAGGTTGGCGTCCACTACAGCAACGTAGTCTCCTACAACCGCGGCATCCGTGAATCCCGGGAACGGGATGCGGTGTTCCACATAACGGCCCCCTATATAGCCGCCTACATAGTTGTTCTGGTAAATGTTGTAGGGAGAGTTCTCCAGGACTGCCCTTGCATGGAATCCGGGAGTGAAGGCTATGTACTTGCCCAGGGGGATTACCTCGTGCATGTCAAACGCCACCGTATGCATAGGGGTGAAGTCAGGCTCCGAGGACTTCCGGAAGATGAATTCGTACTTGGCGCCTATGCGGGTTCCCCTGGTGGGGAAATAGCCGTCGTCACTGGTATCTATGCGCAGGTCCGCGAACACTGAATTGTAATTACCGTAATAATGCTCCATGTCCGGGTCCACGATGGTTCCCACGTTGGTCAGCCAGGAGTTCACCTGGAAGAAACGGTTTCGGCCTCCCAGGTTTATGCCGGCCTTCTTCCAGCTGATGTCGGAGAAGTATATCTCTTCCTTGTGGCCCCAGAAGCCCGCCTGGTAGAGGGATCCGTCAGAGAACATCAGGTCAGAAAGGTTGCCCTCTATCCTGGCACTGGCATTCAGGGTAGGAATACCGGGAACATCCAGTCCGAAGTGGGCGTCAAGATACTTGTCGCGGCCCACCCTGCCTGTAAACTGTATGGACGGACCCCTGAGGTTAAGTACACCGAAGCCAATGTTGAAGATAAGGGAAACCAGTTCCTCGCTGTCAGCCCTGACGCCCAGGCCAAGCTGATGGACGGGGCCTTTCTCGCAGTCGAATATGAGGCTGAACGGAGACTCTTCCCCATAAAGGCGATAGGTTACCATGTTGAAGGAACCTGTGGCGTAGATCATGGCCATGGCATCTTCGATCTCTTCCCTTGAGACATAGTCTCCGGCCCTTATGTCCAGTTTCTTGGAAAGGAACAGGGATTCCGCGTCCGTCATGCCCGTGAACTCTATCCTGTTGATCTGGACATACTGCTTCCCTATGTCTATGGCCTTGGCGTTATGCAGGCCCAGGTCAGCACCTTTCACCTTCTCCTTCAATTCGGCTATCTGTGAGCTGACGCCCTCCGCCGCCTCGTAACCCCTCTGGATGATAGTCTCTATGCTGGCGTCGTCAAAACTGAGCATTCCGTATCCCGTGAGGTCAGGCTTTATAAAGATGTCCACGTTCTCCACGTTCTTGTCAAAGGCCTCCCTTCCAAGCATTTCTATCATTGGTATCAGGAGGTCTCCCAGATTATTGATCTCAGTATATGACTTGTCCGGTTCCGACAGTTCCACGCCAATGATGATGTCAGCGCCCATGGCCCTGGCTATGTCGGTAGGGAAATTGTTCCTGGTGCCTCCGTCTATGAAAATCTTCCCCTCATAGCGGACGGGCTCGAAAAGGCCGGGGATGGACATTGTGGAGCGCATGGCGTCCACGATGGATCCGTGGGACCAGTTGTACGCCTTTCGGCTGACAAGGTCAGAAGAGACACAGAAGAAAGGTCTTGGGAAGTCCGTGAACGGAAGGTCGTCCTGGTATCCTACGGAAAGGGAGGATATCTGGTTGGTTACGTTCAGGCCCGCCACGAATCCGGCCGGGAGGCTCTGTGTTATATTATGGCTGGAGGCCTTGGGAGTCCCAAGGATGCCCTCCACCTGTTCCTTGGAAAGTCCCAGGCTGCGCTCCAGGATAAGGTCCGGGGCGTCTTTTTCCATGCGCCTGTCAAGGTCCCTCTTCAGATAATGGAACGGGAGGCGCAGCGAATAGATCTCCCTGTATTTCTTGTTCTTGTACGATATGTAGTCCTTTGGGACGTCATCGCTGAGGATCTTTCCCCAGTCCATCACCCTGAGCAGGGAATCCAGCTCCGTGGCGGTATAACCCATGGAATACAGTCCTCCCATCAGTCCCCCCATGCTGGTTCCTATCACCACGTCAACGGGTATCTTGTTCTCCTCAAGGTATTTGAGGACGCCCACGTGAGCAGCACCCTTTGCCCCGCCGCCGCTGAGGACCAGCGCCACCGTGGGGCGGTCTTCAGTCCGGCGTATGCCGTTCAGGTAGGTCCTCATCTGCCTCACCGCCAGGGTGTCGTCCTGGGGATTTAGGCTGGATGTTGAAAGTTGCGCTCCCGCAGTTAAAGGGAGGGACAGCAAGAATGCGATGGCGATATATCTTGTTATAGCTTTCATAATCCTAGAGAAGTGATGCGGTTAAGTTATCATAATACTTTTTGGAAACGGGGATGCCCTGGGGCCGGTCAGTGCCTATGTCGGCAAAGAAGAAGCCGCCGGGTTCCTTCCGGATGAGCCTGACATGGGCCGGGTTGACGATAAAGCCCCTGTGGGTCCTGACAAAGCCGGCCTTCTCGCAGAGAGGCTCCACGCTCTTGAGGGTATTGCGGAGCTGGTACTTTTTTTCCATGCCGTTCTCGCTGAAATGTATGATCACATAGTTCTCGCTGGCTTCTATATACATCAGAGACTCTGCCGATGTGATAAACTTGAGCTGATGGCGGCTGTCGTAGAACTTGAGGCGGGCTTCCGGTTCCGCGGAGCCGGCTCTCTTAGCTTCAGCAAGTGCAAAAGCAAGGGTCAATATCACGTATGGATAGATGAATATGGATCCGAGGGTGGAGATTGAGCGCCCCAGGAAAAAGAAAAAGCCGTCCGCGCCCTTGTCCATCAGGCTGAGGTACAGGGCTACGAAAGCGGAGGCGACAACGGTTTCCATGACGCACCACATTGCAAACCAACCCAGGTTCATGTTCATGGCCCTGCGCAGGATATAGAGCAGGATGCGGCTGAGGAACATGACCACTAGGATTATGGCAGTCACTATCGATATATTGAAAAAGTACAGGGAGCCTGCGCCCTCTCCCGCATGCATGAGGGAGACAAGATGCGACGGTTCGTACAGCAGCACGCTCACCAGGAAGAAGACCGGCAGGGCGAAAATGTACAGCAGATGGGGCGGGAACCCTGTAAGAGCCTTGGGGTATGAGTTCATATTTGTCACTAATTTTGATGTGACGAAATTAACGGCTATCCGTTTTCGTCAATTAAAATAACTGTTTCGTCACAAAAATACCGTTTCTATCACAAAAAAGCAACACTCATGGACATTGTTTCCTCAAAATGAGCGGAGGGCATAACTTTGCCTTCGAAACAATTAATTACTATTATGAAAACACCCGCTTGGACCAGACTGGACAATGCATCAATAATATATCCTTCTTGCAGGACACGCAAGTACGCCACTATTTTCCGCTTGGCGGTCACTCTTGACGAGGAAGTTTCCGAACCCCTGCTGGGCCGGGCCCTCAGGAACTGTATGAAACGCTTCCCCGGTTTCCGTTATACCCTGGACAACGGTTTCTTCTGGTGGTTCCTCCGCCGCCTGGAGAACGATCCCGTCACGGTGCCGCCTTTCGCAATGCGGCCGTTCAATTTCAAGAAGAACGGCGGATATCTTTTCAGGGCGGGTTGCGATGGAAGGCAGATAATCCTGGATTTCTTCCACGCCCTCACGGACGGGACCGGAGCCATGACTTTTGTCATGAGCCTCACGGCTGAATACATAAGGCTCCGCTATGGCGTAGACGTCCCTGCGGGGAAATGGGTGCTGGACCTGGATGAAGAGCCTCTGAAGGAAGAGATGGAAGACAGTTTCGACCGTTTTTCCGGGACAAAGGGATCGCTTGACAAGGAATCAAGGGCATACCACCTGCACGGCACCCAGGAAGCCGCAGGCGTCCTCAATGACATAAAGGTGAGCTTGCCGCTTGACAGGACCATGGCTCTGGCAAAGGAGAACGGTTGCACCGTCACGGAACTGATAACTGCGGTAATGCTGCAGTCCCTGCAGGACGTACGCTCACGCAGGCCCGTCCTGGGAGACAGCCCGTTCCTGAAGGTGGAAGTACCGGTCAACCTCAGGCCCATGTTCGGCAGCCGCACGCTGCGCAATTTCTCTTCCTATGTCCACATAGGGATTGACGTCAGGAACGGGGACATTACTTTCGATGACATACTCCAGGAGGTCAAGCTGCAGAAACGCCTGTATGTGAACCCCCACCGCATTACAACCCGCGTGGCCGCCAACGTGGCCCTGGAAGACAACCTGGCTATCCGCAGCATTCCCCTGTTTATCAAGAAGCTGGCCATCAATTCAATTAATAGCCACAAAGGGGAGAACTACTGCTCCCAGACTCTGTCCAACCTGGGAGATATAACTCTTCCGGAGGAGATGCGCCGGCATGTCCGGGACATAGACTTCATCCTGGGACGTCCCCAGCAGAAATCCGGCGCCTGCGCCTGCGTCAGTTACGGAAACAGCCTGAACCTGAATTTCTCCAGGAAAATAAGGGAGCGCGGCTTTGAAAACGCGTTCATAAGCAATATGGACAAACTGGGAATCCAGGCCGATGTCACGGTTTCCAGGCCTTCGGAGAAGGCTACGGTAAACGCTCCTTCCATCCCAATGCGCTGGGCGAAGGTAGGTATGCTCAGGACTCTGCTCCTGATCTAATCGGAGTTATGCTTGCCTGCGAGGAGGCCGCAGGCGGCAAGGATGTCCTCTCCGCGCGACGCGCGGATGGTGCATGTGACGCCGTGCGCGCCCAGGCGGTCGCGGAAAGCCTCCATCACCCTGTCGGACGAAGTCTCGTACGGGAAATCAGGAATCTTGTGGAAGCGAATCAGGTTCACCCTGCATTCCAGGCCTGAGAGGAGGCGTATGAGCGCATCGGCGTGTCGCTTGTCGTCGTTGAAGCCGCTGAACATGGTGTATTCGAAGCTCACACGGCGCTGGCCGGTGAAGTCGTATTTGCGCAGGAGCGCAATGACGTCTTCTACAGGCCAGGCCTTCTGGGCGGGCATCATCGCAAGCCTTTCCTCAGGGAAAGGATTGTGAAGGCTCACCGCCAGATGGCACTTGCTTTCGTCCAGATACTGTTTCAACCTTGGAAGGACGCCTATTGTGGACAGGGTCACGCGCTTGGGGCTCCAGGCGAAGCCCCAGGAGGCTGTGAGCGCCTCGATGGCCTTCATCACGTTGGAATAGTTGTCCAGGGGCTCCCCCATTCCCATGAAGACGGCGTTGGTGAGGAGCGGCGCCTCCTCGATAGCCAGGAACTGGCTGAGGATCTGCGCCGCGGTCAGGTTGCCGTGGAATCCCTGGCGCCCCGTCATGCAGAAAGCGCAGCCCATCTTGCACCCGACCTGAGAGGAGACGCACAGAGTGCGGCGCTCCCCGTCGGGGATCACCACAGCCTCCACCGCTCCCCCTTCCACGGGGAAGAGATACTTGCGGGTGCCGTCGGCCGAAGTGAAACTCTCCAGCGGGGGAACGAGGCCCGTATCGCATTCGTTTTCAAGCAGTTCGCGTCCGGCCTTGGAGATGTCCGTCATGTTCGCGAACGAGAATTCGCGCTTGACGTACAGCCAGTTTGCAATCTGTTTTGCAGTGAATGCGGGAAGCCCCAGGCGGAGCACCGTTTCCTTCAGTTCGGAAAGGCTTTTTCCAAGTAAAATTTCTTTCATTTCTTCCTCGGCAAAATTAGTGAAAAATACTATCTTTGCTATGATAACATTTAAAAACAGACATTATGGCTAAAGAAGTTGAAGCAAAGGCCGCAGAGATGAACGCCGCTAAGTTAAAAGCCCTGCAGGCCACGATCGACAAGATTGAGAAAGATTATGGGAAAGGTACGATCATGAAGTTGGGAGATCAGCCACAATGGGACGTACAGGTAATCCCAAGCGGATCCGTGGCGCTTGACCACGCGCTTGGAATCGGGGGTTATCCGCGCGGAAGGATCATCGAGATCTACGGTCCTGAATCCAGCGGAAAGACCACACTGGCAATACACGCTATTGCACAGGCTCAGAAACAGGGCGGTATAGCCGCCATGATCGATGCGGAGCACGCATTCGACCGCACATACGCCAAGGCCCTTGGCGTAAACCTTGAAACCCTGCTCATCTCTCAGCCGGACAACGGCGAGCAGGCCCTTGAAATCGCCGACAACCTCATCCGCTCCGGCGCCATCGACATCATTGTCATAGACTCCGTAGCCGCACTCACACCTAAGGCGGAAATCGAGGGAGAAATGGGAGACAACAAAGTGGGACTTCAGGCACGCCTCATGAGCCAGGCGCTCCGCAAGCTCACCGCGAACATAGCCAAGACCAACACCTGCTGCATCTTCATCAACCAGTTAAGGGAGAAGATAGGCATAATGTTCGGCAACCCGGAGACCACCACCGGAGGCAACGCTCTCAAGTTCTACGCTTCCGTGCGCATTGACGTAAGGCGCACCACCCAGCTCAAGGACGGAGACGAGGCCACCGGCAACCGCACACGTGTAAAAGTAGTCAAGAACAAGATGGCCCCGCCGTTCAAGAAAGCGGAGTTCGACATCGTATTCGGCGAAGGAATCTCCCATGTAGGTGAGATAGTGGACCTTGCCGTAGAATATGACATCATCCACAAGTCAGGCTCCTGGTTCAGTTACAATGACCAGAAGATAGCCCAGGGACGCGAAGCCGTAAAGCAGCTCCTGAGGGACAATCCTGAACTCTGTGACGAGATTGAGGCCAAGATCCGCGAGGCTCTTGCCAACGTAAAAGACTGATTATGGAAAAAATCATCCTCACGGGCGACCGGCCAACCGGTCGCCTTCACATTGGGCACTACGTGGGCTCCCTGCGCCGCCGCGTAGAATTGCAGAACAGCGGACAGTTCGACAAGATATTCATCATGATCGCTGACGCCCAGGCACTTACGGACAACGCAGACAATCCTGAGAAAGTACGCCAGAACATAATAGAGGTGGCCATGGATTATATGGCGGCAGGCCTGGACCCTGAAAAGAGCACGTTGTTCATCCAGAGCCAGGTAAGCGAACTTACGGAACTCACCTTCTTCTATATGAACCTGGTAACGGTACAGAGGCTGCAGCGCAACCCCACCGTAAAGCAGGAAATGCAGCTCCGCGGTTACAGCGACGAAGGCGCTGACAACAAGGCCGGAATCCCCGTGGGTTTCTTCTGCTACCCTATCAGCCAGGCTGCGGACATAACCGCATTCAAGGCCACGGTAGTCCCCGTTGGAGAGGATCAGGAGCCAATGCTGGAGCAGACACGCGAGATTGTCCGCAAGTTCAACGCAACATACGGAGAAACACTGGTGGAGCCTGAGATCATGCTACCGGACAACGCCGCCTGCATGCGTCTCCCCGGCACTGACGGCAAGGCCAAGATGAGCAAGTCCCTGGGCAACTGCATATATCTTTCAGACTCTGCAGAGGAGGTATGGAACAAGGTAAAGGGAATGTACACAGACCCCCTGCACCTTCAGGTCTCAGACCCCGGCCACGTTGAAGGCAACACGGTATTCACATACCTTGACGCCTTCTGCAAGCCGGAACATTTCGAGAAGTTCCGCGACTGCTTCATAGGCAAGAAGGTCTCATTCACCTTCAATTCCCTGGATGAAGTGAAGGACCAGTACCGCGCCGGAGGACTCGGGGACATGATGATAAAGAAGTTCCTGAACGAGGTCCTGAACGATACGCTGGAGCCCATACGCCAGCGCCGCCATGAACTGGAGCAGAACATCCCGTACGTGTACGAGGTGCTCCGCAAAGGCTCCGAGGTCGCCCGCGCCGCGGCTGCGGAGACCCTGGCCGATGTAAAGAGGGCCATGAAGATCAACTACTTCGACCCCGGCGTCCTTGACCAGCTGATCCAGGAACAGTCCCAGAAGTATCAAGGCTAGCCTTTATCAGACCTGTTCCCGTTTAGCCAGTCCGTGTGCAAAACAGGCCTTATTTGCTCACACTAGAAGATGTAACCTAAGCGGAGGTTCAGATTCCTGTTGGCCTTGTCTTCAAATAAGTAGGCCATTGTTAAACGTGCATGGCGCCCAAGCCTCATTCCAATCCGCGGCATGATGCAGAAAGGCCCGCTGACCTCGTCAACATAAAAATATTGTCCGTTTCTGCCCCTTTGCAGATTATCCCTTTGGTCATAGAAGCCCATGCCGGCACCGATTCCCGCGAATAATTCCTTTCCACCCAAGGGGAAAGAGTAATCTGCCACCAGGAGTACATTCTTTGAATTGAAATCCATTTTCTCATCATCGACACTTCTCCTGAAAAACTGTGCGGAGGCATTGACGCCAATTGAAACAGGCGCAAAATGGAAATTATACCTCAACTCTCCGTATGGCATCACCCCCGGGCTTACACTGTCAAAAAACAATTTGTCAAAAGAGTAAAGGCCTCCCACACCTATTTCAAGTTCAACGGAGGGCTTTGATTTTACCTGGCCAAAGCAGGGGACAAGAAAGATAGCCAATAAAACAGAAATAAAAACTTTCTTCATATTCTAGTATCTAAAAAAAGACAAAAACTCGTATAAACAAATATAGGACAAAAACTCGTATATTTGGGTAAATATATCCTGATATGAGAAGAATCCTTTCCATTCTGGCCGGGGCGCTGCTGTGCGTCGTGCCGGCCCTCGCCGACGAAGGCATGTGGCTGCCTTCACTCATTTCCCAGAGAATTGCCGATATGCAGGCCAAGGGCTTCAAGCTTGACGCCGAGGATATCTACAGCGTGAACCAGGCGTCGCTCAAGGACGCCGTAGTGCTGTTTGGAGGCGGATGCACCGGGGAGGTGGTCTCAAAGGAAGGACTCCTTTTCACAAACTACCACTGCGGATACAGCTATATCCAGCGCCACAGCAGCGTGGAGCACGACTACCTCAAGGACGGCTACTGGGCGCTGAAGCGCGAGGATGAACTGCCCAATCCGGGCCTGTCGGTGAGTTTTCTGGACAGGATGGAAGACGTTTCGGCCATAATGAACGATGCCGAGGACAAGGAACTGGCCGCCGCTGAGCTTGTGAAACAAGCCACGGCCGGCGGCAAGGGCCTCAGCGCATCGGTGGAGGCGCTTTACTACGGCAACCAGTACTTCCTGTTCGTTTACAGGGTGTTCTCCGACGTGCGTTTCGTGGGCGCGCCGCCATCCTCCATCGGAAAGTTCGGAGGCGACACTGACAACTGGATGTGGCCCCGCCACACCGGGGACTTCTCCATTTTCAGGATTTATGCCGATAAGGACAACAATCCTGCACCGTACTCCCCGGACAATGTTCCCTACACCCCAAAGAAATACTTCAAGGTATCACTGGCGGGCGTAAAGGAAGGTGATTTCACCTTCATCTACGGTTTCCCCGGAAGCACGCAGGAGTACATCACCTCCGATGCCGTCCGCTACATTTCTGAAGTGTCAGATCCGGCCAAGATAGGCCTGAGGACCCTCCGCCTGGACGCCCAGAAGAAGTATATGGGCCAGAGCCAGGCAGTGCGTATCCAGTATTCCTCCAAGAACGCCAGCGTGTCCAACTCCTGGAAGAAATGGCAGGGCGAGATGAAGGGCATCCGCAAGATGAAGACAGTGCAGACCAAGAAGGAATACGAGGCCGCATTCGAGAAATGGGCCAAGGGAACCCGCTACGAGGGCATAACCGAAAAACTGGCGGACATTTACAGACGCCTGGAGCCGTTCAACTATGCCCGCGAATATACTTCCGAGTCCGCCCTGGCTGTGGAACTGCCGCAGTTCGCATCCTCATACTTCTCCGCACAGCCGGAGAACCGCGAGGCCGTCAAGGAGAACTTCCTGAAGGATTACTATATGCCCATTGACAAGGAGAGTTTCGTTGCCTTGATGACCGCATACGGCAAGAATGTTAACGAGGAGTTCCGTCCGCTGTACTATGAGCAGCAGATGGCGCTTTACGGCAGCGAGCAGGCCTGGGCTGACGCCCTGTTCAGCTCGCCCTTCGCTCGCGGCGACTACTCGGACGTCGAAAACGATCCCGTCTATATCTTCCGAAGGGAGTTCACAAAATACTATAACGAACAGTTGCTGCCGGTTTACCGTGACCTCACGGCCCAGATAACGGAGTTATACCATGACTATATGCAGGGCCAGATGGAGTTCGAGCCCGACAAGACCTTCTATCCCGATGCCAACCTCACCCTGCGCGTGGCATACGGCAAGGTCCAGGGTTACGAGCCGCAGGACGGAATCTACTACCATCCGCAGTCAACCCTCACGGGAATCATAGAAAAGGACAATCCGGATATCTTTGACTACGATATCCCCCAGGCCCTCAGGGACATCTATGCAACCGGCCTCTATGATGACCAGCCGGTATGTTTCCTGGCCACCAACCACACCACCGGAGGCAATTCAGGAAGCCCCATCATCAATGCCGACGGCAATCTGATAGGGCTTAACTTTGACAGGGTATGGGAAGGAACCCAGAGCGACGTCACCTTCGATCCGGAAATCTGCCGGAACATAAGCCTGGACGTGCGCTATCTGGTCTTTGTCGTTGACAAAGTCTTCCACGCCGGAGCCATCCTCCAGGAAGTGGAATTCGTTAACTAATATGCCTTTGCGATGGCGATGAAGTCGTCAGCCTTGAGGGAGGCGCCGCCGATGAGGCCGCCGTCGATGTCGGGCTGGGCGAAGAGTTCGCCTGCGTTGGAAGGCTTGCAGCTTCCGCCGTAGAGGATGGTCATGTCGTCAGCGGCCTGGGCGCCGAACTTGTCGGCCAGGACCTTGCGGATGAAGGCATGGATTTCCTCAGCCTGGGCTGCGGTAGCGGTCTTGCCGGTTCCGATGGCCCATACAGGCTCGTATGCGATAACGATGTTCTTGAGCTCCTCAGCGGTGAAGTTGAAGAGGACGTTCTCGATCTGGGTCTTACAAACGTCAAAGTGCTTGCCAGCCTCACGCTCGTCAAGGTTCTCACCTACGCAGAGGATGACGCCAAGGCCTGCCTCAAGGGCGAGTTTTGTCTTTACGACAAGTTTCTCGTCAGTCTCTCCGTAGTACTGCCTGCGCTCGGAGTGGCCAAGGATTGTCCACTGGCATCCGCAGGACTTGATCATGTTTACAGAAACCTCTCCGGTGTATGCTCCGGAAGCGTGATCAGCGCAATTCTGGGCTGAAAGCTCTACCCTTGTGCCGTCCAGCACCTTGCCAAGGCAGCAAAGATGCGTGAAAGGAGCGGCTACGATAAGACCAACATTTGCAGGAACCTCTCCGGCATTTGCCACAACGGCCTTGGCCAGTTCCTTACCTTCTTG
Source organism: Bacteroidales bacterium (assembly GCA_017619675.1). Classification (GTDB taxonomy): domain Bacteria; phylum Bacteroidota; class Bacteroidia; order Bacteroidales; family UBA932; genus Cryptobacteroides. Next base: position 172,574 of record JAFZRX010000009.1, on the reverse strand, counting down.
GCAAGTGGTGTTCATTTTCCAGTTGCCGGCAACGATTTTCTTTCTCATATATTAGTGTAAATAAGTTTTTTCCGGGCGCAAAATTACTATTTTTGCATGAGAAAATGAATGATATGAAAAGATTAATAAGAATTATGATCAGCTTTGGTATGTTGGCCGTCCTGGCCGGTTGCCAGCAGAAGGCTGTGGAGGAAACTCAGAAGCCGGAAGAAGAATTCCATTACCTGTTGGACGAATTCGCAGACCTCAAGGTAATGCGTTACAAAGTTCCCGGATGGGAGGACCTGACCCTGCAGCAGAAGGAGTACGCATATTATTTGGCGGAAGCCGCAAAATACGGCAGGGACATACTCTGGGACCAGAACTGTGAGTACAACATCACCATCAGGCACAAGGTGGAGAACATCCTCAAGAATTACCAGGGGAACCGCAACAGAAAGGAATTCAAGGAGTTCGAGACATACGCCAAGAGGCTGTTCTTCTCAAACGGCATCCATCACCACTATGCGGAGGACAAATTCGTTCCCGAGTGCTCCGAGGACTTCTTCAGGCAACTCCTGGAAGCAGTTGGAGACACTGACAATAACACCAGGCTCCTTTATGTGATCTATTATAAGGACGCATACCCGCAGCGCCGTTCCACCAGCACAGACGGAGACATAGTGAAACTTTCCGCAGTCAATTTCTATGACGGAGTCACCCGCCAGGAAGTGGAGGACTATTACGCTTCAATAGCGGATCCCAACGACCCCACCCCAATCTCCTACGGCCTCAACACAAAGGTTGTGAAGGAAGACGGAAAGGTGGTTGAGAAGCCCTGGAAAGTCGATGGCATCTACAGCCGTCCTCTCCGCAGGATCTGCGAGCAGCTGGAGAAAGCCGCCAAGGTTGCCGAGAACGACACCCAGAGGCGCGCCCTGGAACTGCTGATAGAATACTACAAGACCGGAGACCTCCGCAAATGGGACGAGTTCAACATCGAGTGGGTCAAGGACACAACAGGTACCGTTGACTTCATTAACGGCTTCGTAGAGGATTACAACGATCCTCTGGGCCGCAAGGGCGCCTGGGAAGGCTATGTCAACATAAAGGACAAGGAAGCCTCCAAGCGCACGGAGATCCTTTGCAGCAACGCCCAGTGGTTCGAGGACAACGCCCCCATTGACCCTCGCTTCAAGAAGAAGGAGGTAAAGGGCATCACCGCAAAGGTAGTCAATGCTGTCTGCCTTGCAGGAGACAGCTACCCTTCCACCCCTATCGGAATCAACCTGCCCAATGCGGACTGGATACGCAAGGACTACGGCAGCAAGTCCGTGACCATTGCCAACATCACCCACGCATACGACTACGCAGCGGAGGAGTCCCCCGCAAGCGCCCTCAAGGAATTCGCATATGACGATGCGGAAATCGAGCTCTACAAGAAATACGGCTCCTACGTGGATGAGGTCCACACAGACCTGCACGAGTGCCTTGGCCACGGCTCAGGCCAGCTCCTTCCGGGAGTTTCCGCCACAGCCATGGGAGAGTACGCATCCGCGCTGGAAGAGGCCAGGGCTGACCTTTTCGGCCTCTATTACACCGCAGATCCAAAGATGGTGGAACTTGGCATAATGCCGGATGCCGAGGCCTACAAGGCAGAGTATTCCGCATACATCCGCAACGGACTGTTCGTACAGTTCAACCGCGTTGAACTTGGCCGTCCCAACACCGAGGCCCACATGCAGAACCGCAAGCTCATAGCCGAGTGGTGCTACGAAAAAGGCGCCAAGGACAACGTCATCGAGAAGAAGGTGCGTGACGGCAAGACCTATTTTGTGGTCAATGACTATGAGGCCCTGCGCGGCCTGTTCGCCCAGTTGCTGGCAGAGATCCAGCGCATCAAGTCAGAAGGCGATTACAAGGCCGGAAAGAAGCTCATAGAGACCTACGCTGTGAACATTGACCCCAAGCTCCACAAAGAGGTTAAAGAGCGTTATGAGGCCCTTAATCTCAAGCCTTACGGCGGATTCATCAATCCTGAGATCGTTCCTGTCTACAACAAGAAGAAAGAGATAGTGGATTACGAGATTGTCTACAAGGACAACTACCTTGAGCAGATGCTCGAATATGGAGAAAAGTACGCAACTCTCGAACTTTAATTACTATCTGCGGATAGAACGTAAGATGTCACCCAACACGGTGGCATCTTATTGTTCTGACGTGTCCGATTTCTCCAGTTTCTGCAGCGGGAATCCCGCCAGGGCCACATCGGAAGACGTCACGGAATACCTGAAGGCGCGTTCAGAGGAACTCTCAAAGCGTTCCCAGGCCCGCGTCCTGAGTTCCCTGCGTTCCTTCTTCGACTGGACGGTGCTTGAGGGCCTCCGGCCCGACAACCCCTGCGACAACGTGGACTCCCCCAAGCTTGGAAAGTACCTGCCGGAAGTCCTCAGCGTTGAAGAAGTGGATGCCATAATCAGTTCAGTAGACTGCTCTACCCCAAAGGGCATCCGCGACAAGGCCATCCTGGAAACGCTGTACGGCAGCGGCCTTCGCGTGAGCGAGGCCGTAAGCCTCCGCATTTCCGACCTCTACCTGAATGAAGGATTCCTGCGCATAATAGGCAAGGGAGACAAGCAGCGCATTGTGCCGATAGGCGGAAGCGAAGCGGACGCCATCGAGGCATATCTCGCGGTGCGCGAGTTCCCGGCCGGACCGGAATATGACGACATCCTGTTCCTCAACCGCTTCGGGAAAAGCCTCAGCCGCGTCTCCATGTTCAAGATGATAAAGGAGCAGGCCATTGCCGCCGGGGTCTTCAAGAATATCTCCCCCCATACTTTCAGGCATTCATTTGCCACGCACCTCATAGAAAACGGGGCGGACCTCCGGGCGGTGCAGGAAATGCTCGGTCACGAGAGCATCCTCACTACGGAAATCTACACCCACATTGACAGCTCTACCTGGCAGGCGGCCGTCCTAGAGCATCATCCAAGGAAATAGTTGTCAGAAACTTTCCACCCTGTTATCCGGGACATACCAGAGATATCCCGACACGTTCTCATACCCCATCTTGCGGTACAGGCGCACATACTCCCTGACCTGGCTGCGGTACTTCTGCCTTGGCGCGCCGAACTTGTAGTCCACCACCACGGTGCCGGACGGCCCGCTGACAACCCTGTCGGGCCTGTGCAGCTGTCCGTCCTCCCCTATTATGGACACCTCGTTCAGGGAGGTCAGGCCCTGGCCGAACCACTCCGGACGGGACAGGACCGCGTCCCGCAGGAACGCGTAGTCCCGCTCCGCGTCCTCCTGCGGCAGCAGTCCGTCCCTCACCGCGGCATCCACCGCATCCTTCAGGTCATCCACGGTATCCACGCGGGAGAGGATGTCGTGCAGGACAATTCCGTTGATGCGCGGTGAAACCTTTGTGCCTATGCCGTCCTCGCTGAAGAAGTCTGAGGAATCGTCCGGTACAGGAAGGCGGTCGCCCACTGGAATGGACACGTAATTACCCTGGATGGCGTTGTCGCCGCCATCCGGGCGCTCCAACATGGTGAAATCATACGGGCTGCCGTAACTGAATCCATGCTTCCTGGCATAGGCATACAGTATCTGCGACATATTGCTGAAAGACGGCTCCTTCCCTTTGTCCAGTGCATCCCTCAGGGTCTTGCCCGGATCCTTTGCAATCACGGTAAGCTGGCTCACGGCCCTGGTAAGCGCCACGTAGAATATGTTCAGGTTGTCTATTGCCTGCATCTTGCGCTCGACCTCAAGGTCCTTGTCAAAGCAGGAATTCTGAGTACTCTTTGCGTACAGTTTCACCGGATACCGGACACCGTCAAAGGCACACCATACACTGTCCGCCTGATAAAGGTCCACTTTGTCCGCATACGGGAAAATGACGTATGGGAACTCCAGGCCCTTGGACTTGTGTACCGTTATGACGCGTATTGAATCCGACTGGGGCGGTGAGGATATCCTTACTTTGGCGTCCTTCCAATACTTCAGGAAGGCCGCCAGGTTGTTGCCGTTCACCGCCACCCAGTCCTGGAGGTTGTCCATAAAGGACTGGATGTGCAGGACCTCACCGGCGGCTTCCTGCGGATACTGGGAAATCAGTGAACGCAGGAAGTATTCGCAGAGGTCCGTAAGGGAATGATATGCCTGCGGATACTCCATGTCAAGTGACTTGGCATAGAAAGCGCTTATCGTATTGTCCTTATTGTCAAGGCATTCCAGAAGGGCAACCAGACGGCGGACGGTGACGGACGCCTTGGCGTCCAGGGAATCGTCCGTAATTACCGGGAGGTCCTTTGCGATCAGGTATTCCGCAACTGCGGCGCCCTCCTTGTTGGCGCGCACCAGGACTGCGATGTCGCTGAAACGCGCGCCCTGCGCCAGGGCATTCTCTATACACTCATACAGGATTTCCAGCTGGTCCCTGTCCTGGGCGAACTCCAGCTGGACCATGCCGGGAGCCGGGTCCTTGGCCTTCACTGTCTGGTGGACATCGGAATAAAGGTCACTGAGGCCCAGAGTCGCCGCCGCATATTCAAAGAACCTGTTGTTGAAGTCCACAATCTGCGCGCAGCTGCGCCAGTTCCCGTCCAGGGGCTTTATGGAAGCCCCGGGGAACTGGGCCGGCAGGCGCGAGGCCAGAAGCCTCCAGTCAGAGCCCCTCCATCGGTATATGCTCTGCTTGACGTCCCCCACTATCAGACTGGAATTGCCTGTGTCATCGCTTTCCTTGAGCAGCGGATAGAAATTGTCCCACTGTACGTCGGAGGTGTCCTGGAATTCGTCAAGGAGGAAATTGCGGTACCGCACGCCCAGTTTCTCATATACGAACGGAGCGTCGCTGCCGTCAATTATGCCCTTGAGGATGGTTGTGGAGTCGTCCAGGCACATTATGTTCTTTTCCCGGGTAAGGGCGTCCTGGCTGGCATAATAGTCCCTGGCTATTCCCAGGGTGTAGGTCAGCGGAAGGATTATCTGTGCCGTGTTGTACAGCTTGTATCCGTCAGTGAAAAGGGCCTGCGCCTCGCTTGACGCGTTCTTGAACGCGGTCACCTTTGGATACGGAATCTTGCCCCTGGGACCGGCATCCCCTGCAAGTTCCGGAGCAAGTTCATACACTCTCCTGTTGAACTTCTCTATAATCCTTATGCACTCCGCCCTCTTTGACGCAAGATTCTCCTTGGACAGGACTTCAGGGCTCTGGCGCAGCGTGCGCAGCTGTTCGCAAATTGAATAAAGGTCGTTCTCCAGATACAGGCGCTTCCCTTCAGAAAGCTGCTTCTCCACAAGGTCATCCAGCCAGGCAATCAGTTCCGTATCCTTTTCAGTGATACCGTCCAGAAGCCTGTCCACCGCCTCATGGACCACCGCCGGCACGTCCAGTTCCACCTGATATGCGGAGAAATACCCCAACTCGCGGGCGAAAGCCCTGAGCACCTGCTGGAAGAACTTGTCTATGGTGCTGACGCTGAAGGCTCCGTAATCGTGTAGGATTGATACAAGTATGCGCTCGGAACGCGGATCCTCCGCCGCCTTCTCGTGAAGGCGCTTTAGGATACGGCTCTTCATCTCCGCGGTGGCCTTGTTGGTGAAGGTCACGGCCAGGATATGCCTGTAGGCGTTCTCTTCCGGGGATTCCGCCAGACATCTGAGATATGTCTCCGTCAACTGGTAGGTCTTTCCAGATCCGGCCGACGCTTTCTTTATATCTATCATTTCCCGCAGAGCATTTTAAAGTCACAATATGAGCATACCTTGTCGTCGGAGGTGCGTCTGAAGCCTGTCTGGGGGTCGAACATCTCCTTGAAAGTCTCTTCCAGGCGCAAATCCACCTGATTGAGGAATTCTTCGCTGCATTCCTGCACCGGCACCTTTTCCTTGAACAGCCTGACAGTTGGATAGACGGAATTGAATATCCTGGAATCTGGATACTTTTCCCTTACCATCTTGTCATAGACATACAGCTGGAACGCAATCTTTGGCCTGTCAGCGGACTCCGGAGAGAACAGCTTCTCCGCCAGGGTAACGGCATTGTCATCCTCTATTCCAATCTCCTCGTCCGTCACTTTGCCGGTCTTGTAGTCAGACACGCGCACCATTCCAGGCCTCAGGGAATCCAGCCTGTCAATGAAACCCTTGAAGGGCCTTCCGCAAATCCTGACCACGTCTTTCATCTCAAGGCTGAGTATCCTGAATGAATCCACTCCCTGATCCTTGAGCAGTTCGCAGTCCCTCTGAAGTATCTGCACGGCATATCTGCATATGACGTTGGCAAAGATCAGGTTGCGCCCCGTGACATCCGGAGTCTTGAGCTCAACCCTTATCAGGTCATATATCCTGTCCATGAGCGAAGCCTTGTCCTTTGCCCAGCCTTTGAGATAGTCCGCCGTCACAACCTTTCCGTCAACTCCGTAGATATGCTGCATTAACTTATGGAGCACATTTCCTATCTGGTTTGCCTGAAGGGATTCTTCCACGTCGGCAACCTCTTCCAGCCCCTTGACCGAAGCATAATAGAACTTTGCCGGACAAGCCAGATAATTCTGCACTGAGGATGCTGAGAACACCATTTCCTCCAGCTTCTTTATGTCCTCCGGGGTCTTTTCAATTGTGCTGGGCGGATCCGGCTTCACGATTGGCGAGCCCACGCTCACGCGGTTGAATTCCTTCCCGAAGTGCAGTTCCAGCTGCTTTATATACCGGCTCTCCTCCCCGCTCCTAAGGCCCTCCGTACGGGAATCGTACAGCAGGAATATGCGCTTTGCCCGCTGGATCATCCTGTAGAAATAATATGCCCACACCGCATCCTGGTACTCATACGACGGAAGGCCGAAGCCGCGGCGCAGCTCGGGAGGGATAAACGACGAACTGACGTCGTGCCTGGGGAACACGCCTTCGTTGCAGGAAAGGACGATGAGGTTCTCGAAGTCCAGTGCGCGGGTTTCCAGCGGACCCATGATCTGGAGGCCCTTCAGGGGCTCTCCCTTGAAGGGGACGCTGCGGGACGCCTCCGCCTGGACTACGAGCCGAACGAATGTCTTTGGCAGCACGGCTACTTCCTTACTCCTCAGGCGGTTCAGATCCTGATAGTACTGACGTGCGAAATCCAGTTCCAGGGTCATTCCAGGGGCATCTTTCAGTAGGACGCCGAACTGACCGGCAAGTTCCAGAAGATATTCTGAAAGGGCGGCTGACTGGGCTCCTGAAGCGTCCGCAGTATCCGTGACAACGGGACGGAAGACCGCCTTGAAAAGTTCGCTTCCGGCAAAGTCTTCCTGCGGAATATAATACTTTGCCTTTTCGCGGATTGCCTTGATTACTTCCCTGCCGTCATCGTCCAGGATTGAAGTGAACACGGAATTGGAGAAGACCGTCCACACATTGCGGTGATAGAACATCCATTTGCCGTCCTTGCAGCGCAGATTCAGCTGCATGCGGGCAATCTCGTCCATCAAGGCGAAGAACGCGCTCCCCTGCATGGGATAGCCCATCGTCACGTTGATGTCCATTATCTGCTCCGGAATGGAGTTCAGCACTGGAATGAGGAGGTTCTCGTCCGGGAGCACCACCGCAGTGTCCAGGGATCCCGGATTCACAGAATCCAGTATCCTTGGAAGCTGCTTGGCGCACCCCACGGAAGACGGCACGCCGATAACCTCTATGTAAGGCTCCCCGAGAGGCTCCGGATCCGGCGTGAAAGCCTGGGGATACGCAACCACGTTATCCTTCATGAAGAAGGACGAACGGTTGCACGGATCCTTGATCATCTCCGATGAGTAATCCCAGCAGAACTGCGCTATCCCGGCGTCGCGCATACGGGACAGCACCCTCTTCTCGCATTGATTCAGGGCGTTCAGCCCGGTAAATACGAACGTGGTGCCGTGCCTGAAATGCTTGTCCAAAATATCCACTGCGGACTCCTTCTGCAGCCTTTCCGCAAGGTCCCGGTATACCATTCCCTCATAGGACATCCCCTGGGCGCGCAAAGTATCCTTGAAATTGCTGTACAGGGGGAACAATATGTTCCATATCTGGAGGAAGCGCTGCTTCACGGGGCCCTGCTTCTCCGCCTCATAGCTGCCGGAAGCGCCAAAATTGGATATGAAACGCTTCACGGCCTCCTTCTGGGAGTCTGTCAGGTAGGAGAAATCGTCCTGCATCCCCTTATACTGGGACACGTCCGTGAAAAGGCTCCCGGCCGGAACCAGGTATTTGTCCACATCGTCGAAATCTCCAAGCAGGACGTCACCCCAGAATATGAAATCGTCCAGGGACTCCGCAGCGGGGTTGAGTTCCTTGTAGCAGTCATAGAGGGTCAGCAGCAGGTTAATCCTGTCCACTGGCGTGGCGCCGCTGATCTTGTAGAAGAAATCGTTCACCGTAAGCATTCCGGGGGCGATAACCGGCTTTCCGCTCTCCCTTACAAGGTCCGACAGCCATTTCTGGAAGAATAGCTGCGAACGCCTGTTGGGGAAGACAAAGCAGAAACGGGATATCTCACCCGTGGCGAAATAGTGCTCCGCCACTTGCCTGAGGAACGGTTTCATGGCTACAGGTTAAGGATTGCGTCAGAGTATTTTGTGACAGCCTCCTTGTGGGAGATGAATATGATGGTCTTTTTCTGGTGGCAGGCCTTGTAGAGCGCCTCCAGCAAATTCAGTTCCGTAGCGGAATCCAGGGCCGATGTGGCCTCGTCCAGGATAAGGATGCCGCCGGGCCTGAGCAGGGCCCTTGCTATGGCGATGCGCTGGGACTGGCCCTCGCTAAGGCCGCTTCCCACCTCTCCGCAGCGTGCGTCAAGCCCGCCCGGCAGGTCTTTTACGAAGCCTGCCTGCGCGGTCTCCAGGGCCTGGAACATCTCCTCTTCCGAGGCGCCCGCCCTGGCCATGAGCAAGTTCTCACGTATGGTGCCGCTCATAAGGCTGTTGCCTTGCGGCACATACATGAAGTTGCCCCTCACGCCCGGGCCGGCCTTATGGCCGCCAACCAGGATGCTTCCTTCAGAAGGCTGCAGGAGCCCCATGATAAGCCTCACAAGGGTGCTCTTGCCGGCGCCTGTAGGCCCGGCAACCGCAGTGAGGCTTCCCGGGGCGAAGGAGGCGCTGAAGCCACTGAACACCGGGGCGGGCTGGCCGGGATATGCGAACGTGATGCCGTTCACCTCTATTCCAGGGGCGTCTTCAAGGATTACCGGCTCCTCATTGGCTTCTTCTTCCAATTCCTGAAGGTCCATGATCCTCTCGACAGAAACAAGCGCGTGAATGAAAGCGGGCACGTGCCTGCTGAGTTCGGCAACCGGGCGCTGCACCTGTCCCACAAGTTGCAGGAAAGCCGTCATCATACCATATGTCACGCTTCCTTCCTTTATTCCGTATACGCCCCAGATGAATGCGGCCGCATAACCTCCAATGAAGCCAAGATGCATGAAACTGCGGGCTATGGCGTTGAAATTGAGCCTCTTTACCGTATTGCTCTCCACATCTTTCTGCATCCATCCCAATTTCTCCATGACGCGGGAGGAACCTGTGAGCGTGAGTACCAGGACCCTGTTAAGCAGGTTCTCCTGCATATACTGCTGGATCTCCCCGTCCTTTGAGCGGATCTTGCGGGTGAGTTCCTGGAGTTTCTTGAAGAACATCCGGCTGCCCACCACCGCCACGGCCATGAGTATCAGAAGCACCCACAGGAGGTTGGGAGCCAGGGTCAGCAGGAAAATGGAAGCTGCCACAAGCTGGCAGAGTGTTACGAACACATCCGGCACGCGGGTGCACAGGAGGTCTACGGTCACGCGGACGTCCTCTTCCAGACGGTTGACCGTATCTCCGCTGTTGAAGGATTCCATTCCCTTCCAGGAACTGTTGATCACGTGCGAGAAGGTGTCGTAGCGCATCTTGTTCAGGGTGCGCACGCTTATGTAGTTCTCCCAGTAATATGCCGCCGCTGAAAATACTATCTGCACCAGCATTATGCCCAGCATTATGGCTATCAGGCGCCCCAGTGACTCCTGGCTTACGCCGGTTGCCGTATCGACAAGCGCCTTGCACACCCATACGAAGCCCAGTGACGCGGCGATGCGCACCAGACCTATGAGAACGCTTACGGCCACCGGGCCGCGCAGTGGCTTGTACATACGCCACAGGCTCTTGAGTGTATTCTTCAGTTTTTTCATTGGCCGAACAATCTTCTATATACCGCAATTACAATACGGCGCAAAATTAATGGCAGTTTTTGCCAACCTTTGACACTGACGGGATCAAGTTTGCGTCCGGATGGTTTCTGTATCTCCAGGACTGTCCCAAGTATCCCCTCAGGCAGGCATGTTTCCGTCCCTTTCAGGTTTCCGTCCCCCTTCAGGGTTATCCGTCCGTCACCCATCCCTATTATCCGGTGGATGACATAACTGCCTGCGGTGGTATGCGCCAGCACCACGTCTCCTTCGCGGATGGACTGCTGTCTGCTGATCAGTACATTGTCCCTGCCCCCTATTATGAACGGGAGCATGCTGTTGCCCTTTACCGGAAGTATTACAGGAGTCCCCTCTTTCAGGAACTCCAGCGCGCTTGGCAGAAGGGTCTCCAGCGGGACTGTAAGCTTAGTGATCCCTGACATTATCGGAACATATTATGGCCGCCTGGGCGTCAGGCAGGCAATCCAACACAAAACAAGGCACGCTCCCCACCACTGACGCAACGGTGGCGTGAAGGCCGTCGGCTATTGACTTCTCCGCCCTGAAACCCGAGCAGGAAGCCGACAGGGAGGCATACGCCTGCACCAGCGGCAGCCTCTCTATCCTGTTCTCCGGCGCCCTGCGGATGCGGACCAGCGCCCCTGCTGGGAAACTTACGTTTCTGTAGCAGGGCGTCTTCCCGCTCCACGGGCTTCCGTAAACCGTCACTTTTCCATCCTGGGACACTCTCATCACCGGATTGTCGTCGTTGACCAGTTCCGTACCCGGAACGTTCTCCAACCAGAGGCGGGAGTGGGTGCTCTTCCCCGTGCCGCTCTTTGCCAGGAACAGGTACGCCTTCCCGGAATTGGCCACTACCGAAGCGTGCATCTCCAGCGTGCCCAGCGTTGCCGTGGCAAACGCGAAAAGCACCATCGCAGAATTGTCCAGGCCGAAGCGCTGCTTTGCCAGGCCGCCCTGCAGATAAACCTTGGCGCGCGAATAATCCCTGCTGAAAAGCATCCTTGCGCAGATGTCCATGTCCTTGCGCGGGGCCATCTCCAGCAGCCAGCCTTCCGGAACCGAATAAAGGTCCAGGCGCTGCTCCTCCTCGCTCCCGTTCTGGGAATAGACGGCCTGTTTGGAGAACTCCACGCTCTCCATACTCACCTCCATCCCAAAAAGGCAGTCCCTCTCTTCCGTCTCGAATGGCAGGTAATTGTCAATGACGCCCCACAGGGGAAGGCTGTCTTCCCCTTTAATGAAAAAGTTATGGCCCGCCACGGTATAATACCTTGTCATATCACACAAATATACGTATATTTGTGAGACACATAACAGAATTATTAACCCTAAAATACCCAAAGTTGTGAAAAAGAAATTCAGATGTCTCGTTTGCGGTTACGTTTATGAAGGAGAGAACCCTCCCGAGTTCTGTCCCCAGTGCCGCGCAAAAGCAGAAAAATTCGTAGAAATCAAGGAAGACGCCAAAGGCTTTGCCTGTGAGCATCACCTCAAGGACGGCGTTGTAGAAGACGCTGAAATCATGCAGGGTCTCCGTGACAACTTCAACGGAGAGTGCTCAGAGGTGGGAATGTACCTTGCCATGAGCCGCCAGGCGGACCGCGAGGGCTATCCGGGAATCGCCGCCACCTTCCAGCGCTACGCCTTTGAAGAGGCCGAGCACGCCGCCAAGTTCGCCGAACTCCTCGGTGAGGTTGTCTGGGACACCAAGACGAACCTCAAGAAGAGGGCTGAGGCAGAGGCCGGCGCATGCGAGGGCAAACTTGCCCTGGCCACCCGCGCAAAGAATCTGGGCTATGACGCCATCCACGACACCGTTCACGAGATGGCAAAAGACGAAGCCCGCCACGGGGCAGGCTTCCAGGGTCTGTATGACAGGTTCTTCAAGGAGAAGTAAAGGCTAGATACAATTCAAGTTCATAGCGTACTCTACACGGGCAGCCTCATCGCTGCCCTTTAAATATTCCAGGATCTTCAGGGCGAACTCCACGGCATGGCCGGCGCTTCGCCCTGTAATCATATTCCCGCTCACCACGGCGGGCTTGGGGACAAAGGAGGCGCCCTTTGCAATAGGGCCTTCCTCAAATCCGTCAAAGCAGGTGAACTCGACTCCTTCAAGGTTGTCAATCTGGCCGAACACCAAGCCTGGAGCGGCGCAGATGGCCGCTACGGGGCCGCCAAGCGCGTAGTGTTCCTTCATGAAGTCCATCAAGGGCCCGCACGCGGCCAGGTTCCTGGTTCCCGGCATTCCGCCAGGGAATATGATCACGTCGTGGTCTTCTATGTCGACTCCGGCATCAAGGGTGGTGTCGGCTCCCACGGTCACGTGGTGGGAGGAGGTGACGAAGGGTTCGTCACTTATGGAGACTAACTGAGTGGGGACTCCCCCGCGGCGGAGGACGTCCGCGGTTGCGAGGGCCTCGACATCTTCAAAGCCCTCGGCCAGAAATATAAATGCCTTTTTCATACCGCCAATATAAGTATTATTTGTTATTTTTGTGTTATGGAAGAAGAGAAGAAACTATATCCTTTCAAATTCATCCCCATAGACGACGTCCCGCAGGAAACCGTCCTGCTGGCGGACCTGGGCTATCTGGACTCCCTGGTCAGGGAAGGCTGGCTTGCCGCCAACAGCATATCGGAGATAATGGACATGTACATGGACCGTGTGGTGGGAGAACACGCCTTTGCCTGGTACGGCAGGCAGTTCCCCGTCATGGCAAAGGTCCTGGACGGCAGCGGACGAACTCCCCTGATGGTCTGCCCTGACGACGAGACCGCCGCACAGCGGCTGGACTTCCTTGGGAAGGCCAAGCTGTGGCACGTGGACTCCGTGGAGAAAGGCGGACGCATTTTCCTCGGGTTCAAGGAGGACACTTCGGCGGAGGATTTCTACTACGCTTGCCGGGACAACAAGGTGGAGGATCTCCTCTACAGCGTGGAGCCCAAGGCGGGCGACAGTTTCTTCATCTATCCGGGCCTTGTTCATGCAGCCGGCAAGGGCGTCAAGATCACGGAGATAGCGGAGAGTTCCCCCCTGGATTTCCGCCTCTGCACATGGGGGAAGGACTACGGAGGAGATGAATTCGACGCCGCACTGAGCCTTGAGGCCGCCTTCGATTTCATTGACTACAAGCAATACAAGCCCGGCCTTCACAACCATGCACACAGCCATGACGGCGGTATTTCCAGCCATCTGACGGAATGTGAGGAGTTCTCGGTCACAAAACTGAAACTCACGGACGCCATGCATATCTACAGCAGCAAGCTGGACTGCTTCCTGCTTTACGTATGTCTTGAGGGAGAGGCCTCCCTGCAGGTCATCTTTGACCAGGAGATCGGCCCCATAAACTACACCGTGCAGGCCGGAGAATGCATCCTTGTCCCTGCGGAGGTTCCTGACTTCTTCCTGGTTCCGGTGGCAAAGGGCACTTCCCTGCTGGAGGTTAACGTGGAGAAGCGCGCGGACGCCGATGCCTACATAAACCCTGAAATCCCCGGCAACCCGGAGGACGAGGAGGCGGACGACTTTGATTTTGAAATTGACGATGAAGAGTGTGACGATCCGGAATGTGACTGCCACCACCATCATCACCATCACCACATAAGCTAAAACTTACCACTATGGCAGACGGAGTACGCATTGACAAATACATCTGGTCCATCCGCTGTTTCAAGACGCGGTCCGAGGCCACTGACGCCTGCAACGGCAACAAGGTACGCCTTAACGGCGCTCCCGTCAAACCTTCCAAGGAGGTCAAGATAGGAGATACCATAGAGGTGCGCAAGGGCGTCGCCCTATTTACCTACAAGGTGCTGCAACTGAGCCAGAACCGCATGGGAGCCGCCCTGGTTCCGGAATACGCCCAGAACCTGACTCCCCAGTCGGAACTGGACAAACTGCACGCACCAAAGGAAACCTTCTTTGTGAAGAGGGACCGCGGTTCCGGTCGCCCTACAAAAAAAGAGCGCCGCGAGATGGACGCCCTCTGGGATGAACTGGACCTCTAGTCCTATTCCTTCACCACCACCCTTTCTATCCTGCGGGGTACCGAAGTGAGTACCTCGTAAGGAATCGTATCCAGTATCGAGGCGAGTTCGTTCACCGAAGGGTCTTCCCCAAAGATGGTGACGGTGTCCCCCGCCTGAGCCGGAACACCCGTGACATCCAGCATGCACATATCCATGCAGATGTTGCCTATGGTCTTGACCCTGTGGCCGTTAAGGCTGAACGAGGCGTGGCCGCAGCCAAGGCGGCGGTCAAGGCCGTCGGCATAGCCGGCCGGTATGGTGGCAATCACCGTCCCCTCCGGGGACACCTGCCCCATGCGGCCGTATCCCACGGTGCCCTTGTCCAGCGTCTTGACCTGCAGGACCTTCACCTTGAGCGAGGCGAAAGGCTTCACCTGCGGCGCCTGCAGGGCGCTGATTCCATAAATTCCTATTCCCAGGCGCACCATGTCGAACTGGAACTGAGGGAAACGCTCGATGCCGGCGGAGTTAAGAATATGGTACATGGGCTTATAGCCCAGGCTGCGGGTGATGCTGTCCGCCATGGCGCGGAAGGAGGCGGCCTGCTCCAGGGTGAAATCGTCCTTGGAAGGGTCCTCGGACGCTGCCAGGTGGGAATACACGGACTTCACCCTCACCCTGTCGCAGTCCTTAAGGAAGGACAGCAGGGCGGGAATCTCCTCCGGACTGAAGCCCAGGCGGTGCATTCCGGTATCCAGTTTTATGTGTATGGGATAATTACTTATGGATGAACGCTCCAGATGATTGCAGAGGGCCTTCAGGGTATAAAGGTTGGGTATTCCCGGCTCCAGGCTGTTGGCCGTTATCTCCTGGAAATAGTCCGTCCCGCAGGTCAGCACCAGGATGGGAAGGCTTATACCGGCGCCCCTGAGTTCCACGCCTTCCACCGGAAGGGCCACGGCCAGATAGTCCGCCCCGGCGCGCTGCATCATGGATGCGACCTCAACCGCGCCGTGGCCGTACGCATTGGCCTTCACAAGGACCAGCATCTTTGTAGAAGGCTCAAGTTTTCCCTTGAAATACCTGAAGTTGTCCAGACATTTGTCCAGACTCAGTTCCAAACGCGTGAAATTAAACTGTCTGCTATTCATCTTCAAAGAGCGTCGGATGATTCTTGTCCAGGCCGCTGAGCACCTTCTCCATCACCGCCTTGCGCAGCATCGACGACTTTGCCTTGACCTTGAGCCTGCGGCAATATTCGTCAATGGCGGCCATCTCTTTCTCATTGAAATAGATGACCTGCCGGTGGTTGCGCACAAGCGCCGCCTGCTGCTTCTTAAGGAAGTCAGGATCTACTGCGGGGATGTTCTTTGGCCTGCGTGGTTTCATTCTATAAAGGTTAAGTATTTGCCTGTGACCCGCCCCCTCTTGAGGCTGATTATATGCGGAAGGGACGATAGGTCGAACGTGTCCAGAAGCTTGTACAGCTTATCCACGTCCTTCTCTCCCATCGAGTCCATGTCTATGAGAAGTTTCTTTCCAGGGTAATCCGCGCAATGGCTGATCTCCTCCTGGCAGTGGGCGCAGGTGGGCGAATAGAACATCAGGTAATCCGCGTTCCTGAGGCAGAAATTGCCTTCCTTGACCTTGTCGCCCTTGACCATTATGCCCGGAACCCGCATTCGCGGCACTTTGGAGCCTATGGGGGCCTTCTTGTAAAGTTCCTCCTCCAGGACGCTGAAATCCAGCAGCTGGCGCAGAGCGTCCGTGTTGAGACGGCGGCCCAGGATGGTGCCGTCCTTGCCCAGGAGGAACATGCGCGGGGTTTCCGTAATGCCGTATGCCTGCGGGAAGTTGGATGTCATCTCAAGGTCCCACAGATGGTGCACCCTCACGTTGGCGGAGTTGATGTCCCATTCATAGTCCATGAAATACTCCCACTTGTCCCTGCTGAAGCCGGTATAGACGGCATAGAAGTCCAGCGGTATATCTACTGTAGGCAGGTATTCCAACAGCTTTCCCATCTCAATGCGGCACCTGTAGCAGTCGACGTCATAGAAGAATAGCACTGCCCGGGCGTCCCCGGCCAGGTCCGGGAAGAGCACTTTCTCCTCATACCTGTCCTGCAGGGTAACCTCCGGGGCCTTCATACCCACCAAGGACTGCCTGTTGTAGTCCGCGAAGAACGCGGCGGTGAGCAGCGCGCCGTCCCAGGCCATCTCTATTTCGTGTGTGGAGAACCACTTGTCATACATGTGGATGGCCACTTCCTCGTCCCTCATCACGTTGGAGGTGACATAGTGGTCATAGAGCATGTTGGCCACGGCCTTGCGCAGTTCCGGGTCCGTGCAGGTCTCTATTATGTAGTCCACTTCGCTGCACTTCTTTTCCGGAGACTCGGGATCAAGGGTGACCACATACTGCGACAACAGGTCCAGCGCCTTCTCTATGGCTACCGAATCCACCTGCGCATATGCGGCGAGGCCTCCCAGGAGCAGGGCGGCGGCTATGACAATCTTCCTAATCATTGTATGGAGGTAAATGCACGCCCTTGAGCATGAACATCGAGGTATCTCCCTTGTGACGCAGGATATCACGCACGGCGGAAGAACTGATGTGGGCGAATTCCTGGGCTGTAGGGATTATAATGGTCTCGATGTCCGGGGCCAGGCGCCTGTTGGCGTCGGCCGTGGAGCGCTCGGACTCGAAGTCTATCATGTTGCGCACGCCGCGCACGATGTGCTTGATGCCCAGTTCGCGGCAGATGTCAATGGTGAGGCCGTCATATGAGATTACGGAAACGCCCTTCATCCCTTTGACACACTGCCTTATCACGTCCAGTTTCTGCTCCGTTGAATAGAAGCCGTGCTTCTCCTGGTTGATACCTATTGCCACTACAACCTCGTCAAACATGGTGAGGGCCCTGGTCAGGATGTTGAAGTGTCCTGCCGTGAACGGGTCGAACGATCCGGGGAACAATGCTGTTCTTTTCATGATTCTACAATTGCCAGTTAATAGCGGTCTTGCCCTGGGCCTCCAGCAGCCTGTTGGCCGTGGCAAAGTGCCCGCACCCGAAAAACGCCCCGCGCGCGAGCGGAGAGGGGTGCGCCGCTTCAAGCACAAAATGTTTGCCTGAGTCTATCAGGTCCTTCTTGCTTCTCGCGAAATTGCCCCACAGCATGAAAACCACGCCGGAACAGTTGTCGCTTATGCATTTAATTACAGCGTCAGTGAAAGTCTGCCAGCCTATGGCGCTGTGCGATGCGGCCTTGCCGGCCTCCACGGTGAGGATGGCGTTGAGCAGGAGCACGCCCTGCCTGGCCCAGCTCTCCAGGTTGGTCCTCCCCGACATCCTAACGCCCAGTTCATCCTCGATCTCCTTGAAGATGTTCTTGAGCGAAGGCGGGGCGGGGATGCCGTCCGGCACGGAGAAGGACAGGCCCATAGCCTGTCCGGGGCCGTGGTACGGATCCTGGCCCAGGATAACCACCTTCACCTCCGGAAGGGGCGTAAGGTCAAAGGCCTTGAAAATCTGCCCTCCGGGCGGATAGATACGCATCCCGGCATCCTTGGAAGCGTGCAGAAAAGACACAAGCTCTGCAAAATAGGGTTTGTCGAACTCCTTCTGCAGGGCTTGTTTCCAGGTATTTTCTATTCTGACTTCCACCTCAATTGCTGTTTGAGATGTAAAGTTAGAAAATAAAATCGATAACGTCCGCTATATTCTTTACGTAAACGAACTCAAGGCCTTTGATATATACCTCGGGGATATCCTCGACGTCCTTGCGGTTGTCCTCTGAGATGATTATGGTCTTCACCCCGGCCCTCTTGGCTGCAAGGATCTTCTCCTTTATTCCGCCCACGGGCAGCACGCGGCCGCGGAGGGTCATCTCGCCCGTCATGGCTATGTGCTTCTTGACCGCCTGGCCCCTGAGGGCTGAAACCATGGAACTTACCATGGTGATACCGGCGGACGGGCCGTCCTTTGGCGTAGCGCCTTCCGGAACGTGCACGTGGATGTCCTTGGCGGCGAATTCCTCGCTGGTCACATTGGCCATCTCAGGATGAGCCTTGATATACTGGTACGCTATGGTGGCGGACTCCTTCATCACGTCTCCCAGGTTTCCGGTCATTGTCATGACGCCCTTGCCCTTGGACACGGAACTCTCCACGAACAGGATCTCACCGCCCATGGCTGTCCAGGCAAGGCCTGTTACCACGCCTGGCACCTCGTTGCCTTTCTGGCGGTCATGATAGGCCGTAGGAAGGCCCAGATACTCCTTCAGGTGCTCTTTCTTGATCACCTTGGGATACTCCTCCTCCATGGCTATCTTCTTTGCGGTCACGCGGGATATCTTGGCGATCTGTTTCTCGAGGCCGCGCACGCCGCTTTCGTGGGTGTAGTCGCTGATGATGGCCTTGATGGCGCTGGAATCAATCTTCAGCGCGTCCTCGGATATGCCGTGCTCCCTGAGCTGCTTAGGAACAAGGAAATGGCGGGCTATCTGCACCTTCTCCTCTGCCAGGTAACCGGACACGTTGATGACCTCCATACGGTCCAGCAGGGCCGGCTGTATGGTTGACAGCGAGTTGGCCGTGGTGATGAACAGCACGTTGGACAGGTCGTAGTCGATGTCCAGGTAGTTGTCGTGGAAGGTGGAGTTCTGCTCCGGGTCCAGCGCCTCCAGCAATGCGGATGACGGGTCGCCCTTGAAGTCTGAGGCGAGCTTGTCAATCTCGTCCAGGACCACTACGGGGTTGGACTTGCCGGCGCGGGCTATTCCGCTCAGCAATCGGCCCGGGAGGGCTCCCACGTAGGTCTTGCGGTGACCGCGGATCTCCGCTTCGTCATGCATGCCTCCAAGGGAGATACGCACGTACTGGCGTCCGAGGGACTTTGCCACGGACTTGCCAAGGGAGGTCTTTCCCACTCCCGGAGGGCCGTAGAGGCAGAGGATAGGGCTCCTCATGTTCCCCTTCAGCTTGAGCACGGCAAGGTACTCTATTATCCTGTCCTTGACTTTCTCAAGGCCGTAATGGTCGTTGTCCAGGACCTTCTGGGCGTGCTTCAGGTCCAGGTTGTCCTCCGACATGTCGTCCCATGGCAGTTCGAGCATGAACTCCAGGTAGTTGTACTGCACGGAGTAATCCGGGGAGGAAGGGTTGTATTTCTCCAGCTTGGAGAGTTCCTTGTCAAAGATGGCCTTTACCTTCTCCGGCCATTTCTTGGCGGCGGCCTTCTGGCGGAACTGCTCGAATTCCTCTCCCTCGTCCATTCCAAGTTCTTCCTGGATGGTCCTGAGCTGGTTGTTCAGGAAGTACTCCCTCTGCTGCTGGTCTATCTCGCTGCGCACCTTCTGGTTGATGTCCTGCTGGATCTTCATGTACTGAAGCTGGGTCTCCATCAGGGCCAGGAGGTTGAGCGCGCGTACGCGCACATCGTCATATTGGAGCAGGTCTGCCTTCTCCTCGAAGTTCTCCACCTCCAGGGTGGTGGCTATGAAGTTGACAAGGAAACCGAAGTCGTTGATGCTGCGCAACGCTGTCTGCGCCTCCTTGGAGGCGAGGTTGGAGTTGCGCATTATCTGGATGGCCTTGTCCTTGAGGGAATTCATTATCATCTTGCGGTCTGCCAGGCTGTCATCTGTCAGGAAATCGTCAAGGCAGTGCACGCGGGCGCGGATGTACGGGTCATAGGAAACCACATAGTCCAGGGAGAAACGCTTGAGGCCCTGCAGGATGGCTGTCACGG
This sequence comes from Bacteroidales bacterium, assembly GCA_017619675.1. Lineage (GTDB taxonomy): Bacteria > Bacteroidota > Bacteroidia > Bacteroidales > UBA932 > Cryptobacteroides. The sequence goes on along the minus strand of JAFZRX010000009.1, from coordinate 152,658 downwards.
TGCCGTCCGGCATTTCAAGGGTCCTCACGATCCTGATAACGGTTCCATATGGCAGAAGGTCCTCTTTCTGGGGCTCCTCCACCGTCACGTCAATCTGGGGAGCCGCGCCTATAAGGGCACCGGACTTCTCCGCATCCGCTATGAGTTGCAGGGACTTAGGCCTGCCTATGGTCACAGGATATACCGCGCCGGGGAAGATAACCGCGTTGCGCAGCGCCAGTATGGGGATTACGTCAGGCATTTCCGCCGGATCGAATTTCAAGGAGCCTTCTCCCTGAAGCACCGGGATGATGTTCACTTCCGCCCCTATGTTGGGGAAGAAAAGATTAGTATCTATTTTTTTGCTCATAATGTCTAGGATAGATATAAACAGGCTATGACAATTTGGCAGGATTTGCCCCGTCAAAAAGCCATAGCCTTATTTGGTCAATCTCCGTGCCAACGGAGAAATAAAGCCCGGGTTATTCCAGCAAGTTCACGCTGTTGGCAGCGCCCGGCGTAGGGAGGCCGCTTACGCTGAAGTCGCGGCAAAGCGCGTCCGCATCCGCTCCGTCAGGGAAACGGACCATGCTCTTGCCGGGGCCGTTGTCCGGCGGAGGTACCGGCATTCCGGGACGCATGAAGTTGAAGTTGGGCCTTGTCTGAGGCACAACGGCAATACATCCGCCGCCGTCCTGCACTCCTTCAAGGATTGCAAGTTCAGGGCTTGCGATTGTACCGTTTCCGCTGGAGTTGCTCTGCTGCGATCCATAGACGATGGCGTCAACCACTGCGCCCGATGCGGGGTCAACCAGGGCTATGGAGCCTGCCGATGCGGAAAGCTGATAGCCGAACTGCTGGTCTCCGTCGGGGAACACCGAGACGGCGTCATAAGCTCCGGCCGCGGCCTGAAGGCCGGACGCCAGCTTATACGCCGTGCCCAGGCCCTGAGCGGCCTGTCCGCTGATGTGGGCGTACTTGGTTGCGGGGGTGAAGGTTACACCGCCGCCCGGGCAGGATACGTCAACTGAAAGCATGTGGTCCTGCTTGAGAGGGGCCTCTATCTCCACTTCTCCCGGCTCGTGAGGCGGTGCCCCGCGCATCTGGCGTACGGGAACGCCTGAACTCTTGACAAGGGTCTTCACCGTGGCAATCTCAATGCGGGCGCCGGTGTCAATAGTTATTACGGATCCCGGAACAAGGTTCTGGGTTGTCTCTATTATAAGCCTGGTGTCGCCCGCCTTGGCCTCCTTTGAGAGCACGGTCTGGGTGGCGGAAGCGCCCACCGCGGTAACTTCTACCACCTCATAGTCTCCGCCAAGGCCTATGCCCAGTTTCTGACCCGGAGCGATGCCGTCCGTAGAAGTCAAGGGAAGGTTTGTGGATCCTGCGGGGAAAGTGAGCTTTGGTCCCGTTGAAATAGGGGTGAAGAGGGTTGTGAACGCGCCTGCAGGCACTCCTGCGGCACTTACCCTGTAAGCGTTTCCGCCTATAGTAATCTCCGTGTCGGCAGGGATATCGGCGCTGAGGTATACCTCAGTCGCACCCTGGGATGCAGGGGCAGTGACTGCGGCCGGAGCGAGGGTGAGCACATAGAATGCGCCCGGTGCCAGCGTGGTTCCCTGAGGGATGACGGCCGCCTTGACAGGGGTCCATCCGCTTCGGCGTACCTGGAGTTCCATTCCGGAGAGGTCCACCGGAGCCTTGGACGCGTTGAACAGTTCAATGAACTGGTCATTTGCGTCTGAAGGCGCGGAGAGTTTCACTTCGTTTATCTTGATGGCCTCGGCGCTGCGCACCTTGGTTGAAACTGCGGCGTCGCCGCCTTTCCAGAGGGCGTTGAACTGGAGGAATCCGGTGGAACGCTTAGCGGGAGCCTTTACGGTGTAGATTGCCGTAACGCTCTGGCCTGGAGCCACTTCCGATGGCAGCTGGTCCGCCGCTGTCACTTCCCAACCTTCCGGAGCATCCGGCTCCAGGGCAAAGCCCCTGAGAGCCTTGGCTCCACGGTTCGTGAATGCCACGGCCACATCGGCGCTTGCGCCTGGAACAAAGGATATCAAGCGGGTCATGGTCATTGGATACTCCTGGTATCCTGCGGCGGCCACGCTCTTCTGCACGGCGGCGATGGCCTCGTCAGAAGGATAGCCTACTGTCATGACACCCTCGAAGAAGGTTCCTGCGGAGCCGTTTCCGTTGTCGCCTCCGTTGCCAAGGAGCATGGCTCCCTTCTTGTGCATCGGATAATATGCGTCGCTTCCTTCAAGCGTATGGGGGCGCACACCGCTGTAGAAGGTGGTCACCTCGCTGCTTGATGCGTCAGCGCCGCGCAGGTCCCACTGGTTGCCGCCGCCACCGTTCACGTAAACTGTGACGAACTTCCAGTCAATTGTGGGAACGTCGTTCTGCTTGGGGTCGTATCCGGAGAACAGGCCGGCCTCCATGTCTGACATAATCCACGGGCCCTGGCCGTTTCCACGTCCCCAGGCTGTGGATGTACCGTAATACGTAGTTTCCATGGTTCCTGTTCCAACCGCCTTGCCGTTTGTGGAGGAGTTGCCATAGTCAAAGCAGCATCCGCTGTCGTAATGGCCTCCGTCAATCACATAGTACATTCCTTCCGGCTCGTCGTTTATGGCCAGGCCCGCGGCGTTGTTGCAGCGGTATCCCATACCCGGCATTATGAAGGCGCCGTACGCCTTGCGGCCGTGGATGAGGATGGGGGCCATGTCGGCTATGGACTGGGTGTTGAACTCGCCCTCATCCGGACCCTTGAAGGTTCCCGGAGGAGCCGGCTCAAGGTTGTTGCCCATGCCGGACTGGTCATATATTATTGTAATGGTTCCCTGGTCGCCCTTGAGGAAGCGGTCCTGGGCTTCAGCGTCGGCATATCCCTTTACGGCGCGTATGTCAAGCGTCTGTCCGTCAGAGGCGCGGCGGACCTGGTACAGAGGGCCTTTGTATTTGGAATACAGCAGCCTGGTGGTACTGTGGGCGGTGACGCAAGGGGTGCCGTATGAGGCATAAATGTCACACGGAAGCGTCTTTGCGCCCTTGGAACAACTTGCAATCAGGAAAACCGGCAGAGCCAGGCAGGCTGCCGCCAGAAGGTAGAACAGTTTCTTTCGCATATGAATATTTTACGATTACAGATTCAGTAAATACAAATATAAAATCTAATGTTTGATTATTGAAAAAAAAAACCTACTTTTGCACTCCAATATAAAGGAACTCACCTAATTAACTATTTAAAATCATGACTAAAGCTGAAATAGTAAATGAAGTAGCAAAGGCTACCGGCATTGAGAAAGCAACCGTTCAGACAGTTGTAGAGGGATTTATGGAGAGCGTTAAGGATTCCGTATGCAAGGGCAATCCTGTTTACCTTCGCGGATTTGGCAGCTTCATCATCAAGCACAGGGCTCAGAAGACCGCCAGGAACATCACCAAGCAGACCACCCTTACAATCCCTGCACACGACATCCCAGCTTTCAAGCCAGCCAAGACTTTCGTAAATTCTGTAAAATAAATTATACTTAAGTTTATGCCTAGCGGAAAGAAAAGAAAGAGACATAAAATGTCCACGCACAAGCGTAAAAAGCGCTTGCGCAAGAACAGACATAAGAAGAAGTAATCTAGATGTCGAATGAGGTTGGGCGGGAGATCCGTCCGGCCTCTTTATTTTTCGTTCTTTATAATAGAAATTCCTTATGGAAACTGAGAATTCTGTAAAGGACCTGGTGGTGAATGTCACCCCGTCCGAAGTTCAGATTGCGCTGCTGGAAAACGGCAGGCTCATAGAACTGAACAAAGAATCCAGTCAGGATCGTCCGTGTTCCGTGGGAGACGTGTTTCTTGGAAGAGTCAAGAAGATACTCCCGGCAATGAACGCCGCATTTGTGGACATAGGCGACGAAAAGGAAGCTTTCATCCATTATCTGGACCTGGGATTGTATTTTGAGGCCTATGACAAGTTTATCAGGAGCTCAAATCCCAACGTCAACATGGAGAACCTGTTCTCACGCATCCAGATAGGCCCCGTCCTGCCAAAGGAAGGCCGCATAGAGGATGTCCTGAAACAGGGCCAGATGATAATAGCCCAGATAAAGAAGGAACCTATCTCCACCAAAGGATCCCGGCTGACCGCGGAAATTTCATTGGCAGGACGAAACATTGTACTGCTCCCCTTCGCACAGAAGGTGAGCGTTTCCCAGAAAATAAGTTCAGGAGAAGAAAGGCGCAGGCTGGAATCCCTGGTCAAGAGCATTCTTCCCAAGAACTACGGTGCGATAATTCGCACGGCGGCCGAAGGAAAAACCGCAGCGGTTCTCGCAGGAGAACTCCGTTCTTTGATAGACAAATGGAAAACATCCTGGAACAAGATCGCAAGGAGCAAAGGCGTGGAGCTGCTCTTCACTGAGTTCTCCAAAACCACCGTCACCCTCAGGGACCTTCTGAACGACTCATTCAGCAACGTATTCGTGAATGAGCAGAACGCCTACGAGGAAATCAAGGATTACATCTCTATCATTTCTCCCGAGCAGGAGAAGATAGTGAAGCTTTACGATGGCAAAGAGCCTGTATTCGACCATTTCGAGGTCACCAGGCAGATTAAAAGCTCTTTCGGGAAGGTGGTCCCGTTAAAACAAGGCGCCTATCTGGTCATTGAGACGACCGAAGCACTGAACGTGATCGACGTGAACAGCGGTATCCGTGCAAAGACTACCGATCAGGAAGAAAACACCTTCGAGGTCAACCGCCTTGCGGCGGACGAGATCGCCCGCCAGCTTAGGCTGAGGGATATGGGAGGTATTGTGATTGTGGATTTCATAGACATGGAATCACAGGAGCACAGGGCTGCGCTCTTCAAGTATATGGAAGACCTTCTCAAGAAGGACAGGGCCCGCCACAACGTGCTGCCGCTCACAAAATTCGGCCTGATGCAGATTACAAGGCAGAGGATACGTCCTGTAACCCAGATCGATACCGCAGAAATCTGCCCCATGTGCCATGGAAAGGGCAAGATAACCTCAAGCGCGGTAATCGACGAACAGATCGAGGAAAAACTGTCATATCTTGTGACAGAGAAACACGTCAGTACGCTTGACCTTAAGGTCAGTCCAATCCTTGGAGCCTATCTGAGCCGCGGATTCCATTCCTATGTCAGGAAATGGAAAAAGAAGTACAAATGCCGGCTGAATCTGGTTGAAAGCACAGATTTGGGAGTCCTGCAATATGAATTCTACGACGAGAAAGGGGAGAAGCTGTCATAGCTCTCCCCTTTTTTTATTTCCCTTTAGAGATTATTTGCGTACCGCGAAGCGCACCAGCAGCAGGAGCAGCAACAGCAGGAACAGCCAGGTGGATATGCGTCCCGCAAGGTCTCCGTGCTCTACAAAGAAAGTCACCTTGTCGTTCAGGTATATCCTGCCCTCCAGGGTTTCCCTCTTCCACCAGTTGCTTCTGGAGAGGATGTCTCCCCTCTGGTCTATGAAGGCGCTGATGCCGGTGTTTCCGCATCGGGCAATGTCCCTCCTGGTCTCTATGGCGCGGAGGCAGGAGTAACTGAGGTGCTGCCTGTAGCCCGGGGTGTCACCCCACCAGGCGTCGTTGGTGATGACCGTGAGGGCCTTGGCCCCTTCCTTGACATATCCTGTGCAATACTCTCCGTAAACGCTTTCGTAACAGATGGCGCAGCCTATGGGCACTTCAGACTCAAGCCAACCTTCGCTGTCATATCTGTTCACAGTGAGCAGGGACGGCTCGTCCTGGCCCACGCAGCGGCCAATGACTCCGCCCAGTTTATCGTCAATGGGGGCGAAGATCCTTGGATATGGCATCTTTTCCGTACCCACTACCAGGCAAGACTTGTTGTAGAAGTCATACCTGCCGTTCTTCTCCATCACGAACGCGGAATTGTGGGACTCGTACCAGATGGCGTCTCCGGCCTGGCGCGCCGTGTATGTAGGTCGTTCCTCGCTGAAGATATAATGGTGGGTGGACGCTCCGAATATCAGGTTCACTCCGGGATAATTGCCCAGGAAGTCCCTGAAAAGGTTATAGGTATCGCTCATCTCCACAGAGTTCAGGATTATGTCGCCTGTGAAGGTCTCCGGGGCGAGCAGGAGCTCGGGAAGGTTCTGTCTCCCTGACAGTTCCCTGTCATACAGGTCCAGCAGGACTTTGTTCTGCTCTTCCTGGGTCATGGAGGTGAATTTCTGGTAAGGGTCGAAGTTAGGCTGCGCTATGAGCACGTCCAGGCTGTCCGATTTGTCCTCCCTATAAGAATCGTATATGTGCATGGAAAGCACCATTGGGGCGGCGAAAAGGATGAGGCAGCCCACGGGAAGGAATATCTTCCCAACTGTCTTGATGTCCTTGAAATGGCCTCCCAGGAGGAAAAGAAGCAGATAGAACAGGCACAGGTTGCATGCCCATGTCCAGACGGATCCGCCCAGCGTACCGGTGTACTCGTACCACTGGATGAGCTTTGTGGTCCCGGCAAAGGCGTTTCCAAGGGTAAGCCACGGCCAGGAGATCTCCGCGCTGAAATAGAACCTCTCCCAGGCTATCCACATGAAGGCCAGGAAAAGATGCGCCACGAAAGGATGGAATTTCTTCTTGGAGAAGCGGTAGACAGCAAAAATGAGGGCCATCTGGAAGGCGTTGGCCAGCACGGCGAATATCCCGCCGCCCACGGTGGCGTTGCAGACCCAGAACGTGGTGGCTGCATTCCAGAGGACGAAGGCCCCGTAGTACCACCACCAGAAATGCCTTATGCCCTTGGCATCGGCCAGGACATCCATGAACAGCAGGGGGATGAATCCTACGAGGATTGCCGCTCCTGCATGCGGAACAAGGAAAGGCACACTCATAAAGGCTGCGAACAGCAGCATAAGTACCAGCATCCAGATTTTAACACTCTTCATAATTGCGGTCGTTTTTTGTAAACCTGTCCCATTTTTCCAGCAGACGGGACATATCGTCAGGAATGACGGCCTCGAACCTTATCCACTCTCCCGTTGAGGGATGGGCGAATCCCAGTGTCCTGGCGTGCAGCGCCTGCCTGGGGCATTCCTTGAAGCAGTTGGCTATAAACTGCCTGTATTTGGCGTATATGGTTCCTTTGCGTATCTCGGCCCCGCCGTACCTCTCATCGTTGAAAAGAGGGTGGCCTATGTGGCTCATATGCACCCTTATCTGATGGGTGCGGCCGGTTTCCAGGCGGCACTCCACGAATGTGACGAAGCCGAAGCGTTGAAGCACCCTGTAATGGGTCACGGCATTCTTCCCCCTCCCCTCTTCCTTGGCTACGCGGAAGCGAAGCCGGTCGTTGGGATCCCTTTCGATCGGGGCGTCCACCGTTCCTTCATCTTCCTTGATGTCTCCCCAGACTATGGCGTTGTAGCACCTCTCTATGCTGTGCTTGAAGAACTGGCCGGCCAGGTTCAGCTGGGCGTCCTCGTTCTTTGCAACCACCAGTAGTCCGCTTGTGTCCTTGTCAATCCTGTGCACCAGCACCCCCATGTGTCCGTCTCCCCCGTCAGTCCCTTCCGGCATCCCCAGATAGAAGGCAAGGGCGTTCACCAATGTCCCCTCGTAATTGCCGTGCCCCGGATGCACCACCATCCCTGCGGGCTTGTTCACTATGAGCACGTCATCGTCCTCGTAAACTATGTCCAGGGGAATGTCCTGCGGGACTATCTCCATGCCGCGCCTTCGGTACGGCATTATGAAACGGATCACGTCCCCGGGGCGTACAATCATGTTAGCCTTGGCCGTCTTGTCCCCCAGTTTCACATAGCCCTCCTTAATGGCCATCTGCACACGGTGACGCGAAGTGTCCTCCATGTGACTGGTCATGAATTTGTCTATGCGGATGGGAGCCTGGCCCTGGTCTACGCTAAGGCGGAAATGCTCGAACATTCCCTGTTCCTCGTCCAGCTCCAGTTCCTGCTCCTGCAGTTCCGTATCTGTAAGGAACTCCTTGACCATTATTGTGGGAGTTTGGACTCGTCCAGGGTGAATGACAGCGATACGGTGCCGCCCATTCCCAGAGGGGCCGACGAAGCGGCCGGACTCTGGCGGAATACTACCGCGTTCAGGGAATCGGAATATGATTTCACGCTGTCGTCAAAGGTCACGCGGGCAACGTTCAGGGAGTTGTCGTGAACGGCGTCTACTGCCCTGGCGTACTTCATGCCAATCACGTTGGGCACAAGCGTCTGGTTGTCAGAAGGATTGAGGCCAACCACCAGGTCCACTTCCGCTCCGCTGTCGATAGGGGTGCCGGAAGCGATGTCCCTGCCGTGATACTGCTGCTTGAGCACGTTGTTGGTGGCCATGTCGTTCACGTATATGAGGTTCCCCAGCGTGAGGCCCCTGGAAGACAGTTCGGCCTTTGCCTGGCGCATCGAATATCCTACCAGGTTGGGCATGGACACCTGCTTTGCCATGGTGGCGTTAATGGTGAGGCGTATCATCCTGTTCTTCTTCACGCGGCTGCCGGCCGTGGGGTTCTGGCTGTATACGGTTCCCTTGTCCATCCTGCGGATGTACACGGAGTCCGTCACCTCAACCCTGATTCCCGCCTGCTCCGCTATGTCCGCGGCGTCAGCCACGGTCATGGTGGTGAAGTCAGGGACTATTATCTCCTTATTGTGATTTGTCAAGAATGAAAGTCCGAAAGTTACCAGACCCAACAGCAGCAGAACATATACTACCGCCCATACCAGGTTCTTAACTATCCAGTTGCCCATATTATTCAAGTATATTGGTTTCTAAATAAATCCTTTTATCATTATCACTATGCCGCAAACCAGCAGCACAACTCCTGACAGCTTGCTGAGTTTCACTATGGTCTCCTTGCCCAGCCTGCTGTGCAGGCGGCCGAAGAGCAGGGTGAACAGCGCCCAGAAAATGACCTCACCGGCAAATACGCCCAACGCGAGGGGAATCAGGTCCCAGCTCTTTGCCTGAAGCCCAAAGAAGGTGCATACGGTAAAGTCATACAGTATGGACCCCGGGTTGGTCAGGATTATGAAAGCTACTTCCCAGAACGCGGCCCAGCCGCTGGCGGTACGCTCCCTATAATTGGAGTAGGGATCGCTGAGCATCATTATCACCCCCAGGGCGATGATCACGCATCCGCCTATTATTGCTATCAGCAATTTGTGTTCCTCAAGGAAGCCCTTGATAAAGGCCAGGGCAATGAAACTGAGCGTCGCATAGACCGTATCCATCACGGCACAGCCCAATGCGGCCTTCACTCCCGTTTCACGGCCGTAAGACAGGGTTTTCTGCATTACGGTGAGCACCACCGGACCGATAGGCGCCGCAAGGCATATTCCCACAAGGACAGACTTGAGTATATCTGCAATCATATCTTGCAAATATAACAATTTGCAGGGGTAACAACAATATCAACTTTCTGGTCCCAGGCCTGTACCGGCACCTCCTCCACGAACTGGTGCCTGCGGCACACTCCCACCTTGGGACAGGAAAGCGAAGGCAGCAGCCTGTCGTAGAAGCCGCCTCCGCGGCCCAGGCGGTTGCCCCGCGCGTCGAACGCCATTCCCGGCACTATCACCAGGTCCACCTTCTCCGCTACCGGAGCCTTGTCCGAAGGTTCCATGATGCCTCTGTAGCCTGGGGCGATGTCGTCCGGAATGTACTCCCTGATCTCAAGGCTTTCGCCCGATACCTTTGGCAGATACAGTTTCTTGCGGCCGTACCAGCGCTGCGCAAAGGCGTGAGTGTCCACTTCCGAAGCCATGGACCAGTACAGCAGCACGCTGCCGGCCGCCTTGAATTCCGGAAGGTCCTCCACCTGCGACCAGATGCTCACGTCCTGCGCCGCGTCCGCTACGGAACCGCGTATCTTACCGCGCAACCTTTTCTTTCTCCACTCTTTACACATATCATACAAATATACTAAATTCCTCCACTTAGGGTGTCGGATGTGGATGCAGTGTTCAAAAAAGCGACAATGCAGGCTTGACGCCGAAAGCTTTTTTGAACACTGCACCCACACCCTCCTCCTAATAATAGAGAGACCGGTCCGTAAGGATCGGTCTCTTTATTCCGTTGAAAAGCTATCTGCTACATAGGGCCGCCGCCGGGGAATCCGCCGCCACCCATTGGCATTCCGCCGCCGCCCATTGGCGGGCCGCCGGCCGGCATTCCGCCGCCGAAGTTGCCGCCGCCACCACGGTTGCCACGGCCGCCGCCACGGCCACCCCTTCCGAATGTTCCGAAGCGGAAGGTCAGGGATACGATCACGTAGCGTCCGAGTGCAAGGCTGCGGCTCTCTGTACGCCTGTTGCCGCTAATGGACTCGTTGAAGGTCTTGGTCTGGTTCAGGAGGTCATAACCGCGGATTGCGAGTGTCGCGTTGTTGTTGAAGATCAACTTGGTGATCTCTGCGTTCCAGATGAAGTTGGCAGGCTGGTCAGTGGTATAGCCGATGTACCAGTTGTAAGTTCCGTCAGTGGTAAGTCCAAGGCCTGTATTAGGCTCGTTCCAAGTGATGTTCATGGATACGGAGTTGTTCCAGGTGGTAGGAGAACTGTTCACACTCTCATAAGTTGACTTAGGCATGCTGACGCGGGTACGTCCGCCGAGGGTAGCCTCGAAGTAGTCCAGACGGTAGGTGATACGGAGGTTCTCGTTGAAACTCAGGTTCTGGTTCTTGTTATCCTTGAAGTAGTCGTTGAAGTTCTTGGTAGGATTGTCTCCGAAGTAGTCGCTGTGGAACAGCTCGTAGTCAAACTCCTTGTTGGCGTTGAAGTAGCCGGTCATGTCGATGCTGGCGACACCAAGGTAAGAGTGGGACTCGGAGTAGTTCATGCTCAGGTTGTTGTTGATCCTGAAGTTGGACTTTCCTATAGGAGTGTTGAGCATCCAGGAGATGCTTCCGTTCCAGGAAGGTGACGCGTTGATAGGGAAACTGTACTGTACTGCCGCGTTGTCCATCCAGGTGGCGTTCACGATAGGGTTCTGGTTTACACCTCCGTTCAGTGAGAGCCTGGTGGTGAAGAACGTGTTCCTGTCAGTGTAACCGATCTCAGTCCTGAGGTTATGGTTGAAGTAAGAGGTCAGGTAAGGGTTACCGAGGGACATCCTGGTAGGGTTGCTGTTGTCCATTACAGGCATCAACTGGTTGGTTGAAGGCTGGTTGGAACGTCCAGAGTAGTTGATCCTCAAGTTTCCGTTCTGGCCCAGGTCAGCCCTGATGGATGCGTTAGGAGCCCAGTTCATGGCGTTGTCGGTATAGGACTTTCCGTTTGTCTCGTTGAAGATGTTCCTAGGCATAAGGGAAGCTCCGATCTGTGCGTTCATGCCTTCGCTCTGGTACATCACGTTGGCACCGATCTGCTGCTGGATTGTGCGGTTGACGATCTTGTTGGAGTAAACGTCGTCGTAAACCTCTCCGTTCCTGTTATATGTAAGGTTGTTCAGGCTGAAGGCGTCCTGGTCATACAAACCACTGTTGTAAGTATCCTTTGAAGAGTTGCTTATGCTCCAGTTGTATGAGTAGTTTCCTGACAGGTAGAAGTTGTTTCCCATCGGCTCAACGTATTCGATACGGGCACCTGCGGAAGCGTTGGTGGACTTGTTCTCGTTCCTCTGGTTCACGAAGCTCTTGTTCATGATAGAGCCGGTGTACATGTTGGTGAGGGACTGGGTGAAGGATTCGGAATCGTTGGTTCCGTAGTTCCAGTTGAGGTTTACGGAGAGTGTACGTCCCGGGATGAGGATCCTCTGGCGGTATACGAAACGGCCGCTGGTATTGATGCTGTTGCCGTCTGATATGCTGCTGGACCATCCGTCATTGGTAAGACCCCTTACGCTATGCTCAGAACTGTTGAGGGAGGATGAAACGCTGCCTGTCTTGTTGAAGCGGATCTGAGGCTCGAACACGATGTTGGCGCTGTCGGAGAACTTGTGAGTCAATCTCATACCGATGCTGTGTCCGCCGTTGTTGCTGGTTCCCTTGGAGTTTGTCCAATTGGTAACCTGTGAACCGTCGGTCTGGGTTACGTAAGAGGTGGACATTGATCCGGTAAGGGAGTTGGATCCGTTGTATGAGTAGTTGGAGGAGAGTTCCATCTTGTTGTCAAGAAGGTCGAAGGCACCGTTGAGACCGGCCATGTAAGAGGTGGTGAGGCCACCGCCGCCGAAGCCGCCCATTCCGCCGCCACCGCCGCCGGGACCGCCGAATCCGCCGCCGCCCATTCCGCCGCCACGTCCGCCCATTCCGCCGGCTCCGGCGTTGGAGGCGTTGAGGATGACGCTGATCTGGCTGTTGGACTTGAAATTACCAACCATGGCGTTGGACTGGAAACGGAAGGCGTCGTTCTGGGCAAGGGCTCCAAGCTGATCCTGCGCGGCAACGTCAGCGCTGATCTTCTCGCCCTTGAAGTCGTGTCCGCCTCCGAGCATTACGTTGGCGAAGATACCGTTCATCATTGACTGCTGTACGGTGAGGTCGATTACGGTCTCTTCCTGTCCGTCGTCAATTCCGGAGAACTCCGCCTGCTCTGATTTCTTCTTGATGACCTTTACCTTCTCAACCATCTTTGCAGGGATGTTCTGGGAAGCGAGCGTAGGGTCGTCAAGGAAGAAGGTCTTGCCGTCTATATAGATCCTGGTAACGGTCTCTCCGTTGGCGGTGATTGAACCGTCGGAACCGACCTCAAGGCCAGGGAGCTTTGCAAGGAGGTTCTGGAGCATGTCGTTGTCAGTAACCAGGAAGGACGATGCGTTGTACTCAACCGTATCCTTCTTCACGATGATAGGGTTGGCGACGTCCGATACCACGGCTGCGTCAAGCATCTCGGAATCCTCGTCAAGCTTGATTTCGCCAAGGGCTACAGATGCTCCCTTGACGGTGATTTCCTTGGTATAGGTCTTATAGCCCATGAGCTCCACCTTGAGGGTGTAGGTACCGTCCTTTACAGATTCGATGCTGAAAGCACCCTTGGTGTCGCTGATGGCGTATTTGTAAACAGATTCGGAGCCCGCAGGGGTAATGGAGGCCGTAGCATAGCCGACTGGCTCTCCCGTCGATGTTTCTTTAAGGGTTCCGGTGATGTTTTGTGCGAAAGTCTGCGCCGCAGCAGTCAGGGAGACTGCAAGTATAAGCGCGATTCTGAGTAATTTGTTCATATAAATGATTCTGATTATTCAAGTCAACGGTCTTTAGACAATACAGACCGCCCAAAGTTTAATCAGTTCTTATAATTATTTAATTATTTTTTTACCCTTGAAGGGTTGGCCTCCACGAATTTCTCCCAGGAAGAGGAAGAAGAGGCTCCGGACAGCGGTGAAGAAAGCTGATAATAATGGCACATCGCTATTGCCAAAGCGTCCGTAGCATCTAAAAATTCAGGCTGGATGTCTATCTTCAAAGTTTTCTCTACTATCATTGCAACTTGCTCCTTGGAGGCCGCGCCGTTGCCGCAGATGGCAATCTTGGCCTTGCGGGGAGCATATTCGGTAACGGGGATGCCGCGCCCGGCGGCGGCCGCTATGGCCGCGCCCTGCGCGCGTCCCAGCTTGAAAATGACCTGGGCGTTCTTGGCGTAGAAAGGAGACTCGATGGCCATCTGGTCAGGATGGTGCTCATCGCATAGGGCCCCTATCTTTGCGCCGATGGCTGCGAGCTTGGAATAGGCGTCCTTCTCCTTGCGGAGGTCCACCACGCCCATGTCCACGAACTGCGGCTTGCCATTCCCGTCAACAGAAATGATCCCGAAACCCAAAAGATTGGTTCCGGGATCAATTCCAAGTATGGTGCTTTTCTTAATCAATTATGTCGAATCCGGTATAAGGGCGGAGAACCTCTGGTATCACTATGCCGTTTTCAGTCTGGTTGTCCTCGAGCAGGGCCGCAACTACGCGCGGCAGTGCCAGTGAACTTCCGTTGAGAGTATGGCAGAGGGCGGTCTTTCCGGCCTCGTCCTTATAGCGCAGATGCAGGCGGTTGGCCTGGAAGCTGTCAAAGTTGGATACTGAAGAAATCTCCAGCCACCTTCCCTGGGCGGCACTCCAAAGCTCGAAATCGTAGGTGATGGCGGAAGTGAAGCTCATGTCTCCGCCGCAGAGACGGAGGATGCGGTACTTGAGCCCGAGCTTGTTCACGATACCCTCTACGTGGGCCACCATCTGGTCAAGGGCGGCGTAGCTGTCCTCAGGGCGCTCTATGCGTACTATCTCCACCTTGTCGAACTGATGGAGGCGGTTGAGTCCGCGTACGTCCTTGCCGTAGGATCCGGCCTCGCGGCGGAAGCAAGGGGTATAGGCGGTAATTTTCTGAGGGAGCTCCGAATTCTGGAGGATGACATCCCTGTAGATGTTGGTCAGAGGCACTTCTGCGGTGGGAACCAGATAGAAGTCGTCCAGTCCGCAATAATACATCTGGGCCTCCTTGTCAGGAAGCTGTCCGGTACCGAAACCGGATGCAGCGTTCACCACTACGGGAGGTTCTGTCTCCTGATATCCGGCTGCAGAGTTGCAGTCCAGGAAGAAGTTGATGAGAGCCCTCTGGAGCTTTGCTCCCTTGCCCTTGTAGACGGGGAAACCGGCTCCGGTGATCTTGACTCCCAGGTCGAAGTCGATGATGTCGTATTTCTTTGCGAGTTCCCAGTGAGGAAGCGCGTTCTCCGGGAGGTTGACCTCCGGTCCGCCCATCTTAACCACCAGGTTGTCCTCAGCACCCTTTCCTTCAGGAACAAGGTCACAGGGGAGATTGGGAAGAAGCACTATCTTGGCGTTCATTTCCTTCTCGGCCTGGTCCAGGCGGGCGATCATGTCATTGTATTTCTCCTTCATTCCGGCGACCTCGGCCTTGGCCTTCTCAGCCTCTTCCTTCTGGCCCTGCCTCATGAGCATGCCAATTCGTGCGGCTATCTGGTTCTGGGTAGACTTGAGAGCGTCGCTTTCTGTCTGGAGGGACCTGCGAAGTGTATCCAGGTCCAGGATTTCTGCAACTATTGCCTTGGCGTCGAAATTCTTCTTGGCCAGTTTTGCCACAACCATCTCGGGGTTGTCGCGTAATGTCTTGAGTGTGAGCATATGTCTTATTTGAAAAAAGGGACCTACACTATTCCCGAAGTGCAAGTCCCTTTATTGTCCGATAAACAAACCCCCGGGTTTAGTTCTCAAAAGGAATAACCGATACGTAAGATTTGTTCTCTCTTTTCTTTGTGAATTTAACAGTTCCGTCGATAAGGGCGTAAAGGGTGTGGTCCTTGCCCATACCTACGTTCTTGTCCGGATTGTGAACCGTACCTCTCTGGCGGACGATGATATTTCCAGCCTTAACGACCTCGCCACCGAATTTCTTGAGTCCCAAACGCTTGCTCTGGGATTCACGACCGTTCTTAGAACTTGACTGACCTTTCTTGTGTGCCATAATTCAATCTCTTTTTACCGTTAAACGATTTCGTTAATCTGAATCTTGGAAAGTTTCTGACGGTGACCGTTCAGTTTCTGGAAGCCCTTGCGGCGGATCTTCTTGAAAACGAGCACCTTGTCTGCCCTTGCACTGTCGTCCAGCACGGTTGCTCTTACAACTGTGCCGTCGAGATAAGGAGTTCCAACCCTTACGTCATCGTCACTTCCTACCAGAAGGACTTTTCCGAACTCCACTGATTCACCTTTGGCCTGAGGAAGCCTCTGAACAAAGATTTCATTGCCAGCCTCAACTTTAAACTGCTGGCCCGCGATGTCAACTACTGCGTACATCTCAATTAAACTTTTTTTAAGTTTAAACCGTAAGCGTCTGATCTCCAATCAGCTCTTTTTCAATGGCTTAGCGGTCATGCAATATTTTAAAGGACTGCAAATTTAGAAGAATTATTCCAAACCGCAAAATATTTTTATCAAATCGCTATCCTACAAGGCGGAAATAACGCTTTTTAACCCAGTATTCGAACAGCGGGTCGATGATGTGGGGGATGTCCTCCGCATCGAAGGTCACTATCTCCTTCTTGATGAGCGCGTCCTTGAGCCTCTTCACGTTGGCCGATGAGCTGAGCCCGTAGCGGCGCACCACCTCAGCGGAACTGAACTTGGTGCAGCCCTCGGCAATGGCCTTGAGCAGGGAAACCTGGTAGGTGGTCAGGTCAGCCATCATTCCCAGGAAGCGCGGCTCGTGGATGGAGATGAGCATCTCAAGGGCATCCATCATCACGGATTCCATGATGTAACCCCTTGAAAGATGGTCACATATGGCCGCAAAATGGATCAGGTAATGCACGTTACCCTTGAACAGGCGTACGGCGCCCAGCATCAGTTCCGGATCCACCACCTTTCCCGTCACCATGAAACCCTTGGAAACGAAGTCCTTGAGTTCCTTCTCGTCTATCTCCGAAGGCACGAAGATCTCCACCAGACGGTAAAAGAAGCGCCTGCGGGTGAATATCTCCTTCATGGCGTTCAGCTGGGAGCCCATGAACACGAAGCAGCACTGCTTGCGGCCGTAGTTCCCGGATTCTCGCAGGACGTTCTCGAATAACTTGAAGAAGTTGTCCGCATCGTCCGCGAAGGAGAGGTTCTGGAATTCATTTAGCACAATGTAGAGCTGCCTGTCGTTCCCCGCAGTCATCTTGTACGGGAGGCGCAGCATGGCCTGGATATCGTCCTGGTCAATGTCCCAGTTAAGGGAGACAATCCTGTCCGAATCCGCGAAGACCGCCTGGTCAAACACGAAGTGGGTCCCCTGCAGATAGTCCTCCACGGCGCGGGTGTATTCCGCCGGGGTGTTGGCGCAGGTGCGGATGACTGCGTCGCCAAGGCGAAGCAGGAATTCCTGCACCGTGCGCACGTCCAAAAGGGATACTTCCGCGACCGCGAAGTTGCGGTGCAGCATCTTCATCTGGTACAGCGACTGCTGCAGGAGTGACATCTTGCCGGTCTTGGCAGGTGCCAGGAGGGCTACGTTCTCGCCCTGGGAGAGGAAGTTGGAAATGATGGTGACGTCCTTGCGGCGACCCACGAAATGCTTCCCCGTGACGTATTTATAGTAAATGAAAGGACTGTCCATGTATCTCGGATTTAGGCCTGCAAATATAACAAAAATGTTTCTTAATAAAATTTTGTTTTTTATGAAAAATCCTTACCTTTGCAACCTCAAAAATAAAAGGAGGTGATTTAAAGGATGATTATAGTACCTATCAAAGAAGGCGAGAACATAGAGAGAGCCCTTAAGAAGTTCAAGAGGAAATTCGAAAAGACCGGCGCTATCCGCGAGCTCCGCTCACGCAAGAATTTTGAGAAGCCTTCAGAGAAGAGGCGTGCAGCAAAGATGAAAGCCATCTATGTACAGCACCTCCAGCTTGAGGATGAATAATTGATGAATCCTTATAAAAAAAAGTAGCCGTCCTAAGCGGCTACTTTTTTTATTCTCTCCACTGTAGATTCGTACAGTGCAGTTTTCTCTTTTATATGGTTCTGGACCATCTGGACGAACGGATTGCCGTCAAAGTCTGACCCGCGCACCTGCTCGAAGTCCTTGCGGCGCGTCTCCAGGTCTCCGTCCTCTCCGAAACTGGTCATGAAACTCAGGGAGAATTCCTTCTTGGCGTCCTCGTACAGGAGGTTGTCCAGTCCAACAACGGCCTCTTTCCACCTGGCGATAAGTTCAAGGATGTCCTTCTGCTCCGCGTTGTCCAGCGATACGCCGTAATACTTGCGGATGATGTCGTAAGCCCAGGTCCACTCGTATGAGTAATACTCGGAGGACATCATGGAGAAGAACTCGTCCAGGGCCTCCACGCCGGACACTATTCCCTCCTCAACCTGGTCAAGGAACGGGTCCAGGGCGTTCTTGGGGCAGATAAGTCCGGAAACGTCAACCCAGCCGCCAAGTCCTATCTCACTGTCCGGACGCAGGTCCTTGAGGAGTTCCTCCCAGGTCTGGGCCTTGGACTTCCCTATCCTTGATACGAGCGAGTTGCCGAGGAACTTGTCCAGGATTATGGAATAATAGTTCAGTCCCTTGTTCAGGGCGGAAGAGCGTATCCAGCCTCCCTGGTATGGATATTCCGCTATGTCAGGGCCGAAAGACCTGCGCAGCGACCTCAGGATCTCTATTCCCTTGAGCACTTTCTGCATCGTGTAAGGGCTGAGGATGTTGAAGTTGATGTAGTCCAGTTTGTCCGGATCCTTGCGCTTGTCCCTCCGGGGCCATTTCATGGCGTCCCTGATGGTTCCCACGCTCTTGATGTTGGCTCCCGGGGCCAGATAGCTGGAGGCCTTGTCCTCAAGCAGGTAAGAGTACGGGAGGTTAGACGTGTCCATGTGCGCAGTATGGCGTCCCATAACCAGCGAGAAGGCTCCCACCTTTGCAGGCCAGAGGATATAGGAATCCGAAGCGGTCTTGGCTCCCCTTTCCAGGATACCCTGATGGATAGGGCCAAGCTTGTACATATGGTTGCTCTGGTTTGAACCGGACCCGGCGTTCATGAACGAGAACATTCCGGCTATGAGCAGCGTGGATTTATGGTGGGTCACGGTGTAAGGGCCGGCGAAGATGGCGCAGGCCTCTCCGTTCTCCTCGTGGCAGTTGCTGAAGAAGAGCGAGTCAGAAGCGGAATAGGAGTGTCCCATGATGCAGGCCTGTCCAATGAAGCAGCGCTCAAGGGTGACGTTGTCGTCAACGCTGGAGCCGCTGCAGATTATGAAATCGTCCGCGATTACGCCTTCGCCGATATGTACCGGAGCGGAGGCGTTGGAATTAATGCTTCCGTTGCTCAGGCGGTTCGCACCCTCCACCACGCAGCCGTCCCCTATCTTTACGTTGCGGATAGTGCCGGTATCCATGATGGTGACTCCGTTCCCTATAGTTCCATAGTCTGCCTTTACGCTTTCCACGTAATCCCCTATCAGCGCCTTGATCTTGTCTATGAGCGCGGGGCGGTAACGGTAAAGGGCAAGGATATAAGCCTCCTGGGCTGAAAGACGGTCGTAGAAGGGCACTTCCCTGCCGCCGGTCTCGTTGAGCACCGCGGCCTCCACACCGTTTCCGAATGTGGTCTGGCCGTCCACTATCATGCTGTCCACATTCCCTATGAAGGAATTGTCACCTATACGGTAATTGGCTATATAGTTGCCTATGTCCTCTATGCAGGTGTTGTTTCCAACCTGCACGTTATGAAGCGTGGTATTGTATAATCCGGAATGTTTATGGATGCCGCCGGCAAGGTCGAATCCCGCGTCGAACACACCCAGACGGATATCTCCGGAGAAGCGGGTAAACCTGACATATTTAGGGTTAAAGCCTTCAGCGACAAGCACTTTGCCCCAATCTTCAGCGCTACATCCCTGACTTTTGAGCTGCTCTATTTCCTGAGCGGCAAGCTGTCTGTAATCCATATATTTCAATCGTTTGTGAGGCAAAGATAGCATCTTTTGCTATATTTGCCCTGTTATATACTTCAGAAAATGAAATTCAAGAGCATTCTCAACAAATATGGAGCCTATGTGGCCGCCGTCATTATTTTCTTAGCACTCGGTTACACCTATTGTTCACCCCAGCTCAAAGGCAAGGTCCTCTTTGCCGGAGACCAGCAGAATTTTACGGGAGCATCGCACCAGTCCCTGGTATACCATGACCTGACCGGAGACTGGACTTTCTGGAACGGAGCCATGTTCAGCGGAATGCCAAACTACCAGATCGGAGGATGCCATTATGCGTCGGAGGATGTTTTCGGCCCCGTAAACGCAATCCTTCACAAGACCAACAACCCCGCCTGGATCATCTTCATGTATTTCCTGTGCTTCTTCATATGCCTGCGATGTTTCGACGTGGACAAATGGCTGAGCATAGTGGGGGCCATAGCCATGGGCCTGTCCTCTTATTTTCTGGTAATCATAGGGGCGGGCCATATAACCAAGACCTGGACCATCGCGGACACCGCCGTGGTCCTGGGAGCGTTCAATCTGATATTCAGCAAGAAGCAATATGTGCTGGGAGGCGTCCTCACC
The DNA here is from genome assembly GCA_017619675.1 of Bacteroidales bacterium. Lineage (GTDB taxonomy): Bacteria > Bacteroidota > Bacteroidia > Bacteroidales > UBA932 > Cryptobacteroides. The sequence continues at coordinate 132,687 of JAFZRX010000009.1, read as the reverse complement.
GCGCTGTTCGTGGCCGCGGGAGCCACCAAGCACCCACAGATGTTCTTCTATTACGGCATGCTCATAGCCCTGATGTGGGTTGTCCAGCTCATCTTCCACCTGAAAGAGAAGAAGGGACGCGACATGCTCATCGGCACCGCCGTATTCGTGGTCGCCCTCGGCCTGGGTATGGGCGCGAACTGCGCGGACGTGTTCGCCAATGCTGAATATACAAGCGAGACCATGCGCGGAGGCCAGACAGACCTCGTGAAGGAGAACGAGCCGGCTGATTCGGCTACCCAGAACGGACTTGACCTGAATTACGCCACCCAATGGAGTTACGGCATTGACGAGTCACTGTCGTTCCTGGTTCCGGGAGCCATGGGAGGAGCCACCGCAATGAGCGTGGGAACGGATTCCGAAGTATACAAGGCCCTGAGGGAGCAGGGCGTGTCCTCCAAGGACGCCGCGGCGTTCTGCGAGGCCGTCCCCATGTACTGGGGAGGCCAGTCCTTCACCGCGGGCAACGTGTATATGGGAGCAATAGTATGCTTCCTGTTCCTGCTGGGATGCCTCATAGTGCCGGGACCGCATAAATGGGGCCTGCTCATAGGCACGCTGTTCTCCATCATGCTTGCATGGGGGCAGAATTTCATGCCCCTGACCAGGCTGTTCTTCAAGTTCTTCCCCATGTACAACAAGTTCAGGGCGGTATCCTCCATCCTGATAGTGGCGGAAGTCGCAATGCCGCTTCTTGGCTTCCTTGCAATTAGGGAGATAATGCTCAAGAAAGTGGAGAAGAAGAAACTGCAGAAGAGCATACTGTGGGCCGCGGGCGTCACGGGAGGCCTCTGCCTGCTGCTGGCGCTGCTGGGAGGAAGCATATTCAGTTTCAGTTCCCCGCACGATTCCGTATGGTCTGTCAACTATCCTGAATGGCTCTATAACGCAATCATAGCCCAGAGGGCGTCGCTGCTCAGAAGCGACTCGCTCCGCTCATTCGCGTTCATCGCCGCCTCCGCCCTCACCCTCTGGATATACTCCAGCGGCAAGATGAAGTCCTGGCTGATGATTGCAATACTGGGCGTGCTTGTACTTGTGGACATGTGGCCCATTGACAAGCGTTACTTCAACGACAACAATTTTGTGACCCGCAGGCAGAACATGTCCTCCTTTGAGATGCTGCCGTACGAGCAGGCCCTGATGCAGGACCCGGAGCCTCATTTCAGGGTGCTCAACCTTTCCACCAATACCTACAACGAATCCAGGACATCATATTACTTCGAGTCCATCGGAGGATACAGCGCCGCCAAGTTGCGCCGCTACCAGGACCTCATTGACGAGCACCTGTCCAAGCTGCACCTGCCGGTAATCAACATGCTCAACACCAAGTACATAATCTCTCAGGACGAAGACGGCGGGGTAACGCCAAAGTACAACCCCAACGCATACGGCAACGCCTGGTTCGTGTCCGACATCAAGGTTGTGGAGAACGCCAACCAGGAGAGCGACGCCCTGACCATATATGACCTTAGGGACGTGGCCGTCATTGACAAGGAATTCGACAACTGTGTGGACGAACTGCACCCGGGAATCGCGGAGGACGCTGAGATCAAGCTCACCTCCTACAGTCCCAAGAGCCTGGACTACTCCGTAAAGACCTCTCAGGATGGAACGGTAGTATTCTCCGAAATCTACTACCCATACGGCTGGAAAGCCACCCTTGACGGAGAGGAAGCGGATTATTTCCGCGCGGACTACGTGCTCAGGGCCATGAACGTCCCTGCGGGAGAGCACACCATCAACTTCACGTTCGACCCGGACAGCGTCCGCAAGGGCGATATCATGTCCATCATCTTCATAGTATTGATATATCTGGCCATCGCACTGGCAGCGGCGTACGGAATATGGAAGGCAGTCCGCAAAAAATAGTCATAGTTGGCCCGGCTTACCCTTACAGGGGCGGAATAGCCGCCTTCAGCGAAAGGCTGGCGGCTGAATTCGCCGCCCGCGGGCGCCGCGTGCAGCTGGTGACATTTACTCTCCAGTATCCCTCTTTCCTGTTTCCGGGCAAGACCCAGTATTCCGACGGTTCCGCCCCGGAAGGACTTGAAATAACCAGGATGCTCAATTCCTGCAATCCGCTCAACTGGATAGCGACAGGCCGCAAACTGCGCAAGATGAAGGCTGACCTCATTGTATTTGCCTTCTGGATGCCGTTCATGGGCCCCGCTATGGGCACCGTGGCTCGCATCGCAAAGAAGTCAGGGGCAAAGCGCATCGGGCTTGTCCACAATCTCATCCCACACGAGCACAAGCCTGGCGACAAGTTCTTCAGCAGATATTTCTGCAATTCTATGGACGGCTTCGTGACCATGTCAGATTCCGTACTTAAGGACATACGCTCCTTTGCGCCGGACAAGCCTTCGGCAATGTGCCCCCACCCTCTCTATGACCATTATGGGACACCTGTGAGCAGGGAGGAAGCCATTGAGAAACTGGGACTGGACAAAGACAGCCGCTACCTGCTTTTCTTTGGCCTTATCAGGGATTACAAGGGGCTTGACTGGCTGCTGGAAGCCTTCGCTGACGACCGTTTGGAACAGTTCCGGGGCCTGAAACTGATAGTGGCCGGAGAATTCTACTCCAACCCCGAGAAATACCTGGACGCCGCCAATGCACTTGGTGACAGGGTGATCATCTTCCCCAACTTCATCCCTGACGACATGGTCCGCTATTATTTCTGCGCCGCGGACCTCATTGTCCAGCCTTACAAGACCGCCACCCAGAGCGGCATCACCCAGATAGCCTATCATTTTGGAAAACCGATGCTTGTGACGCGCGTGGGCGGCCTTCCGGAAATAGTTCCGGACGGCGTGGCCGGATACGTCACCGAGCCGGCCGTGATATCCATTGCGGACGCCCTGGTAAGGTTCGCTTCGGAAAAGCCGGATTTCTCACAGGGTGTAGCCTCCCAGAAACAGAAGTATTCCTGGGAGAAGATGGCGGATGCCATCGAGTCACTTTAACCCAATATCTTACGGAACAGTTCGGGGGCCTGGGCATCGGAATACTTGCTCAGGAACACTTCCCTTGAATATGCGTTGAAACGCGGTGCAGGCACCTTAGAGAGGTCCTTGATGCGCTGTATGAACTCCCATGCGGAATTGCAGCGGCCGCCGGCGCGCTCAAAGTCCAGGTCATAGCCTTCCCAGGCCTCGTCGGTGGCCAGGATGTTCTTTCCGAACATGAGGGACTCGCAGGTCTTCACCTTCATGCCGCTGCCCTTGAAGATAGGGATGACCATGATGTCCGCCTGGATGAAATATGGCTCCAGCTGCGGTGCGTCAGTGATTATCTCTATGTCCGGATCCAGCCAGTCCTTGCCTATCATCTTCAACTTGTCCATGCCCTTGCCCACTATCTTGAGCGATATGTCCACATTGTGGTATACCTCCCGGACGAACCACTCAACTCCCTGCACATTGGCCGGGAAGAAAGATCCCAGGAACACGCACAGAGGCTTTGAAGGGATGTTGCCCAGCGGATAGATGTCCTTTGCATAACGGTCCTTGAACATTACCGGGGCCAGGAAATCCGCCCCGCGGCCGTAATGCTTGGCCAGATAATCGGAGTCGCGCTTGGTCAGGGCCACTATGGCATCGGCGACGCGGCAGCAGTAGGCGTCGTTATGACGGGCGCAACGGAGCACCACCCTCCGGCCAAGAAGCCACTTGGGGAGCTTGGCGTCAAAGAATATGGTCTCAATATTATGGAAGAAGCAGATAATCTTTCCCTTGTACCCGGCGTGACGCGCCTTGCGGCCTATTATGCCGAATACACTGCGGTCTATCCACAGGTAATCATAGTCCATGGCCTTGTCCACTATGGCGGCCGTCCTCTTTGGCGTAAGCCCGAAGAAGTAGTTCCTGATGAAGAACCAGGCGCCCACGATGCGGCTCTTCTTCTTGGCCTTCTCGTCGTGGATGTAAATGACCTCTACGTTCTCCTTCCCAAGAACCTGTTCCAAGGCCTCAAGGTTCCTCCGGCTCACTACTTCACCACCCTCAAGGATATTCTTGGCCCGTTTATACCTGATGAATAACAGTTTTGGCATAGTAATTCTCTTATCTGAACAACTTTCTGTACATGGCGGTCATCACCTTGTCCGCCACTGAATTGACCGCCTCCAACGCCTTGGGGAAGCGGCTGCGCTTCCTGCGCCAGTACTTGTATGCGTCAATCCTTATTATCTTGTTAGCCGGGAACAGTTTTATGGGTTCCAGGCCCAGTTTCTCCATATGTCCCTGAAGTTTCCCGTCCACGGCCGCGAATTCCTGCGCGTCGAACATGTCCCTTGGAAGGTCCAGCAGGTAGCTCTTTGCCATCAGGCGTATCCTGTTGCGGTAGAACTGGTCCAGGAAGGCCTTCCTTTCCGGGGACAGTTCCCCGCGTGGATAGCTCTCATAGAAACCCAGGATGTTCTCAGTCACCCTTCCCAACTGGTCAAGGCTGCGGGCGAGCACCTTGGGATCCATCGTCTGTCCTTCCCTGTCCAGGTTGTATTGATACAGGTTGGTGTCAAAGAAGACAATGTCCCTGGCATAGAACAGCGGATATACATCCCACTCAAGGTCCGTGTAGGAGCAACCCTCAGCCTGGCGGTAGCCGTTCTGAATCAGAAGCTGCGTCTTGTACGCCAGCGAATGCATCAGGAAGAAGCGGATGTATCCGTCCGAAAGCACCTGGTCCAGGGGGTAGGTCTTCCCATATTCGTATGGTTCCTTGCCGTACAGGTTGTATTTGGCCAGTTCCTTCACGCCCCTGGGGTGGATCTGGGTGAAGTGGGTAACCACCATATCGGCGTCAGTGCCTGACAGTTCTTTCACGAACTTTGCCAGGGCCGCGGGGTCGAACCAGTCGTCGGCATCCAGGATCTTCACGTATTTGCCGCGCGCCTGCGGCAAAGCGGCGTTTATGGTAGATCCGTAGTTGCCGTTAGGCTTGTCAATGACCCTGATGCAGTCAGGGTTGGCGTCGCGGTAGCGGAGCGCCACCTGCAGCGTATCGTCCTTGCTCCCGTCATTCACCACTATGGCCTCGAACGACTCCCCCGCCCCGGACTCCAGCAAGGAATCCAGGCAACGCGGCAGCAGCTGCGCCATGTTGTAGGAAGGGATTATTATCGAGAGTGACTTCTCCATCTGTAAACTGCCTTGATGACTGCCGGTGGGCAATACATATCTGTCAAATACTCAAGCTTATGGGCAAATTTAATATGTTTATTGGACAAAACCTTGCCTTTTATCTCGGGGAACTCGTTCCGCCATCTGTCAATGCTCTCGCCTTTGCGCAGCAGCGGCCGCAGGTCAAAGATGCAGAGCAGCTTGTGGGCGGCCAGCTGCTTGTCGAAGCGCTCGCGCACGCCCTGCCTGGTGAGGAACGCCTCCACCAGCCGGGCGTTGGCGCAGTCGCCCTCGAACCTCCGCATCACGCCCAGCACAGAAGGGTCGCGTGTGACGGAGGCCATGTTGGTCCTCCAGTGATACAACGGCACCGGCACGCAATAAACGCTCTTGCTTTTCCAGACCAGCTGCACCATCAGGGCGTGGTCTTCGCCCTGGTTGTACAGCGGGAAATCGATCCCCCTGAAATACACTTCCCTTTTCACCATGTAGCGCCACAGCGACTGTATCTCGCCCACGGCCACCATATTGCCAAGGATCAGTTCGCGGCAGTTCTCCCCCACCCGGTTGTACTTTGTGGGAACGGGGTCGTTGTCCCGGTACCAGGCGCAGACTAACGCGTCAGCATCGTATTTATCGGCTTCCAGATACATGCGCTCCAGCATGTCGGGCTCCTGCCAGTCGTCACTGTCACAATGGATGGTGTATTTTCCCGTGGAAACCTCGACGCCCCTGCGCCGGCTGTACGCCTGGCCGCTGTTCTTCTCGTTGCGGAGTATCCTTACCTGGCTCCGGCGCTCCGGGAATTCCCGGTCCAGGACATCCTCAAGTATCTCCATGGACCTGTCAGGGCTGCAGTCATCCACAATGATGAATTCCACATCCTTCAGGGTCTGGCCAAAGAGGCTCCGGGCACATTGTGCAATGTACTCCTCAACCTTGTAGACCAGGACTATGACACTAACTGCAGGCATTACTGTTTGTTTTTCTTAAATAATTTTGACAATCCGTGTATACCCAACAACTTGGTCAGGTGACCTATCCGGCACAAAATGGGGAAACGCCGGTTGAACAATAAGGCAAGGTCCACTTCCGGATAAATGCTCATATAAAACTCCCTTGGGAATTCTTGAAGGGCGGACTTCAGCCAGCACTTGAGGTTGGTTATATCCTTCCTGTATTTCCCTGCAAGTCCCTTGGCCTCAAGGGCGGAAAAAGCCAGGTTGTAATTCTCCACCATCTGCCTAACCTTATCCTCGGTGAAGCCGTTCCTGCTGATACCTCCCTCACTGGCCACGTAATTGTACAGGGGCTCATAAATATATCCGAAAGTCTTACAGTTGGCAACCAGTTGGATAAGGATGGCAGTATCTTCGCTCATATCGCACCTGGGATAGGTTATACCTTTCAAGTAAGCCTGGCGGGTAATCAGCTTGTCTGTCAAGTGATTGTACATGTCCTGCCTGAGCAACGCCCCCAACAGGTCATCCAAGCCCAGTTTGTCCGGAGCCAGGACAACATGGTCAGGGTACACATTGCAAGTCCGGCATATGACTATGTCAAGATTCTCCTCCGAGGCCTTCGCATACATTTTCCCATACATGTCCGGTTCCGGATAATCATCGCTGTCACAATGTATGATATAATCTCCCGTGGCGTGCTCAATGCCCACTCTACGGGTAAAGGCGGATCCACGGTTCACCTCATTATGGATTATCTTCACCTGGCTGCGGCGTTCCGGATACTCATCCAACACACTCTCCAGGATTTCCACAGACTTGTCAGGGGTACAGTCATCCACAAAGATATATTCCAAATCCCTGAGCGCCTGGCCCATAAGGCGGCGCACACATCTCTCTATATACTTTTCGACATTGAATATTGGGACTATGACACTTACCGCCGGCATACTTCTACTTCAAATCCAATACTTTCTCCACTATGGGAGCCATATCGTAATATTTGTACTCTGCAAGGCGGCCGCCAAAGACAACATTCTTCTCCCTGTCCGCAAGTTCCTTGTACTGCTTGTAAATCTTGGAGTTCCTGTCGTCGTTAACCGGATAGAACGGTTCCTTGCCCTCACTCCATTCGCAGGGATACTCCCTTGAAATGACTGTCCTGGGGCGCGCGTATACCGCGTCGCCGAACATCTCGAAGTGCTTGTGCTCGATGATCCGGGTGAAGGCTTCGTCCTTTGAAGTGTAGTTCACCACCGCGTTCCCCTGGAAATTGGGGGTGTCAAGCACCTCAGTTTCCAGGCTCACTGTCCTGTAATCCAGCTTGCCGAAGCGGAATCCGTAGAATTCATCGATCCTGCCCGTGAACACAATGCTGTCAGCGAGGCTCTCCCAATACTCCCTGGCCTCAAAGAAATCCGCTCCTGTACGGACCTCCACGCCATCCAGCAACGCCTCTATCAGCTTGTTATATCCGCCGATGGGAATTCCCTGATAGGTGTCGTTGAAATAATTGTTGTTGTATACATACCGCACAGGAAGGCGCCTGATTATGAAAGCGGGAAGGTCACGGCACTCGCGGCCCCACTGCTTCTGGGTGTACTCTTTCACCAATTTCTCATAGATGTCGCGCCCTACCAGGCTCACAGCCTGCTCCTCCAGGTTCCTGGGCTCGCCCTGAACCTCCCGCTTCTGTTCGCGGATGATGGCTTCCGCCTGTGCGGGAGTGGTCACGCCCCACATCTGGTGGAAGGTGTTCATGTTGAACGGCAGGTTGTACAACTCCCCGTGATAATTGGCCAGGGGGCAGTTGATGAAGTTGTTGAACGGGACGAGGGAATTCACGAAATCCCATACCTTCTTGTTGCTTGTGTGGAAGATATGGGGGCCGTAGGTGTGCACGTTTATCCCCTCTATGTTCTCACAATAGAGGTTTCCGCCCGCCTGCGGCCTGCGGTCAATCACCAGGCATTTCTTGCCTTCCTTCCTTGCCTTCCAGGCACTCAGCGCCCCATAAAGGCCAGATCCTACTATAAGGACGTCGAATTTCTCTTTATTTCTTTCCATACAGTTTAACTTCTCTGTCAATCAGCCGCCAATCAATTCCAAATATCTTGTAGAACCACTTGTGAAGCAGTCCGCCGGGATAATCGTCATCCCTCCATTGACCGGCATAATGATGTATGCTATGTGTATTCTCCGTTATCGTATATCTGCATCCGCCGCCTTCCTTGAAGGGGTGGGCGCTGAACCATTCGCAAGGGAAAACGCATAGTTTGCCGTCATCGCGTACCACTTCCTCTTTCTTCTTGACGGGGACCCATTCGTATCTGGAGCCCAGGACCCGGCTCATCACCAGGGGCTGGACCTCCGTTTCCATTGTGCCGTCTTCTTTCAGGAAGTTCCTTCCCTGATAATAGTCAAGCGCTGTCTTGACCCAAGGCAGACCTTTTTCCGCGCCGAACGCCGCCAGTTCCAGGCTGGTCTCCTCCGTCTCCGCGCCTACGAAGTACGGCAGGTCAAGCACATCGTCAAAAGACTTGATAACTTCCACGTCGCTGTCCAGGTAGATGCCCCCATAATTGTATACGGCATACAGGCGTATATAGTCGGCTACAAAGGCATATTTCTTAGCCTCGAAAGCCTGTTTGGTCCAAGGGGTGGAATCTACGTCAAAGCGGTTGGTATCCCACAGCATGACCTCATAGTCCGGGTTGTATTTCTTCCAGGACTTTATGCAGAAGTCTATCTTCTCAGGATACGGGTCTCCGCTAAGCCAGCACAGGTGGAATATCTTGGGTATCATTTCTTTTTCTTCTGGGTACCGTACAGTTTGAAAGACCTGTCAAGCATCTTCCAGTTAATGCCGAATATCTTGAAGAACCATTTATGGAGGGGACCTCCGATATACTCGTCGTTCCAGGAATTGGCATAATGGTGGATGCTGTGGGTGTTCTCAGTGATATAATACCTTGTACCGTTCTCATCTGAAGGATGGGCGCCGAACCAATCCAGCGGAAGTATGCAGAACTTGGCCGGATCGGGATCGAATTCCGCCGGGGAGTTGATAGGAGTCCACTGATATTTCTCCCTGAGCACCTCGCCCATTATGACAGGCATTACCGTCATGGCCTTCTCCCCGTTCTCCTGGATAAAGTTCCTGCCCACGTAATAATCCATCGCATCCTTTACCCAGGGCAATCCTTTCTCCGCTCCAAAAGCCGCCAGTTCCACGCTTGACGGAACGGCCTCGCTGCAGACGAAATACGGGAGGTTGAGGAACTCGTCAAAGGATTTGATCACCTCGACGTCGCTGTCCAGATAGATGCCTCCATAGTTGTAGACGGCATAGAAACGGATATAGTCCGCTACAAAGGCATATTTCTTGGCCTCGAAAGCCTGTTTTGTCCAAGGAAGGGAGTTGACGTCAAAACGGTTGGTATCCCACAGCATGACCTCATAGTCCGGGAGATATTTCTTCCAGGAGTCTATGCAATACTGTATCTTCTCCGGATACGGATCGCCGCTGAGCCAGCACAAATGAATAATCTTTGGTATCATATCTTATACTTCTTTCTGTTTTTCTTATCGCCATAAAGACGGAAACGGTTGTCCGCGTATTTCCAGTCTTTTCCCGTTATCTTGAAATAAAGCTTGTGCAACAGTCCGCCAGGGTATTCGTCTTCAGTCCAGGAATTTGCATAATGGTGGATGCTGTGGGTGTTCCCGGTAACGAAATACCGCATTCCTCCTTTTTCCTCAAGCGGCCGTGCCCCGAACCAGTCCTGGGGGAACAGGCAGAATTTGGCGGGATCCGCATCGAATTCAGCGGGACTGCCTATCAGCGTCCATTCATACTTTTCCCTGAGCCTTTCGCCCATCAGCGGAGGCATAGGGGTCATTGACATCTCCCCGTTATCCAGGATGAAGTTGCGGCCTTCATAGTAATCCAGGGCGTACTTCACCCACGGCGTGCCTTTCTCCGCGCCGAAGGCGGCCAGTTCAACGCCGTCGGGCCCCGCTTCGATACCCGCGAAGTACGGCAGGTGCAGCACATCGTCAAAGGATTTGATTACCTCCACGTCGCTGTCAAGATAGATGCCCCCGAAGTTGTACACTGCATAAAGGCGGATGTAATCCGCGACAAAGGCATACTTCTTTGCCTCGAAAGCCTGCTTTGTCCAAGGGGTGGAGTTGACGTCAAAGCGTTTGGTATCCCAGAGAATAATCTCATAGTCCGGGAGGTATTTCTTCCAGGAGTCTATGCAATACTGTATCTTCTTGGGATACGGGTCTCCGCTGAGCCAGCACAGATGTATGGTCTTGGGTATCATCTCTTATTCTTTTTTGCTCCGTAAAGCTTGAACCGGTTGTCTCCCAGCAGCCAGTCCTTGCCCGTTATCTTGTAATAAAGCTTATGCAGAGGCCCACCCACATATTCCCAGTCCGTCCAGGAGTTGGCAAAATGATGGATGCTTCGGGTATTTGGGGTTATCTCGTATTTCAGGGTGTGTGCGTCTACCCTTGGATGGGCGTTGAACCATTCCACGGGAAGGACGCAGATCTTGGACGGGTCCGGGTCGAACTCCGAGAGGTTTTCTATGGGCGTCCATTCATATTTTTCATGGAGCATTTTGCCTACAACCGTGGGTATGTCCCCAATGTCCCACTCTCCGTTCTCCTTGACGAAAACCCTGTCCGTAAAACGCTCCATAGCATCCTTCAGCCAGGCTGTACCCTTCTCGGCGCCAAATGCGGCCATCTCCGGACGGTCCCGCTCCACTTCGCTTCCAAGGAAATACGGCAGGTCCAGCAGATCGTCAAATGGGCGTATTACCTCCACGTCACTGTCAAAGTAGATTCCCCCGTAGTTGTACACTGCATACAGGCGGATGTAATCCGCTACAAACGCGTATTTCTTTGCCTCGAAGGCCTGTCTTGTCCAAGTAAGGGAATTGACGTCGAAGCGCTTGGTATCCCATAACATGATCTCAAAGTCCGGGAGATATTTCTTCCAGGAATCTATGCAGAACTGTATCTTCTTGGGATACGGGTCTCCGCTGAGCCAGCACAGATGTATGGTCTTGGGTATCATTCTTTTATCAGGCTGGTTATTGTGAGCATTCTTTTAACGAAAGAACGCATTCCGAATTCCGTCGCATACAGCAGGCCGCCCAGGATGAGCGCGCAGCACACGAACACTATCGAGGCATAAAGCAGGAACTGCCATATTCCTGCCGCAGGATCTATGGGGATGAATCCTATGATGGCACGAACGATAAAGAAGGTGATAGCACCTGCCAGCAAATGTTTGGCATACAGCAGGACATACACCCACACAGGCTCTTTCAAGCCCTTGGTGAACAGGAAGTAAGGCTTCCAGGTGAAGATGATAAGCAACTGGCTTATCATGACTCCCAGAAGGATTCCGTGCAGCCCGTAGAAATATCCCAGACCTATGGAGAAGCCCAGGTTAAGTACAGCCTCCGCTATAGGAGACCATATATCCTGGAACAGGCCGTAGGAGTTGATGAAGGTATCTACCACGGACCTCATCGCCCCAAGGAAGAACAGTATTATTATGAGCAGCAGCGTGGTCCTGTCCAGGAGGTACTCCGCACCGAGCCACACGCTTATGAACGGATCGGCCAGGAACCATATGCAGATGCTGGAAACCATCACCGCAAGGAAACGGGAGGAGAACAGTTCCTTGAAGACCTTGAGGATAAGCGGGCGGTTGCCCTCCGCTATCATATTTCCCACACTGCCCCCGAGTCCGGCAAACATGGCCCCCAGCAGATAATTCAGGTTATTGGTGATTATCAAATAGTTGCCGTATAGGGCCACCAGGGTGAGGGACGCATAGGCATATATGATTATGGGGCTGGTCTGCGTGAGTACAAAGCCGCCAATCTTGTGGAAGAACAGCTGCTTGACCTTGGTTACCACGTCCGGATACTTGTGCCTGAGCTCCGCCACATCTGAGACGCTCCCCTTCAGATAAGGATAGTCCTTGTAGATAACCTTGTTAAGGAAGAACGATGCCGTGATGGCGAACAGCACCTCCAGCGCCAGCCACCATATATACGGATGGGCAAGGAACTTCACCGCCAGGGCCTGTGCGACAAGCTTGAATATGGAGATGAAGCGGAAACTGAACTGGATCTTGTATTCTTTCTGGTCCGCGGAAAGGAGTATCTGCTTGTAGTTCACAAAATACCCAAGGAGGGAACTGAACAGGAGCACCGCATAAGTGGCATAGGCGTACCACATTGGCAGTTCCATCTTGGCGAAGATGCGCGGGAAGAAGCACATCAGCACGGCGCTTCCAATGATTATGAACCACGCTATCTTCCTATACAGCCACCCCTGCAGGGCCACTATTTCCTTGATGGACTTCCTGTCCTCCTGGAAGATAGGCTTGTACAGTGTCACCGATATGGCTGCGCCGATGCCAAGTTCCGCAATGTTCAGGAAACCCAGGAGACTGGACGCGGTGCTGTTGAGACCCAGCACCTCCGTGCCCAGGTAATCCAGGAAAATCTTCCTGGAGAAGAAACCTACCAGCAGGGATACGAACTGCAGCAGCACCGCAACAGTGCTGTTCCTAATGCTGTTCCAGGTTCTAGTATATCCGCCGCCAGTCTGCATAGAATAGTTATAGTTTGTAAATATAATAAATTTTGCGCGTATTGTAACTCAATCAATTTTGCTATATTTGCCGTCACATCAAGCGGGCGTGTTGTAATTGGTAGCCAAGCTAGACTTAGGATCTAGTGCCTAGTGCGTATGGGTTCGAGTCCCTTCGCCCGCACGAAACGCTGCTGAAAGCCAGGCCGACGCCTGGCTTTCGCGTTTCGGCGGCGAAGGGACTAATTCAATACGGGTGTGCTTCGCTCCCCCGATACCCCCTGGCCTCCGCTGCTTCAACTTTCTGACGAAAGTCTCGCTGACGCTCCGGCCTGCGCCTGATGGCGCCTTCGGCCCGTCCCGGGCCTCCAACCCACCATTTCGTACACCAGACACCCCTCTCCTGTACGAAAAGTCTCCAAGACCTTGTTTAGTACACCAAACAGCCTTCTGGTGTACGGAACTATTTCGTTATTTTACTATCTTTGAAGGAGCACGGTATAATTTAGTCCAGACCCTTTTGTAAGATTCTTTTTATTTCCTTATATATCTTAAAACAAATGAGATTCAATTTATTGTTAATAATATTAGGACTTATATATTCTTCGGCAGTTTTTGCGCAAGAGGACAAACACCTGAAAGGCAAAGCAATTGATATTTCTAATTATACTCTCCAAGGCAGAAATGATGATACTTTAACTATTTTCTTAGATGGTTATAAGTTGAAAAGCAATGAAAAGGAGATGATTGGAAAACACTGCGAGAAATTCAATTTCAAGTTTCTTAATGACAGCACAGTATATATCAAAAGTAAGTTTGTCTATTACATTGACGGAACAATTTACAGGGGTAGAAAGCGTCAGGATAAACTAAAAGATGATATGACCATATTAGAAGTATTATCTCAGAAAGAAGCAAAGGATAAGCTTGGCATTAGAGCACGCTATGGCCTAATCCATATGGAAGCCAAATAATAAAAAGCTCCCAAAAGAAGCCTCCGTATAATGGGGTTGTATTTACATTAAGACTAACAGGTTTTATAGGAACAACTATCTTCCTCCCCGATGGTCAATTTGAGTCAGAATATATTGTTAATATGTGGATATACTGATAAAAGGCTGAGATTTTGTCTAAGTCATCCAGGAAGGTTAGATAGTTGTCAATATAGTCGCACGAGCCGGCCTCCTCTACGAGGGCCGGCTTTTTTCGTGCGGGCGAAGGGACTTCGTCACGAATTTTCTCAGGTCGGGTGCAAAATGGGACGGATTTGCACACGGCCGGCTCAGAGGTTATTTCAGAGGGTTTTGGAGAGGTGGCATTGGAGGAGGGAGGGGGCTGGGGAGCCGTGCCAGTTGTGCATGCCGTTGCCAAGGCAGTTTTTCCAGTCCTTGCAGGAGGCGCAGTCCCCTTTCCTGGCCCAGGTGCGGTTCCTGAATGCCTGGAAGCGGGTTTCCCAAACTTGATAGAAGTTGTCCTGATAGATGTTTCCCTGGGAGAAGGCGTCGCGGTCTATGTTGGGGCAGGCGCAGATGCGTCCGTCTATTAGGACGGAGGCGATGTTGACGCCTGCGCGGCAGAAGAAGCGGGTGGCGCGGACTTGCTCTTCATATCGGCCAAGATAGCCTTCGCAGCTGAAGGTGACTTTCACGGGGCCGCCCAGGCTGCGCCTTTCCTTTATGAATTCCATCAGGGAAACGAACTGGTCGTTGGTAAGGATCATTTCAGGATCATTTGCCGCGCGGCCAATGGGGATGATGGTGAAAAGACGCCATTGCCTGACATTTAGGGAGGTCAGGACATTGTATATCTCCGGGAGTTCGAAAAGATTGCGCTGGTTGACGCAGGTCACGACGTCAAAGTTCAGGCGGGGCTCGGCGGCGGCTATTGAAATGGCGCGGAACACCCTTGAATAGCTGCCTTCGCGCCCGCGCATCCAGTCATGGGAAGGCTGGAGGCCGTCCAGGCTTATGGTAAGGCTTCCCATGCCGCTTCCCATAAGTTCGGCGTGCATGGACTCGTCATAAAACCAGCCATTGGAGACCATTCCCCAGGAGAATCCCCTTTTAATTATCTCTCTGCCCGCCGTCTCGATATCCGGCCTGAGCGTAGGCTCCCCTCCGGTAAGCACCACTATGAAGTCTTTTGGCCGATGGCTTTGTGGAATGGTGTCCAGCGCTCCCAGGAAATCTTCCAGCGGCATATCCTTCTCCCTGCTTAGTTTGGAGCAGTCGCTGCCGCAATGCCGGCAGTGAAGGTTGCAGCGGGTGGTGCACTCCCAGAAAAGGTAGTTCAGTTCGTGCACCTTGACCTCGTTGTCCCGGAATAGTCTGAAAAGCAAGGGGTTCATACTTGCAAATATACTGAAAATGGCTACATTTGCTATCATGAAATGGCTCCACAATATACTCAAGGGCGCTTCCTTTGCAACAGCCCTCTTCATTTTCCAGGCATGCTACGGAGTGTATCAACCTCTGTATGACGAGTATGGAGAAGCCCCCATGACATTCTCACTGGTCTCCCAGAAGACCGGGGAGCCGCTGGAAAACATCAAAATCCTTGGCAGCGCGGCCAAGGCCGGAGACATGCAGGATCTGGGGACTACCGGAGCTGACGGTCGGTGCAGCGTCATCCTTCCTTACCTCCGGAACGTACAGGGCCCCTATATCCGTTTCCAGGACCCGGAAGGGATATATTTCGTAAAGGACACCACCCTTGCGGACCTCCGCAACAGGGAAATAGTTATAAAGCTTGAAAGTGCCCGGGAATAGTTCTATAAAGGCGCGTCTGTTCATAGGCGCAATTCTCATAGCCATTTCCTCCTGCGCCTTTGCACAGGAGCTGCCATGGTTAAGGACCTATTCAATTGAGATTGGAACCGGCTACAGGCCGCTGCACATGGCCCTTTACCCAACAAGCGCTGAAGAAGAAGCCTATGCCGAGCTAGGCCAGTCTGTCTATCTGGGAGATGCGCGCTACCCCGTGCTCAGCCTTTCCGGCGCGATGAGGGCCAGCCGGCGTTCAGAGTACGTTATTGCGGCAGGCGTTTCATGGTGCCATCACCAGCTTACCCAATACAGCACTTTTGGCATTGACCCGGACGGCAAGCCGAGATATGACCTCAACGACGGAAAGCCGGCCGGATGGGCCAATTCCAAACCTTTCGCCACACTGACATTCAGATACAGACAGATCTGGACCCCGGGAAGCGCAGTGGAACTCTACACAGGGGTAGGTATGGGCCTGTCCTCCCGGACCAGCTTCATCCCGCTGCCGGACATAACTCCCATCGGCGCGAGATGCGGATGGGAGCACCTGTATTTCTATCTTGAGTGTACTTTCAGCCCCGTAGCCTCCTTTGGCCACGGAGGGCTGGGCTGGAGATTCTAGTAGTTCTTGGCGTTGATCTCGAAGAAGGACTGAGGGTGTGCGCAGACGGGACAAAGCTGCGGAGCCTTGGTTCCCACTACTATGTGGCCGCAGTTGCGGCATTCCCATACCTTCACCTCGCTCTTCTCGAATACGGCTGCGGTCTCAACGTTCTTGAGTAGGGCGCGGTAGCGCTCTTCGTGCTCTTTCTCGATGGCGCCAACCATGCGGAACTTCTTTGCCAGCGCGGTGAAGCCTTCCGCTTCAGCGGTCTTGGCGAAGTTCTCGTACATGTCCGTCCACTCGAAGTTCTCGCCATCCGCGGCAGCCGCGAGGTTCTGGGCGGTGTCGCCTATGCCCTCCAGTTCCTTGAACCAGAGTTTTGCGTGCTCTTTCTCATTCTCCGCGGTCTTGAGGAAGAGGGCGGCTATCTGCTCATATCCTTCCTTCTTTGCAGCCGATGCGAAATATGTGTATTTGTTCCTTGCCTGGGATTCTCCGGCAAAGGCTTCCAGGAGATTCTTCTCCGTCTGGGTACCTGAATACTTGCTCATATGACTGGATTTTTGTTGTTACCCAAATGTAGAAATTATTACTGATTAAACAAAAAGGGCTTTTTTATTATTTTTGTTGAAAATTCATGCAGGATTGTGCCATAGGCACCGTTATATAAACGAGTTGAGATTTGATAATCAGAGAGGACCAGATTTACGAGCGCTACGCTCCGCGACTGCTCGCCGTATGCCAGAGGTATACTGGCGACCGGGACGCTGCGGAAGACGTACTGCATGACGCGTTCATGAGCATCTTCAAGAGTCTGGGACGATTCGATTTCAGAGGGGAGAATGCGTTGTACGCCTGGATGCGGAAGATTGCGGTGAACAAGAGCCTGGACTGGCTCAGACGAAGGGCGCGTGACCCCATCCCGCTGGAGGACGAGCGCATGCCGGAATACGCCGACGACAGCGGACCGGAGGCCTCGGATGTCAGGAAAATCCCGCTGGAGGCGCTGACAAAGATGATTTCAGAACTGCCGGAAGGCTACAGGACAATATTCAACCTATTCTGCATCGAAGGCTGGTCACACGCGAAGATCGCAAAGGAACTTGGAATAAAAGAGAACTCGTCAAGTTCACAATATAACAGGGCAAGAGCCCAATTGGCAAAGAAAATTAAAGAATATCTTAATGAACAGGAAAAATAACAGCACTTGGACCGATGAGATCCGTTCCGCATTCGAGAATGCGGAGCTGACTCCGTCCGAAGGCGCCTGGGAGAGACTCCAGGCCGACCTTGGCAGGCGCCGCGGTGCAGCATGGCTCCCGTATGCGGGCCTTGCGGCGGCACTTGCGGCTGTGGTGCTGGGTGTCTTCCTGTTCAGCAGGAAGGGCAGCCAGCCCACAGTCACAACAGTGGAGAGCCCGCAAGTCAGCGTGGTGGCGCAGGCCCCTGAGGCCGATGCCGCCCCCGCTCCGGAGCAGGTTCCCCAGCAGGAAGCCGCCGCTCCGCAGGAGCCGGCTCCCGTGCGCAGGCAGGCCATCGCCAAGGCCGATGCCCCCGTGCGCCCTGACGCCATCGTCATAGAAGAAACCCCTGTCAAAGAGGAGGTTCCCGTAAAGGAGGATATTTCCGTTAAGGAAGAGGCCCCCGCCAAGGAGGTCGCCCAGGTTCAGAAGGAAGTGCCTCAGACCCACCCGGTAACGCTTGAGCGCAAGGCAGAACGCAGGAAAGTCAGGATCTCTCTCGCGGGAGGAGGCCTCGGAGGCAACCAGGGCGGTGTTCCCACCCCTATGGTGAACTACCCTGCCACGTCCCTTATGACCAAGAGCGACGGTGAATACCTCTCCGACGGGCCCAAGAGGGTCATGGACATCTCCGAACTTATAGAGCATCAGGTCCCGGTCAAACTGGGCGTTAACCTGGACATCCCCGTAGGCAAGAGGATGTACATTGGAAGCGGTGTTGAATACTTCTACCTGAGGTCATCCGTCGCAGGCGAAAAGCAAATCCTCCACTGGCTGGGAATACCCCTGAACTTCAAGTACAGCCTGGTACAGAACCGCGCCTGGACCGCCGGAATAGGGGCGGGCGCCACCGCGGAGACCTGCCTGAACGCTTCCCTGCTTGGACGCGAATACAAGGAGGACATGCAGTTCTCCGCAAAGCTGTTCGCGGACCTGCGCTTCCCCATCACCCGGGTACTGAGCCTGTACGCATGCCCGGAACTTTCGTATTACTTTACCCAAACCAACCTGCCTATATACCGGTCAGGAAAACCCGTTGCATTTGGGGTGACCGCCGGCCTGGCTATCAATCTGTAGGAATATGAGAATCTTCAAATATATAATGCTCACGGCAATCTCCCTTGCAATGGTGTCCTGCACAAAGGACAACAATTCTACCCGCAATGACTATATGGGAGATGGGGATTGGGAATTCTCGACCGCCAAAGGCAATGGTTCCAAATCCAAAACCTTCTACGATTTCTGCCTGAGCAATTATGACAAAGACAAGGACGGCACACTTTCCAAGGAGGAAATGGAAAGTGTGACGGTAATGGACTGTTCCGGAGAGGGCTTGAACGATATGAAAGGACTGGGAAACTTCACCAGCCTGGAAACCCTTAAATGCGCCCACAACAATCTTAAGGAACTTGACCTGTCCCTTAACGCCAAACTACGTTTCCTGGACTGCTCTTACAACTTTCTGGAGAAACTGGATGTCAGCACCACCAATATCTCAACCCTTTACTGCTACCCCATGACGGATGCGGCCGGGAATAATCTTCTCCAGTACCTTTTCATATACCGCGGACAGACAATTGAAGGCGTAACGAACAGCGACAGGGACGCTGTAAAGGACAAACGCATCCCTGACCAGACAACGGTAATATCCGTACCGTCACCCAAGGATGGCGATACGGATACCAATAAAGCAGTCAAACCCTAGAGACTTACCGTCACGGCCTTGCCGTTGTAATTGACAGTCTGTCCCTTTACGGTATTTCCGTCTATGTACATGATGCGGAAGGTACGGCTCTGGAGCATTCCGGGGAAGGATCCCTTGCGCGCGCCAATGGTGAGCTTGCGTCCCTTCAGGGTGAAATCTATGGTTGAATAGACCCCGTTCTCGTAATTGTAGTTGTCACCTTCGTCCTCGTACAGGGTGAAGTTGCCCTTGGGGCCTGCGTATACGCATATTACCAGGTCGTCCCATGGCTTCTCCGATACATACTGCACGTCAGGACCGATAGGAAGGATCGATCCCTCCTTCACGAATACTGGGCAATGGTCTATGGACGCGTCAACGGTCACGTTTCTGCCGCCGTTATATACCTTGTTGGTCTCATAATCGTACCACTTGTTGCCTGCGGGCAGATATACCTCCATTTCCTTCTTCTCTGTCCAGTCAGGGGCCTCATCGTACCAGGCGCGGCGCTCAGGCATATACATGGCCTCGGTAACGGGGGCCACAAGCAGTGAGCGGCCGAACATGAACTCGTCATTCATGTCCCAGACGTTCTTGTCCGCCGCGTAATCCATTATGAGGGCGCGCATGAAACTGTCGTCATTCGAGGTAACCTGCCATGAGGTGCTGTAAATATAAGGCATCAGCGCATAGCGCATCTTGATGGTCTTCTCGATGGCGTCATAGATAGGCTCTCCCTTCTTTCCGAACTCCCAGATCTCGCGGCGGGAGGTTTCTCCGTGGCTGCGCATCATAGGGGTGAAGAGGCCGAACTGAAGCCAGCGTACGTACAGCTCCTGGAATCCGGGATTGAGGTGGCAGGTCTGGGCCTGTCCCCTCCTGTTGTATCCGCCAGGGAAGAAGCCGCCGATATCGGCATTCACGTGGGGGCTTCCTGTAAGGGTGAAGTTCAGGCACAGAGGAATCTGGTGGCGGAAGTCATCCCAGGTGGACTGGGTGTCGCCGCTCCAGGTGTTGGCGCCTATCCTCTGCTGTCCCATGAATGAAGAACGCGTGAGGATGAAAATGCGCTTGTCGTTGGAGACAGCCCTCTGATGGTCGTAAACGCCTTCCGCAGTCATAATAGGGAAGATGTTGCGGACGCTGCGGAACGATCCCATTCCCGTCATCTGGTCGAAGTCTCCCTCGCGGTAGGTGTGGTCAGGGTCCGTGGAATCCATCCACCAGGCGTCGATGCCCATGTCGTAGAGGCGGCGGAGATTGTCCCAGTAGATGTCGCGGGCCTCGGCGCTGTATACGTCATAGCAGCGGACTCCCGAAGGATAGTCCCTGCGCGGAGGCCAGGCAGAAAGGCCGCTAGCCGGCCAGGTCTCGAACTCCAGCAGCAGACCCTTCTCCTGAAGCTGGCGGAAAGGCTTTGTCATGGGGCCGAAAGACTGCCAGATGGATATGGACATATGGGCGTTCATCTCGTGTACCTGGTCAATCATCTCTTGCGCGCGGGGGAACTGGTCGCTGATGAACTCCATGGCGTTCCAGGTATAGTTGGATCCCCAGTACTGCCAGTCCTGGATAATGCCGTCCAGAGGCACTCCCACGGCCCTGTATCCCTTTACCACATCAAGCAGTTCCTGCTGGCTCCTGTAGCGCTCGCGGCTCTGATGGTAGCCGTAGGTCCAGAGAGGCATCATGGGAACCTTTCCAGTGAGTTCGCGGACCGAGGCGATCACGCCGTCAGCGTTTCCGCCATAGATAAAGTAATAGTCAATGTCCTCCGCAACCTGTGAAGACAGGCTGAGAGTGGTTCCGTCGTCAGCAATGGTGGTTGGGGAATAATTGTCCCAGAAGATACCGTATCCCTTAATGGACTGGAAGAAATTCTGATAATCCTCAGTGTTGGACTGGATCATCTGGCGGTTCTCCCCCCTCAGGGACATCTTGCCGTTCTGGATCATCCCAAGGCCGTAGATTGGCTCGTCAGGATCAAGCACCCAGCTCTGGCTTACTTCCCAGGCTCCCTTGTCAAGTCCTTCCGTAATAGCCTTGAAAGAGGATGAGCCCTCGGAAACGAGTTTCTTTCCCTTGGAATCTGTAAAGACCACTTTCCCGTCATTGCCCACGGTAACTTTGACTTCCTGTCTGGAGACTTTTGCCTGCGGAGCCATAACCACGCTAACGCTTGGTTTTGTGCGGAACTTGCCGTCTGCAGACTTCTGTATGCGCACTATCCTTGGAGAATAGTATGTAACCTTCACTTCCTGGGCCATCGCCGCGGCGCAGAAAGCGATTGAAAGAAGAAGTACGAATAGTTTTTTCATCTATATGGTTATTAGTGTATCCTACTCGATGCTGGAATCCTTGAGGCCAAGGAAATACAGCAGGCCGTCAAGGCCGATGGTGGAGATGGACTGCTTTGCGGTGGCCATCACCTTTGGCTTGGCGTGGTACGCTATACCCAGTCCGGCAAGGTTGAGCATGGGAAGGTCGTTGGCGCCGTCGCCGACGGCTACGGCCTGCGCCAGGTCGATTCCCTCGAACTGGCAGAGCAGGCGCAGGAGCTCCGCCTTGCGGCGGCCGTCCACCACCTCTCCCAGGTACTTTCCCGTGAGTTTGCCGTCCTTGATTTCCAGGTCGTTGGCATAGACATAGTCGAAGCCGAACTTCTGCTGGAGATGCTTGCCAAAGTATGTGAAACCTCCGGAAAGGATGGCCGTCTTGTAGCCCACCCTCTTGAGGATGGTCATCATCCTCTCCAGGCCCTCGTTGTACGGCAGATTGCGGGCGATGTCTTCAAGGACACTCTCGTCCAGGCCCTCCAGCAGGGCCACGCGGCGTGTGAAGCTCTCGGTGAAGTCAATCTCGCCGCGCATGGCGCTGGCGGTGATTTCCTTCACCTTGTCGCCCACGCCCGCGCGGGCCGCCAGCTCATCTATGCACTCCGTGCCGATGAGCGTGGAGTCCATGTCGAAGCAGATGAGTCTGCGCGCACGACGGAACAGGTCGTCCTTCTGGAAGGAGAAGTCTATGCCTCCGCGGCTGGAAACGGTCATCAGGTCCGCCTGCACGGCGTGCCTCTCGTCAGAGGTGAGCATTCCGCGGATGGAGAATTCGATGGCGGACTTTGCGGTATTGGCATCCACCTCCAGGGCCATTCGGCCGGTAAGGCGCTTTATGGCGTCGATGTTCAGGCCGTGGCGGAAGATCACGTTGGAGACATCCGCGATCTGGCGGGCGCTGATGGTTCGGCCCAGCAGCGTAATGATATAGCGGTTCTTGCCCTGGCGGGAAACCCAGGCGTTGTAATCCTCCACGGGAATGAGGGTGAAGCGTATCTGCTCACCCAGTTCCGAGGCCTTGAACAGCAATTCCTTCATTATGAACCCTGACTTGTCCTTTGTGGTCCTGAAAAGGATTCCCAGGGTCAGGGACTGGTGGATGTTGGCCTGGCCTATGTCCAGGACAAAGGCGTCGTAACGCGCCAATATCTCCGTAAACGCTGTGGTAAGACCCGGCTTGTCAACGCCGAATATGTTTACCTGTACTATCTCTATGTCTTCCATTGTCAGTTCTTCATCAAATAATCTTTCATGATGGCATTCAGGTCCCCGTCAAGCACGCTCTGCGTGTCAGCGGTCTCCCATCCCGTGCGCAGGTCCTTGACCATCTTGTACGGATGGAGCACGTAGGAACGGATCTGGCTGCCCCACTCTATCTTCTTTTTCTGGCCTTCAAGTTCCGCCTGCTTCTCCTGGCGTTTCTTGAGCTCGATGTCATACAGGCGGGACTTGAGGATGCGCAGCGCGTTGGCGCGGTTGTCCTGCTGGCTGCGCGTCTCCGTATTCTCCACCATGATTCCGGTGGGTATGTGCCTGACGCGCACGCCAGTCTCAACCTTGTTCACGTTCTGGCCGCCGTGGCCTCCGGAGCGGAATGTGTCCCACTCTATGTCCGATGGATTGATCTCTATGTTGATGGTGTCGTCCACCAGGGGATACACGAACACTGACGAGAACGTTGTCTGACGCTTGCCCTGCGCGTTGAAGGGCGATATGCGCACCAGGCGGTGAACGCCGGACTCCGCCTTGAGGTATCCGTAGGCGAAGTCACCCTCGAACTCAATGGTGCAGGACTTGATGCCCGCCTCGTCGCCTTCCACCAGTTCCGTGGTGGTCATCTTATAGTTGTTGCGCTCGCCCCAGCGGATATACATCCGCATGAGCATGGCGCTCCAGTCGTTGGATTCCGTGCCTCCGGCGCCGGAGTTTATGGTGAGCACCGCACCAAGGCGGTCGCCTTCGGCCCCGAGCATGTTCTTGAGTTCTAGGTCCTCCACTTCCCCAAGGGCGACGGCGTATTGCTTGTCGATGTCCTCCCCCTCGGGGTCCAGCTCCGCCAGGACTTCAAGGTCCTCCACAGCGCCGCGGGCGGCGTTGAAAGCGTTGATCCACAGCTTAAGCGAGCTTATCTGCTTGAGGACGCCTTCCGCGGCCTTGGGATCGTCCCAGAAGTCCGGAGCCTGGGTGCGGCTTTCCAAGCCGGACGCCTGCGACTCCTTCTCCCCTATTTCAAGGCAGCGGTGAAGCGTATCAAGCCGCTCCCTCAAATCTTTGATTTGATCCAGAATAACCATATTCATACAAATATAAGAAAAATAGGGCAAGTTTTTGTATATTTGTTCCTGCATGGCCACAATAGGTATCTTTGATTCGGGAATAGGAGGCCTCTCGGTTCTTAGGGAGGTCCGCAAACTCCTGCCCGGAGAGGACTACATCTATTTCTCAGATAACGCATATTGCCCATATGGGAAGAAGGACCCTTCCCTTATAATTGACCGCGCCCGCGAGATATCTGACTTCCTGATATTCAAGGGGGCCGACGTGATAATAGTGGCCTGCAACACCGCCACCGGGGCGGCCATCTCCACCCTCCGGGCAGAGTACTCCACCCCTGACGAGCGCATTGAATTCATCTCCCAGGGCCGTCTGGACCATATCAGGTTCATAGGCATGGAGCCGGCAATAAAGCCGGCGGCGCAGCTCACCCGCAGCGGAGTGGTGGGTGTGCTTGCGACGGCCGGCACCCTCTCAGCCGGCAAGTACAACAACACCAAGGGCAGTCTCCCGGACTCCGTTACCTTCGTGGAGCACGTGGGGGAAGGCTTCGTGGAGCAGGTGGAGAGCCTGGACTGGACATCGGACCATGCGCGTGAGGTCGTGGAGGCCAGCCTGAGGCCCCTGCTGGACAAAGGGGCGGACTGCATAGTCCTGGGATGCACCCACTACCCCTTCCTGGCTCCTCTCATCCAGGATATAGCGGGTCCGGAGGTCAGGGTCATAGACTCAGCCCCCGCCATTGCAAAGCAGCTCCTGAAAGTGATAAAGGAGGAGAAGATTCCGTTCGGTCCGGACGGCGAAGGCAGCGGGAAGGTTTCCCTGTACGCCTCCGGCGACAAGGAGCCCCTCAGGAAGACCTTCGCCTTCATCAGCGGGAATTAGTACAGATAATAGACCTTCGAGAGTTCCTTGAAGGCTTGAACATCCTTATTCCAGAAAGTTGCTATGTCGCTCACTTTGAACGATTTGCTGAATGTGTTGCGGATATAGTCGCTTCCCGCGCACTTGTCGAACATGGCGTAGCTTCCGCCCACGAAAGGATTGTGGGACGGGGCCAGTTCGTGTACGGCCTGCATCACGTAGAACTGGGTGAGGGTTATGGTGGCAGCCTCGAAATCCGTATAGAAATACTGGACTCCGTGGATCAGCTTTCCCCTGGAGGAACCGGATGTGGGCGTGAAGTGGATGGGCCTGAAGGCCACTCCCGGGATATTGTAACTGCCAAGTTTGGCAACCAGTTTGTCAGCGTCCAGCCACTCCGCGGCGAACACTCCAAATGGCAGCGTATAACCGATTCCAATGTTCAGGTAGTTGCTGAACTCTCCCACAAGGCCGGCGGAAGGATAGCCTATCGCGCTCTGCGGATATGGGATATTAGGTGAAGGGAGTACCCAGGGGAGGCCCGTCTCCTCGAAGAGCATGTTGCGGCGCCAGCCTTCCATGGGGACTACGGTGAGCTTGCAGCGCACCGGTTCGTCCTTTCCAAGCTGGCCGCGGTTAAGGCCTTCCTCGTTTATCATCTGAGCCAGTTCACCTACGGTAAGGCCGTAGATATAAGGAATGCGGAACTGGCTAACGAATGACACGAAACCAGCCTCAGGGTAGCTGCCTTCCACTTTTAGGCCTCCAAGGGGGTTGGGACGGTCAAGTACCATGACCTCTATGTCCAGTTCCGCGCAGGCCTGCATCATGAGGCCCAGGGAACTGATGAAGGTATAGGAACGGGAGCCCACGTCCTGTATGTCGTAGACCACTATGTCAATGCCCTGGAGCATTTTCTTGGTGGGCTTGCGGGTGTCGCCGTATACGGAGAAGATTGGGAGGCCTGTGGTCTCGTCGATCTCGTCGGAGACGTGGCCGCCGGCGTATATGTTGCCGCGGGCGCCGTGCTCCGGGGCGAATATGGCAACAAGGTTGACGTTTTCCGCCAGGATGTCTATGGTGGACTTGAGGTTGCGGTCAACGCCGGAAGGGTTGGTCAGGAGGCCGACACGCTTGCCCTGGAGGCCTTGGAAGCCGCGGTCGCGGAGAACTTCGATTCCGGGTTTTACCTGGGCGGCGGCCGCCAGGCTTACAAGGGCCGCAAGGGCGGCCAGGATGTATTTAATTCTTCTTGCCATACTGAGGATCTACTTTTGCAAAAAATGTGACAAACACGGTGGCCAGGCAGCAAATCATCACCATCCAGAAGAATCCGGTGTAACCCAAAGCCTCCTGCAGATGGCCTGCAACCAATCCCGGAAGCATCATGCTCAGGGCCATGAAGGCCGTGCACAGGGCGTAATGGGAGGTCTTGAACTCCCCTTCCGAGAAATACATCATATAGAGCATATATGCCGTGAATCCGAATCCATAGCCGAACTGGTCCAGGGCCACGCAGAGGGTTATTATCCATATCTGGGTGGGCTGGGTAATGGCCATGAACAGGTAAACGGCGCACGGCAGTGCAAGGCTAAGCGCCATTGGCCACATGGACTTCTTGAGACCCCATTTTCCGGCGGCCAGGCCGCCGAGGATTCCTCCCAGCGTCAGGGCTATCACGCCCACCGTTCCGTAAACTATTCCCACCATTTCAGTTGAAAGGCCCAGGCCTCCCTTGGCCGGGCTGTCCAGCAGGAACGGATTGAGCATCTTAACGGAAAACGCCTCCGGAAGGCGGTACAGCAGCATGAACACCATGGCGAACCATACCTGTTTCTTCTGGAAGAAGGTGGCGAAACTGCGGCCCAGGCCGCGGAAGATTTCCGCGGCGGGGCGCCCTTCCTCCGGCGCGGCCTCAACCTTTGGCGCGGCGAAGGCGTGCCAAAGGGCCAGGCCGCCCAGGAGCACCGCGCTGAACGCTATGGTTATGGTCCAGGCAACCGGGACGTTGCCCGTCTTCTTTTCCAGCAATCCCGCTATCACCACCAGCACTCCCTGCCCGAACACGGATGCAATGCGGTAGAACGTGCTCCTTATTCCCACGAATACGGACTGCGTGTGGTTATCCAGGGCTATCATGTAATAGCCGTCGGCCGCAATGTCATGGGTTGCGGAAGCCAGCGCCGTGATATAGAATATGACCAGCGTTATGATGAACGGCGACACGCCGATGATTCCACCCGCGATCTGTTCAGCCGACGGCCTTGGCAGCGTGAATGCCAGCAGGCAGAACGCCGCCGCCATCAGGACCTGCATGGCCACTATCCACCAGCGTTTGGTCTTGAGCACGTCCACGAACGGGCTCCACAATGGCTTTATAACCCACGGCAGATACAGCAGGCTTGTATACAGCGCCAGGTCTCCGTTGGACATTCCCATGTTCTTGAACAGTATCACCGATATGTTGTTCACCAGGAAATACGGGAGCCCCTCCGCAAAATACAGCGTAGGCACCCACAGCCAGGGATTCTTGTTCTTAATCATAGCATTTCTCTATTTGGGAGCCCGGATAGTACCAGGCCAGTATCTCCTTGTAACCGTATCCGCGTGCAGCCATGACCGCGGCGCCAATCTGGCACAGGCCAACGCCGTGCCCCCAGCCGCCGCCCTGCAGCACCACTTCATCGCCCTCCCACCTGACTTCAAAGTCCGAACTCTTGAGGTGGCTTGTGGACAGCCAGCGCCTGATTATCAACTCCTTGCCTATCTCCATGCTGCGCCTGGAGCCTGTCACCAGCAGCCTCTTTATCCTGCCCGATTCGCCCCTCTCCAAAGGAACCAGATCCTCTATGGTACCGAAGTCAATTCCCGAGCGCTCCTTTATCAGGTCCGACAGCTCCTGCCTGGAATAGCGCTGCTCCCAGCGGAAGAAGTCCCGTGTCTCAAGGTCGTAGTCATTCAGCACCTGCGCCAGGATTTCCGTGTCCGAAGTGTCGCAGAACGGGTCCTTCACGCTCTGCAGGTAGGGGTAGTCCCTGTCCTCCCAGCAGGTGCTGAAGAGTTCCGTGGTGCCGCCGCAGCACTTGGAGAAACGGGCGTCGCAGATCTCGCCTTCATAGGCGAGGACTTCGCCGCACGTTTCCTTGAGCGCCCGGCGCACGTTCTCCCCCACCGCCATGGTAATGCCCTGGTAGCGCTGGCAGTGGTCATCGGCGCATACGTCAAAGGCGGTGTGGTCTTCGTGGTCGAACCAGTGGATGTACCTCTCAGGGGTGTCCACCATGCCTTCCGCGGCCTTCTGCGGCCGCTTCTGCGCGCGGATCTGGCTCAGTACCCAGGAGCGCGATATCACGGCGTGGGCCTTAAGGAACTCCGCGCCCGCGCTGGACTTCATCTCGGAAGAAATCACGCTCAGCAGGTACTCCTCGACATCCACCTTGTTCACCGCGGTGAGGCTGTCCCCCTCCACGATGAACTCCAGGCTGCCTGAATAACTGAGATCCCTGCGGCGCTGCCAGTGGAAATCCACGCCAATTGTCACGCCGTAAAGGGTGAAGGATCCTTCATCGAACTCCAGGGAATCATAGAGTTTCCCCAGATAACTGACCTTGCCGCCATCCCAGCAGACCTGCCTGCGCGCGGCCCCGTCCCCCGGCAGGCTGAATTCCATCTGCCTGCCTGACATTATGCCCACGCGGAGCAAAGGTCTTGACGGATATCGGATTGTCATCTAAAGCAAAGCTTCGAAAGCGGCCTTGAACCGTTCGTATTCACTCAGGAAATTGGGGGTGAACATATCCTGGTCACTTTCCCTGATTTCCTTCTCGGTGAAGAAACGGCCCTGGTCAACTTCTATGTTGTGCGGCTCTATCTTGAAATTGCCCACGCAAACGAAAGCGCAGATCAGTTCCAGTTCCGTGCCGCTGCGGTATTCGTACGAATCCAGGAAAACGGGGTTGAAATCGTAGAAGTTCAGTTCCTCGCGTGCCTCGCGCATGAGCGCTTCGGAAATGGATTCTCCGTATTCTATATGGCCGCCCACCGCAGTGTCCCATCGGCCGGGATAGAGTTTCTTGGAAGCGGCGCGCTTCTGGAGGTAAACCCTTCCAAAGCGGTCAATGATATGAAGGTGCACCACCGGATGCAGCAGGAAAGAACCGCTGTGAGCATACGAGCGGGCCATCTGCCCTATGACCAGCCCTGAAGGCTCCACCACCGGGAGCATCTCTTCGTTCCTGCCAATCTTCTCGTCCACCATGTAGGACCGTGGGGCAGGCATTATCGGGGCGGGTTTGGCGGGATACAGAAGATCTATCATAGCAGTTGACGGAGCGTTTCCAGTTCTCGTGAGTTATACAGCAGAGGATCCACCAGTTGCGGTGCAGTGCGGCCCAGGATGGCCAGCAGCGCGAAGAACAGCAGCACGGCGCCCAGGAGGCAGAGCAGCGCGATCCATAGCGCGCGGGAGCCTCCGTGCGGCGCGGCCTCCGCTTCCGCGGCGGCTGCCGCCGGCGCCGGCTCCTCCGCCGCTTCCGGCTCCGGGACATCGTCCTCCAGCCCAAGCAGGAGGTCTTCGTCCTCCGCCGGGGACGTCAGGGTCTTGAGCGATATGCTTTCCAGACCGAAGCCCTGCGGGTATATGTCTATGTCTTCGTTCTGGACAAAGAAGAAGATGTTCTCGTTGGTGGCCCTAAGGCGTCCCATCCCCGGAAGGGTTACGCTCTTCTTGTCCTTGAGGACCGCCGCCAGGCGCTTGAAGAAGCCTCCTAGTATTGTGGCGGCCTCCTTTTCAGATATCGAATTCCTGCCGGCGTAGAGTTTTACCAGGGAGTTGTCCTCGCTGGATTTCTGGCGGAATGCCAGGCGCAGGTAAGGCGGATTCACGGTGTATCCCCTGTCGGAGAACGCGGCGGGTACTTCCTCCACCACGAACACTCCCAAGCCCGGAAGCGCTATCTCCTCTCTGCAGGGAACCAGTTCCCTTATCATTTCCGCCAATTGACCTACGTCCATACCAGATAATTATTCCCTTTGGGAATGCTGAGCAAAGATAAGAAAAAAATAGTCTGAAAAATTTGCAGAAAATATATTTTATCGTACCTTTGCAATCCGCAACCCAGCGTTGCAGCAAATATTCCTCTTTAGCTCAGTTGGTTAGAGCACCTGACTGTTAATCAGGGGGTCCTAGGTTCAAGTCCTAGAAGGGGAGCAAAAGACGGACGGCAAATCGCCGCCCGTCTTTTTTTGTTTATGTAAGCAAGAACCGGTATTAGAGGTTCTTGCGCTGGTATGACCAGCCAGGCATCTTGCCTACGCCTGGTTCAGAACCCGTGAACATCTTTGCGGCTTCATTGTCTCCTTTGAGCCACCAGTTCAGCCAGGCAGTGGCAACTTTTGCGTAGTCGCCGCCGTGGGGCTGCATATAAGTACCGCCGTGGCCTATGCCTTCAAGGCTGCAGAGGACTGCCGGCATAGTGCCGGACATACGCTTGAAGTCGTCATTTCCATTTTCCCAGGCTATGTCGGTCTCGCCGCCAAGGATCCAGATGACTGATTTCTGCTTCATGGTGTTGAGACTTGCCTTGTCCGCGCTGTCAGCGTTGCCAAAATAGCCGCTGTTCATTACCAAGATGGTCTTGATGCGGGCGTCGTCTGACATATGGAGGGCCTGCAGGCCGCCGCAGGACATTCCGGCCGCCGCAATGTTGTCAACATCCAGCTTGCCGTAGTAAGGGCTGTCCTTGTCCGCATTCTGGGCGATAGCCCACTCCAGGGCCTGTTTCAGGCCTTCCGGGTCTCCCATTGACATTCCACCCATCTGGGGCATTCCTCCGCCGGCTCCGCCAGGCATTCCACCTCCCATCTGAGGTCTGGCACCGCCCTGGGGAGCACCCTGAGGACGCTGTCCTCCCTGGGGCGCGCCTTGCGGACGCTGTCCACCCTGGGGAGCGCCTTGGGGACGCTGTCCACCCTGGCCGGCACCCATCTGAGGCCTGGGAACGTCGCCTGTCTGGCCCGGACGCGGGCCTTCCAACTGCTGGTAGTTGCTGGGGCCGATGGCCACGATCAGGAAACCCTGTGATGCCACTTCATTCAGGAAGTTCACGTGACCGCTTGGGGAGTTGGCGCAACCTCCGTTTCCCCATACAAGGACAGGAAGCAGATTGCCCTGACCGAATTTACTGAGGTCCTGCGGACGGAAAATGGTGTGTGTGGCCAGTGAAGGCTCTTCCATCATAACGGCTTTGTACGGGCCTGTGCCTCCCTGTTCCAGAATCCTGGAATTCTGTGCCTGGGCCGGCATTGCAGCCAACGCCATAACGGCTGCGGCTGCCATAAACAAAATCTTTTTCATAGTAGAACTGATTATTGGGTTAATAAATTATTTGCAGAGCATTATATCCAGTATCATCCGGTCCGTGGCCTTCATTCCGGCAGAGCCTATCTTGCCTACGTTCCGGATGGTCTTTTCAACGTCATCTTCTATTATTCCGTCCGTAGACGGGATACAGGTACCCCTGAGGGCCAGCACCGCGGATTGCACGGCACAGGACACGCCGGACGCCACTTTCATGGCACAGCCCACCTTTGCGCCATCGCACACCATTCCGGTAATGTTTCCGGCCATGTTCTGGATTGCCGCGGACACTTCCTCAAGGCCGCCTCCTTCAAGGTAGACAATACCGCAGGCAGAACCCGTAGAAGCCACCACGCAGCCGCAAAGGGCGGACAACTTGCCTAGGAATGACTTGATGTGGATGGCCACCAGGTTGCTCAGGATGAGGGCCCTGGCCAACTGTTCGTCACCAATTCCATATTTGATGGCATAGGCAATGATGGGCATGCTCACGGTGATGCCCTGGTTTCCGCTTCCGCTGTTGGACATTGCGGGCAGGGTGCAGCCCGCCATTCTGGCGTCAGAAGCGGCCGCTGTCATACCCATGGCAAAACTCAGGTAATCATCCCCGAACACTTCCTGCTGGTTCTCACGTATGGCTTTCCCCACCTTGAGGCCATAATCCCCGGCCAGGCCTTCTTTGGCCAGCGCCAGGTTCAGGGTGCGGTCCTCCAGGATGAACGCGATGTCTTCGAAGGGCATTTCAAGGGCGAACTGGTAAATTTCCTTCACTGAAAGACCATATTCTTTCCTGCCCGTATCTGCAGTGGCTGCGGCCGATTCAGAGCTCATCAGAATCTTGTCTGCAAAGCTTGTTTCCACTATACAGTCGTGGTTGTCCTCTATAACGGCATATGCGTAAGGATTCACTTCAGCACTGGCGTGGGCGTCTTCCAGAGTCACCGTGGCCTTCACATACAGCAGATGCTCAGTGTCCGCCACGCTCACGCAAACAGCCTTGGCTTCTACCAGCTGCTTTGCGCGGGCTACATCCTCCGGGGTAGGATTCTTGAGCACCTCAAGCCCCAGCGCGGATTTCCCGCAGACGGCTCCAAGCGCCGCCGCAATGGGGATTCCCACCATACCCGTGCCCGGAATACCGACGCCCATCCCATTCTTGAGGATGTTGGCGCTAACCTCAACGTCAATCTTGAAATCAGCGCATAGGCGCCAACCGTCAGGGCACTCTCCGGGGCAGTTTTCCTTGATGATTTCAGTGGCTTTGGCCACCGCAAGGGCAACGGCTATGGGTTCGGTGCAACCCAGGGCGGGCTTGACCTCCGAACGTATCAAATCAATAATATCCCTCTGTCTGGGAGTCATATATGCAGAAACGTGGTTAAATGGTTATCGGTTTTACTCCGTAAATTTACAAAAAATTTCAATCTTGCTCCGGGTGCAAATAAATGTCTCTTTGCACCCCAATAGTCCCCAAAATGGGCTCCCGGGTGCAAACCAGTCCATTTTTGCACCCCAATCAATCCTCTGATGTGCCAATTATTCCGTATATTTGAAAAACTATGAAATCTGCATGCTTCAATAAACACGATATTGCGCGGGATGCGTGCCAACTGTTCGGGGCGCAGGCGCGTCAGGGATATGACTGGTGGTGGCATTCGTTTACGGGGTATGACACCCTGACGGGTGCCGCCAAACCGTTCTTCATTGAGTTCTTCCTCTGCAATCCGGCCCTTGGTGGCGAGGAACCTGTTTTCGGCCAGATTCCAGGAAAATCGCAGAAGCCGTCTTACTTGATGGTCAAGGCGGGAGCGTGGGGACCGGATGCGGCCCAGCTTCACCGTTTCTGGGGCTGGAAGCGCATCCAGGTGGACTGGGGCGTGCCTTTCAGCGTCCAGGCCGATGACTGCTTCCTAACGGAAGACTGCACCCGCGGCAGCGTCTGCGTTGAGGGCGCGGCGGAACATCCTGAATGGATGTGCGCCGACGGGGAAATGTCCTGGAACCTCCGCATCCACAAGGTCACGGCCTTCAACGTAGGGTTCGGCGCGGACGAGGTGTTCCGCCACGCCGAGGCCTTCGAAATGTTCTGGCATGCCGAAGGCATGAAGACTGAATTCGAAGGCGAGGTGCTCTGGAACGGCCGCAAATACGTCGTCCGCCCGGAGGACTGCTACGGCTACGCGGACAAGAACTGGGGGAAGGATTTCACCTCGCCCTGGGTGTGGCTTTCGTCCAACAACCTCACCAGCGAGATATCGGGCATGAAACTTAAGGACAGCGTCTTTGACATAGGCGGCGGGCGGCCCAAGATCGGTCCCCTGGCCCTGCCTCGGAAGCTCCTTTCGGCCTTCTGGTACGAAGGGGAACCCTACGAATTCAACTTCTCCAAGGCCTGGACATTGGTCCACACTGAGTTTGACTGCAAGGAGACAGATTCCCAAATCATCTGGCACGTGGAACAGAGCAGCACGTCAGGCCGTATGGTCACGGACATAACCTGCGAGAAGCGGGACATGCTCTTGGTAAACTACGAATCCCCCGACGGCGCCAGACGCCACAACCGCCTGTGGAACGGAGGGAACGGTGTAGGAACCATTCAACTCTTTGACAATAAAGGCAATCTGGTGGACCGCATACGCGCGGAGAACATTGGCTGTGAATACGGTGAATACGATTCCCATTAATTATTCCAGAGTTTTTTTCGTATATTTGAGGTACGTGTTTTTCGGAAGATGAAAGAAATAGTCAACAAGGAAAAAAAGATGTATCTCCGCATCAGGAACCTTTGCGGATTGCTGGGCATCATATTGCCCTGGCTGGCATTGTTTTCGGCAGGAATAGCGGAGCATCCCAGCAAGGACTGGTGGTGGAGCCTTTCGGCCACATATTACCTGAGCCCGGCCCTTGTGGGAGTTCTGGTCCCGGCATGCATAGTGCTGATCTCCTACATAGGATATGACACCCTGGATAACTTTATAACCTCGCTTGCGGGTACTTTCGGCCTTGGTATAGTGCTGTTTCCCTGCAAGGTAAGCTGGATACCGGAGGGAACCCCTGTAGGCTTCTTCCAGATTCCCGTTGAAGTATCCCATATCGTACACGTCGCCTGCTCGGCATTGTTCTTCATCACCATAGCAATTAACAGCATCTTCCAGTTTACCCGCACCAAGGGCGTCTTCACTGACCAGAAGCGCATACGCAACATTATTTACCGCGTATGCGGCTATGGGATGCTGGCCCTTATGGCTGTCCTGGCCATACTGCGGCTGTTCAAGGCGCCCGGATATTTCTCAATGATCATTGAAATTGTACTGCTGCTCCTCTTCGGCATCGCATGGCTGGTAAAGGGAGAGGCATTCCCATTCCTGAACGATAAAAAAGCATAGCATATGAAAAGAAGAAATTTCCTCCGTATTGCTGCCGCGAGCCCCATTGCGGCCGCGCTGCTCAGCCCGTTGAACCTTCTCAGAGGACAGATTCCGCCAAACAGGCCGCAGGGAGCGCCTCAGGGAGGATTCCCCGGAAGGAGCCAGGGACCCACTGAATATGTCCCCACCGGCCCGGGAATCAAGGTACGTTTCATGGGTACCGGCGGAGCGGACTGGCGCGGCCAGCCCATCAACGGTGAGTACAGGAGGAATGCCAGCATACTGGTGGACGGCAAGGTGATCTTTGACCTGACTCAGACCGCAGTTGACATGATTCCGGCGGACTGCCATCCGGAGACCATTTTCTACACCCACTCCCATAACGACCATTACGTGCCCAAGGCGGCGCTGGACGTTGGCATCAAGCGCGTCTATCTTGGCGAGACCTGGATTGACAGGGCCAAGGAAGACTTCCGTAAGGCCGCGGAAGGCACAGGCAAGCCGCTTCCGGAGTTCATACCCCTGAAGGAAGGCCAGACCGTTACTGTAGAGGGACTTACGGTAACCGCCCTCCCGGCCAACCACGCCTCCAACTACAACGAGGAGCAGACCCTGATATACCTTATCGTGAAGGATTCCGCAAGGCTCCTGTACGCCACGGACACCGGCGGTCTTACCGCCAGGGCACTGGGCTTCGCTGGCGCCGGCCAGTTCTCCAGGGACCGCAAGTTCCTCACCGGAATCATCATGGAGGCCACCATGGACGCCAACTACGCTCCTGACCAGCGTATCTTCTCCCATTCCAGCGTGGACCTGGTTGCCCAGACCGTACAGGTTCTTTCACAGACCCGCAATTACCTGCCGGTAGAAGGCCAGAAGGTCTATATCACCCACCTTGGAAGGTCATATCCTCCGCAGGCGGAGATAGACGCCACCCTTCCCGCCCCGCTGAGCGCTGCATACGACGGTCTCGAGGTCCTCTATCCATAAAAGATGGCGGAGAAACAGCGGATAGTTTTCCTGGACTGGCTGCGTGCGGCGGCATGCCTTATGGTTATGCTGGTGCACGCGAGCGAGTGCGTGTACTCTGATGATTACAGTTTCTCCTTCCCCTCCGAACTGGCTCGCTGGAGCATCATGTTCATCCAGGGCTTCGTGCGCCCGGTGGCGGTGCCGCTGTTCCTGATGGCATCGGCATATCTGCTGGTGCCGGTGAAGACGGGCACGCGGGCGTTCCTGAAGAAGCGCTTCGTCCGCGTGGGCATACCGTTCGTGGTATTCCTGTTCCTGTATGCGTTCCTGCCGGCCGTGTGGGGAGAGTTCTCCTGGGCGGAAGCCTGGGCCAACGTAAAGCAGGCCGGCATCAACTTCATCCCGCGGGAGTCGCACCTGTGGTTCGTGTATATGATGCTGGGGCTGTATCTGGTGATGCCAATAATATCGCCTTGGCTGGAGAAGGTTGGGAAGAAGGAGGAACTCTTCTTCCTGGGAATATGGGCCTTCACCCTGTGCTTTTACATTTTCAGGGATATATGGGGGCCTGTGTTCGGGGAATGCTGGTGGAATCCGTATCCCTTGTTCTACTATGTCTCCGGTTTCATCGGATATATAATCCTGGGGCACTATATACGCACTTATTTGAAATGGGACAGAAAGAAGACCCTGGCAATCTGCATCCCTGTGGTCCTGATCTGCTACCTGTTTGGAATGTGGCAGTTCTATCACCGCAGTTTCATTGTGGACACGCCTGAGAAACTGGAGATGCACTGGCAGAACTTCACCATTGTGGCAGGGCTGATGAGCGCCGGTATCTTCCTGATGTTCAGGCTGATACAGAAACCCGGCAAATGCTATGGAATTGTCCGCAAGATTTCGGAGGCAAGCTACGGCATGTACCTGATGCACATGCTCATGTTGCCCGCTATCTTCAGCCTGCTCAATCCACTTCTCCCTGTTCCCCTGACCATAATCCTGACGGCTGTCCTGACCTATTGCCTAAGTTTCCTGATTTCACGCCTGATATCCAGGCTTCCGTGGGGAAAATACATCGTGGGATAGCCGGACAGCTGTTTTCATCCTCCTTTTTTGCTTTTCTGCAGGGGTTTTCGTATAATTACAAATTCTATTGAGAATTTGTCCAAAATGAAAAAACTTGCAGCAGCTATCATTCTGGCACTTAGCCTGAACGTGGCGGCAAGCGCCCAGATCCTTCAGAGCGCCAACCCGGAGGCGGATTCCCTGGCATTCGCCAGAGTCAGGGAACGTATGGATTCCATACGGCAGTACCGCCCCACGGTGGGCCTGGTGCTCGCCGGAGGCGGCGCGCGCGGCCTTGCCCACCTGGGCGTCATCAAATACATCGAGGAACTTGGCATCCCTGTCGACGTGGTTGCCGGCACCAGCATGGGAGGCCTTATAGGAGGCCTCTACGCAATGGGTTACAAGCACGACCAGCTTGACTCCCTGGTACGCGCCATAGACTGGCCGGTGATGATGTCTGACAACATTCCCAACAACTTCGTGGGATACAAGATCAAGAAATACCGCGACAAGTTCATAATACGTATCCCCCACCATTACGACAACGAAGACCTGACAAGGCGCCTGGAGCAGGAGAAACTCGTTGAAATAATGGCCGACGAAGCCGGACGCAACACTACGGACATGCTTGAGGAATCCCTCAAGAAGATGGGCGTGGGACTGCCTGACGGCTATCTATACGGCCTCAACGTCCGCAACATGCTCAGTTCCGTGAGCGTGGGATACCAGGACAGCATCAGTTTCGCTGACCTGCCCATCCCCTATGCCAACGTGGCCACGGACCTGTACACCATGACCCCTAAATACTGGACCGACGGCAGCATCACCACAGCCCTGCGTTCCACCATGGCCATCCCGTTCTATTTCCGGGCAGTGCGCGGAGGCGGAGAGATCCTGCTTGACGGAGGTATGCGCAACAACTTCCCCGTTGACATCGCAAAGGAAATGGGCGCTGACATAGTGATAGGGTCCGACATGTCCATCCACAGGGAGATCAATGAACTGAACTCCCCTATCGATTTCCTGTTCCAGACCATAACCCTGCTGGCCTCCGGCACCGTGGGGCCCGCAATGGAGATGCTGGACATGGACGTCCACCACGAACTGACAGGATACAACATGCTCTCCTTCGATGACAAGAGCGTTGACGACATAATAGACCAGGGCTACCAGAACGCCCTGTCCCACAAGGAGGAATTCGAAGCCATAGCCAAGAAGGTGGCGGGCAAGCCGGAACCTCCGGTCCACCACAACGCCCCGGCCCTTAACCTGGCCCAGACCAGCGTCTTCATCAGCGAAGTCCAGTTCACCGGCATCACGGAAGACGAGAAAAACAAAGTGCTCCACAAGAGCGACTATCCGGTTGACGGGATGTACAACAGGGCCATCATTGAAAGGATGCTGAACAGAATATACGGCACAAACGCCTTTGAGGCCGTCACATACCGTCTGGAAGGCCAGCAGGAGCCATACACCCTGGTCTTCGACTGCCAGAAAGGTCCGGTCAACGACCTGGGAATCGGAGTCCGCGCGGACACTGACGAGACCGTGGCCCTGGCCCTGCACTATGGCCTGGGCACCCGAAGGCTCTCAGGCTCACGCCTTACGGCGGACCTCAAGATAGGCACCAATCCGTCGTTCTCACTGGATTGGGCGCTGAGGTCAAGGATAGGCCTTCCAACCATAGGGGCGGACCTGCGCGGACGCCTGGTCAACACATCGTCCGGATATATGTCCGATACTGAGGAAAGGAGAGTGATATCCACCCTTGACCTCTACCTGGAAGACTCAAGGATGCTGTTCGGTTCCATGAGAATGGGATTGACAGGCGAAATGAACCCATACTTGCGTTATCTCACCTATGGAGACCAGCAGTTAGGCTGGGACTGGAAGAGTTACTGGCTGTCCGCTTTCACTACCTTCAAGTACGAGACCTTTGACGACGGTTACTTCCCCACCAGGGGAATCCGCGCCTCCCTGGACGGACGATATGTTTTCAAGGGATACAGCCAGGCTTTGGATTCCCCTACCCAGGATGACCTGGACAATGGAGCCGTAGAGACGGAAAACGGCGCCGTTCCCAACTACTGGTCAACTTCCGCTTCCTTTGGCGCCGCATTCTCTTTAGGCAAGCATTTCGCCATAATCCCTACGGTATGGATGGGATGGTATGCCTACAAAGGCTTCTATAAGCGCCTGATGGATCCGGAAGATACTGAATGGTACGAACCTCACAAGGTAATGTCTCCCTATCACGTCATTACCTACAGCGGTTTCCTTCCCAACCGTTTTTCAGAGCGCCAGCTGCCGTTCTTCGGTTTCTCCTCCGCATACAAGAGGGCCACTCCCCTCGTCCTTTCCATCCAACTGGACCTGAGATACAACTTCCTGCGCAACAACTACATCACGCTCAGGGGAGGATTGTTCGCGGAAGGATACTCGCCAAGAGATGCAGTCAATTCCTACCCCAGATTGGCCGTAGGAACCGAATACGCCCGCCAGACACTTGTGGGCCCGCTGAAGTTCGCCGTCCAGTGGAACAATATTTACGGAGTGAACATTTACGGCTCCATAGGATTTGATTTCTAAACATTCATGACGATGCGTCTACGATACACCATAAGCCTTGCCCTTGCAGCCGCGGCGCTCCTGCTGAGCGCCCCAAGGGGCGGCGCACAGACACCTGACAATGACCAGAAGGAAACCCTGGCCACCCTCCTGAAGGAGTTGAAGGCCTCCTATTCCGATGCCATGGAGTCCGATTCCCTCCTCACAGGCACCAACCAGCGGCGCGAGGAACTTGCGGAGATGGTCCAGGCCGCGGACGAACTGACCCTGAAACTGTATTCACAGAATCCGGAGTTCTCCTTTGACATGGCGTTCGCCCTGGAGGACATCTCCAAGCTGTATCAGGAATTCCACCAGAAAGTCAGCGTCTCGGAACTTTACATGAACGATTCCAGGGCCGGCCTGAGGCGGTACACCCTCCTTGGGGAGACCCTGAGGGGAATGTACCCTGTCCAGCCGCTGGATACGCTGGCCCTGTCGGACTCTTCCCTGATGGTCATCCCGCTCCCGGAAACGCCGCCGGAACTGGACTCTGTGAAGATAGCCCTGATTGACAGCTGCCTGTCCTATACCGACGCCCTGACCGGAATGTATCAGGAATCGCTTTCGCTGGCCCTTCAGGACAGCATC
Organism: Bacteroidales bacterium; assembly: GCA_017619675.1. Lineage (GTDB taxonomy): Bacteria > Bacteroidota > Bacteroidia > Bacteroidales > UBA932 > Cryptobacteroides. The sequence continues at coordinate 93,201 of JAFZRX010000009.1, read as the reverse complement.
ACATACGCTAGCACGGACAAACGTCTCCAGCAGGCCTACGATTATATCCAGGCAAACTATGAGGACTCCCAGAAGTCCATGTTCATCGCGGAGAATGCAAGCATAGTCTATATCATCAAGAACTGGAAGTCCTTCATCAGCAGCGTCAAGGCGGACATGCACAACCGCTATGCCTCGCTCTCCCCAAGGGAGGTGCAGGAAAACGGGAGGCCCGTCAAGCCGGGAACCCGCACATGGGACGGATCCTTCATACTGGCTTATTCCATAGTAATGCTCCTGGCCCTTGTACTGGCTTTTGTCCTGGCCGCTTTCCTGAGCTGGTTAGCCTTCAAGTTCATAAAGAGCGAACGGATCAGGGCCTTCAGGCCCATCCTGTCAGCTATACTGGCCATTGTGCTGTACGTGCTGTTCATGTTCCTGATGAAGCCCAAGGTGAACAACCAGTACTGGATGATGTCCTACGACCTGCTCACCCAGTTCTCCTGGCTGACCCTGGCCATCTTCGTGTCCCTCCTGATAAGGATAGACCGCTCGCAGGCAAAGGCGTCCAGGAACATCTACCTCCCCACCCTGCTTCTGGCCTTCCTGAGCATTCTGATGAGGTCAATATACCTCCCTGCCAGCGTGGTGCCGCTCATATTCCCTCCGGCCCTTGTACTCTCCATGATGTGGCAGACAGCCGTGAACATCCGCTACCGGAACAAGGTTACGGTTACCGACAGGAGATATACCTGGGTATCAGTGGGAGTGATGTTTATTTCCCTGATATGCTCCTTTGCGGGATATTCCATGGTTGGTGTGCTGATACTGACCTTCTGGACTTTCCAGCTGGCGCTCCTGCACACCATCACCACAATATACTACCTGATGAAGAAGTACTACGACGACCGCGTGGCAAAGAAGAAGATACAGTACCATCAGGACAATCCAAGGCTTCCGCTTACGGACAAGAACGCATACATAGAGGTTACCTGGCTTTACGACCTCATAAAGATGGTGGTTGTACCGCTGATAATCATCTGGTCCTTCCCTGCCAGCATCCATATGACCACCAAGGTCTATAAACTGTCCACGGCCAGCGAGAACCTTTTCCGCCAGCCGCTTTTCCAGGGCGATGCCGTTCAGCACCTGACCCTTCAGAACATATTCGTCATCATGGCAGTGTTCTTCCTTTTCAGATACCTGATCTATCTGTCCAAGGGCATCTTCAGGATCAACAAACTGAGGAATATCATAGAGAAGGACGAGAGGGGCCTTCCGCTCAAGGACAACGACGTGAACCTGAGCCTCCCCAACACAATCCTCTCCGTGATTGGCTGGCTGCTCTTCTTCATAATAGTTTTCGCCATCCTGCACGTTCCTACTTCAGCGCTGACGCTCATTTCCACCGGTCTTGCCGCAGGTCTTGGATTCGCCATGAAGGATACCATAAACAACCTGTTCTACGGTATCCAGCTCATGGCCGGGCGCATCCGCGTGGGTGACAAGATTTCCTGCGACGGAATCCGCGGAATCGTCCAGCGCGTAAGTTACCTGACCACCCAGATAGAGGAGGAAGACGGCTCCGTGATAGCGTTCACCAACACTGACCTGTTCACCAAGAACTTCAAGAACCTGAACAGCGGAAGGAATTACGAATTGCTCAAGATACCCGTGGGCGTACGCTACGGCACTGACCTGGAACATGCCCGCCAGGTAATCATAGAGGCCATGGAGCCCCTGATGACAAAGAAAGACAAATTTGGACGGGAACTGGCGGATCCCAAGTTTGGAATAGACGTGAGGGTAGACGAATTCAGCAACAATTCCGTAGTCCTGATGGTTGTGGTTTATACCACCGTGGAGACCCACTACACCTTCCCTTCCCAGGCCAAGGAAGCAATATACAACGCCTTCAGCGAGAAAGGCATTGAGATCCCGTTCAACCAGCATGACGTTTACATTAAATCTAAATAACATGAAAAGACTTATCACATTGATCTGCATGGCTTCCTGCCTTCTGGCAGCAAGCGCAAATGCACAGGTAAAAGAGGACTTCGTCCCCGCTTCCAACGTACAGCAGGGCAAGCAGTATCCCCAGGTTAATTCCGAGCGTTGCGTCCGCGTTAAAGTGACCGCTCCTGACGCAAAATACGTACAGCTTGACATCGGCGGCGTAAAATATGACCTCCGCAAGCAGGATGACGGCTCCTGGATTGGAGAGTCCGCTCCCCAGGACGAAGGCTTCCACTACTATCAGCTCAACATAGACGGAGCAAGCGTTCCTGACCCGTCAAGCCTCTACTACTACGGCGCAAGCCGTTGGGGCAGCGGCGTTGACGTTCCCGCGGCGGACGAGGACTTCTACGCTGTGAAGAACGTCCCGCAGGGACAGATCCGCGAGATCTATTACTGGTCTGAGATCAGCCAGTCAATGCGCCATACATTTGTATATACCCCGGCAGAGTATGACCAGAACCCCACCAAGAGGTATCCTGTCCTCTATCTCCAGCACGGAGGCGGCGAGAACGAGTACGGTTGGCCGCAGCAGGGCAAGACAGCCCAGATCATGGACAACCTCATCGCCGCAGGAAAGGCGGTTCCTTTCATCATCGTCATGGAGAACGGTTCAGTGACTATGCCGCGTCCGGCAGCCCCGGCAGGAATGCCCGCACAGGGACAGCGCCCGGCCGGCGCGCCGCAGGGACAGCGTCCCGCAGGCGCCCCCCAGGGCGGACGCCCCGCTGGCGGCATGATGGGCGGCTTTGACTTTGCCGGCGCATTCGGCAACGTCCTTGTCAACGAGACCATCCCCATGATCGACTCCAAGTTCAGGACAATCCCGGACAGCGCGCACCGCGCAATGGCAGGCCTCTCCATGGGAGGTATGCAGACCAAGTCAGTATGCCTTGCACATCCTGACGTATTCTCCAACATAGGAATCTTCAGCGGCGGCACCATTACCGTGGCCGACGCGGACAGCACCCCTACTTTCAGGGAGACCAACAAGCTCGTGTTTGTAAGTTTCGGAAGCCGCGAGCTGGAGAACAGGGTTGCAGGATTCGGAGACGGAACAGACCCTATCCAGGAGACCCAGGAGCTGAAGGCTTCAGGCGCCAACGCCCACTACTACATCTCCCCCGGAACCGCTCACGAGTGGCTCAGCTGGAGGCGCGCACTGTACAACTTCGCACAGCTCCTGTTCAAATAGTAAACTGATATGAGGTTATTCTCTAAATATGCGATTGTTGCAGCCGTCGCGTGCCTGCTGGCACTCCCCGGCTGCAACAGTTCTAATAAGGCCATCAAGACGGTGACCTTCACCTCTGACGACTCTTCAGAATACGCCGACTTATCTATAAATGTAGAACTGCCTGCTTCTAACAAGGGTGCAGCCGGAGCAATCAGAAGGAGCCTCATAGACATTATGGACGGTCAGCTCGCTTTCATAGGCTCATACGAAGGAGAACGCCTCTTCCCCGCCTATGACGGTGACCTTGACGATACTGATGCCATTGTGGAATACTACCGCATCAAGGCCATGGATGCGCTGGATTCAAGCGCCTCCGAATTCTATGAGGAGCGGGCCGGATATATCATGGAAGACGAAGACATGACCGAAGAGCAGAAAAAGGAAGCGCTGGAGGATTTCCCCCGCTATGAATACGACTTCAATCTTGAAAAACAATACGAGACTGCCCGCTATGTAGTCTTCAATTCTACCGATTACATTTTTCTTGGAGGAGCCCACGGCGGCGTCATAGGACAGGGTTCCCCCACCTTTGACAAGAAGAGCGGAAACCGCATAGAGAAATTCCTCAGGAAAGATGCCCTGGAAGATATGCAGAGCCTGCTCACAGCCGGCCTTGTACAGTATTTCAACGATAATGACGACACCGTAAACGCCGGAAACGTCCGCGACTACCTGTTCCTGGAAGATGAGTCCATCCCCTTCCCGGTATGGACCCCGCATCCCACTGAAGAGGGCCTCTGCTTTGTTTACCAGCAGTACGAGATTGCGGCATACGCAATGGGAATGCCTTCATTCACAATACCTTACGATGCAGTGAAACCTTACCTCACCCCCGAGGCCCTGGACCTGCTCGGACTGAAATAGCCAATTAAAGACCCTTACATATGAAAAGAACTATCCTTTCTGCGGCGCTGAGCCTGCTCTGCGTGGCTTCGTTCGCCTGCACCAACCTTATCGTGGGCAAGAAGGCTTCCGTTGACGGAAGCGTCATCTGTACCTACAACTGCGACGGATTCGGGTTCGCATCCCCTCTGTCCTATTCACCTGCCGGGAGGCACGCTCCGGGCGAGATGATCGCCCTGCGCAGCATGGGCCCCGGCGGCCCCGGAGAAGCCCACCTCATCCCGCAGGTGGAATACACCTACGGCGTGGCCGGCCTGATGAACGACCGCCAGGTATCCATAGTGGAGACAACCTGGGACGGCCGCGAGGAACTGCTCAACCGCGAAGGATGGCTGGATTATTTCACGCTGATGAGCCTTGCCCTGCAGAGGGCGGCCACGGCGCGTGAAGCGATAGCCGTAATCGACCACCTGGTGCAGGAGTACGGCTACAACTCCACCGGTGAGAACCTCACCATCTGCGACAAGGACGAGGCCTGGATCATGGAGATCATAGGCAAGGGCCCGGGCAACAAGGGCGCCGTATGGGTTGCCGTCAGGCTCCCGGACGACTGCATCACCGCATGGGCCAACTCCAGCCGCATCCGCAAGTTCCCCCAGGCAAAGAAGATAGACAAGAAACTGGGCTTCTACGTTGCGGAAGACTGCATGTACAGCGCGGAGTGCATCTCCTTTGCAAAGGAGAAGGGCTACTACAGCGGCCCTGACGCGGATTTCAGCTGGCGCGAGGCCTACGGCCCGCTGGACTTCAGCGCAATCCGCTACTGCGAGGCCCGCGTATGGAGCTTCTACCGCCATCACTTCGACACCGATGAGATGGACAAGTACCTCCCCTACCTCTACGGTGACACCAGTGTCTACGACGAACTCCCCCTGTGGATCAAGCCTGACACCAAGGTTTCAGTCAGGGATATAATGAACGACATGCGCGACCATTACGAGGGCACCGCGCTGGATATGACTGCTGACGTCAGCGCCGGTCCCTGGGCATCGCCATACCGCAGCCAACCCGTGAACTTCGAGTCCAGCGACGGCACCAAGATGTTCCGTGAGAGGCCCATCGGCTGCCAGCAGAGCGGAATGACCATGGTATGCCAGATGCGCGACTGGCTCCCCGACGTGCTTGGAGGAGTCACCTACTTCAACATGGACGACGCCTCCATGATAGCGTACGTCCCCGTTTACTGCGGCATCAACCGCGTTCCGGAGCCTTTCCGCCGCGAGAACAACAACATGCAGGAGTTCAGCTTTGACAGCGCCTTCTGGATGAACAACTTTGTAGCCAACATGGTCTATCCGCGCTACAGCGCTATGATAGGCGACCTCAAGGAGGCACAGAAAGAACTGGAGGACTTCTATGCCGATGACCAGAAAGAGGTCGAGGAGCGCGCCGCCACAATGCAGGCGGGCGACCTGGTAACCTACCTTACCACCAAGACTGAGACCTACACTGACATGATGATGAAGCGCTGGGAGAAACTCTACAAGCAGCTCATAGTCAAGTACAATGACCAGACGATAGCCCGCGGCATGGGAGACCAGCCAAAGTACTCCCCCGTATTCATTGACGCGGTCAAGACCCTCACGGGCAACCGCTATGTGAAACCAGACCAGAATTAACAACACAACTGCATATATGAAAAAGATACTCTCATTGATTGGAATGGCTGTCGCCAGCGTCGCAGCCTTCGCACAGAACCCTATCACTTCCGTAATGTACACCCCCGATCCGGCTCCGTACGTACACGACGGCAAGCTTTACATGTTCGTGGACCACGACGAGGACGACGCCACCAACTACAAGATGAAGGACTGGCTCCTCTTCAGCACTGAAGACATGGTCAACTGGACCTACCTGGGAACCCAGATGTCCACCGCCACCTTTAAATGGGCCATGCAAGGCAACCGCGCCTGGGCTTCCCAGGCCGTGGAGCGCAACGGCAAATGGTACTGGTACTGCTGCTGCATGGCCGCAGGCTACGGCGAGTGCCTCGCGGTTGCCGTGGCGGACAACCCGCAGGGCCCCTGGGAGGACGCCATAGGCGGCCCCCTCGCCCACGGTAACGGCTTCATAGATCCCACCGTATTCATTGACGACGACGGCTCCGCCTGGCTCTTCTGGGGTCTCCAGGGCTTCTACTACGGCCAGTTGAACGACGACATGATCTCCTTCAAGGACGGCTACAAGGAAGTTCCCGGATATCCTGATCCGGAAGCCTTCGGACCGTTCGTACCAAGGACAAAATGGTCCCTTGGCAGGGTCGTTGACATGACCCAGTACGAGGAAGGCCCCTGGGTATGCAAGCGCAACGGCATCTATTACGCCATTTACCCCGCCGGAGGCATCCCGGAGTACATGTCATACTCCACCGCCCCCACCATCAACGGCCCCTGGACATACCGCGGACAGATAATGGACCGCATCCCCAAGAGCATCACCATCCACGGAGGATACATAAACTACAAGGGACATGACTACATGTTCTACCACACCGCGTCCCTCCCCAACGGAGGCAGCTACCACCGCAGCGCGGCCGTGGAGGAGTTCAAGTTCAATGACGACGGCTCCATCCCCTTCATCCCCGCCACCAAGGAAGGACCTGACCCGCTTGGAACCGTCAACCCGTACGTCACCGTGGAGGCCGAGACCATGGCCGAAAGCTACGGAGTCAAGGTTGACCGCCTCCCCGGAACACGCCACTACGTCACCTCCATCCACAACGGAGACTGGATCAGGGTGCGCGAGGTGGACTTCGGCGACCAGGAACCTACAATGGCCGTAATAGAGATGCTCAATTTCAAGAACCCCGGAAGCATCCAGTTCTACATTGACCAGATGGAAGACGGCCGCCCCATCGCAACCGTTCCCGTGAACAATGACAACATGATGATCACCGCCCCGGTACGCGGTACCGGAATCACGGGTGTCCATGACGTTTACCTCCTGTTCAGCGGCGGAGACGAGGAACTCTTCGACCTTGACTGGTGGAAGTTCAACTCCCACGTTAACATGCCTCTTATCCAGACCAAGTACACCGCAGACCCCGCTCCAATGGTATACAACGGCAAGGTTTACCTGTACACCACCCACGACGAGGACTACGCCAACGGCTTCGCCATGAAGGACTGGCTCCTGTACACATCGGAGGACATGGTCAACTGGCAGGACCACGGCGCCGTGGCCTCCCTCAAGGACTTCAAGTGGTACGACGGCGACAACGGCGCCTGGGCCCTGCAGGTAATCGAGAGAAACGGCCAGTTCTATATGTACTGCCCCATCCACGGCCACGGAATAGGCGTCCTGGTAGCCGACTCCCCCGAAGGCCCGTTCGTTGACCCTCTTGGAGAGCCTCTGGTATGGCAGAAAGAGCACTGGGAGGACATAGACCCCACCGTCTGGATTGACGACGACGGCCAGGCCTACATGTACTGGGGCAACCCCAACATATACTGGGCAAAACTCAACGAGGACATGATATCCCTTGGCAGCGAGATCCACAGGCTGGACTACAAGATAGACTACTACCAGGAAGGCCCCTGGTTCTACAAGCGCAACGGCAAATACTACCTGGCTTTTGCATCCACCTGCTGCCCTGAGGGCATAGGCTACGCGATGAGCGACAGCCCCACCGGCCCGTGGAAGTCAATGGGACACATCATGGACCGTACCTGGCGCACGAGGGGCAACCACCCGGGCATCATAGACTACAAGGGCAAGTCCTACATATTTGGCCTCAACTATGAGATCATGCACCTGGAGACTTTCCGCCACCACGAGAGGCGCAGCGTCTCCGCCGCCGAGATGCACTACAACCCGGACGGCAGCATCCAGAAGGTTCCTTACTGGCAGGACAATGTCCTGGAACAGATCCAGCCGTTCAACCCGTTCCGCAAGGTAGAGGCCGAAACCATGTCCTGGGGCTACGGCCTCAAGACCCAGAAGGGCGGCAAGGTGATAGTTGTCACCGACATTGACCCCGGCGAGTACCTCAAGGTATCAGGAGTTGACTTCAAGAGAGGAGCCAAGACCCTCCAGATGAACGTCAGCGCCACCAAGAACGCAACAGTTGAGATTAGGATCGATTCCGAGAAAGGCCCTGTTATTGGAACAATGAACATCAAGCCCGGCGACGGCTATAGGACAAACACCTGCTCCCTGAAGGGAGCCTCAGGCGTCCACGACCTGTACTTTGTCTTCCAGGGTGACGGCTTCACCTGGGACTGGTGGCAGATGAAATAGTTTATTTGTTACCTTGATGCAGGATTTCATTACTTTTGTTGTTTATTAATTGTAATAAGTCTATTTTTACTTGTAATAAAACAAAATGCTATGAGATCTAGATTCAGTTTGCTGTTTTGCTTATGCGTCCTTATTTGTATCGGATGCTCTAAAGAGGAGGTATCTTCTATTATTGATGATCCTCTCCCTTGTTATGAGGTTGCCTCAGACAATTTCGTATCTATTAATCAGATTCGGAATTATGCCAACACTATCAGGCCACAAGCCAAAAGTAATGGTGAGCCTGACTATACCATCACGTCTTATGGCGAATTGGATGATACTCCGTTGGTATACATAGTTAATTACGGTGAAGGAAAATAGTGATTAAGAAAAAAATAGTTTTATTACTAGGAGTATTATTTGTTATAAGCTCTTGTCTGGGATTTGGTGGAGCAGCGACCCCAGAAGCCCATGAGATTTCCTTTATACCTGGCGAGTGCTTAAAGAGTTGCAAATTACAACCAGCCTATTATGACGCACCTACCATAATCGGGGCCCCAACAACCGATGAAAAAGTTCCTTTCTGGATTTATACAGCTCATAGGCCAAAATCTTTGGCATTTAGCCTGGAGATGGATCTTGACATAAAAATGGAATCGTTTTCAGGTTTTATAGCCTCAGATTATAGATACTGTCCCTCTGATAATATTTTCAAATCATTTGGAGACTCTTCCAAGTTAGTTAAGAATGAATATGAAACGGCTTATGAAAGTATAAAGAATAGTCCTGACTGGGTAACTCATAGCTTATGTCTCTCATCTATTTATTACTGTGGAGGAATGGTCATTACTGCAAGTGATGACTTCGCCGGTATACCCGCTGGAGAAAATATAGCTTCTATTGCTGAAGTGTATAATTATGATTCTGATCGCAGACTTCCATTTATTAATGTCCCGGAAGGTTATATCTCTCTCGGCCGATTTATCTGTGTACTAATTCCCATGGAAGATAGACAGATAGTTGAAGATGTTTTAAAGATTAGTATTGAAATTCCTGTTAAGGTTGGTCTGTTTTTGAACTATCTTATGGATAAGAGAACAAACCCTGATGCTACAATGCAATTCAGGGACGAAGTCTTAATCTGTGAATTTACAGTGTCTAGAGGACTGAAATAATTACCATTAAATACATAATAAAACGGAGGCGGCTGATCATTCAGCCGCCTCTTTCATTTGTATTCTTCAGGAGTCATGATCATCGGCAGGGAAAGCGTGTCACACAGCCCTTTGCGGATCTTGAAATCACGGGGGTTGTGGGTCAGGATTACCTGACAGCCATTTGATGCTGCACACGCTGCCTGCATTATATCTTCAAAGTCAGGGCCATCCATCAATAAGGCTTTCTGTAACTGGGTATCGTCCATTGGGATTACTTCCACGATGGACGATATCTGTTTCAGGGTAGGAACAAGCAGATTCTGCGGTATGGTCCTGCGGAGCACATAGGCGATATTTGCCATTGACAGGATGGAAATGCATACGGTTATTTCTCCATCCTCCTGTCTCTGAAGAATTCTGGCAGCATATTGATAGCCCGGCCTCTCCTGGAGGAGGTCAAGCATTATGTTGGTATCAAAGAAGACTTTAGGTTTCATTTTGAAAGTATGTATTGAAGCCTTTCATCTTCTATACCGTCCAGCGGGACAGAAGGCTTTGCTATCCCTATCAGCGAGATGACCTTCTCATCTGTCACCCCTTCCGGAACAGGAATATCTCCCTTGCGGGAATCTTCCTCGAGAAGATCCTCGATATATCTTTTCAAGGAGACCCCTTTCAGGCGCGCCTTACGGCTCAGGGTCTCAAATACGGACATTTTTATGTCAATAAGTTTTCTTGTTGCCGTTCCTTGCATATATATACTTTTTGCAAAGATATATATAAACAATGGGAAAACAAGTCTGCATATTGTAAATAAATGATTATATTTGAGAGACAACCACATAATGATATCCCTATGAAACAGTCTGGCGTATGTTTACTGAAGGCCGTGGCGCTTGCAGCGGCGGCTGTCGTATTTACTTCCTGCGGGGCCAAATGGCAGGAGGTGGAAAAAGACGGATATAACCTTGTCGTTCAGAAGAAAGGCAGCACATTGGGCTACAGCCCGTCTTCCGGCGTGACCCTGCTGACTAAGGGCAGGTATGCCTTCAAGGACCTTAACCGCAATGGCGAAATCGACGCATACGAGGACTGGCGCAAGCCTGCAAAGGCGCGTGCGGAGGACCTGGCGTCGCAGCTTTCAATTGACGAGATTGCCGGACTGATGCTGTACAGCGGCCATCAGGCCATCAACGGGCCGGACATCACCGCCGCGCAGAAGAAGTTCCTGGAGGAAGACAACCTGCGCGCGGTGCTCATGACCAGCGTTTCCTCCCCGGAGGATGCAGCCCGCTGGAACAACAACGTCCAGGCTTTCGTGGAAGGTTTGGGCCATGGAATCCCGGCGAACAATTCTTCCGACCCGCGCCACGGGGCGCAGGCTACGGCGGAATACGACGCCGGCAACGGCGGGAGGATTTCAATGTGGCCGTCGTCGCTGGGAATGGCCGCCACCTTCGATCCTTCCCTGGTGGAGGACTTCGGGCGGATAGCGTCTGTGGAGTACCGCGCGCTGGGAATAGCAACGGCGCTGTCGCCGCAAATAGACCTGGCCACGGAACCCCGCTGGAGCCGCTTCAACGGCACGTTCGGGGAGGATCCTAACCTTGATACCGACATGGCACGAGCATATGTGGATGGATTCCAGACTTCCACGGGAAGCGCGGAGATAAGCGGTGGTTGGGGTTATGAGTCCGTGAACGCCATGATCAAGCACTGGCCGTCCGGAGGCCCGGAGGAAGGCGGACGTGACGCCCACTACAGCTACGGAAAGTACGCCGTTTATCCGGGAGACAACCTCAAGACCCAGATGAAGCCCTTTGTGGAGGGTGCGCTGAAACTCAAGGGAAAGACCGCTATGGCTTCAGCCGTGATGCCGTATTATACTATTTCATACAACCAGGACCCTTCGGGTGAGCAGAACGGAAACAGCTACAGCAAATACATCATTACTGACCTGCTGCGCAACACCTTTGACTTTGACGGGGTTGTATGCACGGACTGGAACATAACCAAGGATTACTTCCACGTAGAGGGATTCGAGGGCAAATGCTGGGGCAACGAGACCCTGACTGAAGCGGAGCGCCACTTCAAGGTCATAGAGGCCGGTGTGGACCAGTTTGGCGGCAATAACGAGAAGGGACCGGTGATCGAAGCATACAACATGTGGGTGGAGAAGTACGGCGAGAAGGCCGCGCGCAAGCGCTTCGAGCAGTCTGCCGTGCGCCTTCTGATGAACATATTCCGTACAGGCCTGTTCGAGAACGCATATCTTGACCCTGCCGCTACTGCCGAGACCGTTGGCAAGCCGGAATTCATGGAGGCCGGCTATAACGCCCAGCTAAAGTCTATTGTGATGCTGAAGAACCATGCGGGAGCCCTTCCGCAGAAGGGCCGCGCAAAGGTTTATATCCCGCAGGTGCCTTCCACCGGCCGCGGAACCGCCAGGTTCACTGATCCCGTGGCGGAATCCATGGTCCTGAAGTATTATGACAAGGTGTCCGATCCAAAGGACGCTGACTTTGCCATTGCGTTCATCCAGGCCCCGGCGTCAGGCAGCGGATACAGCGTTGAAGACCGCAACGCCGGAGGCAACGGCTACGTCCCCATCAGCCTCCAGTACAATGACTATACTGCGGACTACGCCCGCGAGACAAGCATTGCCGGAGGCGATCCCCTGGAGGACTTCACCAACCGCAGTTACAAAGGCAAGACCGTCACCACTTCCAACAAATCCCAGATGGAACTGGTTCGCGACACAAAGAAGGCCATGGGGAGCAAGCCGGTGGTTGCGGTAATCAGCATTTCCAGGCCTATGGTAATGAGCGAGATAGAGAGTTACTGCGACGCCATCCTCCTTTCCTTTGGAATCCAGAACCAGGCAATAATGGAGACTGTCAGCGGCGCGAACGAGCCTTCAGGCCTCCTGCCCATGCAGATGCCCGCTGACATGCGTACCGTAGAGGAGCAGTTCGAGGACGTCCCGCGCGACATGCGCTGCCATAAGGACACGGAAGGCAACACCTATGACTTTGGCTTTGGGCTCAACTGGTCAGGAGTCATTTTTGACGCCCGCACAGAAAAGTACAAGTAATTGCCTTTTTATTCCTTGTTTTATGGATAATCATTGCCTAAATTGTAAGCAGGAAAATTACACTAAAATCTGATACCAATGAAAAGGATACTGTTCATCTTCTGCGCGGCATTGACCGCGTTGGTTTCATGCTCGGAATCCACTCCCAAGTCAAGCAGGGAGATGGTTCTCTGGTACAACGAGCCTGCAGGCGACGTCTGGCTTGACGGCCTGTTCATAGGCAACGGCTATATGGGCGGAAATGTATTCGGTAGGACTGAGAATGAGCGTGTCGCGCTCAACGAGTCCACCTTCTGGTCCGGCCGTCCCCACGACTACAATGACCCGGAGGCCCACAATTACTATGACCAGATCAAGGAATTGATGTACGCCAAGAAGTACAAAGAGGCCGAGCAACTTGTAAACGAGCATTTTTACGGAAAGCCCGCCAACCAGCAGACCTATGCGCCGGTAGGTGACTTCCTTCTGGATTTCAAGCCGGCAGGTCCCGTGACGGATTACTACCGTGAACTGGATATGGAAACCGGTATCGTGACCGTTACCTATAAGGAAGGGGACGTCAACATGACCCGCGAGGTGTTCATGTCCTATCCTGACCATGTAATGGTAATGAGGGTTTCTGCGGACAAGCCGGGCAAAATAAATGTGGAGGCAAGGCTGGACAGTCCTTTCTGCAGGAAAAAGGCCGCCAACGGCAACCGCCTTACAATGAACGGCACCTGGAGTTACCTCCCAACCAGGATTTTCGACCTGATTGCCAAGGTGGAAGGCGACGGAATGAGTTATCAGACAGACGTGGTCGCCCTGCCTGAGAAGGGCATCCTGGCAGCCACGGACACCAGCCTGGTGATCTCAGACGCCAATGCAGTCACATTTGTGCTGACCATCGCCACCAACTTCGTGAACTACAAGGACATAAGCGGAGATCCCGGCGCACGCTGTGACAAGGTGCTTGCAGCAGTGGAAGGCAAGAGTTACAAGAAACTCAAGGAGACGCACGTAAAGGACTTCTCCGGCCTTATGAGCAGGGTTCACCTTACAGTAGGTGACGGAGCCGCCAACAGCAAGCCTACAAACGAGCGTCTTGCAGTCCTCAAGGAAGGCGGCCAGGATTCAGACCTCCAGACAAAATTCTTCCAGTTTGGACGCTATATCACAGTGTCCAGCAGCCGTGAGGGCAGCGAGCCTGCAAACCTCCAGGGCCGCTGGCTCCAGGACCTGCTCCCTAACTGGGGAAGCAAATATACCCTGAACGTAAACACTGAGATGAACTACTGGCCGGCAGAGGTCACCAACCTCTCTGAGTGCACCGCACCTCTGTTCCATCTGATAGAGGACCTGGCAGAGAATGGAGCGGAGACCGCAAAATTGTATTACGGTGCCGGCGGCTGGGTATCCCACCACAACACTGACCTCTGGCGTGGAACTGCTCCGGTGGATGCCGCCCGCTATGGTATGTGGCCCATGAGCGGCGTATGGCTGTGCCAGCATCTCTGGGAGCATTACCTCTTTACAGAGGACATTGAATTCCTCAAGAAGTATTACCCCATCATGAAGGGATCAGCCCAGTTCGTCCTGGACATCCTGGCGGAGAATCCCAACTACGGATACCTGACAATCCCGTTCTCAATGTCACCTGAGCAGGGTTATTTCATTGACGGCAATCCTGTGGAGCAGTTCCTTGCACCTTGTACCACAATGGACATAGCGCTTATCAAGGACCTCTTCCCTCACTGCATAGAAGCCGCCAAACTCCTGAATATCGACAGTGACTTCAGCGCCAAGCTTGCAGACGCGCTTGAGAAGATCCCGCCTTATATGATAGGTGAGAATGGCATGCTCCAGGGCTGGATCGAGGACTGGACCCGCGGCCGCGAGAACCACAACTGGTCAGGAACCTGGGGACTCTATCCAGGCAACTCCATCACCCTCAGGGGAACCCCGGAACTTGCCAAGGCAGTAGAGACCTGGCTGGAACCGCGCCCTGTAACCGTATTCTGGAACAGCGCCATCGACATCAGCCAGTGGGCAAGGCTTGAGAATGGAGCAAAGGCGGATGAGATCCTGCGGAAGATTGTCATGAGCCCCGCCCGCAGCAGGAGCGGCTTTGGCAACAACCTCCACTTCTCCGGTTCAAACCAGTCCGACATCAACTTCGGCCTCACCGCGGCCATGGCTGAGTGCCTCCTCCAGAGCCATGACGGAGAGATCAACATCCTCCCGGCATTGCTGCCAACCTGGCCGGACGGCTCAGTAAGCGGTCTCAAGGCAAGGGGTGACTACGAGGTAAGCATTGACTGGAAGGACGGCAAGATGACCTCCTGCACCATCAAGTCCAACCTTGGAAAGCCCTTCACCGTACGCTACGCCGGCAAGACAAAGGACTTCAACCTGGCAGCAGGCAAGTCCGTCAAGTTTGGACCGGACCTGCAGTAAGATTCTGATAAAAACGACGGAGGCCGCCCAGTTGGACGGCCTCCGTTTATATAGAATCAGGTGTTGATTACATTGCCTGGGCTACTGCCACGGCTACTGCCACTGTTGCTCCAACCATAGGGTTGTTACCCATTCCAAGGAATCCCATCATCTCTACGTGTGCGGGAACTGAAGAAGATCCTGCGAACTGGGCGTCAGAGTGCATACGGCCCATGGTGTCGGTCATACCGTAGGAAGCAGGACCTGCTGCCATATTGTCCGGGTGGAGTGTACGTCCGGTACCGCCGCCTGATGCAACGGAGAAGTACTTCTTGCCCTGGAGGATGCATTCCTTCTTGTAAGTTCCTGCAACCGGGTGCTGGAAACGGGTAGGGTTGGTGGAGTTTCCGGTGATGGAAACGTCAACGCCTTCCATATGCATAATGGCTACGCCCTCGCGTACGTCATCTGCTCCGTAGCAGCGAACTCCGCCACGGACACCCTCTGAGTACTTGGTCTCGGAGATGATGTTGACCTTACCGGTGAAGTAGTCGAACTCGGTCTGCACATATGTAAATCCGTTGATGCGGGAAATGATCTTGGCAGCGTCCTTTCCAAGTCCGTTAAGGATCACGCGGAGAGGTTTCTGGCGAACCTTGTTGGCCATCTCGGCAATCTTGATGGCGCCTTCTGCGGCTGCGTAGGACTCGTGTCCTGCGAGGAAAGCGAAGCAGGAGGTCTCCTCGCGGAGGAGCCTGGCTGCGAGGTTTCCGTGGCCAAGGCCAACCTTGCGGTCGTCAGCAACAGATCCGGGGATGCAGAATGCCTGGAGGCCTTCGCCGATAGCCTCGGCTGCGTCTGCGGCGTTCTTCACGCCCTTCTTGATGGCGATTGCCGCGCCCACTACGTAAGCCCACTTTGCATTCTCAAAGCAGATCTTCTGTGTGTCTTCACACATCTTGTAAGGATCGAGGCCCTTTGCGTCGCAAATGGCTTTTGCCTCGTCTATGTCCTTGATACCATATTTGTTCAGAGCAGCATTGATCTGATCAATGCGACGCTCGTAGCTTTCGAAAAGTGCCATAGTCTCTTACTCTTTACGTGGGTCAATATATTTAACTGCGTCAGCAAAGCGGCCATAGGTACCTTTTGCTTTCTCGATAGCCTCAGGGCCTGTTGCGCCGGCCTTCAGGGCGTCCATGAGCTTGCCAAGGTTGACGAACTCGTAACCGATAACCTCGTTGTTTGCGTCAAGGGCCATACGGGTGCAATAGCCTTCCGTCATCTCAAGATAACGGCTTCCCTTTGCCTTTGTTCCGTACATTGTGCCCACCTGGCTGCGGAGATTCTTTCCAAGGTCCTCGAGGGAACCGCCCACTGCGAGGCCGCCCTCTGAGAAAGCGGACTGGGTGCGTCCGTAAACGATCTGGAGGAAGAGCTCACGCATTGCGGTGTTGATGGCGTCGCATACGAGGTCAGTGTTGAGAGCCTCAAGGAGGGTCTTGCCGGGAAGGATCTCGGAAGCCATGGCTGCCGAGTGGGTCATTCCGGAGCATCCGAGGGTCTCTACCAGAGCCTCCTCAATGATACCGTCCTTGACGTTGAGGGTAAGCTTGCAGCATCCCTGCTGGGGAGCGCACCAGCCGATACCGTGGGTAAGACCGGAAACGTCCTTGATTTCTTTTACATGCACCCATTTTCCTTCCTCAGGAATAGGAGCATTGGCGTGGTTGGCGCCTTTGGTAACGCAGCACATCTGCTGCACTTCTTTTGTGTAGATCATAATTATTTTGAATTCAAAATTATTTTTGAGTTTTAAATCCTACAAATATAAGAATATTAGCCGACATTCTTCAGATAATCAGCCACAATTCTTGCGGCCAAACCCACGGTTGCCGCACAAGGGCGTGTCTTGTAGTATTCGGGCGTGCGTGGTGAAGGCATTGGGCTCTCCATAGGGGCGCCCGGCTCCGGCTTGCGCAGGCCCAGGATCTCCCTGCACACAATGCTCCCCTTCTGCTCCTTGAAGGCCGAAGCGAAGCACTGGACCAGGGCATAATTATCCCTTCGCTGCTGCATATCGGAGGGATCCTCCGCGGGCGAAAGGAAGCCCGCTATCATGGCCATGGCGCTGACGGTGCCGCAGACCTCGCGCATGCGGGCCATGCCTCCGCCAAAGCCGGAGGCAAAGCGCAGCAGCGCGCTGCGGTCCACCGGAAGCACATCCTCAAAGGCCAGCAACACCGCCTGGCAGCAGTTGTAGCCCTCCATGAAGTACGTCTCCGCCCTCTCCTGCCTTTCCGCCGGATTGATGTCCATGGCTATACTCCGCTGAAGGAACTGAATCCGCCGTCAACAGGAAGGATCACGCCGGTGATGAAGGTTGCCGCGTCGCTGCAGAGGAACTGCGCGGCGCCGTTGAGCTCGTTGATATCGCCGAAGCGGCGCATGGGGGTCTTGGCTATAACCTTGATGGAGCGCGGGGTGTAGCTGCCGTCCTCGTTGAGAAGGATGGCCTTGTTCTGCTTGCCGATGAAGAATCCCGGCGCCAGCGCGTTCACGCGTATCTTCTCCCCGTACTTGATGGCCATGTCCTGGGCCAGCCAGCGGGTGAAGTTGGAAACGCCCTCCTTTGCGGCGCCGTATCCGGCCACCCTTGAAAGGGCGTCATAAGCCGCCATGGAGGAGATGTTGAGCACGCAGCCATAGCCCTGGGAGGCGAATATCCTGGTGAATACCAGACAGGGATAGACGGTTCCGTTGAGGTTAAGGTCTATCACCTTCTCCCAGTCCTCCAGTTTCATGTCCCAGATGTTCTGGTCGTCCATGATGGTGGCTCCCTTGACGTTTCCGCCGGCCACGTTGATCAGGACGTCAATCTTTCCGTATCTGGACACCACCTCGTCGGCTATGCCGTTGAGGACTTCCTTGTCCATTACATTGCACGCATAGGCGCAAGGGTTGCCGCCCAGGGCCTTGAGTCTCTCCAGGGTAGGTTCAACCTGCTCAGGACGGTGAACCAGGGCCACCACGTCCGCTCCCTGGGATGCAAAATGGCGGGCGAGGGATCCGCCCAGCACTCCGGCGGCTCCTGTTATCACGGCCACCTTTCCCTTTACTGAAAACATTTCGTTCATAATATCGTTTATTGATGTTTTTCTTTCTTAACCGCGGCCATCATGCCTTCTACCTGAGCCAGGGCCAGCATGCGACCGTGGAAACCGTATCCCGGATTATAGCCCACAGACTGGTCCCCAAGCATGGTTTTGCCGTGATCCACCCTCATTGGGAGGGAATCACGGCACGCGGAGAATATGCGGATGAGCTCCACCAGGTCCACGCGGCCCGCGGTGTGCGGCGCCTCCACGAAATCTCCTCCCGGGAGGAGATTGCAGGAGCGCAGATGCACGAAGCGGGTGCGCGGGGCGAACTCCCGCGCCATGGCCTCCACGTCGTTGTGCGCCCCGGAGGAAAGCGACCCGGCACAGAACGTGAGGCCGTTGTGCGGGTCCGGCACCGCATCCAGGATCCAGCGGATGTCAGCGGCGTCGCAGGCTATGCGCGGCATGCCGAACACCGGCATGGGAGGATCGTCCGGATGTATGCACATGTCGATATCCCACTTGCCGCATACGGGCATTATGGCCTCCAGGAAGTATTTCAGGTTCTTCCTCAACTGGTCCTTGGAAACGCCCCTGTAGGGCTTCATCAGGGCCCGGAAGCGCTCCACTGGCGAGCCTTGGCCGTCTCCCAGGGGCCCGTTAATGAAGCCCTGGGTCTTGGTAATGATGGTATCTATCAGCTGCCGGCGGTCATCCTCCGTCATGGTCTTTTCCAGCGCTTCCGCCCTTGCAAGTACATCGGCAGGGAAATCCTTCCTGGCCCCTTCCCTTTCCAGGACATATATGTCAAAGAAAGCGAACTTTGCATAGTCGAAGTACAGGCTGAAGGTGCCGTCCGGCATGGGATGCTCCAGCTCCGTACGGACCCAGTCTATCACAGGCATGAAGTTGTAGCAGACTGTCCTTATACCGCAGCGCCCAAGGTTCTCCAGGCTCCGTATATAATTGTCTATCAGGCGGTCACGCTCCAGGCCTGCATACTTTATGGCTTCGCTTACGGGAAGGCTCTCCACCACGGACCATTCCATGCCGTGGCTCTCTATGAGCGCCTTCATGGCGGCGATGCGGTCCTCCGGCCACACCTCCCCTGCGGGGATGTCGTGCAGGGCCGTGACCACCCCTTCAACGCCAATCTGGCGCATCATCTCAAGGGTGACCTTGTCCCCGGTTCCGAACCACCTCCAAGTCTTTTTCATATCCTAATACAGGTCCATCATGTCCGGCGTGAATCCCTGCTGGATTTGCTGGGCTATCATCAGGGCGCACTCCTTCTTGCTGTAGCCGAAGGAGCCTGCCCCTATCTCGAATATGAAGTTCATCTCCTCTATGGAGAGGCTGTTGTCCGCTATTATCAGGTTGATGATATATCGCAGCATGGGCTCCCTGTAGCCGGGCTCTATGCTCATTATCTTTGCCACGGACTCGCTGAAGACCTGCGCTACGTCCTGCTTGCTGATGGCCTTGAGGTATTCCTTGGCGAATATCTGCTGCGCCGACAGCTGCTCCAGGATGGAGTTGATCTCCACGTCAGTGATCTTGCCGTCTATGTTGGCTGCTATGAGGCCGGCGCTGGCAATGAAGTCTGACATTGGCTTGTCTATCTCTGAAGTGCCCACCTTAAGAAGGATGTCCGTAAGTTCCGTCATTCCCTTCTTGAGCGTCCTCTCAGACTTGCAGGTGGCGTAGAGCCTCAGTCCCTCAACCCTGATGGGGTTCACCGGGTGGCTGTCCAGGCTCACTCCCTTGTCAGAAAGGAAGTACGCCAGATGGCGACGGTTCTCCTCAAGGAGCACGTCCAGCTGCACGTTCATCTTGGTTATGTCAAGGCCGGAAGACATCTTGTAGAATGCGCTCACGCAGGCGGCAAGGTCTCCGCAGGCCAGGTAGCCGTACCTGTCCGCCTCCAGTTCCGCCAGCTGGCTCCACAGCCTCACTTTGTGCTGCAGCCCCAGGGGCATGAGCCCCGGCTGCGGGTACACGAAGTTCAGCAGGCCGTTCATCTTGGAATCGTGGTTTATGAGGTGGCCCAGTTCGTGACCCAGGACAAACTTCACCTCCTGGTCAGTCATAAGCGTGAGCAGGGCGGAGTTCACGTTCACTATGCTGGGCTTGTCGTCGTTCTCTATGGACACGGAGAAAGCGTTTACGCTGCTGTTTCCGGTCACGTAGAAGTCAATTGGGTCAGTGTACCCAAGCGCCTGCTTTACCTCCTCGAAAATGCCGCAAAGGTGGTCCAGGAGAGGCCTTTCCACCTTGAGGCTGTGGCCTTCCATCACGCTGCGGAAGTAGGTACCTGTATCTGAGGAGTCCGCAAGGCGGATAAGTTCGTCAATGGCGCTTCCCTGCAGTGCATTGTAGATATTGTCGCGCATCTTCTGCTCCAGGGGGATCTTTGGCGGAAGGTGGGCCGGGACCTTGCCCTGGGCGGTAACCTCCACTTCCTCAGGCTTGGCGGGAGCAGGCACCTTGTCAAGCATGACGGCGTCGTTCAGCTTGCTTTCAAGCACGCTGCCAAGGCCTATGCGGTGCACGTCCAGTGTCACTGGCTTACCCGTCTTGAGGGACGTGTACTTGAACGTCTTTCCCGTATTCCAGTCCTTTACCTGATAGGTCTCGAAGGCCTTGATCCCGAATGTAACCGTGCCGGCATAGCCTATGGCGTACAGTTTCTTGAAGGAATCCGTCATTATCTTGCCGTGCTTCTTGGGGAAAGCGCTGTCAACGGTAGGCGTCTTGAAGATATCCAGATAGGTAACTCCGGATTCCTCTATCTCCTCCATCATCTTGGTGATAATATCGTCCGGAAGGGGAATCTTGATCATGTCCTCCTCAGTCTCCACCCTGTTCACCGGGAACTCATAAGAGTCCGGAAGGTTGTCAGGGTCGAACTCAGGGGCGTCGAAATACTTGATTCCGGTGTCGTATTTCACCTTCTGTGGCTCGTTGAAGAGGCGGGCGTCCTCAAAGGTGAAGGCCCAGCCTTCACCCTCCGCCCAGCCGGAGTCAGACTCGCCCTGGATGTCAACCAGGTTGGCGTATCCTATTGCCATGCCCACCGGGAAATCCTGCAGTTTGAACGGGATGTTCCCAAAGAGGGTGTTGTTGTGTATCTCGTTGGCGAACTCATAGGGAATGGTCTCCAGGAAATTTGCGGGGACCTTGTCCGGACCCGCCACAATGAGGATCTTTCCCCTGTAGTCTATCTTCCAGGAATGATTGTCTACGTCCTTGATGCCCATGCATATGAGGCCGGCCCAAGGCTGCGGGACTACCAATGCTTTCATATTGCGTTATAGTGTTATCGTTATTTATGCTTGCTGTGCCAAAGGCCGTAGACTTCGCTCACGTTGCCTGCGGTGATGAATGCGTGCTCGTCCATCTTCCTTACAAATTCCATGACCTTGGCGAATTCGTCCTGGGTGAGCAGGGCCTGGATCTCCATCTGCTTCTGGCCGCTGAACCCGCCGGTAACCTCATACAGGCTGCATCCGCGCTGGAGGTTCTCTATGATGAACTTGCGTATGGCCTCGTGCTGGGTGGAGATGATACAAACCCTCTTGCGCTTGTTTAGGGCCGCGGTGAAGTAGTCAACCACTATGCCGTTAATCCAGGTTCCTATGAGACCTATCAGCACCAGGCGCACCGGGTTCACGGAAAGGGCGCTCAGGCCTATCAAGGCACCTGCTATGGTAATGCACGTGCCTATGTCCATATGCAGGAATTTGTTGAAAAGCTTGGCCAGGATGTCCAGGCCTCCCGTGGAAGCGTTGATGTTGAACAGTATGGCCTGCGCGATGCTCAGCAGGAGGACGAAGAGAAGAAGGTCGAACCAGATATCTCCCATGACCGATGTGGACCCTTCAGCAAGAAGGTTCTGGTATGGGAGAACCTTCTCCCAGAAATCTATGCAGGGGCCGAGGATCATTGCGGTATATACGGTCTTGGCCCCGAACTCCTTTCCAATCAGGAGCCAGGCCAGTATCAGGAGTACCGCATTGATTGCCGTGACTATGACAGAAACCTTTACAATGAGGCCGGCCTTTGCGAAAAGGGCGCTGATAACTATCGCAAGGCCGGTCATGCTGCCCACAACGAGCTGGCTTGGAAGCAGGAAATAATAGACCGCCGCTCCCGTCACCAGCATGCCAAGGGTCATGATAAGGAGTTCTTTCCAGAACTTCCAGGTTTTAAGCAGGTTAAGAATATCCTTAATATTCATATGGTTATCTTTTTTAGCGTCAATAAAGATAACCATTTTTTGGGAAATCTTAACCGCAAATCTGAATATTGAAGCCTTCTTCCAGAAGGTCCTGCACACAGGCGCGCATCTGCGCCGGAGTCAGTTTCTCCAGGCCCCCCTGCGGGGTGGGCCTGTCAATGGTGTACACCATGACCTGCCTGGGGCGCAGTTCGCGCACTATGGCCTTCCATCCGTCCAGCACCTCCGGTGCGTCGGAGCGGAAGACGGGGCTGCGCAGGAACATTGTCTGCAGGCAGAAATCGCCGTTGAAGCGCTTCAGGGCCTCGACAACCCTGGCCAGGTCATAGCCCGGGGCGGGGTTGTTGATCAGTTTCACAAAGTCGTTGGTGGGGGCGTCGATCTTCATTATGGGATTGTCCACCTTGGAAAGGGCGGCGAACACCTCCGATATGTGTACGCGCGTCGCGTTGGAAAGGACGGAAACCTTGGCCCCGGGACAGTAAGCGTCCCTCAGGGCCAGGGTATCGTCAATTATGCGCGGGAACTCAGGGTTGAGCGTGGGCTCCCCATCGCCGCTGAAGGTTATGGAGTCTATCTGCGTGCCGTCCAGCAGGAGGGCGGCGAGCTTGTCTTCAAGCGCGCCCCTGACCTGCGCGGCGGTGGGCAGGGCCTCTCCCCCGGTTCCGTCGCGGTTCCATCCGCATTCGCAGTAGATGCAGTCAAAGTTGCACACCTTGCCGTTCCGCGGGAGCAGGTTCACTCCCAGCGAATTCCCAAGCCTGCGTGAATGGATAGGACCGAATACGGTTTCTTCTCTAAGCATGGGTCAGGTGTCTGCGTCCTCGCGGAATTCCAGGATATCCCCCGGCTGGCAGTCCAGGGCGCTGCACAGGGCCGCCAGGGTGGAGAAACGCACCGCCTTGGCCTTTCCCGTCTTGAGGACGGAAAGGTTGGCGGGCGTGATCCCCACCTTCTGGGCGAGCTCTCCGGAAGACATCTTCCTTCGCGCGAGCATTACGTCTATGTTAACTATTATCTGCATACGCTATTCAGCCTTTTCCTCTGCCGCGGGCTGCTCATCGGCCTTTGGAGCCTCTCCCTGGAGGAAGCTTGGCAGGGTCATTCCAGCCATCTTGAAGAGTTCCTGGAGCGGGGGTACTGAACCCATCATTCCGGAAATGAAGTTGGAAGTGGCGGTCTTTCCGTCCTTGGCGTTTCCGCCGTCCCAAACGGTAACCTTGTCAATCTTGATGCCCTTGACGGCCTCAACCTGGGTCTTTACAAGTTCAGGCAGCCTGTCTGCGATGAGCATGAGGACGGCCTTCTGGGGATCTCCTGCGGCAGCCTGTACCATCTGGTTGAAACCTTCAGCCTGCTTGGAGAGGATCTCCAGGGTACCGTTTGCCTGGGCGGCCATCTTTGCGTAGATGGCGTCAGCCTCTCCCTTGGCCTCGCGGCGGAGTTTCTCGGCCTCGGCCTCGGCGGCGATTATCATCTTCTGCTTCTCGATCTCGGCCGCAACCACGATGTTGGCCTGCTGGGTGGCCTTCTCCCTCTCAGCACGGGCGAGCTCGGCGTCGCGCTCGGACTTGTAGGCCTCCTCGAGGGCCTTCGCGGCCTGGACTTTCTCAGCCGCTACGGCCAGCCTTTCGGCCTCCGCCTGCTTCTCACGGCGCATGGCGTCGGACTGGGCTATCGCGATCTTGGAGTTGTTCTCTCCCTCGACGGCCTTGGCATTTGCGTCTGCGGTGTTGATACGGGTGTCGCGGGAAGTTTCCGCAATACGGATATCCTTGTCCCTGTCGGCCTCGGCCTTACCGATCTCTCCGTAGCGGTTCTGCTCGGCAACGCTCTTCTTGGCGTCGTTGATGGCCTTTGCGGCGGCCTCCTTTCCAAGGGCCTCGATATAGCCGGACTCGTCGCGGATATCGGTTACGTTCACGTTGATGAGCTTGAGGCCTATCTTGCGGAGCTCGGCCTCCACGTTGGTGCTCACGTTTGCGAGGAACTTGTCCCTGTCGGCGTTGATCTCCTCGATGTCCATGGTGGCGATCACCAGACGCAACTGTCCAAAGAGGATATCGGTGGCAATGTTGCGTATGTCATCGATCTTGAGGCCAAGGAGACGCTCCGCGGCGTTGGTCATGTTCTCCGGTTCGGTGGAGATACCCACGGTGAAGCGGCAGGGCACGTCCACGCGGATGTTCTGCTTTGACAGGGCGTTTGTAAGGTTGCACTCGATTGAGATAGGGGTGAGATCAAGGAATGCGTAGCTCTGGAATACGGGCCAGATGAAGGAGGCTCCTCCGTGGATACAGCGTGCGGAGGAAACGGCTCCCTGCTTGTTCTTTCCGGTCTTACCGTAGATTACAAGGATTTTGTCCGAAGGGCAGCGCTTGTAGCGCGCCAGGATGGCGGTGAATGTAACGAATACTATCGCTACGATGATGAGTACCAGATAAAGTTCCATTGTCTTGTATGTTTAAATAATTATTGAATTCATTTCTTCTACCAGGAGGGTGTTGGGGCCCACCACGTCAACCACGCGGATGTCCTTGCCCGTAGGAAGGGTTTCGCCATCGGTGACGGCGTCGTATTCCCGCACGGAGTTGTTGATGGTGATCTGGACCTTGCCCTGGCCCTTGCGGGCCCCGGGGATGGCCAGATACACCTTTCCCGTGCAGTCAATGGCGGACTTGTAAACGTCAATGTTTCCTGACTGCTGCATTCCGGAAAGCCACTTGAAAAGTAGCATGACCAGGATAACCAGTATCACGCCCACTATGATGGCTATCGTGAAGAGCAGCGTGTTGGACTCTATGCTCTGGCGCAGCAGTACCGCTGTCCAGCCGAAGCCCAGCATGAAATTAATGAAATTGCGGAAGGTCAGAAGGCCCATTCCGGTACCGGCGTCAGAACCGTCACCGGCAAAATCCCCTGAGATGTCTCCCGGCACGTCCCCGGAAAAGTCTCCGGAGAAATCTGTGTTGAAGTCAGAATCGGCTCCAAGGAAAGTCATTATAGTCTGTATAACGAAAACCAGCGAAGCGGAAAGGGTTATTCCCCAAAGCGCTTTCATCAATGTACTGAGTGAAGACCACCATTCAAGCATAGTAAAATGTATTTGTTTCTGCAAATCTATAAAAATTTATTGATAAACAATACTTTTTTTCGATTTTTTGATAATAATCTTTTTTGCCGCGCAGATGCGGTATTTTTGAGAATTCTTTAGTATATTTGTTAGACTGACTATTACTAAAACTAAATACCAATAGCATTATGGAAGAAAACGAGAAAAAAAACGGTTTCCAGGAGACCCTGGACAAAGTTGAAGACCAGTTCAAGAACGCTGCTGACAGCACGGCTGAATTCGATCAGGCAGACATCAATTCCAACAAGGTGATGGCAATCCTCGCCTACATTGGAATCCTGGTGCTCATCCCCATCTTCGCAGCCAAGAACTCCAAGTTCGCGCGTTTCCACTCCAACCAAGGCCTTATCCTTTTCCTGGTTGCCCTTATTGTAGGAATCCTTGGCAATATCCTCTCAAAGATACACCTTGGATTCATCGCCTGGCTCCTTGACGTAGTAGTATTCATCTTTGCCATCGTGGGCATCATCAACGCCGCCCAGGGCAAGGCCAAGGAACTCCCGTTCATCGGCAAGTACAGGATCCTCAAATAATATCGGAATCCGTTTAAAAAATAAAGGCAGGGCTATCTAAGCTCTGCCTTTACTTGTGAAATCATGTCCTTGTTCCGCTGTTCGTCCGCCTCGAAGGTTTCTTTCAGGGCCAGCGGCCCGGTATCCTTGGTGGAGAACTCCCCGCAGTAAGTGACGATACCCTCATTCAAATAAGTTGCCTGAAGGTAAACCTTGTAGTTGCCGGCAGGAACGGCCTTGCCGTCCTGGTCGGTGAAGTCCCAGGTGAAGGTCTGCACTCCGCTGGAAGCCGGGGTGGCTCCGGTGAACGCGTCCAGCTGGGCGTCGCTGAGGCTTTCCGCCTTCACGGCCTTCACCCACGTGGGAACGCAGGTCGGACGGAAGGTGTAGCCCCTCTGGGCCGGCTGTCCCGCGCGTGCGCGCCCTTTTGTAGTGAACGCGGTCACGAAAAGTGTCTTAACCACTGCACCTGCCTCATTCTCTATCCAAACGGCGTACTGGTTGGAACCGGGACCCGACTGCTTGGTGTAGTTGAATGAGATCTCAAGCTCTTTTGCCGCCTGCCTGCCTGCACAGAAAGCAAGCGTAAAAGCAGACATTGCGACGAGCAATGCAATAAATAACTTCTTCATTTATCCAGTATTAGAATGTGTACTTGAGCATAGCCTGCAGGCGGGTGTTGGTCAGCCAGCCGTCATTGGTTCCGGTTACCTGATAGAGGCCGGTGGCCTTGTCAAGTACTGAACCGTACTCTACGCTGGTGATCTCGCACTCAAGTGCCAGGGCCACCTTGCCCATGTTGCGGATGATGGTAGGTGAAAGCCTGTACATCTGGCGCATCTGCTTGTAGCTGTTCTTGGAGAAGTAGAAAGTATCGGAACCGAGCACTTCCTTGGCGGTTCCAAAGTTCTTCACATATCCTGCGAAAAGCACTGCCTGCCATGCAGAACCATAAGAAAGGCTCAGCCATGTGGAAGAGTTGCGGGTTGGAGTAAATTCCCACTCCTTGTTGTTGGCGGAAGTGGATGTGGCGGTAACGGCATAACCTCCGTTAAGGTTCATCTGGGAGCCGTCCTGCGCTACTGTAGTCTTGAACTTAGCGGTGAAGAGGCCTTCCTTGTACTGGCCGTAGAAATAAGCTGCCAGTTCGTTAACCCTCTTTCCACCTACGAAAGGCTTGAGGGAGAGCATGTCCGCGCCTAATCTGAACAGGGTGTTGCCGGAAGAACGGTTGATTGCGAAATAGAGTTCCGGAATTCCTGAGTTCTTGATATAGTCCGCGGAAGCGCCGTTAGGACCGCAGGATGGATACTGCATCTGCCAGATGCCGGCAAAGGAGAGAGACCATCCGTTCTGGAGTTTCCTGTCAATCTGGACATACGGGGTACGGCCGAACGGTCCGAAAGGAGCTCCGGAGTTCAGGGAAATCACATCGGGCATGTCGGCTCCCATGGGATGTACGCCCTGACCTGCCTTAATGGAGATGCCGTTGTCCCATCCAAGGGTCATATAGGCCTGGCGGAGACGGAGCACCGCGGTTCCTGAAACGCCGCTGGGGCCATTGTAGAAGTCAGCCTCGATCTTGGCGCCCACCTTCATGCCGTTGAATTCGTATCCGCTTACATCCACGCCTACGCGTGAGGTGATGGCGGTGAAGTGATAAGACATTACATTGCCTTCGTAGTTTGCGGCTGTTGGCTTGGGTACATAGTTGAAGAGGTCTACGGTACCGGCAAGGCTTTCTTTGGTGTCAACATGAGCGTAATTACGGATGAAGCCGTAAAACTTGAAATTGCTCTCGTTCTGAGCGAATGCCGAAGCGCAGGAAAGAAGGATGGCTGCGGCTAGGATTAGTTTTGTCTTCATATCGAAAAAATCTGATAGTAATCTATTTGAAAGGGAAAATGACCGTAAGCCAGAGATAGCCGAGCACGAAACCTATCAGACCTATGATAATGCCCACTTTTGCCATGTCCTTTGTCTGGACCATGCCGGTTGAACTGGCAATAGCATTAGGAGGTGTGGAGATAGGAAGCACCATGGCTATCGAAGCGCAGGTTGCTACAAATATAATCATCGCATGCGTGCCGCCCAAGGCCATGAAGGCCGAATTGTTGGCGGCGGCGGGATCCGACATGCCCATGGCAACCACAATGAGGATTGGGATGAGCAGGGCCGCCGTGGCGGAGTTGCTGATGAAGTTGGAAAGGAAATAGCATACCAGGCCGGCTATCACGAATACCAGCAATACCGGCAGGGTGCCGAACGGGATTGCATTTATGAGCACTTCCGCCAGGCCCGTCTGCTGCAGGTCCGTTCCCAAGGCGAAGCCTCCGGCAACCAGCCACAGCACGTTCCAGTTAATTTCCTTGATGTCATCCTTGGTGAAGATACCGGTTGCGGTGAAGACGGCAAGAGGTATGAGCGCCACAATGTTGGAATTGATCTTAGTGATGCTTTCAGTAGCCCACAGCAGCAAGGTAAGGAAGAAAGTTATCCATACTGTATAACTCTTCCAGTCTTTCTTCACCTGTCCCTTGGGAATCTTGAGGATCAGTTCCTTTGTCTTGAACGGGAAGAAAGCCTGAAGCAGCAGCCAGGCGATGAATATCATCACCAGCACGTACGGGATCATATGAGCCGCCCACTGCGCGAAGCTCACCTCTATGCCTGCCTGTGAAAGGAAACGGACGGCGGTGGCGTTGGGAGGGGTTCCGATGGTAGTTCCGATGCCGCCAAGGTTGGCAGCCACGGGAATGGAAAGGGCCAGTCCCACCTTGCCTTTGTCATCGGCCGGAAGCACTGCCAGCACCGGCGCCAGAAGGGCCAGCATCATGGCTGCGGTGGCCGTGTTGCTCATGAACATGGAGAAGATGGCTATTACCAGGAGGAATCCCAGGAGCACCCAGCGGGGCTTGTGCCCGAAGGGCTTCAGGAGAGCCTTGGCCAGGGTCACGTCCAGGCAGTATTTCTGCGCCATTATGGCCAGGGTGAATCCACCCAGGAACAGCATGACCACAGGGTCCGCGAACGCGGCCATGATATTGGCGTATGGGATGAGCTTGCCGGCTTCCGGATAGCAGAGGAAACCCAGTCCTTTGTCCGATACGGTAAGCAGGGAAAGTACGATTACCAGGATTGAAGTAGTCCAGTTAGGTATTATCTCGAATATCCACATCAGGGCGGCGAAGGCGAAAAGGGCTATCACGCGCTGCTGAACGATGGTCAGGGCCTCGATGCCAAAGAAACTTGTTGGAACGGCCCAAAGGAAGATTGTGACTGCCAGCACTATGGGCAGCAATACACAGTATTTTACGTTGATTTTTTTGTCAGCCATTTACGATCTGTCAAATTTGAGTGTAAAGATAGGCATTATTCTCAAATAAATATTTATATTTATCTCTATGAAAAAGCTATTGCCAATCCTCATGGGCCTTATGGCCACCGCCTGCGCCAGCAGCCAGCCTGCCCCGCAGCAGACCCTCTACCCTTCTGAATTCTACAAGACCGACAAGGGCAAATGGGTGGAACTTGACCTCATCTACCACGGATGCGTGGCCATTTCCTACAACGGCTTCGACATCCAGATAGACCCCGTGGCCGGACGCGGAGACAACGCGTACGACTACAGCGTATTCCCAAAGCCTGAGATGATAATGGTCACCCACGAGCACGGAGACCACTTCAGCGCCCCTACAATCGAATCCCTTGAGACACCGGACACCCGCATAATCGTAAACCAGACCGTGTTCAACACCTTCCAGAGAGGCGAAGTCCGCAAGAACGGAGACTCAGAGGAACTGACAAAGGGCGTCAAGGTAGAGTATGTCCCGGCATACAATATCACCCCGGGCCGCGAGAACTTCCACCCCAAGGGCAACGGAAACGGATTCGTGTTTGACATTGACGGCCTGCGCATCTATGTATCAGGCGACACCGAATGCATCCCTGAACTGGCAAACCTCAAGGACATTGACGTGGCCCTGCTTTCCGCAAACCTGCCTTACACCATGAGCGTGGAGCAGTGCATAGAGGCCGGAAAGATCATCAAGCCAAAGGTGCTCATCCCCTATCACCTGAGCAATACGGACCTGCAGGCCATCAAGGACGGCCTGGAGGGCACCGGAGTTGACGTACACCTGTACGAGAACCTCAGATAACAATCAGGAAATAATCTGATTATTTGACCCTGAGAGTGCGACCCACTCTCAGGATTGTTTTTGTGGTGATGTTGTTGAGCTTGCACAGCGCGGACACCGTGGTTCCGTTGCGCTTGGCAATGGTGGACAGCGTGTCTCCGGACTTGATGGTCACGTACTTGGCGGCCTTGCGCTCGGCCTCCAGGCGCTCCTGCTCAAGGCGGTCCGCCTCGTCGGCCTCCGCAATCTCCTCTTCCTCGTCATCGGACTCGGGCACATAACTGCTGTCTGGGTACAGCATGGATTTCTTGACCACCAGGACGCTCTGCTTGAGCTCCTGGGTTTCCATGTCTATCATCCATTCCGGGTCTATGGCATAGCCCAGGTAGCGCACCTCATAGTGCAGGTGCGAGCCGCTGGCCCTGCCGGTGGCACCGCACAGGCCTATCACCTGTCCGGCCTCAACCCACTGGTCCTGCTGGACGTTAATCTGGGAAAGGTGGCCGTAGAAAGTCTCGAGACCGTTGGAATGGCGGATTACAACTAGGTTTCCGTATCCTGAGGAATACTTGGCTACACGTACCTTGCCGTCGAAAGTGGCGTAGATCTCACTTCCCTTTGGCATGGGGAGGTCTGTTCCCCTGTGATACCTTCCGCGGCGCCTTCCATAGCGGGAAGACACCTTGGTAGGAGTTATGGAACCAGGGAAATGATATCTGTCAGTGGAATCCGCCAGCCATACATATGAGCGCATGGGGAAATTGTCATACTGCAACCCGTAGGCGTCAGGATTAGTATTCCAGTGCTTGGTGAATGTAGTGTCAGAGCCGGCCACGTCGCCGTCAATCCAATATCTCCAGGTGTTGTCCGTATAGATTATTATCTTGCGCGACGGATTTGAGGTGTCCAGGGTATCCATGGCCATCACATCCGGACTGAGCGGATCCAGGGACTTCACCGGCTGCATCGCCGGCCTTGGAACAAGGATCTCCGCTTTTTTCTTTGTTATTCCCTGGCCTGATGCGGCAATACATATCATTGCGGCCATCGCGGCCAGTATGGTTCGGTTTAAGTTCATTCTCTATTCTCTTACGGCTCCGAACTCCTTCTCCAGAAGTTCCTGCGCCATTGATACTTTCTCTTTAAGCAGCTCATCGTCCACGGCCTCGCAGATGAAGCGCAGGTAAGGCTCCGTATTGGAAGGACGGATGTTGAACCACCACTTGTCAAACTCCATGCGCACGCCGTCAAAGTCCATCTTGGCGAGCGGCGCCTCCTTGGCGGCGAACATGTCGCTGACAGCGACAATTGCGCCCGCCTTGTCCTCGACGCGGAAGTTTATCTCTCCGGAATTCCTGTACTTCCTCATGGAGGCTATCTGATCGCTGAGAGCCACGCCCTCCTTCTTGAGGTCGCTCACTATGCTGAGCACGATGAGCGAAGACAGAAGGCCGCTGTCAGAGTAGAAGAAGTCCTTGAAATAGTAATGTCCGGCGAGCTCGCCTCCCCAGAGGCCGTCAATCTCCCTCAGTTTGGGGGCGGCATAGGCACGTCCCACCCTCCAGGTATGGAGTTCCGCGCCGTACTGCTCCAGATACTCCCCTACTGACTTGGAACTGCGTATTTCCTGCAGGACGCGCGGGCTGCTGAAGCCGCGGCGGCCGCAGAAATAGCGCGCCATGAGGGCTACCACCAGGTCCGGCGGCACAAACTGGCCCTTCTCGTCCACGAACATTACCCTGTCAGCGTCTCCGTCATAGATTACGCCTACGTCAGCGCCCTTTTCCTTTACCAACTTCATAAGCGGCTCCACGTTCTTGGCCACCAGCGGGTTGGGCTCATGGTTGGGGAAACGGCCGTCCAGTTCGTCAAAGATATACCAGGGCTCCTGGCCGTAAACCTGCTTTGCGAACAGGTTGGCCATTCCGTTGGACAGGTCGAACGCGATCTTCAGGTTGGAGTAATCCTCCTTGAACTTCAGCATGAAGGCCAGATAGTCTTCCATTATGTCCTTGGGGTAAACCTTTCCTTTCTGTGGAGCGGCTGGTGTGGGCTTTCCTTCCTTTATCCAACGCTCAATCTGCCCCAGGCCGTTGTCATATCCTACCGGGAGGGCGTTCTCCCTGGACACCTTGAGGCCGTTGTAACGGGCGGGATTGTGCGATGCGGTGATCTGGACCGATGCCTTCATCCCGTAATGCACCGTCCCGAAATAAACCATGGGGGTTGAACTCAGCCCAATGTCCAGCACGTCGGCCCCGGCATCCGTGATGCCCTGTACAAGGCTGTCGTGGATCTCCGGCGAAGAAACCCTGCAGTCCCTTCCTACCAGTACCTTGCCGGCCTCAAGGAGGCCAACTATGAAGTAGCCCACCTTATATGCGGTGGTGGCGTCGAAGTCGGTTCCGTATATTCCCCTTATGTCGTAAGCGTGAAATGCACCCATGGCTATTTGATTTTATAGTTGTAACGCGGCGAAACCTTGCCCTTGGATATGCCTATAAGCTTCTTGGAGAGCATTTTCTTGCGGATAGGCGGCACAAGGTCAGTGAAAAGCACCCCTTCAAGATGGGACATCTCATGCTGGACCATCCTGCAGGCGAACCTGTCAAGTTTCTCCGTCTGTTTCTGGAAATTCTCGTCGTAGTATTCTACCTTGATGCTGTCCGGGCGGGTGACGTCCGCATAGATGCCGGGCACGCTGAGGCAGCCCTCGCTGTAATCGCACCTGTGCTCGCTCTGCTCCAGGACAACGGGATTGATCATTACCCTCTTGAAACCGGCCAGATAGTCATAGACGTCGGTCATTACGTCTCCGTCAACTATGAGTACCCTGAGGGGGACGCCTATCTGCGGAGCGGCCAGGCCGCATCCTTCGGAGGCGACCAGGGTGTCCTTGAGGTCCGCTATGAGCGCTTTGAGTTCTTCTTTCTTCTCAAGGTCCGCGGGGGCCGCCTGCTGGCGGAGCACCTCAGACCCGTACAGGTAAATAGGTTTTATCATATAGTCCGGTTTCTGTCCAAATAGCCCTGCAATATTATTGCCGCGGAGATCCTGTCCACGGAATTCTTGTCCCTGCGGTCGCTTTTTTTCATGCCTCCCTCAATCATGGCCCTGTGGGCCAGGACGGAGGTGAACCTCTCGTCCTCCGTCACCACGGGGATGCCGGGAAACTTCTTGGCGAGCGTTTTCAGGAATATGTCCACGTCCGCCGCGGCCTGGGACGGCTTTCCGTCCATATTGATGGGATAGCCCACCACGAACAGGCTTATCGGCTCCTTGGAGGCATAATTTTGGAGATATTCTATTATCTTTGCAGTTGGCACGGTTTCCAGGGGAGATGCGAAGATACGCAGCGGGTCGCTAACCGCGATTCCCGTCCGTTTTTTCCCGAAATCTATACCCAGAATTCTCTCCATAGCCTGCAAATTTAGTTTAAAAGTATGTCCAAAGCAAAAAAAGAGGATAAAGTAAAGGATTTCAGGGTGAACGTGGTAGACGACGCGTCCCACAGGCAGATATGGGAGCGCAAGTTTACCAGGGGCAGTTTCATAGCCGCCATCATCAGTTTCCTGGTGGTACTGGCGCTTGTGGTGTACTGCCTGCTGGCCTTCACCCCGCTCCGCACAACCATACCGGGATATCCAAACGCCCAGACAAAGAGGGACGCCGTCCAGAACGCCCTCAAGATAGATTCCCTGGAGAACATAATCTCCCGCTGGGAACTATATTCCATGAACCTTGAACGCATTGTCAACGGAGAAGAGCCGTTCCGCATTGACAGCACCATCCTGGCAAGCCAGGAGGGACGCCTGTCAGGGCTGGAGGCGGATTACCTTGCCGGCAAGGACTCCCTCCTGCGCCAGACCGTGATGGAGGAGGAGCAGTTCTCCATTTCCGGAGGCGAGGGCCGCCAATTGACAATTGAGGGAATGCATTTCTTCACCCCGCTCAGCGGCGTGGTGTCCCAGGGCTTCGACCCCGTCCTCCATCCGTACATTGACATCACGGCCCCTGCGGGCTCCGTGGTGCTTTCCATCCTTGACGGAACCGTCATATTCGCGGGCTGGAACGACGAGAGCGGCTACACCATCCAGATCCAGCACGCAAACGACATAGTATCCATATACAAGCACAACCAGAA
This sequence comes from Bacteroidales bacterium, assembly GCA_017619675.1. Taxonomy (GTDB): domain Bacteria; phylum Bacteroidota; class Bacteroidia; order Bacteroidales; family UBA932; genus Cryptobacteroides. Next base: position 58,910 of record JAFZRX010000009.1, on the reverse strand, counting down.
ACTCTTGAAGAAGACCGGTGACAAGGTTTCCGCGGGAGCGTCCATCGCCCTCGTGGGCAATACCGGCTCCCTTACCACCGGAGACCACCTTCACTTTGAACTATGGTATAAGGGGGATGCGGTTGACCCTACCAAATACATAAGCTTCTAGAATGAAACGCCACATTGCCATCTTAGGTTCCACAGGTTCAATAGGACGCCAGACCCTTGACGTGATCCGCTCCCACAGCGACCTTTTCCAGGTTGACCTCCTGACGGCCAACAACAACAGCAGCCTGCTCATAATGCAGGCCCTGGAGTTCAATCCCTCCAGCGTGGTAATCTGCAACGAATCCAAATACCAGGAGGTTGCGGACGCGCTCCAGGACAAGGACATAAAGGTCTTCTGCGGGATCAGTTCCATCTGCGAACTGGTATGCGGGGAATCAATTGACATTGTTGTGGCGGCAATGGTTGGCTTCAGCGGCCTTCAGCCTACGATATCGGCCATCAAGGCCGGAAAGATCATAGCCCTGGCCAACAAGGAGACCCTTGTTGCCGCGGGCTCCATCATCATGGCGCTCTCCAGGCAGTACAACGCCCCAATCCTGCCTGTGGATTCGGAGCATTCCGCTATCTTCCAGTGCCTGCTGTGCGCCCAGGGCAACGCGCTGAGCAAGATCCACCTGACTGCGTCAGGCGGGCCTTTCCGCGCGTGGGACAGGGACCGCATAGCGCGGGCCACCGCCGCGGAAGCGCTCAAGCACCCCAACTGGAACATGGGCGCAAAGGTCACCATCGATTCGGCCACAATGATGAACAAGGGCTTCGAGGTGATGGAGGCGCGCTGGCTCTTCGACGTCAAGCCTTCCGACATCCACGTGGTGGTGCACCCGGAATCCGTGATCCATTCCATGGTGGAATTCGAGGACGGCGCCGTCATGGCGCAGATGTGCTGCCCTGACATGCGCGAGCCCATCCAGTTCGCCCTCAGTTTCCCGCAGCGCCTCTCCCTGGACAACCGCAAGCTGGACTTCGCCGCGCTGGGACACCTGAGTTTCTTTGAGCCCGATATGGAAAAGTTCCCCAACCTGGCCCTGGCCTTCCAGGCCCTGGAAAAGGGCGGGAACATCCCCTGCGCGCTTAACGCCGCCAACGAAGTTGCGGTGGCCGCATACCTCCATGACAGCATAGGCTTCTACGATATCCCCGCCATCATAGAAAAATGTCTTGCGGGTACGGATTTTGTGGCAAATCCATCGCTCGATGACATTTACCTCACCCACGAGGCCACCCTTGCCCGGGCTAACAGACTTATATGACGGCGTTGTTCAAAACCTTGCAAGTAATACTTGCCCTGTCCATACTTATATTGACTCACGAGCTGGGGCATTTCACCTTTGCCAAGCTCTTCCATATACGCGTGGACAAGTTCTTCCTCTTCTTTGACTTTGGAGGCAAGAGGCTTTTCAGCACAAAGGCCAAATGGTTTGTGAAGCTGTTCCCAAAGGCAAAGGACTGGGAGACTGAATACGGCATAGGATGGTGCCCGCTGGGAGGCTACTGCAAGATCAACGGAATGATTGACGAATCCCTTGACCTTGAGACCATGAGGCAGGAGCCAAAGGAATGGGAGTTCCGCACCAAACCCGCATGGCAGAGGCTCCTGGTGATGTTCGGAGGCGTGCTGTTCAACTTCATAACGGCAATTATCATATTCTCCTCCATACTTGCGGTGCAGGGCCGTTCCTACATCCGCAACCAGGGGAACAAGATATACGTGAACGAGGTGGCCCGCGAGATGGGCTTCCGCAACGGAGACGAGATCCTCCTGCTGGACGGCCGCGCGCCCGTGGCTTTCAATGACCTTCAGGCGGACATAGCGCGCAAGGGCGTCCGCAAGGCCACCGTGCTCCGCGGCACCGACACCCTGGACATCTACATTGACCAGGCCATGATCGGGGAGATAGTGAACGGAGGCACGATGTTCGAACTGGCAGTGCCTTTCGTAATAGAGCAGTTCCAGGAGGGCTCGCAGAATGCCGGATGCGGCCTTGTGAAGGGAGACAGGATACTGGCGTTCAACGGGGAGGCCTTTGACTTTGTGCAGGACTGCCGTGAGATACTGGCGGCGCACAAGGGTGAGACCATAGAGGCCACCTACCTGCGCGGGGCTGACACCCTGGCATGCAATGTCAAGGTGGATACCCTGGGGCAGTTGGGCGTGGCCTTGCAGATTCCGGGCGTGGAGTACATCAATTACTCGGCGCTCGCCGCCATCCCGGCAGGAATCAAATACACCTGGGAGATGATCGTGGGCTATGTGGATGACCTGAAACTGGTGGCCACACCCTCCACCCAGGCTTACAAGTCGGTGGGCAGTTTCATAGCCATAGGGCAGGTGTTCCCTTCCGTATGGGACTGGAACCAGTTCCTGAACATCATGGCAATGCTGTCCATAATGCTGGGAGTGATGAACCTGCTGCCCATCCCGGGTCTGGACGGAGGACACATCCTGTTCACCCTTTATGAGATGGTGACCCGGCGCAAGCCTTCGGACCGCTTCATGGTGGTGGCGCAGATGGTGGGCATGGTCCTGCTGTTCGCCCTTATGTTCCTGGCCTTCGGGAACGACATAGCAAGATTAATTAAATGACACTCAATATGAAACGCATTCTTACACTGATCCTTACATGCATTGCCGCGCTGACAGCGCTCACCGGCTGCAAGACCAGCACCAAGTCCCTCCTGCCCAACATCAGCGGAAAGGCCGGAGAGGTAATCGTCGTAATAGACAGGGAGAACTGGGAAGGCGAACTTGGTAACGAAGTGCGCCTCCTCCTGGCGGACGACTGCCCCTGGCTCGCCCAAAAGGAGCCCCTGTACACATTGGTGAACGTAAATCCGAACGCCTTCATAGACATGTTCAAGGTACACCGCAACATCGTGTTCTTTGACATTGACCCGCAGGTGGCAAACGAGGGAGTAACATACAGGGCCGACATGTGGGCCGCGCCTCAGTGCGTGATCCAGATATCAGCCGCCACCGGAGAGAACGCCGCCCAGCTGGTCAGGGACGAGGGCGAGACCATTGTGGCCGTGATAGAGCAGGCCGAAAGGGACCGTATCATCACCAACTCCCGCCGCTACGAGGAGCGTTCCCTCTATCCGCAGGTAGAGGAGATCATGGGCGGATCGCCGCACTTCCCTTCCGGATACAAGCTCAAGAAGAAGACGGACAACTTTATATGGATCGCTGACGAGAAACAGTACACCAACCAGGGCGTCTTCATCTACAAGTACCCTGCAACGGAGTCAGAGCCTTTCACCCAGGAGAACATCATCAAACACCGCAACCAGTTCCTGAAGGAGAACGTCCCGGGAATGTTCGACGGCACCTACATGATCACCGCCGACTACATACCTCCTACCGTGTCATACCTGCAGTACAAGGGACGCAGTTTTGCCCAGTGCAGGGGCTTCTGGGAGGTCTACAACGACTTCATGGGAGGACCGTTCGTCTCCCACTCATTCTACTCACAGGACGGCAAGGACGTGATCGTGCTGGAGGCCTTCGTTTATGCCCCTAAATATGACAAGAGGCAGTATCTGAGGCAGGTGGAATCCATCCTTTATTCCTTTGAATGGGAAAGCGCAAAGGAATAAAAAAATATTTTGTCTTGTTAAAAAGAATTTATACCTTTGCGTTCCAAAACTTTGGTGGGTTCGTATAACGGCTAGTACTCGAGATTTTCATTCTCGCAATAGGAGTTCGATTCTCCTACCCACTACCAAATATTAAAAAATATTAAAATGGCAAATAACGCATCTGCTGAGAAAGCCAATCGCCAGAGCGAGAGGCACAGACTGCATAATAGGTATTATGCACGTACTACACGCAATGCCATCAGGGCATTGAGGAACACAACTGACAAGAAAGCCGCCGAGGCTTCCGCTCCTAAGGTTTATGCAATGATCGACAAGCTCGCAAAGATAGGCCTCATCCACAAGAACAAGGCTTCCAATCTCAAGAGCGGGCTCCAGGTCTACATCAATAAACTTTCTTAAGACTCAAGCTGCCCAGTGCAGCTTTTTTTCGGGATGTAGCGCAGTTGGCTAGCGCACTACGTTCGGGACGTAGGGGTCGGGCGTTCGAGTCGCCTCATCCCGACATACAACAGAAAAGCTCTGACAACATAGTCAGAGCTTTTTTATTGAAATGAGGGTACAGTGAAGGGTTTCAACCCTTCACTGTACCCGAATGTGCCCGCTAGATGATGCCCTGCTCGAGCATGGCGGTAGCGACTTTCATGAAGCCGGCGATGTTGGCGCCCTTTACGTAGTCTACGGTGCCGTCCGGCTGGGTGCCGAACTGTACGCACTGGTTGTGGATGGAAGCCATGATGAAATGGAGCCTCTCGTCAACCTCCTTGGCGCCCCAGCTGATATGCGAAGCGTTCTGGGTCATCTCCAGGCCGGAAGTGGCAACACCGCCGGCGTTCACGGCCTTTCCAGGGGCGAACATCACGCCGTTGTGCTGGAAGTAGTGGATCGCTCCGGGCTCGCAGCCCATGTTGGAAACCTCGCAGCAGCACCAGGTGCCGTTGGCCTTGAGTTCCTTGGCATCGTCCTCTGAAAGCTCGTTCTGGAAAGCGCAAGGAAGGGCTATGTCGCACTTGACGCTCCAGGCCTTCTTGTCAGGGGTGAAGAACGCCTTGTCCGGGAAACGGGTGGCCATATCCTCGACCTTGTCGCGGTTGGAAGCCCTCATTACCAGCATATAGTCTATCATCTCAGGGGTGATTCCGTCAGGGATCGCGCAGACTCCGTCAGGACCTGAGATGGCAACAACCTTGGCTCCAAGTTCAAGGGCCTTCTTGCTGGCTCCCCATGCTACGTTACCGAATCCGGAAACCGCTATGGTGCAGCCTTTGATGTCCTTGCCAATCCTGTGGAGCATGTTCTGGGTGAAGTACAGGGCGCCGTATCCGGTGGCCTCCGGACGGAGGACGGAGCCTCCCCAGGTGGAACCCTTGCCGGTAAGCACTCCGGTATTGTACTGGCGCGCCAGTTTCTTGTACTGTCCATACATGTAGCCGATCTCGCGGCCGCCTACGCCCACGTCACCTGCAGGGATATCCTGGTCAGGGCCTATGCACTGCCAGAGTTCCTGCATGAAAGCCTGGCAGAAACGCATGATCTCGTCGTCGCTCTTTCCCCTTGGATTGAAATCGGAACCTCCCTTGGCTCCGCCCATAGGCAGGGTGGTGAGGGCGTTCTTGAATGTCTGCTCGAATCCGAGGAACTTGAGCATTGAAGGGGTCACGGCCTTGTGGAAACGGAGGCCTCCCTTGTATGGTCCGATGGCGCTGTTGAACTGGACACGGTATCCAGTGTTTGTCTGAACCTCTCCGCGGTCGTCAACCCATGTGACGCGGAACGTGAAGATGCGGTCAGGCTCCACCATCCTCTCTACTATCTTTGCCTTTTCAAATTCAGGATGCTGGTTGTAGATTTCCTCTATGGATTCCAGCACTTCCTGTACGGCCTGCAGGTACTCGCCCTCGTTAGGGTACTTGGCCCGCAACTTGGCCATCAATTCTGTGGTTTTCATAAAATTGCAGTTATCAATTGTTGTTATTTAACTTCCCAGGTGGATCCGCTGTGGAGCAGATCGTACACTGAATGTATCTTTGACTTTGATGTCACTTCCTCAATCTGTTCGGTCATCCTGGCGTCGTATGTCTTGTCTACGAAGTCGCGGATAACGCCCAGTGCGACAGGCAGTTCAGGGCCTTTCATCTCGGCCAGCATCATATGGATTCCCATATTGTCCGAGTGCGCGTCATGGGTGAGTACATCGTCGATGGAGAATCCGTCTTCGCCTATGGTCACGGCCTTGATTCCCCTGTTGAACAGGATCAGGCCCTTGTTCTTCTCCTTTCCAAAGACCATCTTCTGGCCATGGCGGAGGACTATGGTGCGGTCAGCGCGGACGGCGGGATCGGAAAGGCTCTTGTGCGCGCCGTCATTGAAGATGACGCAGTTGGTGAGCATTTCCACGACCGACGTGCCGTCGTGGAGGGCGGCGGCGGTCATGATCTCCTCGTTGAGCGCCAGTTCCACGTCAAGGCTTCGGGCAAAGAAAGTTCCCTTGGAACCCAGCACGAGGCTTCCGGGATTGAAAGGCTGCTCGATGGTTCCGTAAGGGGATGTCTTGGTGATTGCGCCAAGCTTCGATGTGGGGGAATACTGCCCCTTTGTGAGTCCGTAGATCTGGTTGTTGAACAGGATCAGGTTGATGTCGATGTTCCTGCGGATGGCGTGGATGAAATGGTTTCCTCCAATTGCCAGGGCGTCTCCATCGCCGCAGGCCTGCCATACGGTAAGCCTTGGGTTGGCCACTTTTATTCCAGTGGAAATAGCGGTGGCGCGGCCATGGATGCTGTGGAATCCGTATGTGTCCATATAATACGGAAGACGTGAGGAACAGCCTATTCCGGAAACTACCACATAGCGTTCCTTCTCATAATTCAGCGCCTCGCTGACCTTTGGCATCGTGCGCTGGATGGCGGCCAGCACGGCGTGGTCCCCGCAGCCCGGGCACCAGCGCACTTCCTGGTCGTTCTTGAAATCTTTCGCAGTAAGTACAGGCATTACAGATATTGCTTTATGGCCTCGGTCAGCTCACTCACGAGGAACGGCTGGCCCTGGACCTTGTTGAACTTTTCGAATCGGAACTCCGGGAACTTGGAGCGGAGGTAATCTGCGAACTGGCCGCAGTTGAGCTCGCACACCAGCACCTTGTCAAATGCTGAGAATATCTCGCGCGTGTTCTTTGGCAGGGGGTTGATGAAGTCGAAGTGGGTGTATGAAACCTTGTATCCGGCCTCGCGCAGGTCGTGGAAGGCGCTGGCAATGTGGCCGTAGGTACCTCCCCAGCCAATAACCAGCAGTTTTCCGCTCTGCTCGCCCTGGACGTGCAGCAGAGGCACGTCCTCCGCTATGCGGGCCACCTTCTCCGCCCTCTCCGCCACCATGGTGGCGTGATTCTGCGGATCGGTGGAGAGCACTCCGGCGTGGTTCTTCTCAAGACCGCCCTTGCGGTGCTCGTAGCCTTTCTGGCCCGGGAGGGCCCAGCGGGGAACCATGGTCTGAGGGTCTCTCTCGAACGGGAGAAACTTCTCCCCTTCCTTCAGTTCTCCGCTTACAAGAGGAGGAACTATGGAAGGATACTCGTCCAGGTCAGGGATGAGCCAGGGCTCGCTTCCGTTGCCAAGGAATCCTTCTGAAAGCAGGATGACGGGGGTCATGTGCTCGAGGGCGAACTTGCAGGCCATATAGGCTGCGTAGAAGCAGTTGGCCGGCGAGTGAGCCGTCATTACGGGAATGGGGCACTCTCCGTTTCGTCCGTAGAGGGCCTGGTTCAGGTCCGTCTGCTCCGTCTTGGTAGGAAGTCCGGTGGAAGGGCCTCCGCGCTGTACGTCAACAATGACCAGCGGGAGTTCGGTCATCACGGCAAGTCCCAGGGCCTCGGATTTAAGCGAGAGGCCCGGACCGGAGGTGGTAGTCACCGCCAGGTCGCCAGCAAAGGCGGCGCCAATGGCGGTACAGATACCGGCTATCTCGTCCTCCGCCTGGAAAGTCTTCGCTCCCAGGTTCTTGTGGATTGCCAGTTCCTCCAGTATCGCAGTGGCGGGGGTTATAGGGTAGGATCCGCAGAAAAGCGGACGGCCGGATTTCTCCGATGCCGCGAGGAGTCCCCATGCGATGGCCTGGTTTCCTGTGATGTTCCTGTAGGTGCCTTTGCGGGCAGCCTTCACAGGTTCGATAGTGTAAGTGTTAGGTATTGCCTGGACATTTGCAGAATAATAGTACCCGTCATTGAGGACTTTCTTGTTGGGAGCTATCATCTCAGGATGCTTCTTGGAGAATTTCTTCTCAAGGTACTGATAGATGGCTTCAAGAGGGCGGTTGAAGATGTAGCAGGCTATTCCCAGTGTGAACATGTTCTTACACTTGAGAATAGACTTCAGGTCCATCCCGCTGTCCTTGAGACTCTCCTTTGTCATGGTGGTGATGGGGGCGGTGATGATTGTCCTGTCCTCGACTCCCAGTTCCACGAAAGGATCGTCCGTAACAAATCCGGCCTTCTTCATTCCGGCCTCGTCAAAGGCGTCGGCATCCACCAGGATCATAGCGTGACGCTTGCACCACTTGGCGTTTGCCTTGAGGGCGGCGGGGTTCATCGCTACAAGAAGATCGCAGAAATCTCCCGGGGTGTTGACGTCGGAACTTCCAATGTGTACCTGATATCCGGATACGCCTGAAACGGTTCCATGGGGCGCCCTGATCTCTGCCGGGAAATCCGGGAAAGTTGACAGGGCGTTGCCATAAATGGCGGACATATCTGCAAAAAGGGACCCCGTGAGCTGCATACCATCCCCGGAGTCCCCTGCAAATCTAATCACAACATCTTCAGTATCAATTACTTTGTGTTGCATAGACTATATTTTGGTTAATAACTATTGCTGTCCCTGAGCCTGTGCCTGGAGCTGTGCGGCAAGTGCCTCCAAAGTCCTGTCCTCAGGAATGTTGAGGGCCCTTCTGGCTGCTCTGGTGAGATCCACGCTCTGGTTCTCGTCAACATACAGGGCTGTGTTGATATCGAATACATAGATATAACCGCCCTCCTTGGCCAACTTGGCAACTGTCTCCTGGGCCTTCTGCTGGATAGGGGCCATAAGGCTCTGCTCCTGCTGCTGAAGCTCCATCTGAACTGACTGCTGGAATTCCTGAACCCTCTGCTCGATGTCAGCGAGCTCTTTCTGCTTGCTCTCAAGGATGGCTGCAGTCCAGGTAGATGCTTTCTGCTGGTACTGGCTCATCTTTGAGTTGTACTCGTCAACCATGGTCTGGAAGGTATCGGCAGCTTCCTGCTGTGCAGCGTTCATGGTCTCCCTGGCAGTATCCATCTCAGGCATGAGATAAACGAGCTCCTGAAAGTTTACGTGAGCAAACTTCTGTGCGAAGGCTGCTACTGAAACGAATGCCATTGCGGCGATCAAAACTAACTTTTTCATATCCTTAAATATTTATTTATTTCTAGAACTGTTGTCCTATCACAAAGTGGAACTGGCTCCTTCCGTACTGCTGGTCATCGAATCCCCAGCCCCAGTCAACTCCAAGCAGGCCCACCATAGGGAGGAATACCCTGACTCCCACACCGGCCGATCTCTTGATCTGGAACGGACGAAAGTCCCTGATGTCGGCCCAGCAGTTTCCTCCTTCCAGGAACAGCAGCGCGAAAATGGTGGACTGCGGCTGGAGGATTACAGGATAGCGGAGCTCCACTGTAAACTTGTCATATACGTTGCCGGCGTAAGCATAACCGGATGAGTTATACTTGGACGGCAGGTAAGGTGTCAAAGAATAATTCTCGTATCCCCTCAGGGAGATGACTTCTGATCCGTAGGTGTTGTAACCGGACATTCCGTCTCCTCCGACGAGGAAGCCTTCGAACGGTGAATATCCCAGATTCCTGCTGTAGTAGCCGAGATATCCGAACTGGGCCCTGCTCATCAACACGAGGTCACCAACCAACTTGGCATAAACCGTACCAGAAAATTTCCATTTGTGATATTCCACCCATTTATAGCGCTGCTGGGCCGTCTGGGACTCATAGTCAATTGCGTCTGCATTCTTGCGCAGAAGCGAGTAGGGAGGGGTCAGCTGTAGGGATGCCACGAACTCCGAACCCTGGCGGGGATATATCTGCTGGTCCGTAGAAGTCCTGGACAGATTGATGGAATAACTGAGGTTATGTGAGATACCGCTGTCAAAGATGAACGATCCGGAATACCAGTTTGCAAGCCTGTAGGTCTGCCAGCTCAGTCCGTTGTAGAGCACGAAATAGTCGTCAGGCCACTTGAGCCTTGTACCGATTCCTCCGGCAAATCCGAACACCTCCATCTGACGGTCGTTGTTCAGGATGTTCCAGGCAAGGTAGGAGTTTGTCTGGCGGGTGTAATATGCGGAAAGGCTGAGAGAAGTAGGTTTCTTTCCAAAGAGCCACGGCTCCATGAAACTTGCCGTAAGGGCGGTATAGTATGTACCGTTGGTCTGGAATCTGAGTGAAAGTGTCTGGGCGTCTCCAAGAGGAACCGGCCTCCATGCACCCTTCTCGAACATCCTTCGGGTGGAGAAGTTGTTGAAGCTTACTCCAAGGGAACCTACGAATGTCCTTCCGCCCCAACCTCCGGAAAGTTCCAGCTGGCTGGAAGGCTTCTCGGTAACGTTGTACACAAGGTCTACCGTGTTGTTGAGCGCGTTGGGAACTACTGAATAGCCCTTGTTGGGGTCCATGATGGCCTCAGGATCGAACTGGCCCAAAGAAGCAATCTCCCTGATGGACCTTTCGAACTGGGTCTGGGTGAACAGATAGCCCGGACGGGTGTATATCTGGCGGCGTACCACCCTCTCGTTGGTCAGGTCGTTGCCGTTGATGACGATATTGTTCAGGGTGGCCGGCTTTCCTTCCGTGATGCGGAGTTCAACGTCTATGGAATCTCCCTGGATGTTAAGTTCCACCGGAGTGATGTTGAAGAACAGGTAGCCGTTGTCGCGGTAGAGCTTGGAGACGTCGTAATCGCTCTCCTTGCCGCCGCCGAAGAGCCTCTTCTCAAGGGTGACGATATCGTAGATGTCTCCCTTGTTGATATTGAGGATCTGGTTGAGCTGGTCAGCGGAATAGACGGAGTTTCCCGTCCAGGTGATGTCCCTGAAATAATATTTCTGGCCCTGGTCTATGTAGAAGTCTATTCCCAGCTTATTTGGCTCGATGTAGTATATTGAGTCCTTGAGGATACGCGCGTCGCGGAAACCCGCTTCGTTGAACGCGCTCACAAGGCCTTCCTTGTCATTTGGATACTCTTTCTCGTTGAATTTCTTGGAGTGGAAGAAGTTGTACCATTTGTTGGACTTGGTCTTCTTCATGGACTTGGCCAGCTTGTACTCCTTGACGTCTTCGTTTCCGTAGAAATTGATGTCCTTGATCCTTACCCTGGTGCCCTTGTTTATAGCGTAGTTGACCCTGACGGCGTTCTGGATGACTGTGTCTTCCTGGGTTTCTATCTGGACGTCAGCGTTCAGGAATCCTTTCTCCGAGAAATAGCGCTTGATGATGTCAGTGGATGTCTGGGCCACGTAATCGGAGAATTCTCCTCCCCTCCTGAAGTTGAGCCTTTCCTGGAGGTCAGTCTGCTCCGACTTGCGGATTCCGCTGAATGTCCAGCGGGAAACCCTGGGCCTTTCCTTGAGGACAACCTTCAGATAGATGGAATCCCTGTTGGAACTGAGGCTGTCAACCTTGAGGGCGATGTCCTCGAAGTATCTCTGGAGATAGAGGCGGTCAACCACGGCGTTGAGGTCGTCACTTGGGACGCCCACCTCCATGCCCTTGCGCAGGCCTGTCTGCTGGATGATCTGCTGGGCGCTGAAATAATGGTTTCCTTCTACGGTTATGTCTCCCAGGATGAATTTCCTGGGGTTATTATAGTCTACCTCAAAGCCTGTCTGCTGGGCCGCCGCAAAAAGAGGCAATGCCAGCGCCATGACAGAGAATATGAGTTTAGATAGCTTCATCTATATCGGTTTTCCAAATAAGTCTACAAATATAAGTCAATTATTTGACTTTACCATACCGGCGGTCCCTCTTTGCGTATTCTTCGAGCGCTTTGTCGAACTCCTTCTCCCTGAAGTCCGGCCATAGGGTCTCCGGGAAATACCACTCCGAGTAAGCAGCCTGCCAGAGCATGAAATTGCTGATGCGCTGCTCCCCGGAAGTGCGGATAATAAGGTCCGGATCAGGTATACCGTTGGTAACCAGGTACTTTTCAAGGTCAGTGTCACCGGCCGCGGCCATCTTGGCGGCCGCCTGGGAGATGTCCCATTTGCCGCTGTAACTGAGGAACACTATAAGGGTGAGGACCGTGTTGTTCTTTGTGGTGGCCTCCAGGGAGGCGATGGCGGCCTGAAGAGGCTTGGAGAGCCTGGCCCTGTTGCCAAGCACCAGGAAACGCACACCGTTGTCACGGAGGTTATTGACTTCGTCGTGGATGGATTTCATCATCATGTCCATCAGGGTGCTTACCTCGTCCTGGGGGCGGGCCCAGTTCTCCTCAGAGAATGCAAAGAGGGAAAGATACTTCACTCCCCTGCGGCCGGCCTGCTCAACGCAAGCCTTAACGCTCTGTACTCCGTTCTTATGGCCGAAAACACGTTCCTGTCCCCTCTCCCGGGCCCATCTGCCGTTTCCATCCATTATGATGGAGACGTGAACGGGAATTTTGCTTTCTTCTTGCATATCAATGATTTAGTTTTCGTTGCGTACATCTTCTCCCCAGAACAGCTTTGAGCGGAGAGCGCCAATGAAATTGGACTTGCGCAGACGGACTCTTTTGAGCGAAAATTGTGCCACTGAGATATCTATATGGGCCTTGTCGTCTATTACTTCCGTTGAATTGTCCGCCGTCAATATCAGGCCCTGCTCCCTGCTGTGGAACTCCATCCCTATCCTGGTTCCGGAGGGCACTATCAGAGGCCGCATGTTCAGGTTGTGAGGCGCTATCGGAGATATGATAAGGACCTTGCTTTCCGGGAGACAGATAGGGCCTCCCACGCTGAGGGAGTATGCCGTGGAACCGGAACTGGTAGCCACCAGAAGGCCGTCAGCCCAGTATGTAGGCAGGCTCTGCCCATCCAGCGAAACGCTTACGCCAATAAGCACGGCACCCCTGCGGGAGACGGTCACTTCGTTGAAGGCATATCGGGGTTCCTCCCCATTAACCGATACCTGGAGCAGGTCCCTGTCCTCTACCACGAATTCCTTGGAGAGGAGAGGCGCCGCAATAGAGTCCGGCGCATTCTCCGACAGGAAGCCCAGCCTCCCGAAATTCACTCCCAGGATGGGGATTCCGCAGGCCGCGCTGATCTGCGCGGCAGACAGGTAGGTCCCGTCTCCGCCCACGCTCAGTAGCATATCGGTATCTGGTTTCACGTCTTCCCGGACGTTAACGTAATACAGTTCATGGCTGGCGGAAAGTTCTTCATACAGATTAATCCACTGCATGTTTTCCTTGAGTCCGGGATTGGCTATATAAATTGCAAGTCTCATCGGTTGTTTTGAATGTCAAAATTAATCAATATTTACAATAAATCCCTATTTTTGCGGAAGTTATTATGACAAGACTAAGCGTAAATATCAACAAGATAGCCACCCTGCGCAATGCCAGGGGCGGCAATATGCCGGATGTTGAAAAAGCAGCGCTGGACTGCGAGCGCTTCGGCGCCCAGGGCATCACCGTGCACCCCCGTCCGGACGAAAGGCACATCCGCTACAGCGACGTCCTCGCCCTGCGTCCGCTGGTCTCCACGGAGTTCAACATCGAGGGCAATCCCATACCAAGTTTCATAGACCTTGTATGCAAGGTAAGGCCGGATCAGGTGACCCTGGTCCCTGACGCGCATGACGCCATCACCTCCAACGCAGGCTGGGACACCCTGGCCAACAAGGAGTTCCTTACAAAGGTCACAAGGCAGTTCCAGGACTGCGGCATACGCGTCTCCATATTCATCGACCCTGACCCCGTCATGGCGCAGGGAGCGTTCGAATGCGGTGCGGACAGGGTGGAACTCTACACCGCCGGATATGCGGAGAATTTCCCAAATGGCAAGGAAATTGCGATAGAGCCGTACCTGAGGACAGCGGTGAAGGCAAAGGAACTGGGCCTCGGATTGAACGCCGGACACGACCTGAACCTGGACAACCTGGGTTATTTCATCCAGACCATACCGTGGACGGACGAGGTTTCCATTGGGCATGCCATTATTTGCGACGCCCTGTACATGGGACTGGAGAAAACAATTGAGGCCTATCTACTGAAGATAAAGAATTTTTGACTACCTTTGTCATCCTTGAATAATAATTAAGAAACGAAATATTTAAAATGAAAAAGACTCCACTTATTCTCAGCATCATCGCCCTCGCAGGCGTTATCGCGCTTGCTGTCCTCCAGTTCGCGTCTTCACCCAAGAAGGCTCCGGTCGTAGAGGAGACTGATGCTACCGGCCCCCAGAAAGGCGCCATCGTTTATTTCAACCTGGACAGGGTTTTAAATGAGTATGACATGGCCAACGACCTCAGCAGCGTGGTACAGACCAAGATCCAGAGCATCTCAGAAGAAATAAACAGAAGGCAGAACAGGCTTAACAGCGACGCCAATTCCTTCCAGGAGAAGATCAACAAGGGCCTCCTTACAAGTTCCGTAGCAGAGGTCCAGTACCAGAAACTCCAGCAGCAGAGCCAGGAATTCCAGGAGTACGCGGCCCAGAAGGAGCAAGAGATGAACGAGGAGCAGTCAGTAATGCTCAACCAGATCGCAGACGCAATCAACACATATCTCCAGGCATACAACGAGGTTAAGCAGTACGCAATGATAGTCTCCACCCAGGGCAATATCCTTGCAGCTCCTATCGCATCAGGAGATTCCGCACTCGACATCACCGACGAACTGATCGCCGGACTCAACGAAGAATATATCAAAACCAAAAACGCGAAATAATTGAAAAGTTTCCGCCGCATACTGATCTTGGTGCTTTGCTTCCTGCCGCTGGCATTTGCCGCTCAGGCTCAGGAGCAGGAGCAGGAGTATACCACCCACACCGTGAAGTGGTATGAGGATCTGAACTCCATAGCCAAGACGTACAATGTAGACCCGCAGGACATCATTGACTTCAACGGGCTCAAGAGCGCTGTACTCCAGAGGCGGCAGGAACTCAAGATCCCCCTCAGGAAAGCCAAGGAAAAAGTTTCCGAGGTGGGAAGCGCCGTAAAGGACATCGCCCAGCAGGCTGCGGAGCAGCTTGACAGTACCGCCACAAACATTGGCGAGTACCTGGGCCAGGTCTTTTCACGGATATTCAACAGGCAGACGGACAGGGTAAAGGCTACGCTCATACTCCCGTTCAGCACAGCCAACGGAATCAACGGCTCCAACTATGACTTCTACAGCGGAGTGCTGCTGGCCGTAAGGGACCTCGCCGAGCAGGGCATCAACACAGACCTGCAGGTATATGACATGCGTACCAACAGCAACCCTGTGAACGCGTCCGAACTCTCCAGCTCGGATGTCATCATAGGCCCTCTCTCCACCGCCAACATCTCCACCGTACTGGAGGACTGCCCATGGAACCAATACGTGGTATCTCCACTGGATTCCAGGGCCGCCGCACTGGCGGAATCCGGAATGAGGGTCATCCAGGCCCCGTCTTCCGCTGACCAGCAGCTTTCCGAGATCGTTTCATGGATCGCGGAGGAGCGCAAGCCTGCGGACAAGCTGATCCTGTTCACGGAGAACAACACCACTCCCACGGCGTTGGCCTCCAAGCTGGCCGCATCCGGAATGCAGTACAACACAGTCAATTACGGAATCCTCCAGGGACGCAACGTAATAAACAACCTGCAGAGCCTGATGAGCACCACCGCCGTGAATCACGTGGTAATCGCTTCAGACAACGAGGCCTTCGTGAACGACGTTGTCAGGAATCTGAACCTGATGGCATTCCGCGACTATAACGTAGTCCTGTACGGTCCTTCCAAGATGAGGAACTACGACACCATTGAGGTGGAAAACTACCACAACACCCATCTCCATCTCTGTTCTTCCTACTTCATCGACTATGACGATGCCGCAGTGAAGAAATTCCTCATGGCATATAGGGCCCTCTTCAATGCGGAACCTGGACCGTACGCATTCCAGGGATACGATACCGCAAAGTACTTCATAAGCATGTTTGCGGATTACGGCTCTGACTGGACACGCCATCTGTCTGACCGTAACGTACGCGGCCTCCAGTCAGACTTCTATTTCACCCATACGGGCATGATGGGAGGATACCTCAACACTGCTGTGAGGCGTGTGGTCTACGATACAGACCTTTCTATCAAACTACTCAAATAAGAGGGATTTGGCATTTGCTATGGCGGCCTCCGTTACGGATGAGCCGCTGAGCATACGTGCCAGTTCGCGGATGCGGCCTTCCCTGTCAAGGAGGCTGACGGTGGAAACGGCATCAGGGCCGCTGCCCTTGCTCACCAGATAATGGGCTTTTCCCTTGGCGGCCACCTGCGGCAGATGGGTAATTGCAAACACCTGCATTTCAGATCCCATGTCGCATATCATGGAACCCATCTTGTCCGCAACGCTTCCTGAGACTCCAGAATCTATTTCATCGAAAATCATGGTAGGCATCTTGGCGTATTTTGCCATCAACGCCTTGAGGCAGAGCATTATACGTGAGATCTCACCGCCCGACGCGCACTTGGCCAGTTCAACCGGATTGCGGCCGTTGGCGCTGAAGGTGAAGACTATGCTGTCCGTGCCGGTCAGGGACGGCGATGCGGGCAGCACCTCCGCTTTGAAGACTGCGTTCTCCAATTCCAGATACCGTATGGACTTCTCTATTACGGAAGAGAAACCTCCGCAGGCCTGGGCGCGCTTCTTGTGGAGTTCCTGGCATACGCCGTCATATTCTTTCCCTATGCGGGTGACGGCGGCCTTGAGGGATTCCGCCTTCTCCTCAAGGGAAGCGGAATCGAAAAGGGCGCCGGACAGGGCGTCGCGGACCCCTATGAGGTCCTCCAGGGAGGAGCAGCCGTGCTTCCTCATCAAGGTGTACAGAAGGGACATCCTCTCTTCCACGCTCTGGAGGCGGTCCGGAGAGACATCCACGGTGGAATACACGTCCGATACCTCTTCCAGTATGTCTTCCAGTTCTATGCGGCTGCTTTCAAGCCTTTCCGACAACTGCTCCGCGGCAGGGACGTATTCCCTGATCCTGGAGAGCAGGCGGCCGGCTTCCTTGAGCGAAGCGGCAATGGAAAGCCCGTCGCCGCCTTCCGGCTCGAACAGGGCCTGCACGCCCGCAAGGTTTTCCTTTATCTGCTCCGCGTTGGCCAGTTGCTTCTGCTCGGCCTCCAGTTCTTCCAACTCCCCTCCGCGCAGGCGCGCGGTGTCCAATTGCTCGAACTGGGCCTGGGTGTAGTCCCTTTCGGCAGAAAGCCTCTCCAGCTTTGAAGTGAGGGCCGCGAGTTCCGCCCGGGTATACTGCAGTTCCTTGAAAAGGGCCTTGCAGCGCTCCAGGAGTGCGGAATTGCCGGCATATCGGTCAAGGATGGAAAGCTGGAAGGCGCGGTCCGTGAGGAGCAGGCTCTGGTGCTGGGAATGGATGTCCACCAGGTGGGTGGACAGTCCTGAAAGCACCCCTACCTGCACCGGAAGGTCGTTGATGAAACTGCGGCTGCGGCCGCTTGCATTGACTATGCGGCGGATTATCAGATGGGAACCGTCCCAGTCAATGTCGTTCTCTGCAAGAAGGGAGTCTATGAAATCGTCGGAGCCGCCCATCTCGAACTCACCCTCCACCACGCAGGAATCCGCCCCGTCCTTTATTACCGATGCGTCAGCCTTTGCTCCCAGCAACAGGGACAAGGCGCCCAGCAGGATGGATTTTCCCGCTCCGGTCTGCCCGGTAATAATGACGAGACCCTCCGGAAAAGAGACATCCAGAGAGTCTATCAAAACGTAATTCTTGATATGAAGGGCGCTGAGCATAGAGATTATTCTCCTTTGCCGTCCTGAGCCTTCCTGTAAAAGAGTTCGTTGTTCTCGAATTCAGCAATTGCCACCAGATCCGGCTTTGGCTGGCGCTCGTAGTACTTGGAGATCTCTATCTGCTCCTTGTTCTCGAAAACCTCCTCCATTGTGTCACGCTCGTTCTTGAAGTCCTCCAGTTTCTTGTTGAGTTCCTTCTTCTCCGCAAGCGCGATCTGGTTAGCCCTCTTATAGAGGACCACTACTGATTCATAGATGTTGCCCGTAGGGGCTGCGATGTTTTTCACGTCCCTGGTGATGGTGTTACCGGGAACTTTTTTCTGTTTATTTTCCATTGATTGATTCTGTTGTCAATAATAATACTGAGCGGGGCGCGCGGAAAGTTTCAAAATTATTGTTTCCGCAGGAGCATCTCCCTCTCACGCTGGAACTCCTTCTCCTTTCCCGCCAGTTCTTCCTCAGATCCGGTAAAGCGTCCAAGTGCCTTCAGGGCGCGCTTGTACATGGTTTCAAGCTCCTTGCGGTAAGAAGACTCCGGATACTCTCCAATGAAGTTGAAATAATCGTCAACGAAGGATAGATACCTGTCCTGCTGCCTGGCCTCGACGCTGTTCAGGGCATATTTGTAGGAAGACATAGCCGTATAATAGAGGATGTCCTCACGATAGACATTTTCCGCATCATCCCTGAGGACGTTGTGGAAGGCGGTGTTGGCCGCCAGGTAGTCCTCCATCTTGTAATACAGCCTGGCGTTCTCGAACGCCTTGCGGTCAAGCCTCTCGCCGAGGTCCGCGAGCATGGCCTGGCATTCTGCCAGATGCTGTGTCTGGGGATACTCTATGATGTACTCGCTGATGGCGGTGATGGCGGTGTTCGTAGGAACCTGGTCCAATTCGTAGCGGAGGGTGAAATCGTAGAGGCAGTTGAGCCTCAGGTATGTGGCGTTCTCAGCAAACGGGCTGCCCTTGAAATTGTTGATGAAATTGTTCAGGTTGGCCTCAGCGGTATCGTAATCGCCGTACATGTAGTTGCTCAGGCCCCAGTAATACTGGACTGTGTCGTCCCTTTCCGTTCCATTGTATGCGAAGGCCATTGACTCGAAAAGGGTTGCGGCCTTGCGGTAATCCCCCGCCTCAAAGTACTTGAAGGCGGCATCGTATTTCAGGTCGTTGTCACCGCTGGCGAGCAACACGTCATACTCCGTCTTGCATCCTGCCATGAAGGCCAGGATGACAAACAGGGGGAACAATCTCTTTATCTTCATACTATTTCAAAAAGTTCTTTGCGTCAATCGCGGCCCTGCAGCCCGATGCGGCGGCTGCAATGGCCTGTCTGTAATGGGGATCCTGGACATCTCCTGCAGCAAATACGCCCGGAATGTTGGTCTGGGATGTCTTGCCCTTTGTGACAATGTATCCTTCCGCGTCAGTCTCCACCCAATTGCGGAAAATATCTGAGTTTGGATGATGCCCGATGGCCAGGAAAAAGCCGTCCACACTGACATCAAAAACAGTACCATCCTTCCGGAGAAGGCGCACCCCGGTGACACCCGAAGCGTCCCCCAGGACCTCCTGCGTATTGCAGTTCCAAAGTACCTCTATGTTGGGTGTCTCAAGCACCTTTTTCTGCATTGCCTCCGATGCGCGGAACACGTCCCTGCGCACTATCATATAAACCTTACGGCAGAGGCTTGCAAGGTATGTGGCCTCCTCGCAGGCGGTGTCTCCACCGCCCACCACGGCCACATCCTTCTTGCGGTAGAAGAAGCCGTCGCAGGTAGCGCAGGCGGACACTCCCATTCCGCGGAACTTATCCTCCGAAGGCAGTCCAAGATACTTTGCGGTGGCTCCCGTGGCAATTATCACCGTCTCCGCCAGGAGTTCTTCCTTACGGTCGGTGACAAGCCTGAACGGACGGGATGAGAAATCGACTTCCTTTATGCTTCCCCTGCGGATATCGGCTCCCAGGCCCACGGCCTGCGCGCGCATCGCGTCCATGAGGACGTTTGCGTCAACGCCGTCCTTGAAGCCCGGATAATTCTCTACCAGGGTGGTTGTGGTAAGCTGTCCGCCAGGCTGGTTGCCTTCGTAAAGGACAGGCTCCATCGCGGCCCTGGCCGCATAAATGGCAGCAGTGTAACCTGCAGGCCCTCCGCCTATTATAAGACACTTTACATTCTCCATAAGGAAGTCAATATCGAATTACAAATATAACGAGTTTTCTTGAATTATTTAATTGTTATCTTTGTCACAGACAAACAATATGTTCCAATGAGCCAGACGCTGTCACCGATATCGGAAGAAAGGTTCAGGACCCTTCTCAAGTCCCACGGCCTCAAGGTCACACCCCAGAGGCTTGCGGTACACAACGCCATGCTCAGCCTGGTACACGCCAGCGCTGAGGCGGTATCGGATTTCATCGCTTCCACGGGAGAAAAGCGCATAGCGGTATCGACAGTGTATAATATCCTCAACCATATGGCGTCCCTGGGCATTTACCACCGCAGGCTGAGCGCAGACACCACGCTGTATTTTGACGCCGTCCCCATAAACCATATCCATCTTTACAATTATGTAAGCAACGAATTCAGGGACATCCAGGACCCGGATCTTCTGGCCAGTATAGAGGAGACCATAAAGAGACACCGCTACCGTGGCCTGAAGGTTGAAAGAGTGGAAGTAAACGTTATTTGCCATCCTTCACGCAGGAAAAAACAGAAACAAATATAAATCAGATAGATTATGAAAAAGTTTATCGCAGTACTCGCATCTCTGCTATGCCTTGCCGGATGCAACAAACAGGGAGCAGACTGGGTTACTATCAGTGAAATAGTCAACGTCCAGGGCCCGGTCCTGATCAATGACGCCGGAGTGAGATACTCCGTCTCAAATTCCAGCATGCTGGCTCAAATCCAACAGCTCCAGCGTGTATATGTCACCGGCCAGATCGAGCCCGCCTCCAGTGCCCAGTACGATTATATCCTTTACCTCAATGAATTCGTTGCAGTGGATGTCCTTGAATGCGTCAAGCAAAGCGAAGCCACGGAGGAGACAGGCCTGGGAGACGACCCGGCGAATCTTGCCGCCTGCTGGATTGACGGAGGATATATCAATGCTATCGTAACCTTCAGTTTCAGGAGTACCACAGGTTATATGGGCGTTCTCAATCTTGTCTATGATGATCAGAGAAGCACCCAGGACCACCTGTATTTCACCGTGAGCAACAATCAGGACGGGAAGACCTGGGAAAACATGGAAGTATCCGAAGCCGACCTCGCATTCGGAAGCGCAGTATATTCCTTCCCATACACTTCCCTGCTTGATCCTGCCTTCAAGGGCACCGTAAACTTCCACTTCGAGTGGAAATGGTTCCAGAAGAACGACAATAATCTAAGTGTCCCACTCCGGACAACTGAGCCGCGAAGTGAGACACTTTCAATTAAGATAGAATAACTTCTATTATTCAACGAAGGCTACAATCTCGCCTTTGGCCACGGTTTCACCCTGGTGTCCGAGAGTTGCAACGACCCTGCCGTCCACGGCGGGGTTGATTTCTTCAAGGCCGTAGTAAGTCTGGACATAGCCCATAGGCTTCCCAGCCTTTACCTCGGTTCCTGCAACGGGAGCCTTGGAAGCGTCCTTGACGTCAACCTCCCACAGGAGCTGTCCCCTTGCGGGTGCCTGCACTGCGGTAGCCTTTGGATACTTCTTGACAAGGGCGTCCACGTCGAACTTGGGAACCTCAACCACAGGACGTACGATCTCCTTTGGTGCGCCGGCCTTTGCCTTGAGGTCCTCGAGTTCCTTGTAGAAGCGCTCCTTTGCAACGCCGCTCTTGTAGTCGCGGTACTGGCGCTCGTGCATTGCGAACTCAAAGAGTTCCTCCTGGTCCTGACCTTCGTCCCAGCCTTCTTCCTTCATCATCTGGCGGAAGTGCGGCAGGGCGTCAGGATAGTTGTCCTGAGGGTTCTCGGTATGGAACTCGTAGCCGTTCTTCTTTGCCAGTTCTATGATTTCCGGTGCCAGAGGGCCAGGAAGGTTTCCCATCTTGCCCTGGATCATTCCCCAGGTATCCTTGTCTATGTTGCTGAAGCGCTCCTTGCCCTGGCTCATCGCAAAGATGTTCATGAGGGCGGTGTTCTTGGTATACTGGCTGAACGGGGTAACCAGAGGTGGATATCCGAGCTTGGGCCATACGTACTCAACCTCCTTGAACAGTTTCACGAGAAGCTCGTCAATTGTGCTCTCCTTCTCTCCGTGAGCGCGCTCCGCGGCGTTGATGGCACCCTTGAACACTTCCAGGTCTGCCATCATGGAGCCCATCATTCCTCCAGGAAGGCCGCAGCCTACCAGCAGGGATGTCATCTTGGAGTTGGTCGGGTTGATCCAGTAGCCGAGGAAGTCGTCGATGAAGCTCTGGGTGAGCTTGCGTACCTCCATGTAGGCGTCCATGTTGACGTCCTTTACAAGGAAGCCGTCAGCCTTGAGCATCTGCTGGATGGTGATCACGTCCGGATGAACCTTTCCCCATGAAAGCGGCTCTACGGCAACGTCAAGGTACTCGGCGCCGGCACGGGCCACCTCAAGCATCGATGCAACTGAGAATCCGGGGCCTGTGTGTCCGTGGTACTGCACCTTGATGTGAGGATATTTCTTCTTGATATCAGCAACAAGCTGTCCAAGGACGTTTGGACGGCCTACACCGGCCATGTCCTTGAGGGCGATCTCGTCTGTTCCGTACTCAACGAGCTTGTCCACAACACCCATATAATACTCTACGGTATGTACCGGGGAGTGGGTGATGGAAAGGGCGGCCTGGGAGATCATTCCGGCCTTCTTTGCATACTCTACGGACAATTTGAGGTTACGGTGATCGTTGAGTCCGCAGAAAGAACGGGCTATCTCCGTTCCCTGGGCCTTCTTCACCTTGAACATAAGTTCGCGCACGTCTGCAGGGACAGGGAACATTCTCAAGCCGTTAAGGCCCCTCTCCAGCATATGTGTCTGGATACCGGCCTTGAGGAACGGAGCGGTCCACTGCCTTACGGCAACGTTAGGATTCTCTCCAAATAGGAGGTTCACCTGCTCGAAAGCTCCGCCGTTGGACTCGATTCTGTCAAAACAACCCATGTCAATGATTGCAGGGGCCACCTTTACAAGCTGATCCACCCTTGGAACATACTTGCCGGAGGACTGCCACATATCCCTGTAAACGAGGGAAAATTTTATTTCACGTGCCATATATTATTAGAATGATTTTATTTTTGAGCAAAAACATTCAAAGATAACATTTTTTTATATATTTTTACGAATTCCCAGATATAAGAGCCATGAAAAAAGCATTTTCGATACTAGTATTCTTGATAATCTGTCTTGGCGCCGCCGCCCAGGACATCGTATCCGTCATGGGCCGGGTAGTGGACGAGGACACCAACCGTCCCCTGTCCGCCGCATCGGTCAATCTTGACGGCACCAATATATCCATCATCACCAACCGTGACGGAGACTTCACCCTGAAGATGCCGGCCAACCAGGCTGAAGGGGGCAATATAGTCATCAGTTTCCTTGGCTATGTCATCAAGGAGATCCCGGTGGCATCCTTCCCCGGGGAAGACACGCCCCTGACCATCAAGATGACCCCGATGTCCCTGCAGCTGGACCCTGCGATCATCAAGGCCATCGACCCGGAGGTGCTGTTCCGTACCGTATTCGGACGTATCAAGGACAATTATCCTACGGAGCACGTGGGCATGACCACCTTCTACAGGGAGCTTATACGCAAGGACAGCAACAAGTACCTTGTGCTCAACGAGGCTGTCGTGGACGTGGACAAGGCTCCATACAACAACTACGCGTCTGACAGGGCCTCCATCTACAAAGGAAGGGGCTCCATCAACGTAAGCCCTTCGGACACCCTGTTCGTAAAATTCCAGGGAGGCATCCTGAGCGCGCTGGCAATTGACATGGCAAAGCATCCTTTCGCAGGAATCGATGTCTTCTCCGCAACCCAGGAATACCAGTTCTCCATGGGAGAGATCGCCAACATAGACGACGTTCCGTTCTACACCCTCAATTTCATGGGCAAGCACCAACTGGACGACTTCCAGTTCAAGGGAACCCTGTTCATCGACACTGAAAGCTACGCGATAGCCCGCATCGAGTTCGGCATGGACATAAGCGACCTCAACAGGGATGAGGCTGCCAAACTGTTCATTGTCAAGATGCCAACCGGAATGCGCTTCAGCATGGACCATGCGGACTACATAGTCAATTATAAGAAGGGTGGTGACGGAAAATGGTATTTCGACTACTCCAAGACCGACATGGGATTCTACGTACGCAAGGTCCGCTCGCTATTCCGCCATTATTACGGAATCACTTCCGAGATGGCCGTGACGGACCACAAGGAGGAAGCCCTTGTTATTGACAGCAAGGAAAGGGTACGTACCAACCAGATCCTTACGGACAACATCCATTACTTCGAGGATCCTGACTTCTGGGAGGACTACAACATCATCCAGCCTGACCAGACAATCCAGGCTGCCATCCAGAGGATTATCCGTCAGCTTAACAGGAGACGCTAACCGGGACGGATAAGAAAAACCCGTCCCGCATATTGCAAGGTTCAAAAGTTTTTGTACCTTTGCAACTCCAACACGGTGCGATTAGTTCAGTTGGTAGAGCACCAGATTGTGGTTCTGGGTGTCGTGGGTTCGAGCCCCACATCGCACCCAAAAAGTCCGCTTGCAAGCGGACTTTTTGCGTACGATGTGGAATATATTCATTGAGGGGCGTTCCCCTCAAACTCCCTGAGTCGGCCTCCGGCCTCCGGAAAGACCGGTCCTGTTACGGTCATGCGATTCTTCATGAAAGGTGGGTGCAATAAGGGACGGTTTTGCACCCCGGGGGGCTTTAAAAAAGGGTATCCGGGTGCAAAATGGTATGTTTTTGCACCCGAACTCATGGAATGAGATGCAGGATTGTTGGTATTTGGACGTTTAATGGGTATGAGAAGATTTTTATTGTTTGTGGGGGCCTTGATCTGTTCTTTGGCCCTTTCTTCCTGCCTGAAGACTTTTGGGACGCGGGATGTTTATCCTAAAGTAAGGACTTTATATGCCGGGACGCAGGGAGATAACGGATTCCAGCTGTGGATCTGGATCTATGAGGAAGATACCTGGCCTGCGAGGGTGATTTCCGGATTCTGCCGTTATGTAGACGGTTTTCTGGAAGATTCGGATGAAGAACTCCTTACCTACAAGGCAACGGATAACGGTTTTACCCTTTGCAACAGGTCAACCGGAGAGGTCCTTTATACGGCTACCTACATCCAGAAAAACCTTTACGATCAGGATTCCAAGTATTACATCTCCATTTCATGGACACACTCCCCCGGCCAGGCCTGGGATGAATACGCAGAGGAGAACGGTTGGGAGCGTGAGATGGAACTCTGCGTGCAACCCCTGGGCGAAGGATAGTTTTTCTTCAATTAAACGTTTAACATACGGCTTTTCAAGAAAGCTTTCGCAATCTTTGTAGAAAACTTGAACTATGAAGATCAAAGAACTGTGCGAGGGCGAGAGGCCTCGCGAAAAGATGCTTTCCTGCGGAGCGGAGGGGCTTAGCAGCGGCGAGCTTCTAGCCGTGCTGCTGCGCACCGGAAGCTCTGGGAAGAACGTGCTGGAACTGTCCCAGGAGATCCTCTCCTATGCCGGGGGCAGCCTTATCTGTCTGAGCGGGATGTCCCTGGAACACCTGCTTGAGATCAACGGGATTGGAGAGGGAAAGGCCGCCACCCTTATGGCCTGCTTCGAACTTGGTAAGAGGCTATTTGCCGAGCGTTCCTCTATCAACAAGACCCCCGTAACATCACCCCGAAAGGTATTTGAACTGATGATTCCCGCCATGCTGGGCCTTGACCACGAGGAATGCTGGGTTATATTCCTGAACAACGCCCAGTACTGCACGGGAATGCAGAGATTGACGTCCGGAGGGCAGAACTCCACCATAGTGGAGGTGAAGGAAGTGGTGAGGCTGGCCCTGGAGAAAAAGGCCTCCCACATTATCCTGACGCATAACCATCCCGCCGGAAACCCTCGTCCCAGCCAGGAGGACCTGCGTCAGACGGCGGCGCTGAAAAAAGCCCTCACGCCGATGGGCATAGGGCTGATGGACCATGTTATAATCTGCGACGACTGCTATTTCAGTTTCTCTGACGACGCCACGTCGCCCGCCTTCCGCTAGAGTTCCTTGCGGAGGCGCGCCATTGGTATTCCCAGCTGGTCCCTGTACTTTGCTATTGTACGTCGGGCAACCTTGTAACCGCGGGCGGTCATCTGCTCGACCAGCTGGTCGTCCGTGAGGGGACGGCGCTTGTCCTCGTGCTCCACGCACTCCGTGAGCGCCTTCTTGAGCTCGCGTGTGGACACTTCCTCCCCTTCCTGATTCTCCAGGCCTTCGGAGAAGAAATACTTGAGCGGGAACACCCCGAAGTGGGTCTCTATATATTTGCTGTTGACCACGCGGGAGATGGTGGAAATGTCAAAGCCGGTCCTTTCCGCAATGTCCTTGAGCACCATGGGGCGCAATTTTGTTTCGTCACCGTCCATGAAGTAGTCATGCTGGAACTCAATGATGGCTTTCATGGTGGTCTCGAGGGTGTTGAAACGCTGCTTGAGGGCCTCCACGAAGCGCTTTGCTGAGTCTATCTTCTGCTTTACGAAAGTGGCGGCCTCCTTGTCTTCCTTGCTGTCAGAGTACTTGGCGGTCTGGAGCATGTCTGAGTATTTGCGTTTCACCTTCACCTCAGGGATGTTGAAACGCGGCATTGTCATCACCAGCTGGCCGTCCACAAGGTCGAGCATGAAGTCCGGCACAATCTGCTGAGCCTGGTCGTTGTATGAATCGTCAATCTGGCCGCCAGGAGACGGGTTCAGCTTGATGATCCTTGCCACGGCGGCCTTGAGCTGCTCCGCGCTCATCTTGGACCTTGCAAGGATCTTCTGGAAATGCTTGTTGGCGAATTCGTCAAAGTATTTTTCCAGAATCAGGATGGCGGCGTTGTTCTCCGGTGAAGGCTTGGCGGCCCTGAGCTGGAGCAGCAGGCACTCCCTCAGGTCCCTGGCGCCCACGCCCGCGGGATCGAATTCCTGGATTATCCTGAGCATCGACTCAACTTCCTCATAGTCAGTCTCTATGCCTGCACGGAAGGCCATGTCGTCCACCAGGGAGTCAAGGTCGCGGCGCAGGTAGCCGTCCTCGTCAAGGCTGCCTATGATGAACATTGCCACCTCTCTCTGATGCGGAGTAAGGTGGCGGAAACCCAGCTGTTCTTCCAGGCTCTGGTGGAAACTTTCCTTTACGGAGAAGGTGTTGTATTCAGGGCGCTCGTCATTGCCCCAGTTCCTTACGGAGAGGCGGTAACCCGGGATGGGGTCATCGTCTTTCATCTCGTCAAGGGAGACGTCCTTGGGCTGGTCGTCATCGTCCTTGTCGCGGCCCTCGGAGGAGCGGTCGTCATCCAGCACAGGATTGTTGTCAAACTCATCTTTGACTTTCTGGCTCAGTTCAAGGAGCGGCGTCTCGATAAGCTTGATTGTCTGAATCTGCAGCGGGGATAGTTTCTGCTGCTGTTTCTGTGCCAGTTCCTGTTTAATCATCTGTTCCTTGGCTTCCTAGAAGGTAGTCGTCTGAGGTTCGATGGGCCGGACAAGATGCAATGTATCAATGATATACGAATTGTTCTTGTCCACTATGGGGTAATTGATGTTCTCTTTTACGATGAATGCCGTGGGGAATTCGTTGGATATTTCCTGAAGCAGTTTCATGGCTTCCGAGCGGGTGCGGAAATCACCCACGGTAACCTTGAAGAAAGGACTTGTGAAGCTCCTGTAAGCGAAGATTCCGGGATGGTTGGCCTCGAAACGGTTCTTGGCGGCCTCGGATTCTCCGCGGGAATTCTGGCTGTTGTTGAAATATATGCGGACCCTGTAGCCGGAAATCACTTCTGACTCATTGTCCTTGATGTGCTTTGCCATTCCGGCGCGGATGCTCTCCGACTGCAGTACGGTCACGGTTGCATCCTTTCCGTCCAGGACACGGAAAACGTCCTTGCCCACGAGGGAGGTGTCCATCTGTGCGGAAGGACGTATCACCAGCGAATCCACTACCTGGTAACCCTGCGGAACCACTATATCCTGTGCGCGCAGGCAGAATGCGCCTGCCGTCAAAACAATCAAAACTGCCAATAATCTCTTCATCTCTATAGTCCTTGAGTGTTCTCCATCAGTTCATTCAGATTGAGGCCGTCCAGCTTGATCTCCCTGCTTATGCCGTTCTTGAGCTGCACCGTAAGCACCACGTCCATGTCATAGTCTGAAAAATCGCCGGAAGAAACGGCATTTATCAGTTTCATGAGGTCCATGGAAGGGCCCAGCGTTGCGGTACAGGGGACCTGGTAAGTCTTTACGCTCTTGCGGCTGACATCCACCGGGCCTCCGGCAAGGATCAGTGCCGTGTCCTTTTGCGCATATATCACCGCTCCGTTTATGTCCGAAATGGTGAATGCCATGGTTGGATTGTCAATCTCCACATCCAGTACGGCGTCAACCGCGGAGAAGCCGCGCAATTCCGCCGAGGCCAGCCTGCAGGAATTCACCTTGATATCCTGGAAGCGGCCGCAGGCGGCTGCCGCGGCGAGCAGCAGCGCAAAGGCGAAAAGCCTGGCCAGACGTATTCCTTTCATCTTTTCCATTTAGGCAAAGATAACGATATTCCCATAAAAATCCTATATTTGCCCCACGAAACCCCACAAGGGGCGTGCCAAAAGGATGAAAGTATACATAGAGACATACGGGTGCCAGATGAACGTGAACGACACGGAGGTGGTTTTTTCCATTCTCGCGGGCCAGGGTTACGAGCGTACGGAGGACATCTCCCAGGCCGACCTGATCATGGCCAACACCTGCTCCGTCCGCGACAATGCGGAGCAGCGCATCTGGGGCCGTATAGACCAGTTCATGATCCAGAAGAAAGCCCGCCCGGGCGTCCTGATAGGCATCCTGGGCTGCATGGCTGAAAGGCTCAAGGACCAACTCCTGGATACCGGAAAAGTTGACATAGTGGCCGGGCCGGACGCCTACCGCAGCCTACCGGAACTGATCTCCGCCGCCAGGGAAGGCCATCCCCAGATCAACGTGCTCCTTTCACGCGAGGAAACCTACGGGGACATATCCCCCGTCCGCATAGACAAGAACGGCGTCTCCGCTTTCATCTCCATAATGCGCGGATGCAACAACGTCTGCTCCTACTGCGTTGTACCGTACACCCGCGGAACGGAGCGCAGCCGCGACCCGCGCACCATTGTGCGGGAGGCATGCGATGTGTTCAACGCCGGCTACAGGGAGGTCACCCTCCTGGGCCAGAACGTCGATTCCTACAAGTACGGGGACACTTCCTTCGCCGACCTGCTTGCCATGGTCGCCGACGTCAGCCCCCTGCTGCGCGTGCGCTTCTCCACCTCCAATCCGCAGGACATTTCTGACGATGTCATCTACACGATGGCGCGCTGCCTCAACATCTGCAAGCACATCCATCTCCCGGTGCAGTCCGGCTCCGACCGCATGCTCCAGAAGATGCGCCGCCGCTACACCCGCGAGTGGTACCTGCAGCGCGTGGCCTTCATCCGCAGCGTGATCCCTGACTGCGGCCTCACTACGGACGTGATTGCCGGCTTCTGTTCCGAAACGGAGGAGGACCACCTCCAGACCCTCTCCCTTTTTGAGGAAGTGGTCTTTGACGCCGCTTTCATGTTCTATTATTCCGAAAGGCCGGGAACCATCGCCGCCCGCAACTATCCCGACGACGTCCCCCTGGACGTCAAGACGCGCCGCCTGAACGAGATCATCGCCCTTCAGGGGCGCCTCAGTCTCAAGAGTTACGGCGCCGACGTAGGCAAGACCTTCGAGGTCCTTGTCGAGGGCCCTTCAAAGAAGAGCCCCGACGAACTCTGCGGCCGCGCCTCCAACAACAAGATGTGCGTCTTCCCGGACACCGTCCACAAGCCCGGCGACTACGTCACCGTCCGGGTAAAGAGCTGCACCGCAGCCACCCTCATCTGTGAATTAACATAAACCCATACCGCGAAGGCGGTACAGCGGTTCAAAAGTGCGACAATGCAGGCAAAGCCGAAAGCACTTTTGAACCGCTGTACTGCCTTCGCTGCGTCCTTCGTGTATTATGTTCAAAAGTTTGTGGAAAAAAATGTAAGGGATTGGAAGAAAATGGAAAATTATTTATAATTTTGCACACTACGAAACGTAACCATATATGCTCACTTTCATTGGCGAATACACCTGCAAACTGGACGACAAAGGCCGTCTGGTACTGCCGTCCGCGTTCAAGGGTATACTGCCTGAAGGGGGTGACGTGAGGTTCGTGGTGAAGAAGGACATCTTTGCGCCCTGCCTGGAGATGTACCCGTTCGAAGAATGGGAAAGGCAGTCTGCCGGGGTCAAGGCCAAACTGAACTTCTTCAACGAAGAGCACGCCAAGTTCTGGAGAGAGTATATGAGAAACCGGTCCGTAGTGGAGCCCGATCCAAAGTTCGGCCGAATTTCTATCCCCAGGAAGCTGCTCGAGGCAATTGGAATAACCAGGGAAGTGGTTTTCTGCGGCAACGACTACAAGATAGAAATCTGGGCCAAGGACCTTTACGAGGCAAGTCAGATTTCCAACGAGGAGTACATTGCAATAGCCGGAAAACTATCTGAACAGAGATAGAGGGAGGCAGGAGCGATGTCAGAATACCACAACCCCGTCCTGTTAGAAGAAAGCGTAAGCGCCTTGATAGGCGACGTGTCCGGCGTATATGCCGATGCAACCTTCGGAGGAGGAGGCCACAGCGCCCTGATCCTGTCCAGGCTCTCCCGCAAAGGGAGGCTCCTGGCATTCGACAGGGACGCCGACGCCCTTGAGAACGCGCCCAAAGACAAGCGGCTGACGCTGATACACAACAACTTCCGTTTCATCCACAACTTTGCGTTGCTGCATGAGGTGGAATTTGACGGGATACTGGCGGACCTGGGCGTGTCCTCCCACCAGTTCGACACGGAAGAGAGAGGTTTCTCCTTCCGCTTCGACTCCAAGCTGGACATGCGCATGAACGCGGAAGGTGAGCGCACCGCGGCCGACGTGGTGAACACCTATCCTGTTGAAAGGCTGGAGGAGATCCTGCGGGTTTACGGCGAGGTGGAAAACGCCGGCCGCGTGGCAAGGCTCATCGAGAGTGCGCGGCGCCTCTCCCCCATCGTCACCACAGGTGACCTGAACAAGGCCGTGGAAAGCGCCCTGCCGCCATATGCGGACCATAAATGGCTGGCCAAACTGTACCAGGCGCTCAGGATTGAGGTGAACGAGGAGATGCGCTCCCTGGAGAAGTTCCTTGAGGGAGCGGCGGAAAGCCTGAAGCAGGGCGGGAAACTGGTAGTGATAACCTACCACTCCCTGGAAGACCGCATGGTGAAGAACTTCATCAAGACGGGCAACATAGAAGGCAACGAGGAGAGGGACATGTTCGGGAACAGCGGATGCCCGCTGAAGGCCGTGAACCGCAAGCCCATACTGCCTTCCGAAGAAGAGATACAGACAAACACCCGCGCCAGAAGCGCGAAACTCAGAATAGCGGAGAAAATATAGAGATGGATCAGAAGAAGAAATTCAGGTTGTCAGACATAGGGAAGTTCCTCAAGAACTCCCTGCTGGCCATCCTTCGCGGCGAGCTCCTACTGAGACTCAACGTAAACAAATATTTCCCGCAGATCGCCTATACGTTCCTGCTGTTCGCCCTTTCTATCCTGTTCAGCCTGATGGTGGACAGCACCCTGGGCAAGGTGGAGCAGAACAAGCTCACCCTGCAGGAACTTGAAAGGCTCAATTCCCAGAAGACGTTCGAACTTATAACCCTCAACCGCAGGAGCACGGTTTCCACCCTCCTGCAGGAGCAGGGCTCGGATGTCGCGGAACCAGTAAGACCGGCCAAGAAGATCAAGTAATATGGAGGAGGTAAAGATAACCAAGAAAAAAAGGGACAGCGTGGGCCGCGGCCTGCACTGGTTCTACCTGCTGTTCCTCCTCATATCCATAGGGCTGATAGTACGCCTCGTGTACCTGATCTTCGTCTTCAAGCCGGACCCGGTTGTGGAGGCCATGCTCACGCCGTCATCCACAAAGATGACCATAGAGCCCAAGCGAGGATCCATCCTGGCATCCGACGGCCGCGTACTGGCAATGTCCTTCACCTGCTATGACCTGTACATGGACTGCACCGTCCGCAAGGACGCCTACGCCCAGATGGAAGACGGAGAGAAGAGGGAGAAGGAATGGCTGGAAAAGGCGCAGGAACTGGCCAAGGGCCTGTCCGAGATCCTTGGCGACAAGAGCGCAACAGAGTATTACAACCTTATCCGCAACGGCAGGGCCACGGGCCGCAAGTACGTGAGCATCTGCAAGGGCGTAGACGAAGGCACCTACCGCCGCATTGCGGCGCTGCCCCTTTACAACGAGGGACGCTACGCGGGCGGACTCATCGACGATGAGAAATACATCGTCCGCAAATATCCTTACGGAACGCTGGCGCGCAGGGCCGTGGGCTTCGTGCGCCGCAACGAGAGCGTGCGCAACAGCCGCGTGGGCATCGAGGGCCGCTACGACCACATCCTCCACGGCGAGGAAGGCGTGGAGTACATGCGCACGACGGACCTCGGGCGTGTTAGGGACTATGCGGAGGAATACAGGCTGGCAAAGGACGGACAGGACGTGCGCACCACCCTGAACATAGACATACAGGACGTGGCTGAAAGGGCGCTGCGCTCCCAGATAGAGGATGATTCCGAACTGGAAGGCGGCTGCACCATTGTCATGGACGTAAAGACCGGAGCCATACGCGCCATGGTCAACCTGCTGAGGGACTCCACCTCCAACAGGATGGAGGAATCCATGAACCTGGCCATAGGAAGGCTGGGTGAGCCGGGATCCGTGTTCAAGGCCGTGAACCTGATGTCCAACCTGGAGGACGGCAAGGTGAAGAGCCTTGACGAGACCCTCCCCACTAACCACGGAGTATTCCCGCCGTTCAGCCAGGACACATATATAACCAGTTATGAGGCCCGCTCGCAGAGCAAGGAGATAAGCCTGATAGAAGGCTTCTCCATTTCCTCCAACTACGTGTTCAGGAAACTGGCCTCGGACAACTACAAGAGCAATCCCCAGTCCTATATAGACAAGATCTATATGTACAAGCTGGGCGAGGCGTGGGACTTTGACCTCGAGGGCCTGGCAAAGCCTAACGTACCGGATCCCAAGGCACCCACGTGGAGCGGCACCGACCTGGCCTCAGTGGCCATCGGATACTCCATTTCAGAGACTCCGCTGCACATAATAACCTTCTACAACGCCATAGCCAACAAGGGCAGGATGATGAAGCCCTACCTGGTGGAGGACATAGAGGAAGGAGGCGTAGTGGTGGAGAAGATGGGGCCCAGTGTGCTTAACGCATCCATCTGCTCCAGGGCTACCGCCGACACCATCACACGCGCGTTGCGCGCTGTAGTGGAATATGACCACGGTACCGGAAGCAGGCTCAAGAACAAGAACTACTCCTTTGCCGGAAAGACCGGAACCGCCAGGGTGGCCCTGGACGGAGGAGGATACGAGAGGGGCGGCCTCAAGAAGCACCAGGGAACCTTCGTGGGCTTCTTCCCGGCCGAGGACCCCAAATACACCCTGATCACGGTTGTTTACAGCAAACTTACTTACGCCAACACATACGGAGGCACCAAGCCGGCCGCGGTGGTAAGGGAAATCGCTGACTACATATATGCCATGGATCCCATCTGGGAAGAGCAGGTTGAACGCGGCGGCAGGATGAACGAGATGAAGGCCCAGCTGCCTGCGGTAGAGGAAGGAAAGGTGCCCGACGTGACGGGACTGGGACTCAAGGACGCCCTGTTCGTGCTGGAGAACGCGGGATACGTATGCGAGTATTCCGGATACGGGCACGTGGTTTCACAGGTAAACGAAGGAAAGAAAGTAACCATAACGCTGAAATGAGACTTCAGGACATTATAAAAGGCACGGATGCCAAGACACTTTACGGCACGCCTGAAACAGAGATTGACGCAATAGTAAGCGATTCGCGGAAGGCGGCTGCGGGAGCGGCGTTCTTCGCCGTCAAGGGTCATGACCGCGACGGTCATGACTACATTGACGCCGCACGCGCCGCGGGAGCAAGCGCCATAGTTTCCGCCAGCCGCAGGGACCTTGCCCTGTGCGCCGCCAATTTCTACGGCCATCCGTCAGAGAAACTTTCCCTCGTGGGAATCACGGGAACCAACGGAAAAACCACCACGGTGACCCTGCTGTACAACCTGTTCATGGGCCTGGGATACAACTGCGGACTGCTTTCCACCATTGCCAACTACGTTGGACGCAATCGCAGCGAGACGGAGAACACCACTGCCGACCCCATTACCATTAACCGTCTCCTCAAGGAGATGAACGACCAGGGATGCGAATACTGCTTCATGGAGGTAAGTTCCATTGGAGTGGAGCAGGAAAGGGTTGCAGGGCTCAAGTACAAGGTTGGAATCTTCTCCAACCTGACCCACGACCACCTGGACTACCACGGCACCTTCGCGGAGTACCTCAGGTGCAAGAAACTCTTCTTTGATTCCCTGCCTAAAGACGCCTACGCACTCATAAACATAGACGACCGCAACGGAATGGTCATGGTGCAGAACACCGCAGCCAAGGTGGTTACCTACTCCTGCCGCAACATGGCAGACCACACCTGCCGCATCCTGGAGGAAAGTTTCGAGGGAATGCTCCTTAAGATTGACGGGACCGAGACCTGGACCCGCCTCATTGGCCAGCATAACGCATATAACGTCCTTGCCATATATTCCGCAGCCAGGTGCCTGGGCGCCGGCAAGGAGGAGACCCTGCTTGCCCTCAGCAAGCTGGAGTCCGCTCCCGGCCGCCTGGAGAACCTGCGCGGGCCGCGCGATATATCAGTAGTCATTGACTACGCCCACACCCCGGACGCCATGGAGAACGTCCTCAAGACCCTGAGGGAGATAGCACCCAAGAAGCAGCTTGTCTGCCTGTTTGGCTGCGGAGGCGACCGCGACCGCACCAAGCGTCCTGAAATGGCCAAGGTAGCCGAGGCCTTTGCGGACAGGATAATAGTGACATCAGACAACAGCCGCACGGAGCGCACGGAGGACATCCTGGAGGATATCCGCAAGGGCTTCGGGGGCGAAGGCCTTTGCAAGGCAATCTTCATTGCCGACAGGCGCGAGGCCATCCGCACGGCCATAATAACCGCTAACGACGGAGCCACCATCCTGCTTGCGGGAAAGGGGCACGAGACATATCAGATAATTGGAACCGAACACCGCCACTTTGACGAGAGAGAAGTGGTCTCAGAAGTGTTCAAGACTATGCTAAACTAAACCGCACTTATGATCTACCATCTTTTCCAACTCCTTCAAGATTACGACTTCCCGGGCAACAGGCTGATGAACTACCTGACCTTCAGGGCCATCCTTGCCAGCATGATAAGCCTGCTGGTTGCGCTCTTCGCCGGAAAGAAGATTATCAGGAGCCTTCAGAAACATCAGATTGGAGAAACCATCCGCGACCTTGGCCTGCAGGGCCAGATGGAAAAGAAAGGCACCCCCACCATGGGTGGAATAATAATAATTGTATCAGTCCTGGCCTCCGTACTGCTGGTGGGTGACCTCACCAACATCTACAACCTGCTGCTCATCCTCACCACCGTTTGGTGCGGCGCGCTGGGCTTCGCGGATGACTATATAAAGGTATTCAAGAAGGACAAGAACGGCCTGAGCGAGCGCAAGAAACTCATAGGCCAGATAACCCTGGGATTCATAGTAGCGTTCATCATGTGCGTGCATCCCGGAATACTTTCGGACAAGCTGGTCACCACCATACCTTTCGTCAAGGCCCACGAGTTCGACTACTCCTGGCTCTCCCCCTTCAAGGGCCAGTTGGGAGTGTACTGCACCTGGGCAATATACGTGATAATGATAGTGATTGTGACAGTGGCCTGCTCCAACGGAACCAACCTCACTGACGGCATGGACGGCCTGGCCGCCGGGACCACCGCCATAGTTGGCGTGGTCATAGGCGTCCTGGCCTGGCTCAGCGGCAACGTGATTGACACCGCCTACCTGAACATAATGTACCTGCCTGGAGCGGGAGAGGTTGCCATCTTCATGGCGGCCTTCGTGGGGGCCCTGATGGGATTCCTATGGTACAATTCATTCCCGGCGCAGGTGTTCATGGGCGACACCGGAAGCCTTACCATAGGAGGAATCATAGGCGTGAGCGCGGTGCTTATCCGCAAGGAACTGCTGCTCCCGCTGCTTTGCGGAATATTCGTGGTGGAAAGCGCCTCCGTGATTATCCAGAGGACATATTTCCGCCGCACGAAGAAGAAATACGGAGAAGGGCGCAGGTACTTCCTGATGGCCCCCATCCACCACCATTACCAGAAAAAAGGATTGCCTGAACCAAAGATTGTCAGCAGATTCTGGATTGTAGGGATCATACTGGCGGTATCGACATTGGCGTTGCTGAAACTTAGATAACATTTATGTCAAGAGTAGTTGTATTAGGAGGTGCCGAGAGCGGCGTTGGAGCCGCAGTACTGGCTAAAGTTAAAGGATTTGATGTCTTCCTGTCAGACAACGGGAAGATAAAGGAAGAGTATGCCGCGGAATTGCGCAAATGGGACATCCCGTTCGAGGAAGGGGGCCACACCGAGTCCCTCATCCTGAACGCCGACGAGGTGATCAAGAGCCCCGGCATCCCCCTGACCGCCCCCATGATCGTGAAACTGGAGGCCCAGGGAACCCACATAGTATCGGAGATTGAATTTGCCGGACGCTACGATACGGCAAAGAAGATATGCATAACCGGATCCAACGGCAAGACCACCACCACTTCCCTCATATATTACCTGCTCCAGCAGGCGGGCCTCAACGTGGGCCTGGGAGGCAACATAGGCAAGAGCTACGCCTATCAGGTGGCAACTGAACACTACGATTATTACGTACTGGAAATCAGCAGTTTCCAGTTGGACAACGTTTATGACTTCCGTCCGGATATTGCGATTATCACCAACATCACTCCTGACCACCTTGACCGCTACGACCACAACATGGAGAACTACGTCAGGGCAAAGTTCCGCATCACGCGCAACCTGCGTCCGGAGGATTGCTTCATCTTTGATTCCGACGACGCCATCACCATAGCCCACCTGGACAAGATCATCCTCCAGACCAAGATGCTGCCCTTTACCCAGGAGCGCGAGGTGCAGCAGGGAGCCTTCCTGCGCGACGACAGGATAGTTGTACGCTACGAACAGGACGAGAGCGAGATCTTCCTTGAGGAGCTGGCCCTTGGCGGCAAGCACAACGTCTACAATTCGATGGCGGCGGCCCTTGCCGCCAAGGCCATGGACATCGAGAACGACGTGATCCGCAACAGCCTGGCCACCTTCGCTCCCATAGAGCACAGGCTGGAGCCTGTCCTGAGCATCAAGGACGTACTTTATATAAACGACTCCAAGGCCACCAACATAGATTCAGCGTGGTATGCCCTGGAATGCCAGAAGAAGCCTGTGGTATGGATTGTGGGAGGCACTGACAAGGGCAACGACTACAGTATACTCAATGATCTGGTAAAGGAGAAAGTGAAGGCGATTGTCTGCCTTGGCATAGACAACGCCAAGATACACGCCGCCTTCGAGGGCATAGTGGGCAAGGACAACATGGCCGACACCCACTCCGCGGAGGAGGCCGTTAAGGTTGCGAGCAAGTTCGCACAGGCGGGAGACGTTGTCCTGCTGAGCCCCTGCTGCGCCAGCTTCGACCTTTTCAAGAACTATGAGGACCGCGGGGAGAAATTCAAGCAAGCAGTAAGGAACCTGTAAAAAATGGCAAAGAGCAAGGGAAAGACGACATTCATCGACCGCCTGGGTGGAGACAAGGTGGTCTGGACAATCATGCTCTTCCTTTGCATGATCTCCCTGGTGAGCCTGTTCTCCGCCACCTCCCAGCTGGCCACCGCCTCCAACACCCGCCTGGACATCGTGAAGGACCAGGTGATAACCATTGCCATAGGCCTGTTCTTCGTCTTCCTCTGCTACAGGGTCAACTCCATCAAACTGTTCAAGGCCCTGGCAAGGTGGGGCTTCGCGC
The DNA here is from genome assembly GCA_017619675.1 of Bacteroidales bacterium. Taxonomy (GTDB): domain Bacteria; phylum Bacteroidota; class Bacteroidia; order Bacteroidales; family UBA932; genus Cryptobacteroides. The sequence continues at coordinate 20,975 of JAFZRX010000009.1, read as the reverse complement.
TTTCGCTGGCGCTGCTCGCCTTTGTGGACCTGCACATAAAACTGCCCCTGATATCAGCCGCAAGCATAAATGACGCATGGCGCGTCATAAAGGTGTTCGGCCTGCAGGTACATGTCCTGGAGGTAGTGAAGGTCGCTATGGTAATGTATCTGGCATGGGCCATAGACCGCCTCCAGAACGGAGAGTTCAAACTGCTTGACAAACTGTCCAACATAAACCGTCTGGAGTTCCTGGGGAACAAGATATGGCAAGAGATAATCTGCGTCATTCTTCCTTCCCTGATAATTGTGGTGGCATCCCTGCCCGCCAGCAACTCCAGCGCGCTGTTCCTGGCCGGAATAATGTTCCTTACCATGCTTCTTGGAAGGATCAACTTCTTCCACATAGTGGCCACGGGCCTGTTCTGCGGGGTCATGCTTGCAGGCTGCTTCGGCTTGTACAAGCTCAGCAGCGGACTGCAGCACAACGACCCCGACGCCAAGGTGCTGTTCAGGCGCATCGGCACGGGCGTAAGCCGCGTGCTGGACAAATCCATCGACTACGAGGAGATCATACGCACCGCGGACAAGGGCTCCAAGGAGTACCAGACCGCCCTGGACCGCATCCGCCAGCCTTACGGCGCCAAGATAGCCATCAAGGAAGGCGGACTGTTCGGCAAGGGTCCGGGGAACAGTACCCAGAAATACAAGGTCCCAGTCATTTACGAGGACTACATATTCAGTTTCATAATTGAGGAATACGGCCTCCTGTTCGGAGGATTGATGATATTCATCCTGTATCTGAGCCTGTTGGCGAGGGGATCCATCATCGCCAGGAACTGCAACGACCACTTTGCAAAGTGCGCCGTGGCGGGCCTGTGCATGCTGATCACCGCCCAGGCCATGATGCACATTACGGTCAACTGCGACATAGGCGTCCTTACCGGACAGACCCTGCCGCTGATCAGTTACGGAACCTCCGCCTTCGTGTGCTTCAGCATAGCGTTCGGAATCATCCTGTCCATAAGCAGGATGGCGGAGAAGAACGTAGAGAAAGAAAGGCTTGAGGCGGCTCCGCTCATAGAACTTCAGGAAGACACCCAGGACGAACTGCGCAACTCCCTGAACGACCTTGACCAGCTAGACTCAATGGACATATAGAAAACTATGGATTACAAACCGGTAAGAGTAATTATCAGCGGCGGAGGCACGGGAGGCCACATCTTCCCTGCCATATCAATCGCGTCCAGGTTCAAGGAAGTGAACCCGGAGTCTGAAATCCTTTTCGTGGGGGCCGAGGGCAGGATGGAGATGGAGAAGGTGCCCGCCGCGGGATTCAAGATCGTGGGCCTCAAGGTGGCCGGGCTGCAGCGCAAGAGGAACCTGAAGAACATAGTGGAGAACATGAAGCTTCCTTTCCGCTTTGTTAACAGCATACGGAAAGCCCGCCGCATAATCAAGGAATTCAAGCCGGACATAGCGGTAGGAGTTGGCGGATACGCCAGCGCTCCCCTGCTGTTCGCGGCAACTGAAATGAAGATTCCCACCCTTATCCAGGAGCAGAACGGCTTTGCCGGCCTCACCAACAAGATGCTGGGCCGCAGGGTGGACAAGATATGCGTGGCCTACGAGGGCATGGAGAAATTCTTCCCTGCCGACAAGATAATCCTTACGGGCAATCCTATCCGCAAGCTCATAGTTCCCTGCACGCCCCAGATGAAGGCGGAAGGCATCGAGTTCTACGGCATGGATCCTGACAAGAAGCATCTGCTGATAGTGGGAGGAAGCCTCGGAAGCGGCACCCTGAACAACGCCATGAAGAAATGGATCTCCGACGGCTGCCCCGGAGGAGAGGACGTGGAGGTGCTGTGGCAGTGCGGCAAGTACTACAAGGATTCCATAGACGCGTTCATGGAATCACGCAAGGAGGACTTCCCCAACATCCATTATTCCGATTTCATAGCCAGGATGGCACTGGCGTACGCCATGGCGGACGTGGTCATCTCACGCTCCGGCGCAAGCTCCATCTCAGAGCTGTGCGCCGCGCGCAAGGCGGCCGTGCTGGTGCCTTCGCCCAATGTGGCTGAGGACCATCAGACACATAACGCGATGGCACTTGTGCGAAAGGACGCCGGAATCCTGGTGAAGGACTCCGAAGCAGTGGAAAAACTCATGGGCGTTGCCCTGAAACTGCTTGACGACCCTGAAAAGATCCAGTCAATGGAGACGAACATAGCAAAGCTGGCAAAGATGGACGCCGGCTCGGTGATAGTTGACGAAGCATATAAACTGATATAATGTACAGCAATATATATTTCATTGGTATTGGCGGTATTGGCATGAGCGCCATAGCCAGGTACTACAAGTTCAAAGGGCTCAATGTGAGCGGTTACGACCGTACGGAGACCGAACTTACGCGCAAACTGTGCGCGGAAGGCATAGGCGTACACTATACGGACTCCCCGGAGATGATTCCGGCAGACGTTGACGATACGCTGGTGGTCTATACCCCCGCAATCCCGGAGGACCTCAAGGAACTGGTGACAGTCCGCGAGAAAGGCTATAAGGTTGTGAAGCGTTCCCGCATGCTGGGCGAGATAACGGACGGACAGGTCTGCCTGGCCGTTTCCGGAACCCACGGCAAAACCACCACCAGCACGCTCGCAGCCCACATCCTCACCCAGAGCGGCGAGGGCTGCTCCGCGTTCCTGGGAGGCATCTCCAAGAACTACGGCACCAACCTGCTGATGAGCGCCAACAACGTCGTGGTGGCTGAAGCCGATGAGTTCGACCGCAGTTTCCTGCAGCTGCACCCTGAAATAGCGGTGGTCACCGCAATGGACGCGGACCATCTGGACATATATGGAGACCTGGAGCACGTGCAGGAGGCCTTCCGCAACTTCGCATCCCAGGCAAGCGGGGCCGTGATAAAGAAGATAGGCCTTCCGCTGGAGGCATCCGACACCCCCGCAAAACTGTACACATACAGCCTGGACAACCCCCAGGCGGATTTCTACGCATCAGACATACGGCTCCAGCCGGACGGCCACTTCATATTCGACCTCAACCATCCTGGCGGAGTCATCAAGGACATCAGGCTTGGAACCCTGGGCTGGGTTAACGTGGAGAACTGCGTGGCCGCGTCGGCCATATGCCTGCTCCACGGCACGGAGCCGGAGAGCATCCACGCCGCCGCGGAGAGTTTCGTGGGCGTCCGCCGCAGGCTGGACGTACACGTGAACCGTCCGGGGCTCACATACATTGACGACTACGCACACCATCCGGCGGAACTGGCCACGGCCATTTCCTCCCTGAAGCAGATATTCCCTTCCAGGACCGTCACGGGCATTTTCCAGCCGCACCTTTACACCCGCACCAGGGACCTTGCCGTAGGATTCGCCAACTCCCTGAGCCTGCTGGACGAACTGATACTGCTGGACATCTACCCCGCCCGCGAGGAACCCATAGAAGGAGTCACCTCGGAAATCATATTCAAGGATGTGACCTGTCCCAAGAGGATGATGCACAAGGAAGAACTGATGGACTACCTTGCCGGCAGGGACCTTGACGTGCTGGCCACCTTTGGCGCCGGGGACATAGACAGATTTGTGGAACCCATAACGGAAATGCTTGAACAGAGATGAAACGACCGCTGCTGAACATACTGCGCATAGCCGGGATCGCGGTCCTGGCCGCCGCGTTCGTGCTGCTGGGCCTGCTGAGCCGCAAGGCCCGTTTCCAGCGCACCTGCGACGGCGTGGCCGTAGAGTTCAGCGACGACTTCAACTTTGTGACCGAAGACGACATCAAAGGCTACATAAACCGGTATGCGGGGAACTACATAGGCCGCAGGCTGGACAGCCTGGACCTGAACGGCATAGAGAACATGCTCAACCAGCAGAGCGCCGTGCTCAGGAGCGAGGTCTACTCCACCGGAGACGGCAAGCTCCACGCCCGGATATGGCAGAGGGAACCTATCCTGCGTTTCCAGGGGCCCAACGGCGGTTTCTACATAGACGACCGCGGCTCCATATTCCCGCTGCAGGACAACTACACTTCCCTGGTGCCTGTCATTGACGGATACATCCCCGTGCAGGTCAGCCCGGGATACAAGGGAGAGGCCCGCAACGAGAAGGAAGCCGCCTGGCTGCGCGGCGTCCAGGAGATGGTGGAATACATGCAGGCCAACCCCATCTGGGAGGAGAACATAGTCCAGATCCACGTGGACGAGAACTCGGACATAATCCTTGTACCCAGGGAGGGTGACGAGAAGTTCATCTTCGGAAGCCCGGACGAAGCCCCGGCAAAATTCTCCCGCATAGAGAAGTACTACCAGTACATAAAGCCGGGAGAAAAGCAGTACACGAGCGTAAACGTTAAATATAAAGGACAGATTATTTGCAAATAAACTCAATATGGACGAGAGATATATCGCGGCTATAGACCTGGGTTCATCCAGGATCAGTCTGGGGGTGGCCCTGGTGCAGGGAGACAACACCCAGATCATTTATTATGACAGCACCCCGTCGGAGGGCGTCCGCACTGGCTCCGTATTCAATCCGCAGCGCTGCGGCGGCAAGATAAGGGAACTGCTTGACAGGGCGGAGGCCGAACTTAAGATCCACATCCACCAGATAGTGACCAACTATCCCAAGTACGGCGTGAAGCAGGAACTGGCCACCGGCGAACTGCCCAGGACAGACCCCACCAGCAGCATATCGGACGAGGAACTGGACAGTCTCAAGAACGTGTCGCTGGACAGTTACCCTCTGGACAACGCCGCCACCCAGATGATATACGGGGCCGTGGTACAGTCGTTCTCCACGGAGGAGTTCATCAACGCCCGTGAGGACGACGTGGTGGGAATGATAAGCGCCAAGCTGTGCGGCAACTATAAGCTGTTCATTGGAAGCAAGCGTACGTCGGACTATATTGACGCCGCCTGCAACATGGCGCAGATAGCCATATCGGACAAATACTTCGGACCGGAGGTTGAAGGCAAGGCCGTCCTGACCATGAACGAGATGGAGAACGGAGTGGCCCTGATCAACATGGGCGCCGGAGTAACCTCCGTCACAGTTTACCACAAGGGCGTGCTACGGTACTACGGTGCAATCCCCTTCGGAGGCAAATCCATCACGGATGACATACGCTATGAGAGCGGCTTCTCGCAGAACCTTTCGGAGAACATCAAGCTGGCGTTCGGCGCATGCCTTCCTGACAAGCTGCAGAGCCTTTCGGACAAGATCCTCCAGGTTGACTGCGGCGATGACATCCCTCCCAAGAACCTGAGCATCAAGTACTTGTCAGAGATTATCACCGCCCGTCAGAAGGAGATCCTGGAAGCCGTGCTCTGGCATATCCAGAAGAGCGGCCTGGCGGACAACCTGCGCAGCGGGGTGGTCCTGACAGGCGGCGGCTGCGAACTGGTGAACACCGCCAACCTCCTGAAGGACCTTTCGGGCTATTCAGTGAGGATAGGGGCGCCCAGGCGCTTCTTCACCACCGGATGCGAGGGCCTCAACTCCCCCGCCGCAACCACCTGCACCGGCCTCATCATGGAGGCCCGCAAGCATCCTCACATAAACTGCGCGGAAATCCCGGAGACCATAGAGGTGGAGATGGCCCCGCCGCAGCAGAAGGAGGAACTCTTCCCTGTTGAAACCTCCGAGGAGGAAACCGGACCCGAGGCTCCCGCACAGGAAAAGGAGAAGAAGGCCGAGGTAAAGAAACCCAAGAGGGAGAAGATAACCAAGGTGAAGCCGCCAAAACCGCCGAAGGAGCGCAAGGACATTAATATCAAGGTGCCAAACTGGCTCAAGAAGATAGGTGAATTCCAGGAAACATTGTTCGACGGCATGGAGGAACGTTCCGACGAAGTAATCAATAACAAGGAGTAATTATGACAGCAGATGTATTTCCAGTAGATTGGGCCCCTTCCAATGACATAATAAAGGTATTGGGAGTAGGCGGAGGCGGATGCAATGCCGTCAACTATATGTATAAGCAGGGCGTGGAGGGTTGCAGCTTCATAGTCTGCAACACCGACATGCAGGCCCTGCGCGGATGCGACGTGCCTGAGAAGATCCAGCTGGGCCACGACGGCCTTGGCGCGGGCACGGACCCCATCCAGGGCCGCAACGCTGCCCTGGAATCCCAGGACGAGATTGCGCGCAAGGTGCTTGATACCGGCACCCAGATGCTGTTCATCACGGCGGGAATGGGCGGCGGTACCGGCACCGGTGCGGCCCCTATCATTGCCAAGATGGCCAAGGACCGCGGCATTCTGACCGTGGGAGTGGTGACCATCCCGTTCGACAACCAGGGCAACGAAACCATCACACGCGCCATAGACGGCATCCACGAGATGGAGAAGAACGTGGACAGCCTCCTTATAATCAAGAACCAGAACATCATAACCCATTACGGCGACCTGCTCCTCCACGAAGCCTTTCCCAAGTCTGACGAGGTGCTGGCCACGGCGGTCAGGGGCATAATCGAGATCATCAAGAAGCCCGGATATATCAACGTGGACTTCAGGGACGTCAAGGTTATGATGAAGGACAGCGGCTACGCCCTCATGGGAAGCGGCAGCGGCACAGGTCCCACCAGGATCGAGGACGCCGTACGCGAGGCCTTCAATTCCCCGCTCCTGAACGAGTATGACCTCACTTCCGCGCGCAACATACTCATAAACGTGACCGCGCCGCGCAGCGAGCAGGGCATCTTGGGAAGCCAGTACCAGATGATCAGCGACGAGATACGCAAGTACACGGGAAACACCAACAGTTTCAAGCAGGGCCTCATATATGAGGACGACCCGGCGTTCGGGGACAGGGTTACCATAACCGCCATCGTAACCGGACTTCAGTTCGTGGACATCATAGGCCCGGCGGAGGACCTTGGTAACTACATTTTCCTGGACAAGGACTTCGTATACCTGAAGGAAGACGCACAGATGGGAAACAACGCCCAGCCCACCCCTCTGCCCATCAGGTCCAAGATAGGTTTCAATTCCACGGAGAATTGTCGTACCTTCGCATTCCCGCCTGACAAGAAGCCATGCCTGGCCGTCGACCCCTGGGAAGACAAGAGTTTCCTGGAGAACGAGCCGGCGATACGCAGGGCGGCTAAAAAAGACTGATTATGGAAAGACGCACAAGAGTAAGGTTCGCTCCGTCACCTACCGGTCCCCTTCATATGGGAGGAGTACGTACCGCATTATATAACTATCTGTATGCCAAGCAGAAAGGCGGAGACTTCATCCTCCGTATAGAGGACACTGACTCCCACCGCTTCGTGCCCGGCGCGGAAGAGTACATCATTGAGGCGCTGCGCTGGTGCGGGATCTACCCCGACGAGGGCGTGGACGCTTCGGGAAAGATAGTTCAGGTCCCTGACGAAAGGAATCCGCACGCGCCGTACAGGCAGTCCGAGCGCAAAGGCATATACCGCAAATATGCCGAAGAGCTCGTTGCCAAGGGCGCGGCGTACTACGCCTTCGACACTCCGGAGCAGCTGGAGTCCGCAAGGGCGCAGGAGGAGATGCACGGAAAGACCTTCATCTACAACCGCGAGACGCGCCCGGGGATGCGCAATTCCCTGAGCCTCTCCTCCGAGGACGTCCAGGACCTGCTGGAGAACACCACGGACTGGACCATCCGCTTCAAGATGCCTGAGAACACCATAGTGAAGATGGACGACCTGATCCGCGGCCACATAGAGGTGAACACCGACACCCTGGACGACAAGGTGCTCTGGAAAAGGGCGGACGAACTGCCCACATACCACCTGGCGAACATCGTGGACGACCACCTGATGGAGATCAGCGAGGTCATCCGCGGCGAGGAGTGGCTGCCGTCGCTGCCGCTGCACTACCTGCTGTACCAGGCTTTCGGATGGGAGGATACCATGCCGCGCTTCGCACACCTCTCCCTCCTCCTCAAGCCCGTGGGCAACGGCAAGCTGAGCAAGAGGGACGGCGACAAGCTGGGATTCCCGGTATTCCCTCTGGAATGGACCAATCCCCAGACCGGCGAGAAGTCCCGCGGATACCGCGAGGACGGATACTTCCCGGAGGCCTTCGTGAACATGCTGGCAATGCTGGGTTGGAATCCGGGTGACGACCGTGAACTCTTCACCCTGGACGAACTGGTACAGGCATTCTCCATGGAAAAGGTGCAGAAAGCCGGCGCCAAGTTCAATCCGGAGAAGGCCAAATGGTTCAACAAGGAATACCTGCGCAAGAAGACTGATGGGGAACTGACGGACCTCTTCATGCCCATACTGCGTGACAAGGGAATAGACGCCCCATACGACTATGTGCTCAAGGTTGTGACACTGACAAAGGAAAGGGCCACCTTCGTGGCCGATTTCTGGGACATTGCATGGTATCTGTTCAAGGCGCCCACCGAATACAATGAGAAGGACGCCGCCAAGTTCTGGAAGCTGGAGAACTACACCCTGGCTCTGCAGGCCGCCGGATTTATAAAGGGATACAGCGGCCCTTGGGAGAAAGAGGCCCTGGAAACGGCCCTGGAAGAGTTCATCCGCGGCAACGAGTGGCCTATGGGCAAGGTGATGAACTGCCTGCGCCTGGCGCTGGTGGGAGCCTCCAGCGGCCTGGGCATCGCGGACATAGTGACGCTGATTGGAAAGGAAGAGTTTGGACGCAGGATAGACAACATTGTTAATACACTGGGAGCATGACAATAGGAATTTGCAGCGATCACGCCGGATATGACTACAAGTCCGAGCTGATCAAGTACCTGGCCCGCCGCGGCCATAACGTTATCGACTACGGGACGGATTCCCCCGCCAGCGTAGATTACGCGGACTTCGCCCACCCTCTTGCGAGGGCTGTGGAGAAAGGCATCGTCGAGAGGGGCATAGCAATATGCGGTACCGGAAACGGCATGGCGATGACCCTGAACCATCACAAGGGCATCCGCGCCGGACTGGCCTGGAACAAGGAAGTGGCCACACTGGTAAAGGAGCACAATGACGCAAACGTGCTGGTGATGCCGGCGCGCTTCGCCACGCTCACAATGTGCCGCATCATGGTCAAGGCCTGGCTGGAGACCCCGTTCGCGGGCGGAAGGCATCAGCGCAGGATTGACAAGATCCCGGTAAAGAGATAGTGAAACTTGAAAGGGACATCGAGCTTTATCCGCAGGGAATAATCCTCCCTGTGGATAAACCGTATAGATGGACCTCCGCGGACGTAATCCGGAAGGTCAAGTTCGCGGCCTGCAGGCACTTCGGCAAGAAGAACCTGAAGGTTGGCCACGCGGGCACGCTGGACCCCCTTGCAACGGGGGTTCTTCTGGTTTGCATAGGCAAGGCCACCAGGCTTGCGGAGGAGCTGCAGCGCAGCCCCAAGCAATACCTGGCCGGCGTCAGCTTCGGCGCCACCACGCCTTCGTACGACAGGGAGAAGGCCATTGACGCGCGCTTCCCGGTGGACGGGGTAACGCGGGAGGCGGTGGAGGAGATGCTGAAGGGTTTCGTGGGAGAGCAGGAGCAGGTGGCGCCGCTGTTCAGCGCCAAGAGCGTGGACGGCGTGCGCGCCTATGAAATGGCGCGCCGCGCGTACAGGCTGGCGGCCGCCGGCGGCGGGGAGTTCGACCATTCCGCAGCGGAGCTGCTGAGCCGCCAGAAGATTAACATCAGCGCCCTGGAGCTGGTTTCCTTCGGGGAACCGGTGAGGGTGATGGAATCGTCCAGGCCAAATCCCCGGATAAACGTGACGGACATATCGGCGGAGCCGGGTCTGGTGAACGCGGAGATACTGGTGGACTGCAGCAAGGGCACCTACATCCGCGCTCTGGCGCGGGACTGGGGCGAGGCCCTTGGCAGCGGGGCGTTCCTGAACAACCTGCGGCGCACGCGCTGCGGGGACTTCAGGGTGGAGGAAGCGCTGAGCATAGAGGAGGCGTTGGAATGCTTTGGATAGTGCGCAGGCGGCCGCGCCGCCGAAAGAAGGTGATGGACGCCGCCACCGCCGCCCTGGTGGAAGAGCTTCGCCGGCAGGCGAAAGCCTACCTCCCCGGGCGCCTGAAGGAACTGGCCGATCGCTTCGGCTTTCAATATAACACCTTGAGGATCAAGCACAACAGTTCCAACTGGGGCAGCTGTTCCTCCAAGGGCAACATAAACCTTAACTTGAATCTGATGCGCGTTCCGCAGGACCTTCAGGATTATGTGATGCTGCACGAACTGTGTCATCTGAAATACCTCAACCACTCCCCTCAGTTCCACGCACTGCTGGAAAGCGTGTGCCCGGGGCACCGCGAGAAACAGCGCCGGCTGAAGGAATACAAACTTATCTGACCAATGCCAAAGGTTTCGGCCATAGTCCCCATATACGGGGAGAAATACACGGAAAGATGCGTCAGGAGCCTGCTGGAGCAGACCCTTGACGACGTGGAATTCATATTTGTGGACGACCGTTCGCCGGATTCCGCCTATGACATATTCCTTGGGATAATCGCGGAAGAGAAATATGCCCACCTGAAAGACAACATCAAGGTTATCCGGCACGATGTAAACAAGGGCGTGATCGCCGTCAGGCGCACGGGATGGGAGGCTTCCACCGGAGACTACATCTACCAGATTGACTCTGACGACTGGATGGACAGGGATATGCTCCGCAAGCTGTGGGAGAAAGCCGTGGAAGGCGGTTATGACCTGGTGGAATGCTATTATTGGATTGCCGACGGAAAGGGAGGCCTCAGTGAGCCCGAATGCCCGGAGCAATATATCCGCAACGCCTACGAAGACTGGATAGTCTGGCCCGGCACGCCCACCCTCTGGAACAAACTGTTCAGACGGAGCGTATACCAGAACGAGATAACCTGGCCCAGGTATCCTTTCATGGAAGACTATGTCATTGCCACCCAATTGCTTTATTACGCCAGTTCCAGATATTTCCTTGACGAGCCACTGTACTATTATTTCAGAAATCCCCAGGGCATGGCCTCCAGGAAGATATCTTCCAACAGGATAGAGATGCGTACGGAACAGGTAAGCATCATGGAGGACTTCATGCGGAGCAAGGGACTGTATGACAAGTACCGGACCCGCTTCACGGTGATGAAATCTGACATCCTCCAGGATGCGTGGGACCTGCCCCGCAAAGAGTTCATGGACGTGTTCCCAAAGGAAAGGATGAACATCCTGTTATCCAGGGGCGTACTCCTCAAGACCAAGCTTGGCCACATTTCCAAGATGCTGGGAATACACGGCATTGGAAAAATATTTGGATTATCGTGAATTTTGTCTAACTTTGCACGCTTTTGTCCCAAAGGGATAGGCAAGGTAAATTATTAACACTTAAGATTTTTTGCACGATGGCTGAATATTTAATGCCTGAGAAGAAGCAAGAGATTTTCGCGAAGTACGGGAAGTCCAATAAAGACACCGGCTCTCCAGAGAGTCAAGTTGCTCTATTTTCCTACCGTATCGCTCACCTTACAGAGCACGTGAAGAAGAACAAGAAAGACGTTGTAACACGCCGCAGCCTTCTCCGTCTCGTAGGTAAAAGGCGCCAGATTCTGGATTATCTCCAGGAGACTGACATCGAGAGATACAGACATATCATCAAGGAGCTTGGCCTCCGCCGATAAGAAGATAGGAAAAGATAGGGATGGTTCCCGGGTGGGACCATCCCTTTTTTAGAAAATGACCGGCCGTGGGGCCGAGACGAATATAAAGACGTAAAGGAAAACAATAATGAACATTATCAACAAGAAGATCGAACTCGCGGATGGCCGCGTGATTGAAATCGAGACCGGTAAACTGGCCAAGCAGGCCGACGGTTCAGCTGTCGTTAAAATGGGGGGCACAATGCTTCTTGCAACGGTTTGCGCTGCGAAGGAAGTGAAGGAAGGAACTGATTTTATGCCCCTTACCGTAGATTACAAAGAGAAATTCTACTCAGCGGGACGCTTCCCTGGCGGATTCATGAAGAGAGAGGGCAAGAGCTCAGACTACGAGATCCTCATCTCCCGCCTCATAGACCGTCCTATCCGTCCCCTGTGGCCGGATGACTTCCACCTGGAGGTATTTGTGAACGTAACCCTTATTTCCGCAGAGAACGACATCCAGCCGGACGCCCTGGCAGGCCTCGCAGCCTCCTGCGCGCTGGCAACCTCTGACCTGCCTTTCGGCGGTCCTATCTCAGAGGTCCGCGTATGCCGCATCGACGGCAAGTTCGTCATCAACCCTAACTTCAGCGAGATGGCCAAGGCCGACATCGACCTCATGGTAGCCGCCACTGAAGAGAACATCATGATGGTAGAGGGCGAGATGAAGGAAGTTTCCGAGCACGACATGCTGGAAGCCATCAAGTTCGCCCACGAGGAGATAAAGAAGCACTGCCGCGTACAGAAAGAGCTCATGAAGGAGCTTGGCACCGACGTCAAGAGGGACTATCCCCACGACGATGAAGACGAGGAACTCCGCAAGGCTGTACACGACTTCTGCTATGACAAGTGCTACGCCCTTGCAAAGTCCGCAAAGCCCAAGCACGAGCGCGAGGACGGCTTCACCGCCATCAAGGACGAATTCATAGCCACCATCCCGGAGCCCGCCAACGAGGCCGAGAAGGAAGAGTACGCAAAGAAACTCTGGATGGTAGAGCGCTACTATCACAACGAAGAGAAAGAGGCAATGCGCAATATGATCCTGGACGAAGGCATCCGTCTTGACGGACGCGTATGCGACCAGGTAAGGCCCATCTGGTGCGAGGTAGACTATCTGCCCTGCGCACACGGCTCAGCCATCTTCACCCGCGGCGAGACCCAGTCCCTGGCGTCCGTGACCCTGGGAACCAAGATGGACATGAAAGAGACCGACGAGGTCCTGATCCAGGAAGACCAGCAGCTGGTTCTCCACTACAACTTCCCGCCTTTCGCTACTGGCGAAGCCAAGAGCCAGAGGGGCGTTGGACGCCGTGAGATCGGCCACGGAAACCTTGCCCTGCGCGCCCTCAAGCCGGTAGTTCCACTGGCACCGGAGAATCCGTACGCAGTACGTATCGTTTCAGATATACTTGAGTCAAACGGTTCTTCTTCAATGGCTTCCGTATGCGGCGGCTGCCTCGCCCTCATGGACGCTGGCGTTAAGATCACCAAGCCTGTGGCAGGTGTTGCAATGGGTCTTATCACAGACGCTGACAAGCCCAACGACCGTTACGCCATCCTCACCGACATCCTTGGAGACGAGGATCACCTGGGAGACATGGACTTCAAGGTTACCGGAACAAAGGACGGTATCACCGCAACCCAGATGGACATCAAGGTTGACGGCCTTTCATACGACGTCTTGGAGAAGGCTCTGGAGCAGGCCCGCCTTGGCCGCCTCCACATCATGGGCGAGATGATGAAGACCATCAGCGAGCCCCGCGAGGACTACAAGCCGTTCGTTCCGCGCATCGAGCAGATCCGCGTTGCTGCCGAGTTCATCGGAGCGATCATCGGAAAGGGTGGAGAGACCATCCAGAAGATCCAGAAGGAGACCGGTACCGTCATCACCATCACCGAGGAACCGCTCCCTGGCGGAGGCACCGAGGGTGTTGTCGACGTTGCCAGCAACGACAAGGAGGCCATGCAGAAGGCCCTTGACTGGATCAAGGGAATCTGTGCCGTTCCTGAAGTTGGACAGGTATACCACGGAAAGGTTGTCAGCATCCTTGAGTTCGGCGCGTTCATAGAGATCCTTCCCGGAAAGGAAGGCCTCCTGCACGTTTCCGAGATCGCATGGGAGAAGACTGAAAAGGTTGAGGACGTCCTGAGCGTAGGCCAGGAGGTTGACGTGAAACTCCTCGAGATCGACGCCAAGACCGGCAAGATGAGGCTCTCGATGAGGGCTCTCACAGAGAAGCCGGAGGGATATGTGGAGCCTGAGCGCAGGCCGCGTCCGGGCGGAGACCGCAAGCCGGGCGAGCGCAGGCCGGGCGGAGACCGCAGACCCGGCGGAGACCGCGACGACCGCAGGGGCCCAAGGGGCGACCGCGGCGGTAGAGGCGAGCGCAGGCCGGATGGCGGAGAGCGCAGGCCGGATGGCCAGAAGAAGCGTTTCGGCCAGAAAGCAGACGCCGCACCCGCTCCCCAGATAGATGACTATCGCGAGCCTGTAGAGGAGATTTTCTAATACAATTTCCAGATAATGTGTGAAAGAGGGTAAGAAATTGCCCTCTTTTTCTTATATTTACCACATACTATTAAAACCAATAACCTCTTATAATTATGGCAAAAGGTAAATTTTGGTCCGATTTCAAGGACTTCGCAATGAAAGGCAATGTCATTGACATGGCAGTGGGCGTAGTAATCGGCGGCGCCTTTGGTAAGATCGTTTCTTCCCTCGTGGACGACCTCATCATGCCTCTTATCGGATCCCTCATCGGCGGATTCGATTTCACAACCCTCAAGGCTACCATCAAGGATGTTGAGATCAACTATGGCAACTTCATCCAGACAGCCGTTGACTTCATCATCATAGCCCTCAGTATCTTCCTGATCATCAGGGCTATCACCCGCTCAAAGCGCAAACGCGAAGAGGCTGAGGCCGCTGCGGCAGCCGCAAAGCCTGCAGAGCCGGCACCCAAGCCTGAGGACGTTGCCCTTCTGGAGGAGATCCGTGACCTTCTCAAGGAAAAGAAATAGTATATGAAAAGACTGCTCATACTGGCGGCATTGCTGCTCGCCGGTTGTGCGGCTACGGCGCAGCAGCCCCAGGGACAGAGGCCCAGGCCCCAGCAGGGCCAGCAGCCTCCCCAGGGGCAGCAGCAGCCGCGCCGCCCAATGTTCGACCCCACCAACCCCAACGCCCACGATCCCGTGATGGCCAAGGAGGGTGACACGTACTATGTGTTCACCACCGGCAACGGCGTTACCGTGATGACATCCAAGGACCTCAAGACCTGGGAACCGGCAGGCAGCTGCATCCCGCAATGCCCCGCTTGGATCCAGGAGAAACTCCCCAACTTCCGCGGGAACAACTTCTGGGCTCCGGACATCATCTTCTACCAGGGCCAGTGGCACCTGTTCTATGCCGCGTCAGCCTTCGGGCGCAACACATCGGTGATAGGACATGCTACCTCCCCCACCCTGAATCCTCAGAGTCCGGACTACAAATGGACGGACCGGGGATGCATGATTCAGTCCGTACCGTACCGCGACATGTGGAACGCCATCGACGCCAACATTGTCATTGACGAGAACGGCACCCCGTGGATGGACTTCGGTTCGTTCTGGAACGGTATCATGATGGTCAAGCTCAAGGACGACCTCAGCGGCGTAGCCTCCCCTGAAGAGTGGAGGAATCCGTGCCGCAGGGAGCGTTCATACGGACTTGACGACGCTAACGCCGGGGACGGCGCCGTAGAGGCCCCGTTCGTATATAAGCACGGAGACTGGTACTATCTGTTCGTATCGTTCGACGCCTGCTGCCGCGGCCTTCAGAGCACCTATAATATCGTAGTAGGACGTTCAAAGAGCGCGATCGGCCCGTTCCTGGACATGGACGGAAAGGACATGGCCATTGGAGGCGGAACATGCGTGATGAAGGGTAACGGAACTGACTACGTTGCCGTAGGACACTGCGCCGCATATACCATAGACGGCAAGGACCTTCTGGTGACCCATGCATATCAGGCCACAGACGGCGCCTCAAAGCTCGTGGTACGAGAGATTAAATGGCAGGATGACTGGCCGGTGCTGGAGTGGTAACCAACGGATTGCTTTCCCGGTACTGCTGGGGAGTCATCCCCAGGAATTTCTTGAAAGCACGGTTGAAATAGGGGACGTCATCGTATCCCAGTGACAGGGCAATGGACTTGACAGCGGCATCACCGGTAGCAAGCATCACCATTGCCCTTTCCATTTTCGCCTTGGAAATATAAGTGTTGGGAGTTTCACCCGTCTCGTTCTTGAATACCCGGATGAAATGCTCGGTAGAAAGGGCTGATTTCTTTGCAAGGTCCTCCACCAGGATCCTGCTTCCCAGATTCTTCCTTATATAATTAATGGCGTTCTTGACCCTGTCGTCATCCGTAAGGGTCTTTGGGGTAGCCTTGTCCAGGAACCTTGAGACCAGAATGTACAGTATCCCGCGTGATTCAACAATATCCTGGAGACTCCTCATCTTGTTGATGCGCAGGTTTTGGATCAATGTAGGCTGGTTGTCATAGCTCTTTGGATTGGATTGGGGCAGCCTTCCAAGGGGATTCAGTTCGCAAAGCCTCATGAACAGCTCCAAGTCCCCCTTCTCCGGAATGGTTTCAAAGGGGAAGGCATACTCTTCGAAGAGATGGTTTGAAGACAGTCCGTCCTCGAATACATGGATGTAGTAATGCTCAAAATGGCCGTTGCAGATATTTGTATGCTTGACAAAGGACGGGACCATATACATCATGCCGGGAGCAAGATCGTAAATCTTGTTCTCCATCTCGATCTGAGCATACCCGTCCGTAACATAATACAGCCTTGTGAAAGGGCTGGAGACATCACGCCAGTTCCAGTCCTTGTCATGGACGGCATAACCTATGTTAAGCACAACCAGTTTTAAATCATCAACGGGATAGTCCATAGTACATTACGAATTATCAAATGTGAATTTAGCGCTATTTTATGTAATACTCCTGCTAACTATAGGATTTTTTTGATGTATATCAAGAAAGTCCAATATTATGCAAATTTTTTACCTCTACCCCTTGGTTATTATGATTTAATTTTATGTCCGAGAAGTTATTTAAAATTATTTAATAACATAAATCTGCTTGAGAATCAAGATATATTTTTACATAGTTATGAAGAGAATAACTGCCCTTTTTACCGGCGCAATACTGTGTATTTTCGCCCTTTCCTGCAACAAGCAAAGTGAAGCAGGTCCAAACGAAGTCATGTGGTATGACGCTCCGGCCACGGTTTGGCTGGAAGCGTTGCCCCTTGGTAACTCCGACATGGGAGCCATGGTCTATGGCGGTGTCCAGAAGGAGGAGATCCAGCTCAACGAGGAGACCTTCTGGAGCGGCGGTCCCCACAATAACAACAGCGACCGTTCCCTTGCCCGCCTGGATGAAGTCCGTCAGCTGATCTTTGACGGGAAGGAAGCCGAAGCCAAGACCATAATTGACAAGGATTTCGTGGTAGGCCCTCACGGAATGAGGTTCCTCAACGGCGGAAGCCTTTTCATCGAGTTCCAGGGCGTAGGCGAAGCAGAGGATTATCATCGTCAGCTAGACCTTTCCAATGCCGTCAACACTACAACCTACACCTCGAATGGCATTAAGTATACCAGGACTGCGTTCGCGTCATTGGCGGACAAGGTTGTGGTAGTCAGGATGACGCAGGATAAGAAGACGTCTTTCACCCTGACTTATGACATTCCCCGCCTGCCCATAGAGGTAAAGGCTTCGGGCAACGACCTTGTGGCCGTAATCCAGGGCGATTCCCAGGAAGGGATTGACGCCAAGCTTGCGGAAGAGACCGTCATCAGGGTCATCTCCAACGGAAAGGTAAACGCGGCAGGTGACAAGATTGACGTCAGCGACGCAACCGAGACCATGCTGCTCATTTCCGCAGCCACCAACTTCGTGAACTATCACGATGTGAGCGGAAACGCTTCCGCCAAGAATGCGGAGAAGCTGGCAGCCGCCCAGAAGATGTCCTACAAGACCTTGCTCAAGCGCCACATAGCGGCTTACAAGGACCAGTATGACAGGGTTGACCTGGATCTCCCTGCCGGAGCCAACGCCTCCCTGCCTACAAAGGCGCGTCTGAGCTCCTTCACCGGAAGCGACGACATGGGAATGGTGGAACTGATGTTCAACTACGGACGCTACCTGCTCATCAGCAGTTCACAGCCCGGCGGACAGGCCGCCAATCTCCAGGGCGTATGGAACCAGGAGCACATGGCGCCGTGGGACAGCAAATATACCATCAACATCAACGCTGAAATGAACTATTGGCCCGCAGAGGTATGCGGCCTTACGGAATGTACCGAGCCTCTGTTCTCAATGATAAAGGACCTCAGCGAAACCGGAGCCATCACCGCCAAGGAGATGTACGGATGCGGCGGATGGGTTGCTCATCATAACACAGACCTCTGGAGGGTCGCCGGCCCTGTGGACGCAGCCGACTGGGGAATGTATCCAAACGGCGGAGCATGGCTCGCCACCCACCTCTGGGAGCATTATCTCTTCACAAGGGACAAAGCGTTCCTGAAGGAATGGTATCCCGTGATCAAGGGAGCGGCGGATTTCTATCTGGATTACATGCAGGTAGACCCTAACAACGGCTACCTTGTAGTAGTGCCTTCCGTAAGTCCCGAGCACGGTGGAGTTGGTAAAGCCAACCCTCTCACTGCGGGATGTACCATGGATAACCAGATAGTCGTAGACATCATGACCGCCGCAAAGAGCGCGGCCGCCGAACTTGGAATTGACGAGGCCTATCAGCAGACCCTCGCCCAGACTATGGCAAAACTGCCTCCTATGCAAGTAGGACAGTATGGTCAGCTCCAGGAATGGATCGAGGACATGGATGACCCCAAGGACGAGCACAGGCACATTTCCCACCTCTACGGCCTCTATCCTTCCAACCAGATCAATCCTGACACACCGGAACTGTTCAACGCCGCAAGGGTAACCCTTATCCAGCGCGGAGACCAGGCTACCGGCTGGAGCCTCGGCTGGAAGACCAACTTCTGGGCCCGTATGCTTGACGGAAACCACGCTTTCCTCATCCTCAGTAACATGTTCACCCTGATCGACCCTACCGCCGGATTCGGTGGCGGCGGACAGAGGATGGCGCAGGGCGCTGGAGCCCAGAGGCCAGCCCAGGGAGCACCCGGCCAGATGCCGGCAGGCGCCCAGGGCCAGAGGCCTCCTCAGGGCGCCCCGGGAGCAGGTGCTCCTGGCGCTGGTATTCCTGGCGCTCCAAGGATGGGACAGGGCGCACCTGGCGCCGGTGCTCCGGGTGCAGGCGCTCCTGGCGCTGCCGCGCCGAGGGCTGCCGCCCCCGCCCAGAGGCCCCAGCAGGGCAGGACCTATCCCAACCTGTTTGACGCACATCCGCCATTCCAGATCGACGGAAACTTTGGCGCCACCGCTGGAATCGCCGAGATGCTCCTCCAGAGCCAGAACGGATATGTCCACCTTCTCCCCGCACTTCCTGACGCATGGCCTACCGGCAGCGTGAAGGGATTCCGCGCACGCGGAGGCTTTATAGTGGACTTCTCATGGGACGGCGGAAAACTGGTCAAGGCCAGCGTCAAGTCCCAGGTAGGCGGTCCCCTGAAGGTAAGGGTAGGAGACAAATACTACGATTACGACACCAAACCCGGCCAGACCGTCAATATTGCCATTTAACAATTGATAATATGAAGTATCGTGAAATTGGGAATACCGGAATGGTAGTGTCCGAACTGTCGTTCGGATGCTCCTCCCTTGGAGGCGTATTCCACGCCATAAAGGAGGCAGAAGCCATCCAGGCTGTGTTCACGGCCATCGACTGCGGGATGAACTTCCTTGACGTATCGCCTTACTATGGGCATTACAAGGCGGAAACCGTCCTGGGAAAGGCCCTGAAGGATATCCCTCGTGACAAGTACTACCTCTCCACCAAGGTGGGAAGGTATGGAAAGGACGGGGTCAACACCTGGGACTATTCCGCAAAGAAGGCCAAGGAGAGCGTGTACGAGAGCATGGAGAGACTCCATGTAGACCACATTGACCTTATCAATGTCCATGACATAGAATTCCAGGCCTCTCTCCCCGGCGGTCTAAAGAAGGTTGCGGAGGAAACCCTGCCCGCCCTGTGTGAATTGAAAGCGGAGGGAGTGGTAAGCCACGTGGGGATCACCGACCTTCAGCCGGAGAACCTCAAATGGGTGGTGGAGAACACTCCCGCAGGCATGGTGGAGACAGTGCTCAACTTCTGCCACTACTGCCTTGACGACACCCTCATCCTGGATTATCTGGACTTCTTTGAGCAGAGAGGGATTGGAGTGATCAACGCCTCTCCCCTGTCAATGGGTCTACTTTCGGAAAGGGGAATTCCAGACTGGCATCCGGCGCCCAAGACCCTTGTGGACGTATGCGCAAAGGCCGCACAGTATTGCAAGGAGAAAGGCTACCCTATCGAGAAACTGGCCATCCAGTTTGCGGTAAGCAACCCCAGGATTGCCACCACCCTGTTCAGTTCGGCAAATCCAAAGAATGTAATTAAGAATGTCCAATATGTCGAGTCTCCCATGGACGCTGACATGCTCAAGGCCGTGGAGGAGATCATAGAGCCTCACCGCGGAGAACGCTGGAACAACTCATAGCAGAATAATACAACCTATCTGGATTATGTAAAAGAATCGCTTTGTTCCTTTTATGGTAATAGCAGCGCCGGTTTTCACAAAAGAAAGCCGGCGCTCAGTTTATTTATACTTAATATCAATATATGACTATCGTTAGTTAACAATTTATGTAAAGCATTAGTTGTTTTTTAGTAAATTTGAGTGCTTTCAAGGACTTATATCAATTTTAACCTTACATAATCACCTATTAAAAAACAACTAATCCTTAATCTAATGAACCGCTTAACTCTAAAAGCCTTTCTGATGGTTCTTTGCGGCCTGCTCGTGTCCACCACGCTGTTTGCCCAACGTACCGTCAGGGGAACAGTTACCGATCCCTCAGGCGAGCCGGTCATTGGGGCTGCAGTCCTGGTGAGTGGCACAACCCAGGGAACCATCACAGAAGTTGATGGATCCTATTCCATCAGCGTCCCTGCAGGCGCTTCACTTGAGTTCTCCTGTCTCGGATATCTCTCCAGGACAGTGGCAGTAGGACAGCAGAACGTGATCAACGTTACCTTGGAACTGGACAACATGCAGTTGGATGAGACCGTAGTCGTAGGTTACGGTACCCACAAGAAAGAGACACTTACCGGTTCCATCGTAACTGTAAAGGGAGAAGAACTTACAAAGAGCCCCGCCCCCAAC
>JAFZRX010000008.1 GCA_017619675.1 Bacteroidales bacterium | reverse complement strand
GTTTGGGAGGGGGTGGAGTTTGGGAGGGGGTGGAGTTTGGGAGGGGGTGGAGTTTGGGAGGGGGTGGAGTTTGGGAGGGGGTGGCGAAGGGAGGTGGTGCCTGGAAAACCCGTGGCCGCCCGTGGCCTCGTGAACGGGTGGATGGCGCTTGCGCCAGACGGGATGGAGCGAAGCGGAAGGTTTTTCAGGCACCACCTCCCTTCGCCGGGACTGGATCAGTTGTAATGGTTGAATATGTCTAAGACAGGCCGAAAAAACAGGTGGCGGATAACTGGTTGATATTCAAAATAATGAGCAGTCTGATACCACTCAAAATGAAGGGTATCGATTAGTTGATTTGGCTGATTATCAGGGCCTTACGCACCACGGCAAATTGAAGGAATGTCTATTTTTTGAGGCGGTCGGAGATGGAGATTAGCTCCAGGAGGACGGCCCAGAAGCATACAGAGGCGAAAACTCCTCCGAGCAGACAGGCAATTCCGGTTGGAAAACTCATATCAGCTCCAGACTCCAAGATTCCTTTGCTGTAGAGGATGCTGAAAAGGATACCACCTACCAAACCTGCCCAGGCAATGACCACAATAAGTTTCTCTAAGAATGTTCGTTTCATATCTAAATAATCTAATCTAACCATACAAATATAACAAAAAAGCAACATCATTTCAGATGTTGCTTTTTTGTGCGGCAGGTGAGACTCGAACTCACACAGGCCAATGCCCACTACCCCCTCAAAGTAGCGTGTCTACCATTTCACCACTGCCGCAGTTGTAGACCTATATGTCTTTAGGGACTGCAAAAATACTTCTTTTTATTTAATTCGCAAACAATTCCGCAAAAAATCACTCCATTACGGACTGCATGATGGTGACCAGGTCACGGTCATAGTCGTATTTGATGGAACTGGTGTTGTCAAAGTACATGATTGCGCCCCCGGAACTCTTGTAGGGCTCCCAGTGAGGGAGGCCCTCCACGTTGGGATCGCCGGTCTTGGCGAAGTTCACCCAGACGGAACTCATCTTGTCTGCAAGGTCAATTACGGAAGGCGTCAGCTCGCCAACGATGTTCTCCCCCATGTCAGGGTTTCCGAAGACGAACGGCAGTTCGTACCCGTGCGCGGCGCCGGCAGTGCCGCCGCGGACCGGGGACTTCCAGCCGAACATGTACACGTACACAGGAGCCACGTGCTGGTCAGCGCGGGCGTCGGAGGTGCGGAGGGTCCTGGGACGGAACATCTGATCGACAGAAACCAGATCCTGCGGGATGAAGCCCGGATAGGCCTTGCCAAAGGCCTCCACGTAGGCGTCGGTCTGGTCTCCGTACGTGGCGCGAAGGATGTCCTTGGCCTGGTCCAAGGTCATATCCTTCTGCGCGTAGTAGGAGCGCTGGAGTTCGTTGAAGGTGGTGCCTATAATCAGGGGGACGTCGTCGGAGACGGGGCTGAACGCGGGGCCGAAGGGCTGCTGGAGCAGCACTTCGCCATCCGGCGCCGGGCCGAAGCCCCACATCTTGGGGCTTCCCACCGGCCGGATGCCGATGCTCGCAGCCATGGCCCGCTGCCCTGTGCGGTAGAGGTCCTCGTACGGAACCTTCTGCAGCTCATCGACCTGGTCCTTTGTGAGGCCGAACTGGTCCAGCATGGCCAGGCCCAGGGCCTGCGACATCTCCTGCGTCATTATGTTGATAATGGTTCCGCTCATGATGATGGCCTTATGGAACAGGCCCTTGGCGGACGGCATGCACATCAGCGTGCCCACCTTTCCGCCGCCGCCGGATTCCCCGAACACCGTAACGTTGTCCGGGTCACCGCCAAAGGCGGCTATGTTGTCGTGAACCCACTGCAGTGCGGCCACAACGTCCATCATTCCCACATTTGCGGAATATTTGTACTTGTCCGATGCGGCCGACAGGTCCAGGTAACCCAGTATGTCAAGCCTGTGATTGATTGTAACGCAGACGGTACCCTTGCGCGCCAGCGTCTTTCCCGTATAGAACGGCGACGCGTTTCCCGAACCCGAAGCGAATCCGCCTCCGTGCAGCCACACTATGACCGGCTTTTTCTGCTTGGAGCCGTCAGTCCACACATTGAGGTAGCAGGCGCCCTGCTCGGACATCACGCTGTCCGGCATTGCGCGCCCGTTCACCCACTGCGTGGCCTGCGGAGGGTACTGCAGGCAGTCTTTTATGCCGTCCCACTTGTCCGGTTTCTCCGGCGGCATGAACCTTTCCGCCTTCATGTAAGGGATGGAGCGGAAGGACAGCATCCCGTCCTCATAGAAACCGCGGACGTATCCCGCCTCAGTCTTAACTACCAGTGGATCCTTCTTGGCGCAGGCCGCCAAGGCCAGCACTGCCAGGACAAAAATCAATCTCAGGGCCTTTCTCATAATTATTAGTTGGTTATGTTATTCAAATATAATGATTTTAGACTTTTTTTTCTATCTTTGCAGTCCTTTCTCGGGTAGAAAGGAATATGCTAATAATTATTAATCCTTTAAAAACAGATTCACAATGGCTGTTAAGA
This sequence comes from Bacteroidales bacterium, assembly GCA_017619675.1. Taxonomy (GTDB): domain Bacteria; phylum Bacteroidota; class Bacteroidia; order Bacteroidales; family UBA932; genus Cryptobacteroides. The sequence goes on along the minus strand of JAFZRX010000008.1, from coordinate 180,640 downwards.
TTCGTTTACAGCGCCACGGAAAGAAGAATTTCGCATTCTTCCACATTGTAGTGGCAGATTCTCGCGCACCACGCGACGGACGTTACATTGAGCAGATCGGCTCATACAACCCCAACACCAACCCTGCAACCATCGTTCTCAATTCAGAGCGCGCACTTGCATGGCTCAAGGTTGGAGCAGAGCCTTCACTTGTTGCCAGGCGCATCCTCTCCTACGAGGGTGTACTCCTCCGCAACCACCTTGACGGCGGTGTAGCAAAGGGAGCCCTTACCCAGGAGCAGGCAGACCAGAAATGGAACGAGTGGAAAGCTCAGAGGGACGCCAAGGTAAATGCAAAGAAGGAAGGTCTTGCAAAGGACGCTGAGAAGAAGGCCAAGGAAGCAATCGCCGCTGAGGCAAAGGTTGCCGCCGCTAAGGCCGAGGCTCTTGCAAAGAAGAGGGAGGCTGAGATCAAGGCTGCCGAAGAGGCTGCCGCAGCCGCCGCTGCCGAAGCCACTGAGGAAGCCCCTGAGGAAGCCCCTGCAGAGGCTTAATCGATGCTTCAGGTTGCAAAAGTTCTCAAGTCCCACGGGACTGACGGCGGTATCCTGATGGGATTCCGCGGAATGAACCCGGAAGACATAGACACAACGGAACCGGTTTTCATCTATTTCGATGAACTCCCGGTTCCGTTCTTCATTCAAAGCCTCAGGCGCCGCGGCATGGACAAAGCCATCGTCACACTGAACGATGTGAACTGCCTGGAAGACGCTGAGGAACTGGTTGGCCGCGCCGTGTACATGGACCTGGAAGAGGAGGACGATCCTTCCCAGGACCTGGCCGCCCTGATAGGCTGGACCCTGAAGGGAGTGGGCCCCATCACGGATTTCTACGACATCACGGCCAACCCCTGCATAGAGGTGCAGACAAAAAAAGGAGCGGTACTTGTCCCGCTCCATGAAGATCTTATCGTAAGGATGGACGCCAGGGCAAAGGTCCTGGAAATGAACCTGCCGGACGGCATCCTGGAGGTTTAGGCCTCCGTATTTCCTACCAGATACTCTGCTTTGAGATCGCCGTAGAAAGCGGCGAAGGATGTCTGCATGTAAGGCACCAGCCAGAAGAATCCTATTCCCAGTGTCAGGAGTGCCAGGAATACCCAGCCAATGAAACTGAGTCCCAGAAGGAAAAGGTCCCATACGTGGCCCTTCATCATCTGGCGGCTCATATCTATTGTCTCCAGCGCGGACAGTTCAGGATGCTCCACGGCAATGTACGGAGTCATAGAATACTGCAGGGCCTTGTAGATTCCCGGTATGAACAGCAGCAGGGTCCAGAGGAAAATCTTGAGCATCATCAGGAAACATACCCATACGTTGTGCAGGTAGTTCTTGAACGGCAGGGAGAATCCGTTCGAGATTATGTTGTCGTCCCCGTTCTCATAAAGGAGCCTGAATGCGTTATAGTTTCCGATATATGCCAGCGGATAGGAAAAGAAGATGTTGACGATGAGGGATCCGCCCATCAATCCCACGAGTATGGGAACGACGGCAACGTCCGTAGGGTCCAATGAAGTGGAGAAAAAGGATTGTGAACCTGCAATGGCAACAACCACTACTGACAAAAGTACCACATAGAGTACGGCGGGAGCCCAGTTGCCCTTCAGGGCAGCCAGGGCGGCGTTTTTGTAATCTTGATTGGTTTTCATATCTAATTATTTTTCAAATATTCCATAAATGGCGGAGCCGGAGCCGGACATTGCGGCGTAGAGCGCGCCGGAGGCGTAAAAGCGCTCTTTTATAGCCGCAAGTTCCGGGTGCAAGGCGAAGACCTGCGGCTCGAAGTCGTTGAGCAGTTCACCGCGCCACTGGGCTACGGGGCGGGAGAGTATGCTCTCGATAGGCGTAAGCCTTTCGCGGGGTACGATCCCGCCGTAGGCCTCGCGCGTGCTCACGCTGACGCCCTGCGGTATTTCAATGTCGATGCGGTAGGCGTCAAGGTCCAGCGGGAAGGGCGTCAGCACTTCGCCGCGGCCACGGCCCACCATCGGTTCATTGTAAATGAAGAAGGCGCAGTCGCTTCCCAGGCGCGCGGCGTAGGAGGCCAGGCGCTCGCGGCCCAGGCCGAGCCCGAAGATGCTGTCAAGCATCATCAGGGCGAAGGCCGCGTCCGCGGAGCCTCCGCCAAGGCCCGCGCCCACGGGGGCGCGCTTCGCCAGGCGGATGGCCACCGGGGGCAGATCGTAATCGGCTTTCAGGAGCCGATACGCCTGCACCGTGAGGTCGTTCTCCCAGGTGACGCCTTCGCCGTCAAAGGAGAACTCCCCCGCCTCCTCAATCTCCAGGACATCGTGGATGTCCCGTATGGGCAGGAAGAGCGTCTCCAGGTCGTGGTAGCCGTCAGGACGCTTGCGCAGGACGTGAAGCCCGACGTTAATCTTGACATTTGGATAGGCTATCATATACTTCAGCGGCAAGGTCTTCCGGCAATAATCCCGCTACGGGAGCGAGGAAAGATATCATCTGGAGCACCCGGGCCTCGGCCTCGGGGATGCCCCTGGACCGCATGTAGAACTGCTCGTCCGGATTCAGGCGGCCTATTGTGGCGCCGTGGGAGCACTCTACGTCATCGGCGTAGATTTCCAGCTGCGGATTGGTGTCAATCCTGGCCTTGTCGCTGGCCAGTATGTTATGGTTCTCCTGGTAGGCCTTGGTCTTCTGGGCGTCCTGCGCCACGTAGATGCGGCCGTAGAAGCTGGCCCGGGCATTGCCGGAGGCTATGCCCTTCACCAGCTGGCGGCTGTGGCAGCCGCCCGCGTTGTGGCGCACGTTCAGCGTGATGTCCACCTTCTGGCTGCCGTTAGCCAGGTACAGGCCGCGGATGGTTGCACTGGCGCCCGGTGCGTCCAGTTCAACATCCATGGCCAGGCCGCAGTCCTCCCCCGGCAGCACCACGAATATGATGTCCAGTTCCTGGCCTTCGTCCAGGATAACCTTGCGCGGGATTGGGTCCTTGCCAACTATGTAAACCTTTGGCGCCATCAGAAACTCTCGAATCCTTCAGTCTGTACTTTCTGGGCCACTTCCATACCGCCGGTACAGGCTATGCGTCCGTTCTTCAGGACGTGCACCGCATCCGGGTTCATGCTCTCAAGGAGCGACGGATAGTGGGTTATGACTATAAAACCGGTCTGGGGCGAACGCAGTGCGTTCACGCCGTCCGACACTATCTTCAATGCATCTACGTCCAGGCCGCTGTCGGTTTCATCCAAAATGGACAGCACCGGCTCCAGCATTGCCATCTGGAATATCTCGTTGCGCTTTTTCTCTCCTCCGGAGAAGCCCACGTTCACATCCCTCTTGGCAAACTCTCCTTTCATCTTTACCATGGCCATCTTCTCCTTGAGGAGGCGGAGGTAATCGCCGGGGGCGATATCCTTGAGCCCCTGCGCCTTGCGCTTCGCGTTGATGGCGGACTTCATGAAGTTGGAGATGCTCACGCCAGGGATCTCGATGGGATACTGGAACGACAGGAACAGGCCCGCCCAGGCGCGCTCCTCCGGAGCCATGGCCAGCAGGTCCTGGCCGCGGAAGGTAACGCTGCCCTCCGTGACAACGAAGTCCGGGCGCCCGGTGAGCACGGCTGAAAGCGTGCTCTTGCCGGCGCCGTTCGGCCCCATCAGGGCGTGAACTTCGCCTTCGTAAATAGTCAGGTCAATGCCCTTGAGTATCTCCTTGCCGGCTATTCCGGCGTGCAGGTTCTCTATTTTCAGCAATACTTTTTCCATAATCTAGAATCTGAGTCCAATGCCGGCCACTCCGCCGGTGGAACCGGCTCCGGCCGTGACCTCGGCGCTAAGGTAAATGCGTTGTGTGCCTACGTTGATGCCCAACGGAGTAATGATTGGGATTGGCGATGGGAAGAACACCGCCAGCATGACCTTGTTGGTCATTCCAAAGCCCACTCCGGAATACATCCTGACATGCGGCTTGCTGAGCCAATTGTACCTGGTGTTGAACAGGAAGGTCAGGGTAGGCGTTGCGTTGTCAGAGAACGGCGCTCCCTCCGGCGTGGTGATGTCATACCTGGCCCTGGACACGTTCAGTCCTCCCTGCAGGGTCCACTTGTCGTTCAGGTCAAAGATGAACGACGCCGTGACCGCCGGGCCAATCTTGTTGACGTACTCGGACCCTTCCGGCAGTTCCTTCTGGTATTTTTCCAGAAGGGTCTGCACCGGAGACAGGCCCGCCCACACCTCCATGCCGTAGCGGTGCTCTGGGTCGAACTCCTGGGCGCGGGCCGCAAATAGCGGCAGCGCCAGCAACAGTACCGTTATGAATAACTTCCTATTCATTTTTCATATACAATTTATTCCAGCTGACCATTGACCAGATGCCGTTGACCAGGTAGAGGGTGCACACAATTGGCATAAATACATGTCCTACGGACAGGTGCAGGGCTATCTGGGCAATGTTCACCAATATCCAGGCAATCCAGCAGTCCCATTTCTTGAGGGATGACAGCAGCTGGGCCATCAGGATCAGCACCGTAACCAGTGAATCTAGATACGGGTGCGGATCCGCCGGGAACAGCCGGTTCAGTATCCAGCCCCACAGGCCCGCCACCAAAAACACTGCGGAAACGGCGATGGCCCGCTCGGCCCAGGTCAGCTTGCTGACCTTCAGGGCCTTGCTGTCCGCCGCGCTTTCCTCGCCGCTGCGCGGGTGCGTCCATCGCCAATGTCCAAGGACATTGATGGCGAGGGACACCGGCTGCAGCAGCAGGCTGGCGTACAGGTTCTTGTTCCAGAACATCAGGAACAGGGCCGTTGTATACAGGTATCCTACCCAGAAGTTGTATTTGGAATTGCGCCCCGCCAAGAACACGCACGTCAGGCCCAGGACAGACGCAATGACGTCTATCAGGAGCACCGGGGTATCGTTCCCAAGCGTAAAGAGCGTATAGTTGACCCATTCCATATACTAACCTACGGCCCCCTCCAGGGACACCTGCAAAAGTTTCTGTGCCTCAACGGCGAACTCCATCGGAAGCCTTGAAAGCACCTCCTTGGCGTAGCCGTTGACTATCAGTCCAACCGCATCCTCCGCGGCTATGCCCCTCTGGTTGCAGTAGAAGAGCTGGTCCTCGCTGATCTTGGAGGTGGTGGCTTCGTGCTCTACCGTGGCCGTGGGGTTCTGGTTGTCGATCACCGGGAAGGTGTGGGCGCCGCAGAGCGAGCCTATGAGCAGGCTGTCGCACTGCGAATAGTTCCTCGCGTTCTGCGCCCCGGGGTTCATCCGCACCAGGCCGCGGTAGCTGTTCTGCGAGCGGCCCGCGGATATGCCCTTGGACACGATGCGGCTGCGCGTATTCCGGCCTATGTGGATCATCTTGGTGCCCGTATCGGCCTGCTGATAGTTGTTTGTCAGCGCCACCGAGTAGAACTCCGATGTGGAGTTGTCCCCCATCAGGATAGTGCTGGGATACTTCCACGTAACTGCCGAACCCGTCTCCACCTGCGTCCAGCTCAGATGGCTTCCGCTGCCCTTGCAGATGCCGCGCTTGGTCACCAGGTTCAGGATTCCTCCGCGGCCCTGCGCATCGCCCGGATACCAGTTCTGGACGGTGGAGTACTTGACGTCCGCATCCTTTTCTACCACGATTTCAACCACCGCGGCATGGAGCTGGTTCTCGTCCCTCATAGGGGCGGTGCAGCCCTCCATATAGCTCAGCGTGGCCCCTTCCTCCGCCACTATGAGGGTCCTTTCGAACTGCCCCGTTCCGCTGGCGTTGATGCGGAAGTAACTGGACAGGTCCATCGGGCAGTGAACCCCCTTTGGAATATAGCAGAACGAACCGTCGCTGAACACTGCTGAGTTGAGCGCCGCAAAGAAGTTGTCCCCCACCGGAACCACGCTGGCCAGGTACTTGCGTACCAGGTCCGGGTGTTCCTTCACCGCCTCTGAGAAAGAGCAGAATATGATGCCCCTCTCCTCAAGCGTCTTGCGGAAGGTGGTGGTCACTGACACGGAGTCGAAGACCGCGTCCACCGCCACCACGCCCGCCAGGGCCTCCCTTTCGTGAAGCGGGATTCCCAGCTTCTCGAAAGTCTCCGCCAGGGCGGGATCTATCTCCTTGGGCCTCTCGGAATCTTTCTTTGGGGCCGCATAGTAGATGATGTCCTGATAATCTATTGGCGGAAGCGTCAGATGCCCCCAGTCCGGCTGCTTCATCTTCTGCCACTTGCGGAACGCGTCCAGGCGGAAGTCCAGCAGCCACTGGGGCTCTTCCTTCTTGCGGGATATGAGACGGATGATGTCCTCGTTCAGGCCCTTTGGAACAAACTCCTGTTCCACGTCCGTCACGAATCCCTCCTTGTATTCCTGCTGGGTTATCCCCTTTATGAATTCCTTGTCCGTACTCATATAGAATACAAATTTACATTTAATTCAGGAATCTCCGTCCATCCAAATTTGATAATTACAGATTTTTCAATACCTTTGACATCCCAAAGCCAAACCACAAGCCCGAGTGGCGGAATTGGTAGACGCGATGGACTCAAAATCCATTGTCCCTTAAAGACGTGCCGGTTCGAGCCCGGCCCCGGGCACGAGAAAAGTAATAAGACCCTGTAAGTCATTGATTTTCAATCATCTTATAGGGTCTTATTATTTTATCATCTATAATTGGTCACTATTTTGTCACCTCCCCACCCTGAATATTATACCAGGAGACCGATAAATCCGAAGTTATAGGATTATATCAAAGCGGGTGTTTTCATTTGCATCTTTTACCAAACCACCAGCCATAACCAACTTGTATTGTGACAATACCACTTGTTGATATATAGCCGGTAATCATTACTTTACTCCAATAATAGTCAGCTCCGACACCAATCAATCCCAAGGCGGTGAATCTGTCTTCGGAATGATAAACATATAAATCTCTTTGATGGGCAGGAGCAAAGCCACCCCTTGCAAAAATGTTAAATCCTTCTCCCTTCGAGAAGAGACTATAATCAGCAATGACTCCAACGTACTCGAAGTTCGGACGGACAAATATGTCGGGCGCATCATCTTCAAAGAAATAATCCACTATTCCCTGATTCATAATTCCTGCTTCAATACTTCCATCTCCACTTTGTATTTTGGACAGCCTTATTGAAGCCGATCGTCATACTCATCGTTGGGTCGCCCCCACCCGTATAGATTGTACCTCCCATCCCCATTGTACCACCGATTTGCCATTTATATGGATACTGTGCATAAGCAACCACAGAAACCAGGAGAAAACAAGACAATAACACAAGGCGTTTATTCATATTAACGACAATCTTATTTCTAGAACAATAATCTTAATCAACGCTAATTCTTGCATATACTGCAAGATTAAACAAAATGTTGTCCCGGAAACGGACACAAAGCACCATTAAACTCCGATTTCTCTAACTATCAAAGGTGATCATTTCTGGTCACTTTCGGTCACTTCTCTTCAGATTCGGCCACTTTCGGTCACCATTTCTGGGAGTTATTATACCACAACGAATATCAGCGTAACCACCGGGAAGTCAATACCTTAAATAGAAATTAACAACTCACGATAGCCCCCGACCACTTAGCTCCGGCCCCGGGCACACAAAAATGGCATCTCGGATGAGATGCCATTTTTGGTGCCTTGCACCTATATTAATGAGTGGGACGTCAGGCGCGGAGGAGGCCGATGGAGACGATGACTGCGGCTATGAGAATGTAGAAGAGGGTGCAGAGGAGAGCGTAGATAATCCCTGTCTTGAGCGAGAGCCCAAAGGCCTTCCTGTAACTGACCCCCAGCCACTGGCGGTAGTCGATGAACAACAGTATTCCCATCACGAGAGCACCCAGTTCCGTTTTCTTCCCCAAAGAAAAGATCACTGCAAGGAACATGAAAATACAGAACTGGCACAGCACGTAGGCCGATGCCGCCGCCGCTCCTGAAACGCTTACTCCGTATTTCTTCTTGAGAAGCCATATCATGGCAATCCATAGAAGGAAGAAATTCTGGAGGAACAGCGGGATGCCTTTGCTTCGAAGTTCGCCCTCCACCGCGGCAAGAGACTCTTTCCAGGGAGTATCGGCAAGTTCCGGGAACTGGTCCAGATGGGTGATGGCAACAGACTGTGCCAGTGTATTTACAATTGACCAGGCCATTTCTTTCACACGGGAACTGTTCTCAATACTGTCAATCTGGAAGGGTTTTCCGTTAACCTCAATGTCTGCGGTAAGTTCATCCTGAATGTTCCCTTCCTTGAGGATTTCCACCAGTCCCCCGCTCAAGGTTTCCTTCATTGACTCAGGATGCACCACGGCAACCAGCAGGGTGAATACGGAATAGAACACCAACAGGGCGGTGAATGGAGCAAGGTACCGTTCGTGCTGGCCGCCAATGTAGTCCCGGATCATATACCCCGGCCTGAGGAGAATGTGGGAGAAGGTGCGCTTTGCGTCATTGTTCAGGAACGGGATGATAGCCTGGCCCGAGCCTTTGAACATACCCCCCTTGCTTTCTTTTAAAGCACGGGGCTCACGCCATGGCACATAGCCCAGCTTGCTGTAAATGGCCCACAGACGCAGCCTGGGCCTTATCCATTTGGACAGTATTTTCATTCCGGCGTTCAGGATAGTTTTTCAAAGATAATAATTTCTTACCTTTGGGCCGATATGATTAAGTGTGTGATTTTTGATTTTGACGGGACGCTGGCGGATACGGCGGAGGGGATCCTGCGGACGGAGCATGCAATGCTCCGGGAGCTGGGGCTCCCCGAGCCGGAAGGCGGCGAGTCGCAGATGCGCCAGGGCATAGGCCTGGCCCTGCGCGACTCGCTCCGCGTGGGCTGCCGCCTCCCCGAAGGCATCCTGGACGAAGCCGTGTCCACCTATCGGCGCCTCTTCGATGAAATAGCCTTCGACTATATAGTCCCCTTCCCGGGGACAAAGGATACTCTTCAGTATCTGTACGATAAGGGGTACCAACTTGGCATCGCCACCTCCCGCAGCCGCCGCACCCTGGTGTACCTGCTGGACAAGATGGACATAGCCCAGTACTTCACCCACATGACCAGCGTGGAGAGCACCCCCAACCACAAACCGGCCCCGGACCTGGCCCTGATCCTCCTTGACAAATTTCAGGTCAGCGGCGACCAGGCCCTGGTTGTAGGCGACACAATCTACGACCTGCAGATGGCCAAGAACGCCGGCTGCCACACCTGCGGAGTCACCTTCGGGAACCACTCCAGAGCCCAGCTCAGCGCAGAGAACCCGGACTTTATAGTGGACTCCTTCCCGGAACTGAAAGACATTCTATAACAAAAAAAGGATGGCCAAATGGTCATCCTTTTTTATTACAAGTCCTCCAACCAATTACTTGGTAACGCAGACAGCAACGCGGTTCATCTCAGGAACGGCTGATACCTGCTGGGTGTCGCCATAGTATTCCGTGGTGATGCGGCTGGCTGAGATGCCTGCATCTGTGAGGGCCTTCTTGACAACGTTTGCACGCTGCTCTGAGAGGGTCATGTTGCGGGATGCGGTTCCGGTGGCCTTGTCGGCGTAGCCGGTGATAGTTACATTGGCGGTAGGATTCTGCCTCAGGTAGGAGATGAGGTTGTCGATCTTTGACTGCTGGTCGGCCTTGAGGACGGACTTGTTCAGGTCAAAGTAAACGCTCTCGGTGATTGAAGCGGGAGCGGCGGGACGCTGCTGCGCGGCACGGGCGGCAGCTTCAGCTGCTGCACGCTCCGCGGCGGCGCGCTCTGCGGCTGCACGCTCGGCTGCGGCACGCTCTGCGGCAGCCCTTTCAGCGGCTGCGCGCTCCGCGGCCAGCCTCGCAGCCTCCGCCTCGGCCTCAACGATAGGAGCGCTATATCCAGGATCAACAATAGGCCTTGAAGTCCTTCCTGAACTCAGGTCAAACTGCAAACCAACCAAAGCGGAGAAATTGTCATCCCACTTGAAAGGCCTCTTCCAATTAAGGACATCGGCTGCGAAAATCTCATTATCGTCAAGAGTGTTGAACTTGTTGCTAAGCGCATTGTCATTCAACTCAATGACAAGTTTAGCAACGTCGTCCAGACGGAAAGCGAATCCAAGACCGGCGCGAACCGCAGGTCCAAAGAATCCCTTAGCATCAGTTGTTTCAAAACGATAGTTACCTGCCGCTCCTAAGAAAGCATACGGGCTAATGAAGCGGGTAGGATTATAATTGAAGATATTGAGCAGGTCAAACACTGCGTCAGCGCCTAACTGCAGATAATGCATTGTTCCCATATCCTTTCCTTCATTGGTAGGGAATGCCGCGATAGGGCCGGTCCATACACCACGAAGACCAAATACCGGAGAGAACTTATATCCAAGGGCTACCTGTCCATTGGAAGTGAAATGATGCCAATGATCAATAGCCCATCGATTAGAAGAGGTGTAATTAACTCCACCCTGGACGGTAAGGTTCCATCCCGGATTGAATTCAGATTTAACCTGCGCCTGAGCACTGAATACCAGTGCCAAAGCAGCAATCATAATAACGAAAAGTCTTTTCATATCTTCTGTAATGTTAGAATATACAAATATAGTGTTTTAATCTTTTCTCCAAACCATTTTATTGACGATGCCTGTGTATGACTGTATGATTTTCACCACTTTAGTAGAAACGTTCTCGTCCAGATAATCCGGAACGGGAACGCCATGGTCGCCGGCAGCGTTCATTGCCACGGCAGTGTCCACAGCCTGCAGCAGGCTGTGGGAATCAATGCCCGCAATGAAGAAGCACGCCTTGTCCAGCGCCTCCGGTCGTTCCGTGCTGGTGCGGATGCATACCGCCGGGAACGGCTTCCCTATGGATGTAAAGAACGAACTCTCCTCCGGCAGAGTCCCGCTGTCACTTACAACAGCAAATGCATTCATCTGCAGGCAGTTATAATCATGGAAGCCGAGCGGCTCGTGCCTGATCACCCGCGGATCCAGCTGGAAACCGGATGCTTCCAGCCGCTTCCGCGAACGCGGATGGCAGCTGTACAGCACCGGCATATCGTACTTCGCCGCCAGCGCATTTATCGCGCTGAACAGACTCAGGAAATTCTTCTCCGTGTCGATATTCTCTTCCCGATGCGCACTCAGCAAAATGTACTTCCCTTTCTCCAGCCCCAGCCGCGCGTGTACGTCGCTGGCCTCAATTGCGTCCAAGTTCGCCCGCAGCACCTCCGCCATAGGGCTTCCCGTCACGTACGTCCTCTCCCGCGGCACCCCGCACTCGGCCAGATACCGCCGCGCGTGCTCGCTGTACGCCATATTCACGTCCGATATGATGTCCACGATCCGCCTGTTGGTCTCCTCCGGGAGGCACTCGTCCTTGCACCTGTTCCCAGCCTCCATGTGGAAGATTGGAATATGCAGGCGCTTTGCGCCGATCACGCTCAGGCAACTGTTGGTATCACCCAACACCAGCACCGCATCCGGCTTCACCTCAACCATCAACTTATAACTCTTGTCGATGATATTTCCCATTGTCTCCCCCAGGTCAGACCCCACCGCATCCAGATAAACGTCCGGCGCCGCCAGGCCCAGGTCCTTGAAGAACACACCGTTAAGGCTATAATCATAGTTCTGTCCCGTATGTGCCAGCAGGCAGTCGAAATACTTCCTGCACTTGCCTATCACCGCTGACAGGCGTATTATCTCCGGGCGCGTGCCCACAATTATCAGAAGCTTCAGCTTCCCATTCTCTTTGAATTGTGCCATACTATACGTTTTCTGAATATGTGTCAGGTTTGTTTGGATCGAATATTTCGTTGGCCCACATGAGGGTTACCAGAGGCTCAGTCTTGCTCTGGTTAATAATTTTGTGCGTATAGCCCGGAAGCATGTGGACGGCCTTCAGTTCCTTGCCGGAGACTTCGAACTCAAACACCTCGTGAGAACCAATCTTCCTTTCCCTGATCAAAGCGGTACCGCTCACAACAATGAAGAACTCCCATTTAGTATTGTGCCAGTGCTGCCCTTTGGTCACCCCAGGATTGGATACATTCACGCTGAACTGTCCGTTCCCCAAGAACTTCAAAACCTCCGTGAACGACCCGCGTGCATCAACGTTAGTCTTGAGCGGAATGGCCACTTTGGAAGCCGGCAAATAGCTCAGGAATGTACTGTACAATTTCTTCGCAAAGCTCCCCGCCGGGATATCCGGCACTATCAAAGTCTTCCGCTGGTCATCGAATTTATGGAGCAAGTCCACAATCTCTCCCAGCGTAGCCTTATGCGTAGTGGGCACATAACAGTATTTGCCATCCTTCATTGGGAACGCACCCATGCCGTCATACTCGCACCTATGCTCCTTCCCCTTCAAGCATGCGATCATCTCGTCCACCAAATCATCTATGTACAGGAGATCCAGCTGCACTGAAGAATCATTCACGGTATACGGCAAATCATTGGCTATGGCATTGCAGAACGTAGCCACCACGCTATTGTAATTGGGCCGACACCATTTTCCAAAGAGGTTAGGGAACCTATACACCAGCACCCTCGCCCCAGTTTCAGCAGCGTACTTGAAGAACAGCTCCTCGCCCGCCTTCTTGCTTCGGCCATACTCGCTGTTGCCGAAGCGCCCGGCGAGCGACGCCTGCTGGCTGGACGCAAGCATCACGGGACATTTGTTCCCGTGCCTGCGCAGCGTCTCCAGCAGCGTGGTCGCGAAGTCCACGTTCCCCGCCTTGAACTCCTTTGGATCCTTCGGCCGATTCACTCCCGCCAAATTGAACACGAAGTCCGCCGCCGCGCAATACTCATCCAGTTTCAGGGGCTCGCTGTCCACATCGTACTCGAAAACCTCCTCCACATCAACCCCATAATTCCGCGCCTTTCCGTCACGGATATTCTTCAACTGTGCGCAAAGGTTCTTTCCTACGAACCCCTTTGCTCCGGTAACCAGTATCTTCATATCTTGGAATTATCTTTAGTCTTAACTATTTCTATGTCAGCATAGCCCTGCAGTTTGGTCAGGCTGCCGGCCATCTGGCGGAGATTGTACAGCACATCCATGCGGGAGTCATCGTCATAGGTATAAATGCGGATGACTTTCCTGTCTGCGCCGTAATCTCCGTCGGCAATCTTCTTAAAGAAGTCCTCAAAGTACGGGTAATCCACCTTGGAGAACGACAGGCCGTAGAAATACACCTCATCGCATTCATCCAGGGCCTCCATCAAATCCGTTGCCCGATACTTCTCATCCGCAGCCTTGTACAGATAACTGGCGTTGGCCCTAAGATCCGCGTAGTCTCCGGCGCCCATCACCGCACTTCCCTGCGCAGCGCAACCGTGGACATACTGTGCCGATGCCATATCCACTCCCAGCGCTTTCCCGATTTCCGCAAGGTCCGTGAAGTTGAAGCTGTATACCTTGTCAAAGGTAACAGCCTTCAACAAACGGGCGGCTGCAGACTCCTCGCGGGGCTTACTCAAATCTATCGATTTGACGTACGCCGCGAGCCTGTTGCGCAGCCGCTCAAAGTCCACCTGGTCCCCCGGAACATGCTTGTTCCTGTTCCTGACGGCCCTGGAGGTCTTCTTGAATATCTGCCCGAAAGCCTTGTTAACCAGCTTTGACCCAGGGAACGACACCATATTCATCAGGTCCTGGTACTCCTTCTCCGGATCTATGCGGCCGTACTCCGTCAGGACCTTCTCCAGGCTTCCCCACTGCTTCACCTTCTTGCAATGAAGCAGGAACTTACCAAGCCTATGGCAATCCTTTGCCTTTGTGTTGAACGGCAACTTGAAGTCCCCATACGCCGTGGGATACCCCAAATCCAAATCAAATCCGTTTCCAAGGACCAGTACCCTGTTCTTTCCCATAGTCTAATCGTTATTCTCAAATATTTCCTGGACAGCCTGATAGCTCTCCAGTGTGCCTATATCATATCGCGGTCCCGGCATCTCCCAGGCATGCATTATAACATGCTGGCACAGCCATGCTACCAGACTGCCGGGAGCGTCCGCGCCGCAGCCGTCGGCCAAAGCCTCCGCCACGCGGGCCGCGTCCTTCCGCTTGTATGCATAGAACGGCGGACAGCACCAATGGCTGCGCGGCTCAGCCGGTTTCTCCTCCATGGAGAAAATCCTTCCATCCGCGCCAACTTCCAGGACACCACAGCGGTGCAGGCGCGCCTCATCGGGCTCAAAGTATCGCATAACGCAGGAAGTGCCTTTCTGCGCAAAATAGTCCAGGAAATCACACAGACTGAAAGACAGCAGGTTGTCCCCTGCCATGACCAGCAGATCGTCATCCAGGCCGCATTCGTCAATGGCAAACTGGATGTCCCGCACGGCGCCCAGCCGAGTCTCGTTGGACTCCGTGCCGTCGTCCAAGACAGTGATACTCTCCAGGCGCCCCGCGGCCCACTCCCTGAACAGGGAAGCGAACCTATGGTTAGTCACCACAATGTATCCGTCAACCTTGCCGCTCCCGGACAAATCGTCAATCAACCAGTCCAGGATGGCCTTCTCCCCCACCTTCAGCAAAGGCTTGGGGAAGTTCTCCGTCAAAGGATACAACCGGGTAGCATAACCCGCCGCCAGGATCAAACACTTCATATTCCTACTCCGTCTGCGCTGCCGCAAATGAATACATCGTACTTTCCGGTCATCTCGGGGAAGGACTTCAGATAGGCCTCCGTAACGGTCTTCTTTATGGATTCCTCAAAGACCGGATCTATCAGCGCCATGCAGCAGCCCTTGAAGCCCGCGCCGCTGAAGCGGCCGCCGTAAATGCCCTCGGTCTCCCGCATTATCTCATACAGCCTGATCTGTTCCGGCGCACCGGACTCCCAGTTATGTATGCTGCTCCAGCCGGACTCAAACGACAGCCGGCCGTATTCCTCTATGTCGCCGCGGCGCCAAGCCTCCGCTCCCTTCTCTACGCGCTCGAACTCCGTGTACCAGTGCTCGCAGCGCTTGGCCCACGGCTCCGGCAGACGGCCTTTGAACTCCTCGTACACAGCGCGCGGGACATTACGCGCCATGGCCTCACCGAACTTCCCATACTCCAGCCCCGCGAACGCCTGCAGCGCGTATACCCCCGCGCGCAGCTCATCCACCCGCATATTGTATTTGGATCCAACCAAACTATGCTCCAGGCCGGAATAGAATATGGCAATCTTATACGGCTTCATGGCCGGGCTCTCCGGAATCAGTTCATAAGAACCATCCTTTGTATCCAGATATAGCAGTTGGTTCTTCTTTCCCAGCACCTCGCAGCTCTGGTCCAACTTACCGATGCTTACTCCCACATAACTCTTCTCCGCCTCATACGCAATATCAATCAACTGCTGCTGTGAAAGAACAATTCCGTTAACCTTACACAACGCCTTCAGAAAGGCTATTATTACGGCCGCAGAGGACGATAAACCGCCTATTGGCAATGTTCCCTCAATGACACCGCAAACGCCCACCTGCAGCCTGAAAATCTTGGTCAGCGCCCAAGTGGCGCCGCGCAGATAATCCGCCCAGTCCCCTTGCTTACGCGGGGGGACTGACGCGATATGCCACTGCGCCCTCTTTGGAAACTGCAACGATGCCATCTCCACCACTCCATTCATCTTTGGCGAATACGCAATGTGGATTCCCCTATCAAGGGCCAATCCCGTAATCTTGCCCAGATTATGGTCAGAATGCGCCCCAATCGGGCATATCCTGTAAGGGCAGAAGGACACCTCTTCCGGATCCCTGCCGTATATCTTTTTAAATTTCTCTTCGCACTTCATCTTATCACTCAAATATACTCTTAATCTCTCTTTTATCTCTATTTCAAAGGATTCTTGTCACTCTTATACCACTCTACAAACCGGGCAATTCCGTCATGCAGCAGCACCTGTGGCTTATACCCCACCTCTGCCTCCAGCCTGGACGTATCCGCATTAGTCTGATACACATCCCCCGGCTGCATTGGCAGGAACTCCATCACCGCCTTCTTCCCCAAAGCCTGCTCCAGCTCCCCAATGAAGTCCATCAACTTCACAGGATGCGAGCACCCGATATTGTAAACCCTATACCTAAGTCCATTCTCATCCGGCTCCGGCACATGATCAACGCACCGAACCGTCCCCTCCACAATATCATCGATATATGTGAAGTCCCGTATCATGTCGCCGTGGTTAAAGACCTTTATCGGCTCCCCCTTGCTGATTGCTGAAGCAAACAGCATCGGAGCCATATCAGGCCTCCCCCACGGCCCATAAACCGTAAAGTACCTCAACCCCGTCATGCTGATCCCATACAACTTGCAATATGCATGCGCCATCAATTCATTGCTCTTCTTTGTAGCTCCATAAAGCGACACCGGGTTATCCGCCTTGTCCCCCTCCGAGTACGGCACCTTAGCATTCATTCCATACACGCTTGATGACGATGCGAACACCAAATGCCCCACCCCAAAACTCCTGCACGCCTCCAGCACATTCAGGAACCCGATAAGATTGCTCTGCGCATACGCATAGGGATTCAAAATCGAATACCGAACCCCCGCCTGCGCCGCCAGGTTCACCACCGCGTCAAACTTCTCCGCTGCGAACAACTCATCCACCGCCGCCTTATCAGCAATATCCATTTGCCGAACCGCCAGCCCAAACTCCCGCACGCGAGCCTCCTTCAGCCGCACGTCGTAATAGTCGTTGTAGTTATCCACCCCAACGACATCATCTCCGCGCCGCTTTAGCTCATACGCCAGCTTGGACCCAATAAACCCGGCCGCCCCGGTCACCAGTATCTTCATAATAAATCACTTAATTCATCAAATTTAGCAATAAATTTGAGAAGAAACCACCACCCACCCCCAACGGCTCTTTCCTCCAATTAACAAAATGTCAATAACAAAATGTTAATTGAACTTTTTTGATTGAGTGTCAATTATTACTTGGTATTCAAAAACAAATCTATATCTTTGCAAAAGCAAGATTATTAGGGTCGTGGAGGCGACCTGTTATGGACATAAGAGCATTGTTACCCGAGAGGGTACAGTGCTCTTTTTTAATCTATCGGAGATAGTCAGGGTTGTCAATGAGGGGGCTCCACTATTAATAATCTTGAATAATGTCCATAACAAGCCTTATCATCATTCACCTCACTGTACAAGGTACAAGTGCCAGGTCCGTTTATGTGCACTCCTACTGGAGAGTTCAAAACGGGAAAAGAATCCATGTGAAAGCCCACTGGCGAAAACTGTAGTATGAGTCATGGGTTGATCGGTCTTTGACCGGTGCTGCACCTACATCTCCGAAGGAGTCTCGGCTCCGGAGGGCTGTCCGCAAGGATGGCCCTCTTTTTTCGTAAACTATTCTCAAGACGAGACAAATGTTTCTATATTTGCGTTATGACCGGGGACGTTCAGACATATCGTGTGGCGGATTTCTGCTTTGAGGTAGAGGGCATGCCCTTTGAGCCGGCCAACCTGCTCCCCTTCAAAACAGAACCAAACGACGCTGAAAAGATCTTCCATCTCAAAGTTGTGTCAGAACTACCGGAAACAGACAGCACACTTCTCTACAGAACCCCGGAAGATCCTCGTTTCCACGTCATTACCCTTTATACTCAGAACAACGGCTATTTGGTTGAATTTCAGTCACTCCCCAGCAACCCAGTATCCGGAAGAATGCTGGTGGACGCGTCTTTCAGACAAGCCCAGATAGAGTTATCCTCCCATGAGAAAGTCTTCGCATTGGATAATGCAATGAAGCTGCTCTACACATTCAGCTCAGCCCATCTGGGAGCATTGCAAATACACTCTTCCGTTGTAATCCAAGACGGCAAAGGTTATCTGTTCCTGGGCAAGAGTGGCACCGGAAAAAGCACCCACAGCCAACTCTGGCTGAAGCATATCCCCGGCACCGAACTTCTGAACGATGACTTCCCCGTACTCCGCCTTCTCCCAGACAAAAGCATCCGCATTTACGGAAGTCCTTGGAGCGGAAAAACTCCGTGTTACAAAAGCCAAGACGCCCCGGTTG
Organism: Bacteroidales bacterium; assembly: GCA_017619675.1. GTDB lineage: Bacteria > Bacteroidota > Bacteroidia > Bacteroidales > UBA932 > Cryptobacteroides. Next base: position 162,636 of record JAFZRX010000008.1, on the reverse strand, counting down.
GCGCCATAGTCCATCTGAGCCAAGCCCCGTACAACAAGATTGAGCGAGTCTCCGTTATCAGAGCCTACGGATCCCTGCTGGAATCATGCGCAGCATTCCGTCCCTTGAAATCTTTTGCCGATGGGTGGCACCGCACAATGGAAGGAGTCTGCACTACAACCCCTTATTACCGCCTGGAGTGCCTCCCCAATGAGGAAGCCGCCCTCCTTTGCTATCAAACCGTAACAAACAACAGCCAAATATGAAAATCAAAGACGGCTTCACACTCCGCACCCTCTGCGGAGAACATATAGTAATTGGAGAAGGTCTTGACCAAATCAACTACGATAAGATTATCTCCCTGAACGGCTCCGCTACCTACCTTTGGGAACAAGTCCAAGGCCAAGAGTTCACCATAGAAGATCTTGTAACCTTGCTCACAGACCGATATGAAGTCTCAGAAGATCGTGCTTTGGAGGACGTCAAACTAATGGTCACCACCTGGCAAGAACAAGGCCTCATAGAATAAGAAAACAAAGAACCCGAGCCTTAATAGCCCGGGTTCTTTGTTTTAATATGAATCAAGCACTTAGTCAACTACGAGAGTGCTGGTTGTACCATTACTTACCCAACTGCAACCCGAAGGAGCAGCCAACGTGATAGCATCGCTCTTTGTAATTGTAGCCTTATCAGGGTGAGCGGTCAATGCGCTTGTACCACCTGAGGTCAAATTCAGGCTTCCTGATACAGAACAAGATGAAAGGGTAAGGCTGATGCCGTCTTTAGGATCACCGTCTCTAGCATCAAACTCAATATTGCCATTAATCGAGCTATTACCCGTAACAGTTACGCTCACTGAAGGATAGCTGGCGTAGCGGCAAACGTCAAATGCAAAGTTTCCCGAATTAGCATTAATTGTACTATTGTCAATCAATACTGTTCCGCAGTTGTTCGACAAAGTGTAACGATTGCCACCGGGGAGATTTGTTCCATCAAGAACCATATTCTGTACCGTAAGGTTACAATAGTTCTGCACCAACATCCTTACTCCGGAATCAGCAGTACAAGAAACTGTACCATTCTTAATGACAACAGTGTTTCCCATCTCAAGATGGAGTGCCTGAGTCGCAGTTCCTGTTGATCCTACTGCAGGTCCAGTAACAGTGTAACTGTGTCCATTAAAGTCAATGATGATGTTCTTGTTCTCATTTTGTGCTACAAAGACACCTGCACCTGCAGTATCGTTCACGAGTGTAATTGTACCTGAACTTGTCGCTGCAACAGCATCAACAAGTGTCTCGTACTGAACTCCATTCACTGTTGCCGCAACAGGGACAACTGAATACTGATAATTGAAACCACTCTCGGAAATTGCTGTTTCAACTATCATATAACTAGCTGAAGGAGCGGAGAAGACTGCCGTTTGCTTATCAGTCTTAACGCTAACTCCAGGCTTCAGAGAAATGCTATAGTTGCCCTTGATGATGTTGTACGCCCCTAACGTCAAAGAAAAACATCCACTTTCAAGTTGGCAGGCAATGGTCTCAGTAAGAGTAACATTCTTTTGAAGGGTTATGAATTCTCCGTCCATTAACCAGCCTTGTACAAATGGAGCAGAAAGGGGGCAATATTCTCCCCTTTCAACACCACCGTCTATCCAACTGTAATAAACTTCTGCTAGACCAATGGTATAAGGATAAGTTTCCTTCGTTTCTTCGTCTGTGTTTTCAGCAAAAGCAAAACCGGGGATAACTAAATCTCCACCACCCGCTTGATTGAAATAACCTCCTGAAATGAAGCCATCCATGCCGCAATAATATGTTGCATAACTCCATAAATCACCTGTGAAGTAACCACCGGTTATGCTGTAAGTGGTATTATCAAATTGAGTCGGAGTGTTCTTGTCGCCATAATCACACCATGCGTATTGGCCACTGATGGTGCCGCCTGAGATATTCAATGCCGCCTTATTTGCATTCTTGTTGGCCTGTTGAGTTTGGATACCATATGCAAGTTCACTACTAATATTACCACCTGTCACGTTAACGGTATTAACGTTAGTAGTGCTATTGCAGAACATACGTACCGCAACCTTTTTTGCGCTGATATTACCTCCTGCGATGTTAACAGTTGGAGTACATGATGTGCCATTGGTTATATTATCTATAGCATAACATGCTCCACCTGTGCCCGTATTGACTATATTGCCAGCATTTACGGTAAGAGTTCCATTATTGGTTATAACATTGCTATACCAATTCTTATCCATTGGCGAACCAGCATTTTCATCACTAACTTCATTGGTTAAAGTACCACTCGTTTCATTACTGCTATCTGTGATGGTGAGTGTACCCTTATTCAAGATGACTTGGGCAGTGGCAGGACTCTGAACAACACCCTTGATGGTCTTGCTGTTCAGGTCTAGAATAATGTTCTTATCAGCAGGGATAGTAACGCCCGCATTGGCCTCGATGGTTTCATTGCCTATCATTGTGATAGTAGTCTGCGTGTTAGCCGGAACTGCAGCGATCGCATCTGCAAGAGACTCGTACTCTACACTTCCTATCTTGGCAACATTAGTCACGCCTTTAAGGGTGCTGGTACCATTACCGTTGCTTACCCAATCAAAGCCTTCAGGTATTGCTACATTATTGCCTAAGTAGGTGTCGGAAACCGTAACGGTCACATTATCCATACCAGTTCCCTGAGGATCAGCTACTGAAATTGTCTTTATACCAGACAATGTTGCACCGGAAACAGTAGTATTAATGGCCAAGTTGGTGTTATGCTGTGCCACAGCGATTGCTGCGCCGAAAGTAGTTGTTCCGCTACCACTAGGATTAACTGAATACTCAGTTGCTGTAGAAGAGATTGTTCCTCCGATCACATTGAGATTACCAGCGCGAACTTCTATACCAGACTCTGACCCGACAATAGTGGCGCCGTCATTAACATTCAAAGTTGCATAACCATTGAGAGCAACGCCAACGTCACCTGTGATACTTGCACCGCTGTTAACGTTAACAACGCTATTACCTTCTGTGATGTTACCCATCACCCACACCATACCGTTGGCGGTACCGTTAATGTTTATGGTAGAACCATATGCAGTATTGTTGCTTGATTGATACAATATGATAGCATAGTCACTGTCTATGGTAGCGTCAGCCGCAAGGGTAAAGGTGTTATATTCTGTACCTGAAGTACCGCCGTTTACATATGCAGTTCCTGCCAGTGTTCCGTTCTTGACTTCAAGAATACTATTATACTGATCAATATCGCCTGTTAATGTATTTTCCCCAAGGTCAAGTACGACATTCTTTCCACCTTCTATAACCAGTAAGTCATCTAAGGTTATATCTGACAACAAGTTTATAGTTGTAGCTGTTCCATCAGTTGGAACAGCGGCAATTGCAGCTTCAAGAGTCAAGTACTTTGTGCTACCGATCTTGGCAACATATTCATTGGTGTCCTCTACAACAGTGAAAGGATAATCAGCCATAGTTGCAGGATCCGTATTGGCTGTTGCCATATATCCATCTGCCACAGACTCTGAAGGATCTTCAGCGAATACACCGCCTGTAATAAAACCAGGCTGAGAGCCCCAGGTTCCTACCCATTCACTAAACATACCTCCAGAAATTGAGAGATTCGTAGGTCCATCTGAACCAAATCCAACATATCCATCAAATGATCCGTCAGTAATAGTAACTGCGCTTGAACCTGTTCCACTTGAATAAAGAGCATACATACCTGAAATGGTTCCGCCAGAAACATTGATAACTGCATTTGTTCCCGCCATGGCCTGGATACCCATGTAGCTATAGTTATCATCATCGGTGTAATGACCTATCGAGCCTCCGTTGACGGTAACTACTCCTCCATTATTATAGAATAAGCGAATAGCAGATGCCTTTTTAGCATCAATGGTACCTCCATTGATCGTTACCTTGCCTGCACTGTAGTTATCAATTGCGTAAGCAGCGCTTCCAGTGCTAGCATTATATAGCGTTCCACCATTAACAATCAGAGTTCCCTCATTGCGAATAGTATTGCTCGCATAACTTCCTGTGTAGTCATCAGAACCATCCCAGGTCCAAGTAGGATCTGCGCCTCCAATCAATTTACCGTTAGATCCACTGTCATTAATTGTAAGAGTGCCGAGAACCCTTATTAATGCAGATGTCCCCCCGCTTGAACATAATCCTGTAACAGTCTTTCCGTTAAGATCAAGGATAACATCCTTTCCACTCTCAATTGTAACAGCATAACCATTTACCTCGATATCCTCATTACCAATCATAGTAATGGTTGTCTGAGTTCCTGCAGGAACAGCGGCAACAGCTGAAGCAAGTGAGAAATAAACAACATCACCAATCTGGGCTACAGCAGGGTTCTCGCCCTCGAATACCTCTGTAACAAACTGTTTAACATGACTTTCAACAAGTGCTGTCTTGGAAATCTTGGGACTAGTATAAACTTTTCCGTCTGAAGCTTTTACTCGAATAACATATTCGCCGGCAGCACAAGGAGCAACAGCAAGAGCCGCCTTCAATACTTTGTCAGAGACTGTTATACCTTCATTGCCATTGCCGAGTTTCAACGTCATAACTCCGGCTTTTTCTCCTGGGGTAAAACTGCCATTTGTTAAATTAAGACTTCCGTTCACTGCAAAGAAATCCTCACTAGCAGCTGAAATGGAAAGTTCTGTAAGGGTCAGAGCATCCGGAAGGGTTATAATAAACTGAAAGTATGCATTTAAACGCTCATATCCAAAGGATGTGTTTCCGTTGTTGCAAGTAGCAGAAGCATAACAATATGTATAATCAGCAGTATGATTAGCATCGTTATTTGCTGTCTGAACCTGACCTTCATATGTTACAGTCATGGCTTGATATACATCCCTTGGGTTCCTTATTAACGGAACGGAGGAATAATAAGTCTCACCATCAGTAAGAGTGAATCCACCACCAGAGAAAACAGCATGGCCATTATCTCTTAATTCTTCAACTGTATAAAGAAGAAGTGTGTTGGAGTTTGACCAAATATTAATACGGTCCCCTACTTCAAAAGAATAACTCAAGGAAGAAGGATTAACAGAAGCTTTTGTGGCTGGAGCATCATCTAATACAACAGGTGCTATATAGCCAAAAACACCAGCCTCTTTGAAATCAGGGGTATCACCGATATATTCCGCTTTGGTACAAGAAAAAAAGGAAAGCAGGACGAGCACAGCCGTCCATTTTAGAAAATTACGCATATCTAGTAACTTTTGTTAGATGATATTAGTCTGGGTCAATAATTGGATCGTCTGGATTAGTTCCCGTTGTCTCCAGAATACTTTCATTAGTTTCAACCAGGATGACTTGCACATCGGGAGTTTCGTACTCCTGTTTCAGAACTTCATACTCTTGTTTCATAATGCTGTAATTATTTAGTTATTAATTATATATGCTTAGTGTTCAGTACAGACTACAAAATTAGTCATTTTTCATAAAAGCCAATAAAAAATTACCTTTTAATTCCTCATTGTTAATGATTTATGAAAAAAGGCCCTGCAGTTGCCTTCAGAGCCAATATATAGTATTACAATCTTGGCTTTTTATGGCGTAGGTGCGACTATATACGGATAAGTGCTACTGTCACTATCTGTATTGGTCTGCACGGAGTATCCTTCAGCAATGGTTACATTAGTTGCCGTTGTAGGATCAAAGGCAAATTTGCCGCCGGAGATGGTATACGACCCAAGGGTCCAGCCGCTGGTGGTATAGTTATAAAAACTCTTGAAACGACCTCCTTCGATAGTAATAGTTCCTGATCCCGCAGAGGTGACATCATTCTTTTTCATATTGCGGAGCTGGTTGTAATCACCGCTCCGGATGATAAACGGATGGCTGTCTGTCCACAGGGTTCCTTTGACCGTCATGTTTTCAAGGATAATCGTTCCACCGTAGCCGTCGCTAAAGCCTGTCTTTCCGTCAAAGCAGTCCCCTGTCTGGGTGAAGGTGCCATTGCGGATGGTGATTGTGCCGCGTTCTGTGTTCTGCATCCAGAAGACTTTATTGGTTGAATGGCCGTTCATGTCAACGACTCCTGTTGCGTTTCCGGTAAAAGTTAACTCGCGAGTAATGTCTTCAAGGAAAGTGAGGGTGCCACCATTCTCGCTGAAAGCATTTACGATACCATCAATGCTGTAGTATGGAACACTACCATCATCAAGTTTCATAGAGGTGATTGGCGTCATAGAAACAGGAACATCAATGCCATAGATATAATCCTTGTAATCAATCCATTTGGGAGCTCCCTTATATGAATCCAACAAAAGTGCAGGCACAAAGATTTGCAGAGCAGAATTTAATGAATATCCTGAGAGACGGCCAGTAAGCGAACAAATAGCCGCACCATTGCGAATATATATGGCCACCAGGGAAGAAGGATTTGAATGGAAGCAATCCGTTCCTATGCTCTGAATATTTGCCCCCAAATCAACGCTTTGCAAATTTTGACAAGAATTGAAGGCATTGGAAGCAAGGGTCTTCACCGAAGGAAGGTCAATGGACAGCAAAGCATTGTTATTATTGAACGCATATTGACCCACAGACTCAACAGACGGTGCGGTCACAGAAGAGAGGGATGAGCAACTGCTGAAAGCATAAGTCCCCAATGTAGTGACGTCATTAAGATCAACCGTCGTAAGGCTAGCGCAACTTCCGAACATGTAAGAAGGAATCTTTGTCATCCCGTCCGGCATGGTAATGCTGGTCATTGGTGTTTCTCCAAAAATATGTTCGCCAAATGAAGCACAATCATGGAGACCTGCCGGAATATCTGTGAGTGCTGTTTTAAAGAAGCAGTAGTTTCCCATCTCGTTGAGGGATGCGGGTAGGGTAACGCTATTGAACGATGTGCACAGGTAGAAAGCATACTGTTTGATAGCTGTCAGGGAACTGCCCAAAGTTGCACTTTGCAGAGACGAGCATTCCTGGAATACTCCGTTTGGTATTTCTGTCCAATTAGAAACATCCACAGATGTAAGTGGAATGTTGCTGAAAGCATGATCGCTAATAGTTATGTCTGCCCTATTGATACCTGACGGCAAGCTTGTTAATCCGGTTTGATGGAAACAGTAACTGCCAATAGAGGTCACATTAGACGGAATGACCACCTTGCTTCCATCTGTCAGCGAGGTGCATTCGCGGAATGCACTGCCGCCAACGGTAGTAACGCCTGATCCAAAATTAACTTCTTTAAGTTTCTTCCAACCCCAGCAGAAACTGGTAGGCACAGAAGTCCAGTCATCCGGGAACGTAATGGATTCAATGGGACAACCTTTATAAGGGTTTGTATTATCAGCATAAAGGCTTCTCCTGCCCCATCCTTCAGGAAGCGCTGTGAATCCACAATTCCTGAAAGCCAAATCTGATATACTTGTCACATTAGACGGAATTACCGTATAAACCAGGTTGGTACAGCCGTCAAAGCATAGGTACGGGATGGTCTTAAAGTTGGGATTAGTCGGGAAAGTAACGCTTCTGAGAGAAGTACAACCGGAAAAATGGTATCTGTTGTACATAGTCTCAAGATTTGCCGGCAAAACGACTGTTTCCAGAGAGGTACAATTAGAGAAAGCTCCTTCTCCAATATAAGTGATATTGTCTGAAAAATTGAACTCCTCCAATCCTGAACAATAAGCAAAAGCTGATTCTCCGATATAAGTTACGGAAGAAGGAAGTGTAAGGGATGTCAAGGCTCGGCAGGAACCAAAAGCACCTACGCCAATGGATGTTACAACAGCATCGAAATTAATTGTTGTGAGTTTATCACAACCGTTGAACATATTGTTAGGGATATCTATATCGTCGGCAAATGTTACAGTTGTAATATTATTACTGCTGGAAAATATTTCAATGCCCATCGTTTCAGGAGTATGGGTTATTGTCACCTCCGTAAGGCCGTCATTATCATGGAAGGCTCTCCTCCCAAGATAAGTCAGTCCTTCCGGAAGTGTAAATGGACCACTGATGCCGATGTGCTGGAAGGCTTCCTCTCCGATTGATGTGATATGGCTCATATCATCAGGGACGAATTTGCTACAATTGACAAAAGCGTCTCTTCCAATAGTGGTCAAGCCCCTGGGGAAATTGAAAGATTCCAATCTGTGGCATCCATAAAAAGCATAAGAGCCAACTGATGTCACAGTATTTGGAATTGTAACCGTCTTGATGTATCCGTTGTTGGTGCCATATCTGAAGGCGTCGTTACCAATGGTCGTTATCGGGCCATCAAGAGTAATTACACCTGTCATGGACTCTGAGTCATAACTGTGACTTACAACTTTAAGACCGGTTCCGAAAACAGAAGCATCATCGCCTCCGTTATATTTGCCATACTGCCTGTTCTTTTCAGAAGTAGTATATGTAATCTTAGCGCTCTCGTCCTTGAAAGTGAGGTTGGAGAGGTTGATGGTGGTGACTTTGCTCCTTTCTACATTGATGGCTTTGTTGCTGGTCAGGGTGCAGATAGTGCCGTCGGACGCTTCAATTATGATGTACAGTTTACCGTAGGAGGCAGCGGGAACAGTTAGGAAGAACGGGGTGGCGGTATCTGTATTCAGCGCTACAGGGGTATCGCAAACCACAGCCGTTCCGTTGATTCCAGTTGTGAGGACGGCAGCGTTATTCTCTACGGTGAAGCGGCCGGACATTGGCTTGGGGGTATCGTCCTTGTCGGCCAAAGCTATGCTGGTTACGCTCTTGTCGCCCTTTAGGTTGAGCATGACTATACCGCAGAGGTTCTTGAAGGTTAAATTGTTGTCGTCAGATTCTGCATACATGGGGAAGGCAGCTATGCCTCCTTCAACGTAGGGCTGTTCGGCCGGTAAGTTGAAATAACCGTACCTGTCCCTGAGAGTGGCGGGGTAAATCGCCTTGTAATACGGACTGGTACTGGCGGGAAGTGGATTGCTGCCAACAAAGGTTCCTTTAGGGCATCCAGGACCGTATCCCGCGGGTTGATTCTCACTCTGGAGAGTCAGCGTATAGCCGTTGATATTGATCTGATCCCCTTCGGCCCACAATACATGCCAGCTATCATCGTCATGGGAAAGAGTGGTACGGGTGCCCGGGGCTTCAGTGGAAGCGGAGAATACTACAAGTTCCTCTTCCGGCGGAGTGACTGGCTCCGTCTGGTTTTCTTCCTGGCTGGTGGGCTCTACAGGCACCTCCGGTCCTTGCTTCTGGCAGGACACTAATGCAGCAAGGCAGATTGCGGCTGCACATAATAATCTTCTTTTTTTCATATGGCAGCTCTATTAATTGAAATCGTCATCACCGTAAACAGGACCGTCTCCGCCAATGTCCTCATTGTCGTCACCGGTCATACAGACAATACCTTCCGGAACCACCTCAATCACTTGTAAAAGAGGCGATTCGTAGTAAAGTTTTTCCTTCTTTTCCATAGTTGGTCGCTATATAGCAATAAACTCCAAATAATCTCAATATGCCTAAATTGACTTAGGCTTCAGCAAATGATTCCACACACCGCTCCAAAATGCGCTCCACATGGAATCTTTGTAGCAGAGGCGGTGCTTCCAGGCGTTGGCCTTCCAGCGGCGAAGCTTGAAGGCAACGCGCTTAAGCAGCGCCTTGGGGGCCTCGCCCTCGAACTCGGGCGAGAGGATTTCGTTCAGCACCCTCTCCTTGAGCGCCGCATCGCACTGAGCCTGCTCCGCAGGGAAAATGTTCGCGTCAAACCCAAGATCCTCCACGCAAATAGCGTTGAACGCCCTGAACGCCGGCACCATCCCGAACCTCTCCAGTACCTCCAGCACCCACGGCCAGTCAATCTCTCCCGTATGCGCCTTCACATGGAATCCCCAATCCAGCAACTGCCTCAAAATAATACGCTCCGATGCAAAGTGCAACATCAAATGCTTCAACACAAACAGCGTATGCAAATTTGCCGATGGCATATACACACGCTCCCCCTTCACCTCAACGCTGCCAATGGCCCTGTCTGGCGCTTCCGCGCCGATATTCTCCTCCGCCGCCAACTCCTTCAGCAATCTCTCAAACTCAGCGTTGGACCTATGATGATGCACATTGATGAAGTCATAATGGTTCTCCACCAGGAAGCCGTTCCAATGGAACTCCGTATGGTGCTGATGCGCCGTCGTTATCTTGATTCCCTTCTCTTTCTCCACTAACGCATCCGCTTCCTTCTGCATCCCAAACTGCCAAATATCAATATCACCACATGATCTATGCTCCGGCCTGGGCCAGTCCAAACTGCACGCAAGACCCTTCAGGGTCATCATTTTAAATCCATGGCTATTGTAAAAGGCCGCCAACTCGGCGATGGTTGCAAGATATCTTTCGCGCCGCTTCTCAAATCCCTTCATCACCTCCCCAATCCACTGCATCAAAATCTCCCTATTAGGTCTTTCCTCTGCCTGAAGTGTTTCAATGCCGTCTAATACTATCGCAGTCAAACCATGTTTAGCGGCTAAGGTTTTGATGGCCGGCCAGTCGCAAACTTCCGGCGCTCCCTCAACAGGATGCCCAATGCCCAACCGCACCAATGTCAATAAAGCTTTTTTTACTTCGTTGTCAATCACGACAAACAATCAAACATAGAAATTTAACAGGAAGTAACCACCACCCTTTAGGAGGGTTTCCGCCTTAACGCTCTCCTTACAAGCAACGCCAACGCCGCTCCAATGAAGGTTCCAGCGGTGTTGAGCACCAGGTCTTGAACCTCAAAGACTCCAACGCCAAGCATCAGCTGAAGAACCTCTATGGCTAACGATAGCGCCAACCCCACAAGTGTTACAGCGCCAACCTGGCGCCAGAACCCGGAGCGCCCGGCACGGCGCCGCCCCGTAGACAAAGCTTCAGACAGAAAGAGTCCAAAAGGAACAAACACAGCCATATTGGCGATAACTTCTGTCAAAGCAATCTTATTAGAAGGAAATAACCGACGTAAACTAAGCGAAAACTTATATCCCGTGCCATGCGGGAAATAACCCATATACCGCACAAACACCGCCGTATCTAGCAGGAACAAACCCACAAACACCGTCAACCCCACAACAACAGCTCCATATACCGATCTCCTTTTCCGGATCAACAGCACCGCCTCCAGGCCCAACGCCACCGCACACATTATCACCCAGTGCCACCACGGCACATGGGAGAGGATGTTTCTGATATATGTCTGCAAATGGTCTAACAAAACGCTTCCTTACTTGATAAACGGCCAGACAATTGCTCCCGCAATCGTGTATCCTAGCCGAGTATACCACCTCTGTGGCCAGTTCAGATCCGTATCGGCTGTTTTCTTGCGGATAAAACCAAGAGCATGGAAGGCATTGTGAGCTGCCCACTCACGCATGAGTGACCGAATGGACCTGTTCCATACCTGGCAGTTCGGATATTGCTCCCGGATAGCAGCTAACACCTTTTCGAAGTCTTCTTTGCTTACCTCAAAGGATGACTTGAGCTGGATGTTATTATCCGAAACCTTGTACTGCATATTAGGATGACTTTATGATGTCTGCGTAGTTGGTGATGACGTAGTCAATATCTTCGTCACTAAGACGGGTATGCAATGGGAGGGTGACTTCGTTTTCAAAGAGGTGGTAGGCTCTGGGGAAGTCTTTAATGTCAAAGCCCAAGGCCTTGTATGCGGTCATCATGGGCAACGGTTTGTAGTGGACGTTGCAGGAGATGCCTCGTTGGGCCATCTTTACTATTATTTCCCGGCGCTCTGTATCGGTGAGGCCTATGAGGCGGGTGAGGTATAGGTGGCCGCTGCCGGCGAAGTCTTCTCCGTAGTGTTTCAGGACCGCTATCGGCAAGTCTGCAAAGGCAGCATCATAGCGCTCTATGATCTCCTTTCTGCGGGCGAGCATGGCAAGGTATCTGTCCAATTGGGCAAGGCCAATGGCGGCGGTGATGTCGGTCATATTGCATTTGTACCAGGGGCCTATTACATCGTATTCCCAGGAGCCTAATTGGGTCTTTGCAAGCGCGTCTTTGTTCTGGCCGTGGAGAGAATAGAGTTGTGCTACCCTGTACAGATATGCGTTCCAGGTCTCCCCTTCAATAGGAGGGACCGTGGTCCCCTGATCGTAGGAAACAGGCTCTTCACCAAAAGGCAAGTTCCATGTGAGGGCGCCGCCTTCGGCAGTGGTTAAGTTCTTTACCGCGTGGAAACTGAAGGATGAGAAATCGGCAATTGCTCCAGCCTTGGCACCATGGCGGAACGCTCCAAAGGCGTGGGCGCAATCGGCAGCAATAATCACACGGTCGTATCTCTTCTGAAGCTCGTTAGTGGGCTTGAATAGTCCCTTCTTGGCCTCAACAATCTCAAAGATGCGGTCATAGTCGCAGATTATTCCGCCAAGGTCCACGGGCATTATCACTTTAGTGCGCTCAGTTATGGCATCGGCAAGGCAGTCATAATCCATCTCTACGCAGTCCGGCTGGGAGTCCACCATCACCAGGCGGCAGCCCACGTGCTGTGTCACTGACGCAGTGGCTGTATACGTGTATGCCGGGACGATTACTTCGTCCTCCGGCCTTACGCCAATCAGCCGCAGCACCATCTCCATGGCCGCCGTCGCCGAGTTCAGGCACACAGCTTTCGCTGTGCCGCAGTATCCGGCTATCCGCCGCTCAAACTCCTTGACACGCGGCCCCGTAGTAATCCATCCGGACCGAATCGCTTCAGTCGCCTGCGCAACCTCCGCCTCCGACATGTCCGGCGGCGAGAAAGGGATATTTCTTAACTTGAGATCCATTCTATCTATGACTCTTTCTTTTCGAAAGACTTGATTACATCCACGTATTTTTTAGTCCCAACTTCCTTTGTCAGATTATTAAGTATAAACTTACGAGCATTCTTGCCCAGTTCTTCACAACGAGCGGGATTAGCTGCAAGTATCTTAATTACTTCTACGAATTCTTGAAGATTACTAGCGTGAGAGAACACCCCGCACTCATTCTTCTCAATGATGTCCTTCAACTCCCCTTCGTCAAAACTGGCGATAACAGGGCGCCCGCAAGACATTATGCTCCACGTCTTAGAGGGCATCGCACTGCCTCCCAGCCCTGCTTTGCAGGACACGATGCAGGCGTCGCCCAAGCTATACACCTGACTCACCCTCTCCATAGGCTGCAAGGGATTCAGATGCACATTTTTCAACCCTTCCTTCTCAATTCTAGAACGAATCTCCTCCTCCAATCCCCCTGTCCCAAAGACCGCAAACTGGATTTCCTGCAACTTCGCTGCCGCATCCAGTATAATGCCTATATTCTGCGCATTCCCCAGATTCCCCGCATACACCACCGTAAACTTCTCCCTATCCAACCCGAACTCCTCAAAAAGCGGATTCTCCGCCTTTTCCACCGGCTTGACACTGTCAGCATCCACCCAGTTGTAGATGACTTCTATCTTCTCCTCTGGAACCCCCTTCGCCATGATATTCTTCTTGAAATCCTCGGAGATGACAATGATCTTATCTGCATGACGATAGGTGAAATCCTCTATCTTTCTTCCTATCTTCCAAAGCAAACCACCCTTTTTAGCTAAACCTGAACCGACTAATGAATCAGGGAAAATATCTTGAAGATTATAAATAAGCGGCTTATGATTGAACTTCTTGGCAATGCTTGCCATAGCACCTTTAATTGGAGGTGTGCTTGTGATAAACATAGCATCGCATAGTCTTGCTTCTTTGCAGAACACCAAACGATTAAACTGCTTGATGCAAGCAAACGTATATCTCAGAGCTCTAAGAAAAGGTTTCTTCTCTTCTCCGTACAAAGAAAACCTATGAACTGACATATGTCCACCATACAAGGTTTCCTTTTTCTTCTTTTTGTATTCTTTACGAACCTCTGGTGTAACATTCCTGGTAGGTGTTGGAACATACAAAAGCATATTACAACACGCATCAGCAATAGCTTGATGAAGTTGATCGTCAAGAAGAGAACTTGACACTCTTTCAGGATAAAAGTACGCCGGAATTTCCAGAATCTTCATTACGCCGTAATGATCTTAACTTTCTCGACTAATTCTTCCGCCTTATCAATAGCCTCTTGGGCAGAAGGCGCTGTGACTATTACGTGCCCGGAGCGGTCTAGGCTGGATTTAACTTCTCTAACCTCATCTCCCGGTTTAACATAAATCTCGGCATCATAAATGCCAGGTCCATTAAGCAACTCGGTATTATTAATAGCCTTAACTATGCCTGGCTTTGGTGTGAAATATCTAATGGCAACTCCTTGTGGCTCTGCTTTCTGTTTCAAATCAAGCTTGACTCCCAATGAAACATTAATTGCCGCAGCAACCATATCAATACCTGTACTCAAATGAGTGAGCTCCGTAGATATGAAATCTCCTCCAAGTCGAGCGCCTATCTCCATTAAGTAGGCTTTCCCATTTTGAACTTTTACCTCGGCATGAGCAGCACAATCTTTCAATCCCAAAGCTTCCACACCCTTAACCGCAGCAGACTTAACAGCCTCAACAATCTCCTTAGGAAATAATGATGGTTGACTATGCCCAAGTTCAACAAAGAAAGGCGCCTCAGAGGTCTTTTTATCTGTTACTTGCAAGATGATTATTTCCTTATTCCAAACGATGATTTCTACGCTGAATTCCGGCCCTTCTACAAACTCCTCCACCATCACTGAATCATCTCGACTTTCTTCCTTTGCGCGTTTGAATAACGGCTTAAAACCGTCATAAGAAAGGCTTTTGTCTATTTCTGAAACGCCACGACTGCCGCTATTCCGTGATGGCTTCAATATGGCCTTGCCTTCAATTGACTGAAACAGCCTCCATCCTTCATCCACATTTGCTGTACAATAAAATTTAGGGCTAGGCGCTCCATATGCCTCAAACGCTTTCCGCATCGAATGTTTATTGGTTGCTTTGAGTGCCGTATTTCTTGAAATACCATGAAGGCCCAATTCGTCATTGATACGGCCCATCACATTCATGGCGACTTCTGAACAAGGATGGATAACCCCGTCAATCATTTCCTCCCGTGCTATCTTCAGCATTTCCTCTTCAGAAGTAATATTGGCAACTATTGGTTTGTCAGCGTACTTCAAACCAACTGCTAGAGGATTACCGTCAGCGGCCAAGACATAATACCCCATCTCCCGGGCTTTTTTAATAACCGGAATCTGTAAAATACCAGCAGCCAATACTAGGAGTTTTTTCATTTACGCGCGGTAAACATCATTATGTGACAAGACCTTTTTTATGGTCAGCCACATAACTTTTAAGTCAAATAAGAATGACAAGTGTTGGACATAATAGATGTCATTCCGAAGCTTTTCTTTGGTCCCAACCGAATTGCGGTTTATCGCCTGATTCCACCCCGTAATTCCAGGACGGACTGTTAGAATGATCCTTTCCTCTGGAGTATAATGCTCTAAATAGAAGGCAGAATCCGGGCGGGGCCCTATCAATGCCATATGTCCCAGAAACACATTTAATAATTGAGGGACTTCATCCAAGCTGGTACTACGGAGAAACTTGCCAACTTTGGTAACGCGAGGATCATCAGCAGCGTTGTATGTACTACCGTCTTCCAAACGGATATCCGGAGCATTGACCTTCATGCTGCGGAATTTGAACATTTTGAAGATTTTTCCTCCCTTTCCTATTCTAGATGCCATGTAAAACAGAGGGCCACCATCATCACATTTGACGGCTATCCATACAAACACACATAGCAGAAGAACAAATGGCAATGCTATGAAAGAGAGAAGGAAATCAATGACTCTCTTAAAGAAGTGTTTGTACATGATTAGTACTTGAAAAGGTCCCTATAAAGGTTATTGTCCCAGTCTTTCTTGAAGTCCACCATCATCTCTCGGAAGGTCTTGAACTTTGGTTCAAAGCCAAAATCCTTCTTCGCTTTCTCCATTGAGAAAAGATACGACGGGGTATTATTCTGAATCTCTGGATTATACAGAATACGGCTCCTGCGGCCATCTGCCGGGCCAAATACATCTCTCATAACTTCTGCCTGTTCCTGGAGAGTTACACCTCCGCCTGCTGTCATATTATAGAGGCCGTATGTATTCTCTGATTTCAAGGCAAGATAGAAAGCATGGGCAACATCTTTTACGTAAGCGACATCACGTATCATATTCGGATTACCGAATACTGTAATGTCTTCTGCCTTCTCTGCTTTCTCCATAAAGATCTGGAATCCGGATTTTCTCCTCTCTCCATTTACGAAAAGCGACATATGGGGCGTCACACCAAATACGGTCGGAAGTCTAAATACTGCGTTCTTCATCCCATGCTGCTGATTGTAGTACTCCATAACGTCATTAGCAGCATTCTTTGAGATTACATACACAGCATGATCACCCGTAAAGATGAAGTCTCGTGGCTCCTCTTCAGTGATCCTTCTCTCTGCACTCCAGGCCCCACGAACATCTGCATATGAACAAGTGGAAATAATGCGTTTAATACCATTTTTGCGGCAATATTCCAGAACATTTATTGTTCCTATAACATTGACTTGGAAATAGTCGGCCGCATTTTCATCTTCGTCAAGATTAACCGGTGCATTTGCCGGAAGCAACCCAGCAAGTAGAATCACTCCTTCAACATCCTTCTTTGGAAGCTTCTCAAAGTCTTCAGCATTGTTCAAATCAAGGTTGATATACTTGACTCCAAGCTTATCATAATGCTCCTTGAAACGGTTATTTCGCCCAGTTACCAGAACCTCACATCCTTGATTAATCAATTCTGTGACAGTATGTACGCCTATAAAACTTGTTGCTCCAATTACGATTATCATTACCTATAGGATTAGCTAATATTATAATCTCATTAGACTAAATGCTCATACTCTATTTGTTGAATATAATATCTTTCATGTCATCAATTAGAATGATGTTGAAATTAATAGGCACAATCTTGCCTTCAACAGGATCTTCATACTTCATATGCAAGTTAAATTGAGGCAACTCTATAAGTACACCATCTATTAGTGGCAGATTTTCCCCTTCTGGTGTAATTTCAGTAAAAAAACCCGTAAACACAAACTCATCATCTGAAAGTAACCGGACTGTTATCTTTTCCCCTATATGACTCGTAAAAAAATCAATCCCGTTCTTGGCAATAAAATCTATTGGTTTCATATATAACAATTATTAATGCTTCCTCGCTATCAGTTCCTCATATAGCCTAATATAATCCCCAAATCGCTCTTGCTTATTAAAGAACGTTTCTGCTCTCTTCCTGCAAGCATTTTCATAGGATGCTTTCCCTTTGCTTTTCACTGTTTCAATATCCCGGACTAAGCCATCAACATCACCCTTTTCTATCACAATGCCTGTACTTTCATCAACCGCTTCCGGACTTCCCCCAGTGCGGTAGGTTATTACAGGAGTGCCACATGCCAAAGCTTCAAGATTTGTTGTTGGGAAATTATCCTCGTAAGTAGGATTAATATAAACATCTGCTGATGAGTAAATCTCTATCAATTCTTGCTGGTTGGCCGTACGCCCCATTCCCATTATTCTTGGAGAAACACTTTTCTTATCTTTCTCATTCAGGCCAACTAAAATAATTGTTACTCTCGAGCCAAATCTCTCACTTAATATGTTAAAGTCTGACAACCCTTTTCTTTCCCCATAACCATCAGCTACTCCTAGTATCAAAAACTTTCCCTCTAGTGCATTTCTTTTTCTGAAATCGCTGTCCGTGGGTCGGAACATGTTCAAATCTATTCCATTGTGAATTGTCTTGATTGGATACTTGGACAAAAATGATCTCGTAACTAAGTCATGAAGCCAATCGGAAACGGGTACAATTGTCATGTTTGGAACAGATGTGAACAATTGTTTTTTTAACTCATAGTTCCTCTTTGATCTATCAATTAGCGCTTTTGGATACTTTTCCTTTTGAGGGCAATTATCACATTGTGTTTCCCACTTCTCACAACTTATAAGGTCGAAATACGCACAATGTCCAGTGAAAGGCCAGCAATCATGTAACGTCCATACTATAGGTATGCTATTTTCTGACAAATACCTAAATAGAATCGGGTAGTTGATATAATATCCGTGAATATTGTGTAAATGAACAATATCTGGTCTAACCTTTTGTATCCAATTAACCAAATCTCTTGTTTCTTTCTTAGATCCCAGACCTTGGCCATCTAAAAGAAGACTTCTAAGGTAATGCCGATACTCTCCATAGGCACCCGAAACCAAAATACCTTTGACCTCTCCTTTATCTTCATACCTATACCCATGTGCGACATATGAGTCCCATCCATGCGTCCTAGCAAGAATACATAGTTGTTCTACAATCCTTCCCGTCGAGCCAATATTCTTTGCAACATTGATATGCAATACAGTAGGCATAGATAATAATTATCTAGAAAGACACTTTTGAATAATCTGCTACAAATTGCTTTATTACAGAAACAGTATTAAATCTCTCCTTATAGATTTCAGCGCTTCTCTCTCCCATTCTCTCCCATTTATCTCTCATTAACATAAAACGCTCAAATTGTAGTTTAATAGAATCTGGACTAAGAGGGGAAAAAGTTAGACCATTATCGCCATCTTCTACAGCTTCAAAATGATTCCCACAATGATCAGAACATAGAACGGGTAAATGAAAATATAACGCTTCAACAAGACTCAATGGAGACGGATCGGAAAAAGAAGGAAGAATAAAAGCATTGGCCTTACTATATAACTCTGACATTTTGAATGAATCACAAAAGCCCATCAAATTGATATTAGACTCAAAGCCATTATCCTTTATATAATCTATGAACTTATCCTTATCTTCGCCATCTCCAGCAATAATAAACTGCGCCCGTACAACATTCTCTTTCCCTATTGCTTCAAAAAAATTAAGGCCCCCCTTTACTCTTTCAATAATTCTTATCGGCATGATGAAAACAGGCAAGTCATCTGTATTTCTTAAACTGGGTTCAAAATGCAAGGAAGTGTCATCTATCGTATTTGGGAGATATATGAACTGTTTATTGTTTATGTCCCATTTTTCAAAAGTTATCTTTGACATTTTTCCAGGAATGATGAGGGCCCCGTCTATTGCATTAAACACACTTCTCTTTAGCCACCACTTTAGCCTTGAATTGTGTTTGTTTGTCCAAGATGCAGTATAATTAGCTTCTGCCCAAAAATGAAGCTTTTTCTTGGTCAAATGCAATCTTTTTACAAGTGTGATTAACAGGATATTGGGATCATTCCAAGAAACAGCGAGAATAATATTTTTGATATTCTTATCTACTAATACTTTCCAAACTAACCTGGGGTTAAAATGTCCTCCTAAAGCCCCTATCTTAAGATATAGTCCTTTTGTATCTACCCAACTATTGTACTGTCTTTCTATTTTGGACGTATCCCAGTTCCTATCTGGTTCTGTGTACCCCATATAGTAAACAGAGAAATCAAAGTCTTCTTTATTTAATGCACAGAAAAAACGATTCCTATAGGGAGAAATGATATTCTGCACAAAGACATTCTTCATAATCTAAATAGAATAGCTACTGAACCTTCCTCTTAAAGAACTTAGCTATAGACAACAACCAGAACGGGACTATGACAAAATAAAGGAAACTATTAAGATTCCCTCCTAAATAACCCCTTGAAACCCATTGATAACAAAAACCGTTGAATAAGGCAAGAAGCAAAATTGCTCCTATTGATCCCCGGTTCTCATCATAGTTTCTCCAGAACAGACTTGAGAGAAGTCCTATTAGGAACCCATATAATACCACACCAAACCAGCCAAAAGAGATAAAACCTTCCGTAAAACTCAAGAATGCGGCACCCGCATCATAAGATCCTAGTGTCTTTAATTGTGCTTCCCTAATATAAAGGCCTTCAGGTTTCCATGGGAAAAGAGCTCGTGGGAAAGGCATAAATACAGCATTAATTATTGGCTCAAATCCAACATATTCTTTAGTGTCATTATAATAATCCGTACATAGAGTGGAAAAATACAAAACAGCCGCATTTTCACGAGATCCTTTTTCCATCTCATCAATGGTTATTTCTTGTAATGATTCTCTATTAAGTCCTCTTCCGTAATTACGAGACGTATCCATTGCGGCAAATAAGAAGAAGATCGGAATTCCCACTCCCAAGATAAGAAGAAAATTGACTCTCTTAGGCCTTGAGTATAGATGATATATAGTAAATAGTATTAGTACAAGATAGACTAAGCGAAATCTAAATCCTGCAACCACATATACCACAAATGTTAGATATAAAACCCCTAAAAATAAAAACAGATTTAATATTTTGACACCTTTTTTTGCTCCCATCAATAATAATCCGCAAGAGGCACATAGAAGCGATATTAAATCTATAAAATAGCTGACAAAACCTGTCCTTTCAGTTACAAGCGTTGCATCACTATCCCATAATGTTGTTCGAAAACCTCTAAATGGAATATAACACAAAAGAGCTATTACGAATAGAAACAAACCATACGACACCACTTTGTTTGAGGTTATCAATTTGTTCCACCTAGGAAATCGTCCCTTAACTTGGACATGAAAACCCACTAACACAAAACAGTAAAAAAGAACTGCGCTCAAATAAAAAAGCCACTGCCCTTTGATATTACTGATCTGATATCCTTTCATTGAAAAAAGAGATGGTATAATAATATAATACACCAAAGTCGCTCCAATAAAGGTTAAAGGAGACCATATCTTCGCCTTATCTGGAGAGACAAATGCTCTTGTCAGTTGAATTCCTATAAGGATGGCAAGTATAACAATGAAAAGAATCGATAATGGTTGTAACATGCCAAGTTCCGACTATCCTTCTTGAGCGCTTAGATAGATTCTATTAACCGCATCTACTATTCCTTGGTTATATCTTTCCCACGTATATTTATGAGCTGTTTCCCTTGCCGCTTTTGACATCTCTTCTAGTTTATCGGGATGCTCTTTCGCCCAGGATAAAACTTTGACTATCTCTTCTGTACTCCCAACCGAAACAATGAAACCGTTAGTTCCCTCCTCCACGATATCTGCACCTCCGCAGTTTGCCGTTGTAATAACAGGTAATCCTGCCGCCATCGCTTCTAATAAGACTAAGCCGAAGCCCTCTCCCATCGTGGGAAATAGAAAAAGGTGGTTTTCCCGGAATTGCCTTAATAACTCATCATATGAAACAAATCCCCAAAGATTTACATATTGCTTGTATGGTTCGTATAAGTACTTGCAATGGTCTGATCCTGATCCTACAATATTAAACACAACATCTGGAGAACTTATTATCTTGGCCGCCTCAAGTACTTGACGAATTCCTTTCCTCTGATTAACTTCTCCAACGAATAAAACATTGAGTTTCCCTATAGCATAAGACCTGTCTGAATTAATAAAGCGATTCGAATCAACACCATAAGGAATCTTGAATATTCTCTCTGGCTTAACACCATCAAATAGCAATGCTTCTTTGCTATAAGAGGAAGCAACTATGTGATAATCAGCCATTTTTATTTCGTCCCCAAAAGATTGCGCTGTCTTTTCATCAACAAGATAACCGCAAGCTTTAAGGGTCTCCGCAAAACCTCCACAACTATCCCAATAACGATGATAATCATAATTCAGATAATGCCTGTTAGGGTGTGCATTATCCATAACTAAGATGGTTTTAGGAGCTTTCTCTTTTAACAATTGAAACAAGACCTTAGAGTTCGTGTCATAGGAAATAACCATATCCACGTTCTCTTTTATAATAAAACGGGTTAATCTCTTTTGGAATCTAACAGATATTCGTCCACCATACCAGTTGCTGATAATATGGCTTTTATCTAATCTGATCATCAATAAAAGAAGCAATCCTCCGAATTCGCAGAATTGAATAACATCCTCATCCTGGAGAGAAGGACATTTCCTTTTATTCGCTCTAGCCAGATTATTTTTATTGAGAAGTTTTTTAACAACTCTCATCAAGAATGATGTGTCCTTATCATAAACCGTTGTGGCATATTTGTACAACAATCCTGCTTCTTTTAACGCTGTTGCCACACGAAAAGAATGCTGCCTACCAGGATGGGCTGCAACTATTTTAATTCTTCTTTCTTGACCGTCCATTATTCAGCATTTAATAGTGTGGTTTTGTCTCGATGATAGATTAGATAGCAACTCAATAGTTGTACGGATACAGCAACTAACTCTCCATAAAAAAAGGCCTCTAATGGAATAACTGATTGGTTAACTAACAACAAGAAAACAGCTATCCATGCTAGATTCCATATTATGGAGATTATTAGAAGTGCTCTTTGATGCTCTTGTAGTATCAGGTCTGTTCTTACAAGACTTAACAATAAAGCTATCGGTATGCACGCATTAGAAATGCATAAGCTCTTCCAACTGGCCACATACTCTGGTCGATAAAGCCACAGGATTGGTTTACTAAATATGGAAAAGACAACAAAAAAGAAAAGACCGAGCAAAAGAAAATATCTAATCAATTTATCAAACTGATTAAAGTATCCCAAGTAGTCTTTCTCGGCATTCTTTTTTCCGGCAAAAGCAATGTATGTATTGAAAAAGTAATTAGGTATTAGCAAAGCGAAGTTTCTGACTTGTTTCATCACCGTCATACCTCCTACAGAAGCGACTGTGTCATATTTGGTTAATAGCACCTGGAGTATCCAGAACATTGGCGCTTCAACAAAAGAAGCAATAAAGACAGGTAATACCATTTTGGTAATAACTCCCCTTTCCTCTATGAAACCTTTTAACTTTTGGGCGAAAGAAGATGGAGGTGCTATTTTTATCAAGCATACAAAAAAGGTAATTGCAAAAGCAGAATAGTAGATTAAGAGCGCATACAATGCTCCATTTACTCCTCCTAGTGAGATGCCAAGTATTATAACAATCAAATAGAAAAGAGCTGCAAATACTTGGATTGTACTTATTAATTTAAACCTCATTAAACCCCTGAGGACACCTTCTATTAAGGGGTTTAGCATAAATAAAGGCAATAACAGAGCAGCAAATCTAAGAAATGACAGCATTGAAGAACTGCCAAATACCCTCTCAAGAATACTATCTGGGACCAGAAGTATTAGTAGCCCTGCTAAGAGACATGCCGTCAAGGAGAATAAAAAGAGAATGAAAAGTCTCTGAAGTGATGCCTTGGAATCGTGTGCTTCAGTGGCGAACTTTGTACAAAGACGGGAAAAATTCGATGCACAAATGGTTAGAATCATTATCAACGTGTTGTTGATAAAAGAGAATTCTCCAAATTCTGCTTGAGTTAATTTGTGGGTACAATAAAAAGTGGCTGCTATCATTATGGCTTTGGACAAGCCACTTCCGATAGTAGTCACAGCAAAACCTTTGAATAGATCAGATTGTTTTAACCGGTCAATGCCTTTTACTACAAAGACAGATAACTTCTCAAGTAAACCCATTTATAACCTTTGAGCCATCAAAGAAGAATAATTGTAAAGCAAAAACTAACTAGAAATCTCTACTCTATACGGTTTATGCCCTACTTGTTGACTTTCCGGTGGCAACGTTCTCCAATCCCCATAATGTGTTGTAAGATACTTTTCTGCATTTCTTGGGACTTTGACTGTAATCCCTTCAAATTGAACACTTTTTAGAGGATATAAATCTGATAAAAGAATCTCGTCTCCCTTCCATTTAGGGAAGTGTAAACAAGCAACTGATGATTGTTCCTTACCGTTGTATTCTGTTGCTGTAGATAATAGAGATCTATATAGTCTTTCCTTATTAGTAAATAGCACTAAAGAATAATGCATAACCTTACGAACAATACTCTTAAAATGATCCCTTATGCTGTTTGGAGGGCAAGACACGTCCGGAGTTTGCCGATAAAAAAAGATATAGTTTAAACGCGTAAAGCGAACAAACTGCTTCTTATTCTTTGTGTCATCATCAGGTACATTGTCAAAAGGAAAAACATCACAATAAATGCCCTGATGCATTTTATTCTTTCTATTACAGTACTCGACGAACATTGTCCCGTTTACTCGGACTTTCGCATAACTATAAGCACTATTCTTGTCGGTATAAGGCGTTTGTAGAAAGAACCTGTTATTTAAGATAGACGGTGCCTCTTTAAGAAAACGATCGTAATCTTCTCTCCTCATTCCTACATCTATATCGTCATCCCATGGAATAAACCCGCCATGACGCATTGCACCAAGACAAGAGCCGCCAACCAGAAAACACTCTATTGATAGTTTATCGCAAACTCTAACAACTTCCTTTAGCGCCTCCAATTCTATCAGCTGAACCGCTCTTAATTCTTCAGAGGTATATACTGCCATATTATCTATTTCGATACCTTTGACTACCTTTAAACTCACTATCTAAACTTTGAGTATTGTCACATCTCCCAGAGTTATCCTCTTTTTCGCACAATTGTTTCAAATGCCTCAGGATACTACTGGAACTCCTTCACCAAAAGGCACATTTTAATCGCCTCTGGCAGGGTCCCAAAAACTAGTATAAGATTATCTCCTTTCTTAATTGTTGAAGGAGAAAGAAGTAGATAAAGTTAAATAGTCTTTTATCAATGGTATTCTGTCTCCTATTCGATTGGAAAATCCTTCTTATCAAGACTCCATTGAAAGAATAAACTTAAAAAGTATCGATTCTTTCAAATATTGTTAATTGCTATTTTTAATTGAAAAATAGCATCCTTTATTATGCTAAAAGTTCGCCCTATTTCTTGCTTGACAGTATTGTTCAAATAAATATGATTTCTCTTTATCGTTATGGGCTTATAGCCTGTTTTATCTTTATAATAATTTGAATCAGAAAACTGCGTATTCAGAGTCTTAATGTTCTGAATTAAGGTCAAAAACTCATCATTGTGCTTTTTATGGAAATTTCCTTCCTGTTCTCCCATATTATTCCACATTCTAACGAGATTCTTTTTTGCTTTTTCTACTTCATATACTGTCAATTGTAAAGAAAGAGAATTGTTTCGAGAACACATTCTCTCTAAATCGGAAAATGATTGTTGCGCTTCGTTTAATTCAGAGATAAAAAAATCTTTCTCAACTCTCTGGTTCTGCATCCCTCGCTCAATCATAACTGCCACAAGAATTGCTAGCAGAATATTTACGACAATTGACAAAACATCTGCCACGCTTATTGACTGGTCGAGTGAAAAATAGGACAAATCATTAAACGATGCACATAGAGTCCACCCTATAATAAAACTAGCAACTCCTACCAATATACTAACAACTGTGCGCCCACGCATTGTTCAAATATTTTTTAATATCATCTAGGTAAGACGGATCCTCTTCGGAAATAATGATGAGATTGTCCTCTAACTGTTTAAGCGTCAATTTATTTGTTCTTATCAAGCCACCAAACGATTCCTCAATGAAAGAGGTACTATAACCAGCAGAACCATCAAGGATTACCTCTAATTTCACCCCTTCTTCAATTGCCTGCTTTAATCTCGGATAGAGTAACGTTTCTCTAAATCTTTCGCCAGAATAATCACCTTCTCTTTCGTACCGTGCTCCTGGGCATCGAGAATATTCTTTTGCGATACTTAATACTAAATTTCCCATTTTAATGAATAAGTGTTAGAATTCATTTTGAATGAAATAAAAGTTCCCAAAAATTCGTTCTTTATAGAATGATAGTCTTCGTTGGCAGCACGAATGGATGAATAATTAGATATTATTGCTAGATCTGATATTTGATTTTTATTAAAACGTGTAAACGTATTTGCTAACCCTTTTCCTCTAAAATACTCGTTAGATTGAGATTCAACAAGTTTACCTTCCAAGATAAGACGTAAGCGATCTACCTGCGTTTTAATTAAAGGAAAATGCTGTTTAATGTAATCCATCGCCCCGTAAAGCGGCTCACCTGGTTTCTTATTTTCAAGGCTTCTAAAGATACCTACTCCGAAATCAATAAAAGAAAAAGTTGCCTCGTGGGCTTCTGTGTTATGTTCTACAGAGAGCCACCAGTGCTTTTCTCCTTTTTCTTCCCCTGCGTGATCGTAAGTGTTGTGCATCAATTCTACTAAAGTACGCTGAATCCCAGGACATCGACGTGCCTCTCCCCATACAATTTCACTGGCATATTTTACTAAATCATCAGCCAAACTAGCATCCACAGTCTTCTGTCCATGAGTGTAAATATAGTTATTCATTTTCTTGAATGAATAAGTATCCTGCTCGGGAATCGCAAAACCATATAAATATTTAAAAAAACCTGAAGCTTCAAATATAGCTCTAATTCTTTGATCATTAGGTCTTGTCCCATTAAAGCCTATCCTCGCCGCTTTATAGTGAACCATATTTGATAACAGTACAACTATGGCATCTGTTGTAATTTCTTTTACATTATCAAGCAATACGGCAACTTTTTGTCTTTGATCATAATTTACTTGTAATGCCTGAAGGAAGTTCAACGTTTCTTTCTCATTGTTGAGTAAAGACAAGTTATTTGGAGCATCTATCAACTTATATCCTGCAAATAATTTACTTAGTTTTCCTTCCCTTGTTTCACTATTAATTATGAAAGCTCCTTTGCGCCTTTTCTTTTTACGCTGTTGACGTATTATTTTAGCGGCTCTTCGCTTCTGCTTTTCAATAATAAAATTATGACTTCTTTTTTTCCAATTGCGCCTTAACTTATGTTGTGTTGTGTTCATATCATAAATGCTATTTTCCCATACCTAAGGTTCCTCGATAGACAACCAATAGAATCATTTGAATTACATCATGTTGTATATATTGTCCCTTTGAGGCAATTCTATTGGCACTTTCTTTAAATAGCGCTTGTAACCATAATTTGTATATTAAACTAATATGGCTCTACTAAAAGGTTTAGTATTTCTACATTCTTTGTTATTGTTATTGGTTAAGATACTCTAACGCCGCTATCTTTTCTTTTGCCTTTTGCGGATTCAGCCACCGGGTGTTATTGGAGTTGAACTCCTCTATGGTGACGGCCTTGAGGTTGCTTTCGGAGAAGTATTTGTTGTAGTTGAGGGTGCGGTTGTCGGCGGGGACACGGTAGAAGTTGCCAAGGTCTTCGACCTAGGTCTGGATAGTGCTGGCTGGAGCCTTTAGGACCAGGATGTCGCCGTTCTGGCTACGCTCATCCAGCTATTCTATTGCTTTCTGTATGATGCATACAGTCCTATATAAATCTACTTCCCTATTATCGTAATATGGTTTATATGTTAACCTATTACCTGCACTATAAACGGGGAAAGCTACAAAAAAGAAGACCGTTCTGAGACAATTCATTTTGATTGTTCCTGATCTATCTTTGTTTCAATGTCTTGAAACTGTTTTCGAGTATCCATCATATTAATAATGTAGTAAAGAATACACACTATCTCCAATGCCACAAGAGCCGCAGGATAATTGAAAACGAATTCTTTATGCCCTACATTGAAAGAAAGGACTTGGAACCTTTCTTTATCATCAACCTTAAATATTAAGGTTACTGCAAAAATTGCTGTAAGCGTAAGAAAATTGGCAATATACCGATATAATAGAGCGTTGAGATTGTCTTGTACTTCTTTCTTGGCATCAGGATTCCTAATGTTTTGAGTATTAGCTGCAACTATCAAACTCATCCCGACAGAGAACATAATACCTGATAAAGTGTATAAAGTATTTACCAATGAACTTGGCACTTGACAATTTGCCAGCAAAAAACCAGCAAAGAAGTAAACTGCAATTAGAATAATATATTTTTTCATAGACCCAAATTGACTATTTCTTTCAGATATGCCTGCATCTGGCCTTTCAAATCTATCTCATTCAACAATCCATTATCTACTTCATCAACATCTATAGAATGAATCAGTATTGTCTCACCAGCCTTAATTCTTTTATTATCTTTTGTTAAAAACTTGACATCTTCATTCTCCGAGAGGTTAGTTATAACAGCACTCATTGCTCGTTTGACCTCATCTTCATTCATTTTTTTCTTCCCCTTATCTGTAAACTTTACCACAAGATTGGCTGTGAGTATTTTTTTATCTAAAAGGGGCTGAATATCTGTTTCGCCCAGTAACGAATGAAGCATCTCTTTGGCAATACCTAACACTTGAGTACCAACACTTTTTTGTTGATTAGAAGATTCTATCGAATGGTTTACCCCTGCAAATTCTATCTTAGTCAGGTCTTGCAATAATATATTCTCTGGTTGTGTAATCATAATAGAGAATCTGTATAAATTGCCTGACAAATCTGTCCCAAGAAAATGGTTCACAAAAGCACGAAACCGTGATATCCGAGAATTGGGAATAGTTGTAACCACATGCTTGTTGTCGAGTATAAAATAATACAAGTCTTTACAAGACATCTTACCATTATTAACTCCTGCCCCCTCGAGTTCTGAAAACGAGATCTCCTCTTTATCAAGATAATCTTCAGGAAGGCCTGGCATTTCTTTAGATGGTATGACACGCATCAAGGCACCATAAACTATGTTTCCTTCCATACATACTGACTTCGACAACACATCAACTTCTTTTGTCTCAGTATTGACTTCATAATACCTCTGACGAATTGTTTTAGTAGTACTCAGTTTTTCATGGAATTTTTGTGCAAAATCAGAATAAGGACGAGAGATATCCTCATTCTCAATCGAATACGCGTAAAGAGTTATTTTCTTAGACATATTTCTAATTGTAATGTTTATTCTATTATTCTTGCTAATCTAAACTCGGGATACTGTTCTTCTCCTCTCTGAATCATTCTGCCAAACACTTGTACCTTGACTCCATCAGGAGTAAGGAATGGCTCAGTAAGTGCTGTATTCTTTCTCGCAGCCTCGTTATGGTTCATCTCCTGATAGTTCTCCATCTTGTTCATTAAAATGGAGGAATAGAGAAATATCTGCTGAAATTCCTTAAAAGAAAAACTATTGTAACCACTTTTGGGACGAATATCTATCCTCCTTGTACATAAGTCTATGTGATAGCGTGAATGTGCAAAGGCATTCCTAATACTTGAATGATACGCTTTCTCTATAATATCTCCAAGTCTTAACTTGTTGTCCTTCAGTGGCTTAATAACATTATCTCTAAAATGAATATGCACTTCTCTATTAGGAAGAACGGATTCCCATATATATCCTTTTCCCGCAATAATGGCCGCAATCCTATAGAGTGATTTCATAAAATAGTTCGAGTCCCACAAATGGGAATAGATGATCATCTCAGTTGTTATATCGTTAATGGCGGTCTCTTGGGGGTAATCATAACCATCTCTAGAGTAATTTTTATTAAGATAATTGATATAGAATTGGGAACGTGTTTCGTCAAGGTAGATATCCCATTTATACTCCATAACCAAGTCTGTTCCAACTATAGCTTTAAGTCCCTTCTGGATTTCTGCCCGTCCTATCAACAGAATAAATGCATTATAGTCTCTCTTGCTAATGACATCATAAGCCTCTTCTATGGCACCGCAAATCTCGTTTTGAATATCTCTAATCATAGTAACAGCCATATACTATCTCATCAAGATTAGATTCCCTTATTATCTTACTTTCATCTGGCTTAGATGTCTTCCTAAATCCGCAGTACACACAGGCTAAACTATACAAAGTAGTATACTCCTTAATAATCATTCTTTATAATATCCAGGAATGCAATCTTGGCTTTAGTTTCTTCCAGGGTCAGCCGCCGGGTATTATTTGAGTTGAACTCCTCTATGGTGACGGCGTTGAGGTTGCCTTCGGTGAAGTATTTGTCGTAGTTGAGGGTGCGGTTGTCGGCGGGGACGCGGTAGAAGTTGCCAAGGTCTTCGGCCTTTGCGCATTCCTCTTTGGTGAGGAGGGTTTCGTAGAGCTTTTCGCCGTGGCGGATGCCGATGACCTTGATGTCGGCCTTGTTGCCGCCGAAGAGCTCGCAGACGGCTTCGGCCTGGGTCTGGATGGTGCAGGCAGGGGCCTTCTGGACCAGGATATCGCCGTTCTGACCGTATTCAAAGGCGAAGAGAACCAGGTCGATGGCTTCGTCTAGGGACATGATGAAGCGGGTCATGGTGGGCTCGGTGATTGTGATGGGCTGCCCGTTTTTGATTTGGTCTATCCAGAGAGGGATGACGGAGCCACGGGAGCACATGACGTTACCGTAGCGGGTGCAGCAAATCCTTGTGTTCAAGGAGTTGCGGCTCTTGGCTACGGCGACTTTTTCCTCGAGAGCTTTACTTATGCCCATGGCATTTATGGGGTAGGCGGCTTTGTCCGTGGAGAGGCAGATGACGCACTTGACGCCCTCTTCTATGGCGGCGTCAAGGACGTTGTCAGTGCCGATCACGTTGGTCTTGACGGCTTCCATGGGGAAGAATTCGCAACTGGGGACCTGCTTGAGGGCTGCGGCGTGGAAGATGTAATCTACTCCATGTACTGCGGCCTTCAAAGAGGATTTGTCGCGGACGTCGCCTATGTAAAACTTAATCTTGTTTGCCACGTCAGGGTAGGCAGCCTGGTATTCGTGGCGCATGTCATCCTGTTTTTTCTCGTCGCGTGAGAAGATTCTGATCTCTTTGATGTCGGTGGCTAGGAAACGCTTGAGGACTGCGTTTCCAAAGGAGCCGGTGCCGCCAGTGATCATCAGGACTTTGTCTTGGAAAATGGACATATGTGGTTTGATATTAATTCTAATGAAAAATGTGACTCTTATTGGAAACACATCTCTCTGATTTGATTTCTAACACGCTCAACCTCACTGGATTTTAAAGAATACTCTTTACCATAAGGAGGATTCACGGTATATGTTTTTTCCACAGAGGTATAGAGAAACCCTTGATTATCGTATTCTTCATAGAATCTATATAGATCATGTGATAGAGCCAAATTTACTGTTTTGTTATGTGCTAATGATGCATATGTTGCTGTTAGTTGATAATACACATAATCATTAGTAACTCTATTACTGCCTGTTAATAAAGCTCCAAGCAAATCTATTTTGAAAACGATATCATACGCTTCATATTTGAAAAGTGGAGACTGTTTTGAAATACGGTAGTTTCCTATTTGCCTGTCGGCATCAGATCTAATTTGGTCTATTGGATTATAATTATAAATCCTCTCTAAATCTCTGATGCTTCTATCTATGAGCAATGCGTTAATAACATCCAGTACTTGAGGATAATCTTCTTTTAGAAGTAATTGGTCATACAGTTTTCTTGATACTGAATGAACTGCTAGTTGTTTTATGGAATACTCAAATGGGCGTGATTCCATAAACTTAGATATATAACCTTGATAATTTTGGTCTTCTCCATAGAGATGATTGAAACACTTCTCTACTTTGACATTATCCATTACTGTGATTATCTTGTCAAAACCGAATTTATTCTCAGTCTTATCACTTGTCTTTGACACAAAATGTCTATCTACATGGGCTGCAAAAACGTTCAAGATATTGAAAATCTTTCCTGGTTCTATCCTATCTAAATCTTCTATAATAAGGACTGTCTTACGGCCATCAAGTTTCCGTAGGTTTTCAAGAGAACGAGCAATGAAGGAGGTATATGCATCACTTTCATAAATAGAACCCCGATAATTGAAACTATCTCGGTATTTGTTTGTTGAGTAATGCGACTCGCTGAGTTGTTCGGCAACAGAACCTAGAGAAGAAACTTCTACACTAGCGAGTGAGGAAGAAAGCTTTGACAAAAAAGGGAAACCGAGAGCAAAAGAAGCTATATCTTTTATTGAAAAACTATTTGCTATAGCTTTCAATACCTCTTTGGGCTTAATCTTATCATAGTATAAGCCTTGGTCATCAGCAAGCTGAATTAGAATATCCCTCTTTATATACTCAATGATATGCTCATTTTCGCTGATAACATAGTTTACAGGGTATACTGTGAAAAAGAAGTAGTCTTTACTATACTTCTTCTTAAACTCATCTAGAAAAAAAGTCTTTCCATCACCAAACCCTGCAGAGAATACTACACGGTTGTCCCTCTCAAGTTGATGAGCGAAATCCTCCAATTGCGGAGTTATATCTATACGAAATTCTTCTTCCATATTATTCTTATTTGAATAAAGGTCTATTCATCTTTACTCTTATAAATGGTTGAGTCATTCTCGATAACAATACATGAATTACTTCTCAATTACTCTATTCCAAAGTCTTTAAGAAACAAGTGTATTTATTCCTCCTTCTTTTCTTCCTCTCCATTATCATCTATTTCATTAAAGAGCCGACGATAATCATCATACATGCTTTTCAAAATATCTAATGCTCGTTTATATAAGGGTGAGGTATCAATTTCTGGATCAATGACAAATAATTCAACGGAAAGCCAAACATCTTTATCAAATAGATATATTTGGCCGCCCTTGTACTTCGCAGACAAATTAAACAGCTTTTGAAGTTTCTCTCCATCAGAATTATCAATAGAGTCTACTTTCGGTAAAACTAACCGAAAATAAACAGGGTCTTGATCATCATAAAGAAATACATAATAAAGATCATCCTTTTTGAAGACTATTCTTTTTTCATCTTTTTGATGAATTGGAGTATTATTTTGCTCGAGAAATATCTCGAAAGAACGAATAAGGCTCATGTATGCTAGTTTAAGTTATTCTGATCAAATATATCTAAGTAATTCTCTATAGAATCATCTAACTCTGTGGTAGTGTTATAGTTATCCGCAATATCTTGGAACTCATCAGAATGCTGATCTAATCTGCACACACAGAAAGAATAAATGGAGAGTATCATTGACAGGATAAAAACAACTAATTGTTTCCAGTCAATCACAAAGCCAGAATAGGCGTTATAAACGGTCCCCGTGGCTTTAGAATCAAAACTAAGAGCGTAGAAGATGCCTCCAAAAAAGAGGACGAATATACAAAAGGTTATCGTTGGTATCTTGTATCTTCTAAACGCAATTTCTTGCTGCTCTGAAAAGTTAATGAAGACAGTACTCAAAACAGCTGCTAACATTGCAATGGAGTAAGTATAGAACGAGCCATTCTGAGTTTCTATAAACACAGCCTCAGGGAAAGAACATCCAGCGAATAGCCAGTGCTTAAGTATGCTGACTATAATACCTATTAAACCACCAAACAATGTAAATGAGCCCCATAGGAAGAAGGCCATTTTATGCAAAGGGATTACGCTGAAGGGCCTGTTTATCTGCTTAATAAATTTTCCAAACTTACTCATACCCTTTCAAATTTGTAATTAAAATTAATCTTCTTTGTCGGAGGCGTATTTGCCGTAGTGGTAGCCGTATTTGTAACCGTACTTGTAGCCATACTTGTAGCCGTAGCGGCCGGAGGTGTCGGTGCCGTTGAGGAGGAGAGCCATGTTGTTGTACTTCTTGGTGGTGTAGTACTTTTCTACCTGGCTCAGCATTGAGCGCTCCAGGAGGCCGGCGCGGATGATGAAGATTGTGGTATCTGCAAGCGGGGCTATGAGGTCTGCATCGGTGACTATCTCTATTGGAGGGCAGTCAAGGATTATGTAGTCGTACTTGGTGCGGAGGTTGTCAAGGAGTTCGGCAAGGCGCTGCTCGGCGAGGAGTTCGGCGGGGTTCGGAGGCATAGTGCCAACGGGGAGGATGTCGGGGATGTTGTCTTCCTTATGGACTATGAGGGCCTGCCAGTCGTCGGTCTGGGAGTTGAGGTAGTCCGATACGCCTTTCTTTGGCTGGTCTGCAAAGGAGCTCAGGGAGCGCTTGCGGAGGTCAAGGTCTACTACTATTACCTTTTTACCCTTGATGGCAAGGGAGGTTCCAAGGTTAACTGATACGAAGGTCTTCCCGGATCCAACATTGAAGGATGTTACCATGAGGACCTTGCTGCCAGGGTCTTTGCCTTCCATGAATTCAAGGTTGGTGCGGACAACGCGGAAGGCCTCGTTGATGACGTTACGGCTGTGAGGCTTGACTACAATCTTGCGGTCTTCGGGTTTGTCGCTGATTCGGAGAGGCTTCTTGATGAGGCCTTTCTTGCGGAAGGAGTCAGGGAGTTCGCCAAGGAACGGCGCAGAGAGGTTTTCAAGGTCTTTTCGGCCACGTACGGACGTGTTAAGGACTTCCTTGAGGTAGAACCACATGAACGGTATCGCCAGGCCAAGAAGAAGCGCTATGAGGTAAATCATCTTTTTGTTGGGGGCAACGGGAGAGCTGGAGCCGGAAGGCGAAGCGACTACTCGCGTATTGTAGGCGGTGAAGGCCTGGGAAAGCTCGTTCTCTTCACGCTTTTGAAGGAGGTAGAGGTAGAGGTTCTCCTTGACCATTTGCTGGCGCTCGTCACTGAGCAGGCGGCCGGCTTGCAGAGGGATGTCGCTGACGCGCGCCTGCGATGAGCGCTGCGCCTGCTGGTTGGACTGGATCTGGATGTTCAGGGACTTGATGTAGTTGTCAAGGGAACTGAGGATGGTGGTGCGCAGCGAAGCGAGCTGCTGGTCCAGGTCGCGGACGAGGAGGTTTTCCTCCGAGGAGCTCTCAACCAGACGGTTGCGCTGCAGCATGGTGGTGTTGAACTGATTGATCTGGGACTGGGTGTAGGGGTCGTCCAGACCTACGTTTGCAGGTAGGAGGGCGCCAGGAGATGCGCCTCTGATGTCGGACTGCAGGAACCTTGCTATTGAAAGCTGGTTGTTCAGTTCAAGGATGTGCTGACCGGCCTGGGCGGACATCTGCATGTCCATCTGGGCGGCGGTGGTGTTGTCCGGGAGCATGTGGGTACTTCTGTACGATGTGATGCTCTCGTCCACGCTGCCAAGCTCCTCTTCGATGATACGGAGGCGCTCTGCGATGAACTCGTTGGTGGAAGTGGTTATCTGGTTCTTGTCCTTGATCCAGTTCTCGTTATAGACATTGATAATCATCTGGAGGACGTCTTCAGCACGCTGGGTGTTGACGTCCTTGTAATTGAGGTCGATGACGGTGGTGTTCTTGCCGTTGAGTTCGGCCGAAAGGCGGCTCAGGCAGGAACGCGCAGTTCCCTGGATGCTGGAGCGGGTTACAAGGAGAGGTCGGTCCAACTCCTTCTCCGCATACTGGGAGTGGGTAACCAGGATACGGCCCAGAGGGGTGGATACGGTGTCGCCGTAGGCGGCAGAGATGGTGGATGTTCCCAGTTTCTCTTTACCCTTTGCAAAAGCGTAGAGAGATACGGAATTGCCGCCTTTATGCTCAAGGGTCAGGCTGGCGCCCTCGTTGCGGGCAAGGTCCAGGAACTGGACCTGGACGGGGAGGGAACTGCCGTATATGGTGTACTTGTAACGCAGGCCCTGTACTTTGTAGTCAACGTCAAGGTTCAGGTTCTGGACTACCTGGAGCATCAGGTCCGGAGAGGTGAAGTTGATGATTTCGTTGTTCACGTTAACCTGGGACATTCCAAGGCCCATATCGGTGAACGCGGTGGATACGTCTCCTGCCACGGTGCCGGACTTACGGTCTTGCTTGATAAGGACTGAGGCGTGGCGGGTGTAAACCGGAACGGTCCTGATTATGTATGCCGTTGCTATTAGCAGGCAGGCTGCAAGGGAAAGGACAAACCATTTCCAATGGCCTATGCAAAGAGCCCATATGTCCTTGAAGGAAAGGGAACTCTCTTCCTGTTCCTGGAAGCTTTCACGGTTGATATTGTTGTCGTATTCCATATGAGTGGTAGGGTTATAATAATCTCAAAACTAACAGGGCGATGGATGTTCCCAGCGATGCCAGGGACAGCCAGAAGGATGAACTGCGGACGTTGTTGCCGTTAACAGTGGAGTCACGGCGGCGGCGATCATTAGGCGTTACGTAGATGACGTCTCCCTGCTGTACGTAGTAAGCGGGAGAGGTGTAAAGTTGGCGTGCCCGCAGGAGGTTCAGCTTGTAGATGTGCTGGTTGTCGCCGTCCTGACGGAGTACGGTGATGTCTTCACGCTGACCGTTGATGGTCAGGTCTCCTGCGAGGCCAATGGCGTCCAGGACGGTGAAGTAGTCTCGGTCAATCTTGAAACGGCCTGGGCGGGTGACCTCACCAAGGACTGAGAAACCAAGGTTCATGAACTCTATTGTGACCACCGGATCTTTGATTTGGCGGCTGGCTATGAGGAGCTCCTTGATGTATTCAGTTGCTTCCTGGCGGGTCTTGCCGGAGAGTTGGACCTTGCCAATGACCGGGAAGTCTATATAACCATCAGGATCTACCGTGTATCCGGAAATGTTTGTCGCGGAGGAGAATGATGATCCGGTAGTGGCGGTCAACGATTGCGTCTCCCCTATCCTGTTGGAGTAGTATGGCAGGTTGAACATCGCCGATACATTAGGGTCAAGGGCATTGACAATGATTGATATCTGGTCAGCCGGTTTGATGCGGATTGGCTGAATCTGGTCTACTGTCATGGTGGAGCCATTGTTGGCGTCCTGGAAGTAGGCGATGTTCTTGGGGGTTGCGCAGGAGGCCAGCGCTGCAAGCGCTGCCGCTAGCGCCAAGCCCCGTAGGATTGTGAGACTGCTTTTCATATTGTGTTATTTTTTATTGTATTCAGGGACGATTTCTTCCATCAGAGACATCACGGCCGGGACATCTACTTCGCGGGCGAGTTTATCCAATTTCTTGAATATTGGATCCATGGTTTCGTATTCGTAGTTGCGTACTTTAGCGATTCTGATGCGGGGGTGGAACGACGGGAGGGAGTTCTCGTCGGTGGCCAGGACTTCCTCGTAGAGTTTTTCGCCGGGGCGGAGGCCGGTGTATTCTATCTTGATGTCCTTGTCCGGTTCAAAGCCGGCAAGGCGTATCATTCGTTTGGCCAGGTCC
This sequence comes from Bacteroidales bacterium, assembly GCA_017619675.1. Taxonomy (GTDB): domain Bacteria; phylum Bacteroidota; class Bacteroidia; order Bacteroidales; family UBA932; genus Cryptobacteroides. The sequence continues at coordinate 125,855 of JAFZRX010000008.1, read as the reverse complement.
GCTATCTTGACGGGGGTGCCCATGTCAAAGACAAAGATCTGGTTCTCACGGCTCATTGTGGCGGCTTCCATTACAAGGCGGCAGGCCTCGGGGATGGTCATGAAGAAGCGGTTGATTTCCGGGTGGGTGACGGTGACGGGGCCGCCTTTGGCTATCTGCTCCTTGAAACGGGGGATTACCGAGCCGTTGGAACCGAGGACGTTGCCAAAACGGGTGGTAACGAAGCGGGTGCCCTTCTTGGCAAGGGAGAGGGACTGGACATAGATCTCCGCGAGGCGCTTGGTGCAGCCCATCACGCTGGTAGGGTTGACGGCCTTGTCCGTGGAGATCATGACCATGGCTTCCGTGCCGTATTCAAGGCATTTGTCTGCGACGTTGCGGGTGCCGTAGACATTCACAAGGACGGCTTCGCAGGGGTTCTCTTCCATGAGGGGGACGTGCTTGTAGGCGGCGGCGTGGAATACGACCTGCGGACGGTACGTCCGGAAGGCGTAGTCAAGCCGCTCCAGGTGCCGCACGTCGCCTATGATCAGGGCGAAGTCCAGGTGCGGGAAGCGGTCCTCCAGTTCCAGGCGGAGGTTGTGCATGGGGGTTTCAGCATTGTCATAGAGGACAAGGCGGCCGGCGCCCAGGGTTGCGAGCTGTCTGCACAGCTCGGAACCGATTGAGCCGGCGGCGCCCGTCACCATGACGGTCTTCCCCCGGAAGTTCTCGGCTATGGCGTCCAGCGAAATCTGTATCTCCTCCCTGCCCAGCAGGTCCTCGATCTTGATTTCCCGCGGACGGAGGATAGCCTCGCCTTCCACAACTTCATCCACTGACGGCACTACAAGGCATTGGATGCCTTTCAGAGCGCAGAAGTGGATCAGCCTGTTCTCTTCCGCCTGCGCCGCCTTGTCCGACGGGAACAGGACGGCGTCTATGCGGTTGTCCAGGAGGGCCTTCTCCATGGTGGCATCATCCTTGGCCACCAGGACCGGCAGGCCCTCTATTGTCCTGCCCGCGGCGCCTTCATCCAGGAATCCCACCACCTTGTAGTGGGTGGAATTCTGAAGGCGCACTATATTGGCCACGCTCTTGTCCGATGTGCCGTAAAGTATTACTCTTTTGTATTTGTACTTCTCCTGGATCCTGCGGTTGAAGTGCTCCCATATCAGGATCATCAACACCCTCACGAACACCAGCAGGAATACCGTTGCCAGTGCGTCAAAGGTTATGATCAATATCATTGACCTGGCCCAGCGGTTCACCAGATACGTAACCAGCAGCATCAGGATTCCCTTTATGGCAGCCGCTCCCGCAAAGGCCAGCATATCCTTTACAACCAGTCTCCTGATCACTATCCTGTATGTCTTGAACAACAGGAACGCAATTGCCGATGCCACCGCCCCCACCGCAACATACCACGCTTTAAGCCGGGGCTCTCCCAGCGGGAATATATGGAAATGTCCCAGTACTATATCCGCGAAGAAAGCCGCTACCACTGACGCCAGCATTGACAGCAGCAGGTCCATCACAAAGATGGAACTACGGCTCATATAACTCCTCTTTAATCTCTGAACAATTGACTGGATAATTGATCTGATGGTCATATATTGGTCTTAGTATCTAAATTCTTTCCAGGAACTGGCCGGGTATGTGGGACACGGCCACCACCACAACTCCGCTCACCTCTATCAACAGCTTGCGGTCCTTCTTGATTCTCTTTACAATTCCTTCCGCCCCCTTGAACGGCCCCTCCGTCACGCGCACCCTCTCTCCTTGCTGAAAGTCGAACACCCTGTCCGTCACCTCAACATCCATCCCTCCCAGCGCCGATGTCACCAGCATGAACATCTCCATCTCCTTCTCATCAATCACCGCCGGCTCCGTCCCCTCCGCCTTCCTGTATACCATGATTTCGCTGAAATGCTTCTGCTTGAAAGCCGACAGCCTCTCCGCATCCCACCGCACGAACAACAGCGACGGCGCCAACTGTACCGTCCGCATACCCGGCTTCAACGCCTTCTTCAGTGCCATGTAAGTCTGCACGCCAATGTTGTCCAACTCCTCCTTGATCCGGAAGATATGGTTATTGAACACTCTGATCGCGTACCAATTCCTCTTATCCTTCTTCTCCCCTTCCTCAACATCTCTCTGGTCCACTTCCAATCTTTCTTTCTGGTCTGTTTTTACACACTCTCTCTGATTCGGAGTGGTGTCCAGAATTCCTATTGAATCAGGTTTTTGGTCTGTAGTACAGTTTTCCAACGGGTGCGGGTTTGGTTTCTGTAAAGGGTATAATTGGAGTGTCGGCAGCTGAACGTTGTTTGCTCCCGACGATACAGACAGGAGACCCGGCTCCTATCCAAGAGAGGAATTCTCCCATCCGGATACACCTATAGGTGTATTAATTGTAAAAATACCGAAAATAATTACAAAAGACAAATCTTTGTCGCCCTTTCACTCCTCTCTCCCCCGTTCCTTCCTTAGGTCCTGGCACTTATTTTCTTGAATCTCAACAAGTTACCCCCACCCCACCACCCTACAAACCATAGAGAGTGCCTATTCTTTAGTTGGCTGTTAATCAGAAGTTTAGCTGCCAGTCCTACCTCTTCAGATGCAGAAACTTTTGAATCTGCCTGGCCTGAAATCCGGCCTTTCGGAATAGATTCTTCAGGTCATTAATCATATCGGCTGGGCTATTTTCATAATTGCAAGTCAGCGGAGCTATTCCGCAACTGGTGGCAATCTGAATCATCTTATTATAAACACTGTAGTCCTCGTAATCGTCCGGGACATCATGTTCTTTTCCTGAATTGGCTGATATAGAAATGATTGCATTAGCAAAATCTCCATTATAGTAACTGGCTGCGGCGTCATAATCCAGACAGTTGTACATAGACACAATCCTATCTATCAGTTGGTATTTCTCCTTTGACGTCAGTTCTTTGAATAACTCCCTTTGTCGGGTATAGTCCAACGGACAGTTATCCCTATGATATTGGCGGAGTTTCTCAACAGCTCTTCTCATTCTACGAGATACCTTCTCCAACTGGATCTTTTCAGAAAACGGATGGTCAGATTTCCAATATCCCACAAGGTTCCATTTTGATTCTTCTACTCTCGAAACCTGGTTTCCGGCCACGGGATTATTGGCGATATATGATATACAATCCCTTATCACCTTACCTACGGTTTTGGGCGCATAGCCGAAAGGTTTCATAAAAACGGCACCGGACCGGTTATGTTGTTTGTTATATCCTTGAGTGAATTCTGAATTCAACCGACAGTGAAACAGGTTGAATTTCTTCAGAGACGGAGCCCGTTCAAAAGAATGGACATGATTAGGCATTATTCCAAATGCAAGCGTCTTTATCCCATACCTTTTGGCCAGGACATAATACAGTGTCAAGTAAAAGATGCAGTCCTGGACCGAATAGAACAGGATATTTCCGTCAACTGCTTTGCAAAAAACGTGATGAAGACTACCATCACGATATTTTCTGTAATCTTTCCCCATCTATCTACCTTTCACATGACTTGACAAAGATATTAGAAAAGGGGGTTCGTGATTCTTTTTAAACGTTTATCTGCGTGGCTGGCAGATAACTGGTTGGTTATCAGCAAGATAAAAGAGCCCACTTCCTCCCAAAACAGGGGGTCTGGGTTCTATCAACTTGCTGTAATTCAGTTCTTTAGCTGCCAGCTCTATAAAACGGAAGAGAACAGAGAAGGGGGCTAACGGGAGGTGCAGAGGGTGCGGAGGGCGGCGACTTGGGATTTTGAGAGGACTTTCTGGCCGATGGCGTGTTTCCAGGGGCCCAGGCGGTGCAGGTCCGATCCCGCGAAGTCATACATGCCGCCCTGCAGAAGGCGGGCGGCCGTATGCGCGGCGGGCTCCCCGTACATGCCCGCCAGGGACATCAGGTTCAGCTGGAAGAGCACGCCGGCTTGCTTCAGGCGCACATAGTCACGCTCCTCCATGTAGACATACCTCTCCGGGTGCGCCAGAAGGGGCCGGCGCCCCTGCAGGATCATATCGTTCAGCGTATCCTCGAACCCCATTGGCGGATTATAGTACGATGTCTCCACCAGGGTCATTGCTGGCTCCCCAACCGTCAGAAGGTCCCCTTCCGCCAGCCGGCTTGCGAACAGATTGTCCATCATGTTCTCCGCACCCAGATGGAGGGTGATGCCGCCACGGTAGGCGGCCTGCAGGGCTGCGAAGCGCTCCTGCAGCTCCGCCGTGCCGTTGGGGCAGTCCTCCATGATGTGCGGGGTCAGCCACACGTCACGGATACCGGTCTGCTCATAGAATGACAATACTTCCAGGGACTCCCGGACGGTACGGATACCGTCGTCAACCCCTGGAAGTATATGGCAGTGCCAGTCGGTTCCTCCTTCAAGGATACCGCTTTCCAAAATGGAATATTTCCTGCTGAACGGCCACATGGTTCAGCAAAGATACGGTTTTATTTCTTAATCAGGCGTACAGGGCAGAACTGAGGAGAGCCTCCTGTATCAAATTCTGTTATCTGGGCGTCAGAGCCTCCCAAATGGAACTCCAATACATACCTCATGCTTGAATAATTCTCATTGGAACGTGATGAGGTCAGATAGAAACCTATGGGTTCAGACCAACTCACATCCTGATACATCTTTCCGGCACATGGAAGGAACAGGCAGCCCTTTGTTCCGGCACACAATGCCAGGTATTTCTCATATGTGATGGCGTTCAGGGTCTGAGGGTTATCGAACGATGTCAATTCCGCACAATTGAAGGTAGCGCCGTCAGGGAACAGAAGGAGTCCGTTGATGGTATTGTTTCCAGACAGTCCATAGGACTCGTATTCAGAACCTGTAAGGTCCACTGCCACTGCCGCATAGTGTTTTCCTGAAACACCGTTAACAGTTGCGCCTTGACGGGCATCAGCACCTATTCCTAAGATTGTCTGGTACTGTTCAAGTGAAGGGAGCACGTATCCTTCAATGACGTCCGGACCGGTACCTCCCGGGGGCTCCGACCACCTGAACCTGTGATAATAGCGTGGAAACGGGACGTTGGAGAATGCATCACAATATTGATAATACTTCAGGACCTCTAACTGGTCATTTCCGCTAAGAGAATAACCGTCTTCCGTCTCTTTCAGGTAACCCCTGGTCAGATATAATTCTCCAAAAGGACCGCTATAATCCAGTTCCGGGCCCGGATCCGGCTCTTTGCTGAGGTCGTAATCCGTGACGGGGATGCCGTTTATCTCTACGGTGATGACCACAGGGTCAGCGGGGGTAGGAGGGGTGGGCGGGGTCTGCGGCGCAAGCACGCCAAGGGCGGTGACGCGCGCCTTCTGCCCCGCGGGGAACAGGATGGGCGATCCGTCCTTCTTTACCAGAGGTACCGCTACCTCTTTGCCGTCTACGGTAAAGTATGCGATGAGGGCGCTCAGGTCCAGGGGCAGGGCAATGACGGATACCGTCAGGGTCTGGCCCTGGAGCAGTTTAACGCCGGAGCCGTCGCCCAGCTGGGCCTTGATTTCTCCGGAGGTACCGGAATAGTCTACGACTATTTCCGGGGCGGCCTGGGCGGAAAGGTTGGCGGCGAAGCCACCGGCGAGCACAACCTTGGAGCCCTCCTGGACGCCCAGGCGGAAGTCGGTGACGTTGACCTCGGCGGTCTCACCTGCGCTCACGATGAACTCAAATACGCTGAAGAGGGGCTTGAATGCCAGGTTTACGGTGGCGGCATCGGGCTGCGCCTGGGCGGAGGCGGCCATGTAGCCGATCTCCGACAGCGCCGGGCCGAAGACGTAGTCGTCAAGCTTGTTAAGCTTCTGGCTTGAAGGGATGTTGGCCGATAGCTTGTCGCCCTGCAGCTTGCCTGCGGGGTAGCCGGCGAAGAAGGTGTGCGCGCCTTCTCCCCACAGCAGTTCAACCCCCTCTGTGGCGGGGTTGACGGCTGTGGCCACGCCGGCGGGCGCAGTCACCTTGTAGTCCGCCCACTTCTGGTCGCTGTCGGCAACGGAGGCTTGCTCGCTCCAGACGGTGAACACGTCACCGTCTTCCCAGAGCACGGCCTCCACGCCGCCCTGGGCATAGCCCTGAAGGGCTGTCTTTGTTCCCACTGATGTGGTAAACTTCACTGCCTTTCCTTTATTACCAAAGCCGAAAGGCTGCTCCTGTCTCTCGCAGGAAACTGTCAATACTGCCGCTGCACACAACAGCAATCCAAATATCTTTTTCATATGAACCTTATTATTCAAGAATTGCGTCAGGGCTTAACGGGACGAGCCAAACATTTTGCTGTCGGGTCGAACTGATAACCACCTGGAGCATCACTGGTAACATAGTATTGGCTTGTAAAGCCTTGATGCAGGGAAGCATAACATTCACCCATTCCCCAATACATTGTGTAAGTAGAAATAAGATGAGAGCCCGGTGCCCAACTCTGAACAGGAACGAAAACAACTCCTCCCAGATCTGATTCAATTACCCAGCCATAATTACCGTGGATAGATGACAGATACCATGGGACATCAAACCATCCCCAAATAGCCCCTAAGGCCTCATATGAAGGGAATTGAACATCTAACTCTCCATATCCATATGTATTACCGGGTTCTTCCGGGACAGAACAACCATAGTTACAAGTGTACCAATTACCTAGGTCAAGGGTAGTTCCATCAGATTTCGTATATTTTAAAATGACTGTCTTATCAGGGCCGACCGGGGTCCAGCCTGAGCTGCCATTTGACGGAAGAATGATTGCTTTGTTTATATCAAGTTTAAGATACTCATTGGTAAAATAATCTTCCCGCTCCCCGTCTTCTTGGCGTATTTTTGCGAAATAATAACAATAGTTTTCGTATTCATCACTCAGTTTTCCACTGAATAGATATCCTCCGGAATAAGCATATCCAGGCAAATCATCTGCTGCATTACCATCTGAAGTCTCAGTTAATGAAAGATTTGAATCTATTGAAAGCAAGCCAACAGGCTTAACCCAGTCTGTACCCAATACGTAAGCGTTATCAACTGCCTGATTATCTTCAATAAAGAACTGTATGTAGTCTTCAGGAATAACCATGTCAAATACTCCTGAAACAGTGTTATCCTGTACCTCAAAGTCTAATGATGCAGTAAGGTAATATGTATAATATGTTGTACTGAATACATATTCTCCAGATGCTCCTGCAGAAACGGAGGAATTACTACCGAAAGGAAGGAATACGGCGCGCATAGTACCTGTATCTCCCTCTGCAAGGCCAAGACTCCCTGGCGCAGGCGTACTACCATTCAATTCAGTAGTGCTCCAAGAAGATCCGTCGTAACTCATCTTTAGGTACTTTGGAGCCTGAGCATTAGAGAGAAAAACAAAAATGGCATCTCCTGCTTCCCAATCAGTTTTGACAAAATTATTAGGAGTTCCATCAAAATTATAATTGGCAGAAAGATTGAATTCTACCGAAGAATTAGGACCAGGTTCCTTGCTGATGTCGTAGTCAGTGACAGGGACGCCGTTGATCTCTACGGTGATTCCAACGGGGTCAGCAGGGGTAGGCGGGGTCTCAGGCGCAAGCACGCCAAGGGCTGTGATGCGCGCCTTCTGCCCCGCGGGGAACAGGATGGGCGATCCGTCCTTCTTTACGAGCGGTACGGCTATCTCCTTGCCATCGACAGTGAAGTAGGCGATGAGGGCGCTTAGGTCAAGGGGCAGGGCGATAACGGATACCGTCAGGGTCTGGCCCTTGAGCAGTTTAACGCCGGAGCCATCGCCCAGCTGGGCCTTGATGTCGCCGGAGGTGCTGGAATAGTCTACGACTATTTCCGGGGCGGCCTGGGCGGAAAGGTTGGCGGCGAAGCCACCGGCGAGTACAACCTTTGAGCCCTCCTGGACGCCCAGGCGGAAGTCCGTGACGTTGACGTCGGCGGCATCGCCGGCGCTCACGATGAACTCAAATACGTTGAAGAGGGTATTGAAAACCAGGTTGACTGTGCCGGCTTCGGGCTGCGCCTGGGCAGTCGCGGCCATGTAGCCCATCTCCGAAAGCGCCGGGCCGAAGACGTTGTCGCCAATCTTGCTAAGTTTCTGGGTTGAAGGGATGTTGGCCGAAAGCTTTCTGCCCTGCAACTTGCCTGCGGGGTAGCCGGCGAAGAAGGTGTGCGCGCCTTCTCCCCACAGCAGTTCAACCCCTTCTGTGGCGGGGTTGACGGCTGTGGCCACGCCGGCGGGCGCAGTCACCTTATAGTCCGCCCACTTCTGGTCGCTGTCGGCAACGGAGGCTTGCTCGCTCCAGACGGTGAACACGTCCCCGTCCTCCCAGAGCACGGCCTCCACGCCGTTCTCCGTGTAGCCCTGAAGGGCTGTCTTTGTGCCCACGGAGGTGGTAAACTTCACTGCCTTCCCTTTATTACCAAAGCCGAAAGGCTGCTCCTGCCTCTCGCAGGAAACTGTCAATACTGCCGCTGCACACAGCAGCAATCCTAATATCTTTCTCATATGCGGTTAATTAGTTTACGGGGTTGGAACACTCATATCAAAGTCATTGACGTTCTGTCCTTTGAGGACTACGGTGATGCCGGCGGCCTGGGCCTCGGGGCCCAGAGCGCCAAGGGCGCGGATGCGGGCCTTCTGGCCCGGCTCGAACTTGAAGTAGTTGCCGTCCTTGTCTGCCAGCGGGAGGGCGATCTCCTTTCCGTCAACGGTGAAAACGGCGGTGAGGTGACCCATTGCTACAGGGTATGTGATCACGGAGAATGTAAGGGTTGTTCCCTTTGGAACTTTAATGCTTCTGTGGTCGCCGAACTGCAGTTTGACTACACCGGTGGCGTTGGTATAATCTATTTCCACTTTAGGCTCAATAATTGGCGATAAGGTGGTCTCGAAATTTCCGGCCAGGGTCTGCTTGGATCCGTTCTGGACTTCCAGGCGGAAGGCGGATACCAGGGCGTCTGTCTTTTCGCCGGGGCTGACGATGAATTCGAAGGTGTTGAACAGCGGGGTGAACGGGAGTTTCACGCTGCCTTCCTCAGGAGTGGCCTGGGCTACGGCGTACATATAGCCATACTCTGAGAGAACTGGGATGAAGACATTGTCTTCTGTCTCTTTGACTACCTGGTATTCAGGGATGTAGGCTTTAATGACATTGCCGTTCAATTTGCCGGCCGGATAGGCTGCGTAGAAGGTGTGCTTGTCCTTGCCCCACAGCAGCTCAACCCCTTCCTTGGCGGGGTTGACGGCTGTGGCCACGCCGTCCTTGGCGGCCACCTTGTAGTTGGCCCATTTCTGGGTGCTTCCTGATACGGAAGCCTCTTCGCTCCATACGGTGAAGGTGTCTCCGTTCTCCCAGAGGAGGCCTTCAACGCCGTTCTGGGTGACGCCGGCGAAGCTGGTCTTGGTACCCACGGAGGTGGTGAATCTCACTGCCTTTCCAGAGGAGGAAGGCAGTTCCTGCTGTTCACAGGATACTAACATTGCTGCTGCAAGGAGCAGAAATCCAAAAAGCTTTTTCATATTAGTGTTATTTAATCTATTTCGTATTCAGAAACTACCAGGCCGTCTATGGTGATGGTTATGTTCACCGGAACGTCAGGGTCCGGATCGTCGCCGGGATCGTCACCGGGGTCGTCTCCCCCGCCCTGCGGGGTCAGGAGACCCAGGGCCGATACATCCACGTACTGACCGGGGTGGACCACAATGGGGTTGCCGTTAGCGTCTGTAAGCGGAAGGGCCACTTCCTCTCCGTTGACGGTGAAATATGCGGTGAGGTTGGTAAGGTCCTGCGGCAGGGCTACTACGTAAACCTGCAGCAAGTCATCCTTGCCAAGAGAGAACGGCCCCTGGGGATCCAAGGTTACGGTGATCTGGGACGATGCAGAGGCGGGGTCGACGGTGATGGCGGGGTCCGCCTGCGCGGAGAGGCCGGCTGTGAAGCCGCCGGCCAGCGCGCCGCCCCCCGCGCTCTCCAGCCTGAACCCGCTTACCTCAATGGGATCGTCCCCAGTGGAGGAAACGCTGAAGCACAGGGTGGTGAACATCGGCTTGAAAACCAGGTTTACGGGATCCGCGCTTGGAATGGCTTCCGCCGCAGCCGCCATATAGCCGTACTGGGAAAGGACAGGGGCGTAGGTGCGCGAGCCATCCACCAGGGAATTCAGCGCCTGCGTGGGCTGGGTGCTGGGAATATTGGCCGTGACAACGTTGCCGTTGAGGTCTCCCACCGGGAAAACGGCGTAGAAATGGTGCAGGCCGTCGCCTCCCCAGAGCAGTTCGTTGCTGTCCGTATCGGGGAAAACGGTGGTGTTGGCCTGTACGGCTATACCGTAATCTGCCCACTTCTGGGAGCCGCCGGAGGCCGTTCCGTCAGGGTTGAATATCCTGAAAACGTCTCCATTGGACCAGGCAATCTTGCCGATGCCGTCCGGAAATTGTATAGACGCTTTTGTGTCGACTAAACGGGATGTGGTGAAAGTGATAGGTTTACCTTTAAAGCCGTCTTGGCCGTTGTTGTGCTTGCAGCAGGATACGAAAACTGCCGCCGCAGAAAGCAGCAACACAACACTTTTCTTAAGGAAAGAATTGCGGTACATAGGTGTTAAAAACATGTTTTCAAACTAATAACGTATTGCACACGCAAATCCTGCATGGGGCGGGCAAAAAAATACACAATTTCCCGGGCGCCGGACTGAAGGTTCCGGTACCCGGGAAATTGTGGGTCAATACTGGATGGAGACTACGGCTCCGGTTCCGGATCCGGAACGTCTATTGTGTAGTCGTCAATATCCTGGCTGCTGTTGGTGATTACAATGCCTGCTTCCTTGGCCTCAGGACCAAGAATGCCCGGTGCGTTGATGCGGGACTTCTTGCCAGCAGCGAAGGTGATAGGCTTGTCGTCTTTCTTGAGAGGGAACTCAAGAACCTCATCTTCAAGGGTAAAGACGGCTGTGAGGTCGCTAAGATCCTGAGCAATTGCAAGGATGGTGAAGGTGATGGTACCGCTTGCAGGAATCGTTACTGAATCTGCGCTTCCAAAGTTCACACTGATCTCCTGGAATGTGCTATTCTCACCCTCATAAAGAACTTCAATCTTAGGATCTTCCTTTGTGGAAAGGGTAGCTTTGAAATTACCAGCCAGGGCGGTCTTTGAACCTTCCTTTGCCTTGAGTTTGAAATCTTTGATTACTACGCTGGTGGAAGGACCCGGACCCACGGTAAACTCGATGGCGCTGAAGAGCGGCTTGAAATTGAGCGATACCGATCCCTGTTCAGGAGTGGCTTCTGCGGCGGCTCCCATATAACCATAGGTTGACAGAGCCGGAGCATATACGCCGTTTTTCAGATTTACTCTCTGAGTTCCGGGAATGGTACCTGAAAGCACTTCGCGTGTTATGGTACCCATTGGGTATGCGGCATAGAAGGTATGTGTATCTTCTCCCCACATCAGCTGGATGGCAGAATCCTGGGGCTTTGCGCTAGGGGTGTTTCCTGCTGTAACTCTGTATGTAGCGTATTTCTGGTCGCTGTCAGGCACGTAAGCCTGGTCACACCATACAGTGAAAAGGTCTCCGGTAACCCAGTCGATAGCCTGTTTCTTACCGTCAACCTCGCCATAGGCGGTCTTGGTGTTCACCGCACCGGAAGGCATGGAGAACTCAATGGCCTTTCCCTTGGGAAGGGGCTGGCTCATTTCCTGCTGCTGCTCACAGGAAATTAACAATACTGCTGCAAAAAGCAGTGGTGAAAAAAACTTTTTCATATGTTACTTAATTAGATATTCCGAAATCGTAATCGTCAATGTCCTGGCCTTCTATCGTCACCGTAAACCTTGCGGATCCCTCTACCATCTCAGGTGCCAGGAAGTCCGTTGCCGTGATGGTTGTGGTACGGCAGCCGGGGATTACCATGGGGTTGTCGTATTTGTCAACCAGAGGGAGGGGACGCTCCTCGCCGTCAACTATGAAGTATGCGGTGAGGTTGAGCAGGTCCTGAGGCAGTCCTATGACGGTCAGTTTGATGGTCTGGCCGGCAGGGATGGTGGTCGCACTTATGGGGATGGTGACCTGGGATGAAGGGGAGGTGATGGTGTAAGCGGGGTCCGCCTGCGCGGAGAGGGCGGCTATGAAGCCGCCAGCGAGCGCGCCGCCTCCCGCCGATTCCAGGCGGAAGCCGCTCACCGTGGCTGCCTCGTCAGGGCCGGGGCCCACGACGAATTCCACGGTAGTGTACATCGGCTTGAAAGGAAGGTTCACGGCCTGGGGACCGCGGATGTCTTCGGCCGCGGCGGCCGCTGGTCCAAGTGTGTCACCTGTCTGGGTGGTGGGGATGTTGGCGGATACAACGTTGTCGTTGATGTCGCCCGATGGGTAGACGGCGAAGAAATAGTGGAGGGCGTTGCCCCAGAGGAGTTCGGTGCCGGATTCCTTTGCCTGGAGTGAACTCTGTCCTGTGGCCACATAGTCCGCCCATTTCTGGGAACTGCCGGAAATGGTGGCCTGCTGGCATGCTATCCTTATACTGCCGTCATATATTGTAATGTTGGATGTGGTAAAGTCTATCGGCTTTCCCTTGGAAGTGGAGACCCACTTCTCGCAGGAAATCAGCGATACAGCTGCAAAAAGCAGCAACCCAAACATTTTTCTCATATACTTCACAAAATAAAAAGCGTTACTTGGTGGTGCAGACAACTACTTGGTTATCACCCGGTTCCGTGGATATCTGCTGTGAACTGCTGTTGTATCTGGTGGTGATACGGGTGGCCGATATGCCTGCATCGGTAAGGGCCTTCTTAACGGCGTCCGCGCGCATCACTGACAGGGTCAGGTGGTCGGCGGCCGGTTCGGTTTCCCTGTCGGCGTAGCCGGCTATGGTCACCACGGTATTCGGATAGAGGTCCATCACGGAGACTATGTGCTCCAGTTTTGGTCTCTCGGATTCCGGAATGGTGGTCTTGCCGGTTTCAAACAGGATCTTTTCTTCTACTACGCGGGGGTTTTCTCCGCGGGCGAGAGCCTCGCGCTCCGCAGCGAGTTGCTCGGAGCGGGCGCGGTCAGCGGCACGCGCGGCCGCGATGCGGTCCGCGGTGGCCTGCGCCGCGGCGGCCTGGCGGGCTTTGGCCTCCGCTACCTCACGGGCGTGGGCCTCCTCCTGCGCACGGCGGCGGCCTCCGCCCAGGTCCAGCTGGACGCCTGCCAGGGCCGCGAAGTTACCGTCCCAGAGGCCTCCAACGGAGTTGTTGTCGTCCAGGGTGTTGAATTTGTTGCCCAGTGCGTTGTACTGGCCTTCAAGGATGGCCCTGAAAAGTTTGCCCATGCGTATTGAGAGGCCCAGGCCTCCTCTGAAGGCGGGGCCTACGTACGCCTGGGTGTTGCCGGTCTTGAAACGGTAGTTTGCGGCCATACCTGCCAGTACGTATGGATTGATTACGCGTTCCTGGCTGTATTCCAGCAGGTTGCAGATGTCGAACATGGCGTCCGCGCCAAACTGCATGTAATTTACTATGGCCGTGAACTGATGCTCCCGGTACGGGTTGGTGGGGTATGATCCCATCATGCCGCTGACGGATGCGCGGACTCCCAGCCATGGCAAGAAACCATATTCGTATCCTACCTGGAAATTGGGCGTTATGGTCTTGCCGATGCCCATTGTCCAGGCGTCGGACGGTACTATGTTGATTCCGCCCAGGACGGATATCCTGGATTCCGGATAGAATGTATTCTTCGACTGCGCATTGCAGTTAAAGGCGACCGAAACGGCTAAAAATATGAATGCAAGAAGCCTTTTCATAATAATTGCCACCAAGTTATCACTTTTTAGTCTTTTTGCCAAACTATAGGCTAAAGTCAGGGAAAGATTTTGCTACGCAAAGGGTGTCGTCAATGTCAATCGGGGCGGCGGCGCCCAGTTCAGCTACCCTGAGCGCCATGACCATGCGGTGGTCGTGGCGGGAAGTGTAGCTGCCCCCGCGCAGCAGGTTGCCGTTCAGCAGGCGGCTGCTCAGGGAGTGGCCGGTGATGAACATGTCGTCTTTCTCTATATAGGCTTCCACGCCAAGCTGCCGGAGCATCTCCAGGATGGCCTGGGCGCGGTTGCTTTCTTTTGCGGCCAGGCGGCCGACGCCTCCCAGGCGGGTCTGTCCGGGGCAGAATGCCGCAAGGACGGAAACGACCGGGAAGAGGTCCGGCGCATTGGCCAGGTCCATTTCAAAGGGGTTCAGCGGCGCCTTCTGGACGCATACGGTCTTGGTGTCCTCCACCTGGGAAACGCATGCTCCGGCTTCCGCCAATATATCGATTATCGATAAATCTGCCTGCAATGACGATGTGTCCAGCCCCTCCACCTGCGCGCTGCCAAAGATGGCGCCCGCCACCAGGAAGGGCACCGCGCTGCTCCAGTCCGCCTCCAGACGGAAGTCGGCTGCCTGGTAGCGCTGCCCGCCCTTTATCCGGAATGTCATGCCGGTACAGAGGTCCCAGTCCTGGGACTCCAGGAAGTCGTCTCCGCCTTCCATCTCGTTAGCGGTCTTTATGCCGAATTTCTGGAGGACATCCGCCGTCATGAACATGTACGGGATGCTCTTGGGTTCGTGTATGTACAGCGTGGAATTCTTATCTGCCAGAGGCAGTGCCATCAGCAGGCCGGAAATGATCTGGGAACCGCCCTTGCCGGAAATGTCGGCCCTGCCGGGGAGGAGTTTGCCGTTCACGCGGAGCGGAACGCGCACCTCCTTGCCGGCGGCCTCCAGGTTCTCCAGCATCACGCCAAAGGAGGCCATGATCTGCGCGGCGCCGGCCAGAGGGCGCTTCGGCAGGGTTCCCCTGCCACGCACCTCGAACGCCTTGCCGCCATTCTTCATGGCCAGTACCGGTATCAGCATCCTGGTCAGCAGGCCGGATTCGCCCACGTCGATGCTGTCCAGCTCCAGCGGCTTCGCGCCGATGCCCTTGACCACCAGCGTGGGGCCGACCTTCACGTCGGCCCCTATTGCGCGGGCCGCCGCTATGGCGGATTCGCTGTCTTCGCACGGAGTGTATCCACTCATGTGCGAAGTACCATCCGCCAGCGCCGCCGCCACGATGGCCCTCTGGGCCATACTCTTGGACGCCGGCACCTCGATTCCCACGCGGTTGTACGGCTTGAAGCCGCCGTACACCTCGCGGTTCATCTCCGCCAGCTGGTACTGCCCTTCGGCCGTGGCGTCGCCCAGTGCAGCATAGCTGAACGGGGCTCCAAGCCTCAGGCAGTCCACCCGGCTCCGCCTGCCCGTTTCGCCCATGCAAAACGCCAGCAGGCTCCCTTCCGGGTAATCCGCGTACAGGCTCTCCACCGCGGTAACATCCTCCGCGGAGTTCGCCTTCACCGCTATCTTCACCACCTCGGCCCCGAATCGCCTGCACTGCCCCACAATCCCCCTCAGCTCTTCTGCCGATGGCGTATACTCATAATTATGGTACGACCTGATGAACACCGTCCCGCACTCGGCGGCTTTGCGCCTGAGGCGCTTTCCCACGGGCGCCGGAGCCTCCAGCTCCAGATCGCAATACTTCGCCCCCGCCTCAATCGCCAGGCCCAGCCTCCGCTCCGCCTCGGTGTACGAATCTCCCATCCGGCAAGTCGCTACCAGCGGCTTGTCACACAGGGAGAACAGCTCGGCGATATCGTCGTCGGAGAGCGGACAGAGATCCAGACGGATCTCCGCCATCTCCACCTCCGGCCTCTCCATCACCTCGAATATCTCCTCCAGCCCCTTCTTCTGTATCGATACGCAAATCATAGACTGCAAATTTACTCATAATTTCCCATCCCACAACCACTTCCCCCCCCCTCCGTACCCCTTCCTCTCCTTCTCAATTCCTTCCTCAAGACACCTCTCCTCAAAAATCCGGCAAGTGACCAGTGGCGCCTAACTACCTAACCCTCAATAGAATAACAATCCCGATATTCCCCAAAACCGGGAGTATCTCACATATTATCTCCCTGACTATCAACCCCTTACCCTCCACCTTCTTTCCACCCCATTTTCCACCCTCCACAAAAAAAAGTTGCGGAACATCAGTAGGAACTGGGTTTCCGCAACTAAAAAGGTCTGAAAGACAGTCTCTAGGGGATGAAGGGTCAGAGGGCCATGGACAGACCGGCCATGATTATCGCTATGGATACGAAGCCCCAGCCTGTTGCAAAAAAGTTTAACACGCGGCCCTGGGGAACGATTTCGTTGCTTCGGACATGATAACAGGTTCCGTCAGGATCCAGATAGAATTCCTTGTAGTCCCGGTGTTCCTCTACGGTCGTGGTGAAATCTCCCATGAACTCATCGGTACTATGGGTTGTATAGAATGTTTCGTAAACCAGGATCTGACCGTCAGCGCCATCTGAAACCTCACGGGTAGGAGCACCGAATTCACGGACTATTTCCGCATGTGACCGGCCAACCCACTCATCCTGCAACTGAGGTAAATTGGATATGTATCTTGGAGTAGTACAAGAAACGGCAGTAACAAGGACCGCCGCAATAAGTATGATATATCGTTTCATAGTAAAAGGCATTTTCTCTATTTGCCTGCAAGATTCTTGCCGCTGCCCAAATGAAGGAACTTCCGTATTTGCTTATTAGAAAAACCGGAATATCTGAATATGTCAGACAATTTCTTCAACTCCTTGGAAGTCATTGTCTCAAAGTTGCAGGTTTTCAAATCCACGCCATTATCCCGGGCAATTCTCATCATGGCGGTATAATCACTGTAATCTTCATAGTCATCCGGAATGTCATGCTCACTTCCATTATTTGTCCTGGCCGACAACGCAGCATTCTCCACGTCGCCGTTGTACAATCTTCCTATCGCCTTATAATCCAGACAATTATGAATGGAAATAATAAGATCTGTCAACTGGCCCGCCTCCTCAGAAGAAAGATTCTTGAACAGCACTCTTTGTCTGTCATAAGTCAAAGGCAACCCACAGGAGTAATAATACTTTAACATTTTCACCGATCTGCGGAGCCTGTTCGAAGCTTTGTTCAGAGCAATCTTCGAAGAAAAAGGATAACTGGTATTCCTGTACGCCATCAGATTCCATCTATATTCGTCCAGGTCATCGGCCA
Source organism: Bacteroidales bacterium (assembly GCA_017619675.1). GTDB lineage: Bacteria > Bacteroidota > Bacteroidia > Bacteroidales > UBA932 > Cryptobacteroides. Next base: position 108,780 of record JAFZRX010000008.1, on the reverse strand, counting down.
GATTCCCGGCCACTGCATTGTTGACTATATATGCGATATTCTCACGAATCTTTTTCCCAACCTTTTATGCTCAGCATTATAAGTCATGGTAAACTCTCTGTTAAGGTCCCTGTGGAAATCGACAAACGCTTTCCGGGAAGGGGCCTGTTCGTTGGAATGGATATGATTGGGCATTATACTGAACGCCCTGGTGATTATTCCATACTTCCTTGCAAGATGATAATAGAGGGTTATATAAAAAATGCAGTCCTGGACAGAATAAAATATGATGTTTCCGCCGATTGCCTTGCAAAACACATGATGCGTACTACCCTCGTGATATGTCCTGTAATCCTGACTCATAATTCTTTCCCACTTTGATTACAAGACAAAGATATCACTATAAAATCACCATTGTCCACCCTCACTTGAAATTAAACGTTTATTTTCAAGTGGTACGTACCTTCTTGATTTTCAATCAGATAACATCCATGATACTCCCCAAAATGCGGAGTATCCAAGGAACAATTTCGCTGATTTACAACCCTTTACCCGCCACACGTTTAATGAGGGCAGAGCGGAATTAGTCTTTCAGGATGGAGCCGCCGGGGACGAGGGTAGGCTTGAGGATGATGGAGCGGGCGGCGGATTTGTTTTCGATCATGTCGTGGAGGATGTCCACGGCGTTCTCGCCGAATTCCTTCTGGGGCTGTAGGATGTGGGCGACGGAGGTGGAGAACAGACGGTAGATCTGGCTGCGGTCGAAGCCCACTACGGCAAGGTCCTGAGGAACGCGCAGGCCGCGCTTCTTGATGAACATCAAGGCGGCGGCGGACAGGGAGTATGTGGGCAGGAAAATGGCTTCCACGCCCCTGGAGACCATGTCTTCAATGATTATTTCTATGTCTGTGTCAACTGTCTCGTAGGTGGTGTGGTGAACTTTGCGGAATTCCGAAAGCCCGTTGGCGTCCATGGTCTGGGAGTAGCCCTCTTCCCTTTCCTTCAAGGAGGAGATTGCCAGGGTGTAGGAAATCATCTCTATCTTCTTGAAGCCGTTGCGGATGAAGCCTTCGGTGGCCATACGGCCGGCTTCCCGGTCGTCCAGGATGACTTTTCCGACGCCTTCCAGCCCTTCGATGTCCCTGTCCAGGAGGACTACCGGGACGCCCAGGTCCGTGGCCTTGCGGATGGCTTTCTCTCCGCCCGCTACCGGGGCTACGATTATGCCATCCACGTTATACGCCAGCACGGCGTCCATCACGGCGTCCAGCTTGGCGGCGTTCTCGTCCGAACTGCCAAAGAGGACCGTATATCCGTACAGGTTGGACCTGTCCTCTATATACCGGGCCAGCCCGGCGAAGAACTTGTTGGAGATGTCGGTGGGGATAACGGCTATTGTGTTGGTGCGGCCGCTGCGGAGCGAAGCGGCTGCAGGGTTGCGCTTGTAGCCCAACCTCTTTGCCACTTCCAGCACCTTCTCCGCCGTCTCCGCGCTCACCGGGCAGTCAAGCCGCCCGTCTTCGCGCATCTTGGCGTTCATCACGAAAGACACCAGCGTTATTGAAACGCCGGCTTCCTTTGCCACATCCTTGATCGTTACCCTTTTCATCCAAAACAAATATAACTAAAAAAAAGAGGGCGTCAAAAGGCGCCCTCTTAATTTATAGAGTAAAAGTCTTATTCTGCCTTCTCCTCCTCAGCCGGTGCTGCAGGCTCAGCCTGAGCTGCCGCCTTCTTGGCTCCGCCGCGGCGGGTGCTCTTCTTCGCCTCTTTCTTGGTCTCGGCTGCGAGAGCTGCCTCGTTGAAGTCTACAAGCTCGATGAGTGAAGTGTCAGCGGCGTCGCCCTGGCGGAAGCCAAGGTGAAGTACGCGGCAGTATCCTCCCGGACGGTTAGCGATCTTAGGCGCTACGGTACGGAAAAGCTCGGATACAGCGTTCTTGTCTTTCAGGTAACTGAAAACGACGCGGCGAGAATGTGTGGTATCCTCTTTGGACTTGGTGATGAGAGGCTCAACATACATCTTCAGGGCCTTTGCCTTTGCAGTTGTGGTAACGATTCTCTTATTGAGGATAAGGGAAGAGGCCATGTTTGCAAGAAGGGCCTTGCGGTGTCCGCTCTGACGTCCAAGATGGTTTATTGCTTTGTTATGTCTCATTATACAACGGTCTTTTTCTTAGGTTCAATATTATACTTGGTAACATCCATACCAAAGGAGAGCTTCAGCTTCTCTACAAGCACGTCGATCTCGTTGAGGGACTTCCTTCCAAAGTTGCGGAACTTCATGAGTTCGCTCCTTGAGTAGGAAACCAGGTCTGCGAAGGTGTCGATGTCGGCAGCCTTGAGGCAGTTGAATGCCCTTACGGAGAGTCCCATGTCTGAAAGCTTGGTGAGGAGGAGGTGCCTCATGCGGAGGGCCTCTTCGTCAAGCTCCTTGGACTCAACCTCGGTGGCGTTCTCCAGCGAGAGTTTCTTGTCGTCTGTGAAGAGTTTGAAGTGATAGATAAGGATGTTTGCCGCATCCTGAAGAGCGGAGCTAGGAGATACGGAACCGTCGGTCTCGATCTCTATGTTCAGCTTCTCATAGTCGGTCTTCTGTTCAACACGCCAGTTTTCCACTGTCCAGTTCACCTTGCGGATAGGGGTGTAGATTGCGTCAACGGCAATTGTGCCGATGGCCGCGTTCTCGTCCCTGAGTTCCTCTGCGGGAACAAATCCGCGTCCCTTGGTGATCTCCAGTGCGATCTCAAGACGTACTGAAGGCTCAAGGGTGCAGATGTGCTGCTGTGGATTCAACACCTTAAAAGAAGACAATCCCTTGGAAATATCCTCTGCGGTAAACTCCTGCTTGCCGCTAATTACGATGTTTGCTGTCTCACCCTCGGCTGTCTCGACCATCCTCTTGAGCCTTACTTTCTTAAGGTTGAGGATGATGTCCTGCATGCCCTCGATGACTCCCGGAATAGTCGCGAACTCCTGGTCCACGCCGGAAATCTTGATCTGAGAGATAGCAAAGCCTTCCAGAGAAGCCAATAATATCCTGCGCAGCGCGTTGCCGATGGTCTGTCCGTAGCCAGGCTCAAGGGGCCTGAACTCGAAACGGCCGTAGGTATCGGTTGCTTCAAGCATTATCACCTTATCCGGTTTCTGAAATGCTAAGATTGCCATATTACTTTTGTTTTGGTGTTAACTGTTACTTGGAATAAAGGTCGACGATAAGCTGCTCGTTGATATTCTCAGGTATCTCTTCGCGGGTAGGCATGTTGAGGAACTTTCCACAGAGGGCCTTTGAGTCGAACTCGAGCCATGCATACTTGGATGCGTTGGCCACGCTGTTCAGGATAACCTCCATGCTCTTGTCCTTCTCCCTTACAGCTACATAGTCGCCAGGCTTAACCTGTGCGGACGGAATGCTGCATACGTTACCGTTGAGAGTGATGTGGTGATGGGAAACAAGCTGACGTGCAGCAGCCCTTGAAGGAGCGATTCCAAGACGGTAAACCACGTTGTCAAGACGGGACTCGAGGAGGAAAATGAGGTTCTCTCCCTTCTGTCCGGCCATGCGGGTAGCCTTGTCGTATGTGTTGCGGAACTGACGCTCCAGAACACCGTACATGTATTTAACTTTCTGCTTCTCTTTGAGCTGGATTCCGTAATCCTTCTGTTTCTTGCGCTTTCCGGACAGTCCGTGCTGTCCCGGAGGATAGTTTCTCTTCTCGAAATCCTTGTCGGCTCCATAAATGGGCTCGCCGAACTTACGCGCGATCTTAGTGCTAGGACCAGTATATCTTGCCATAGTAATTTCTTCTTTTTAAGGTTAAACTTTACGACGGCCTTTTGGTCTGCATCCGTTATGAGGCATAGGGGTAACGTCGATGATCTCGGTTACGATGATGCCTGCATTGTTGATGGTTCTGATTGCGGACTCGCGGCCTGCACCCGGACCCTTTACATAAGCCTTTACTTTGCGGAGACCTGCATCATATGCGGTCTTGGAAGCATCCTCTGCTGCCATCTGCGCTGCGTACGGAGTGTTCTTCTTGGAACCCCTGAAGCCGCACTTACCAGCTGAAGACCAACTGATAACCTGTCCCTGTGAGTTTGTGAGGGACACGATAACGTTGTTGAAGGTTGATGAAATATGGGCCTCGCCATAAGCGTCAACCTTGACAACTCTCTTACTTGTTGTTGCTTTTTTTGCCATAATTCATCAATTTTTACTTGGTTGCCTTCTTCTTGTTGGCAACAGTCTTCTTCCTACCCTTACGTGTACGGGCGTTGTTCTTGGTGCTCTGTCCGCGGACAGGGAGGCCGATACGATGACGGATTCCCCTGTAGCATCCGATGTCCATGAGACGCTTGATGTTCATCTGGACGGTAGAACGGAGCTCACCCTCGATCAGATAGTTGTTTCCAACCTCTGCACGGATGGCTGCGATCTGGGTATCGTTCCAGTCACCAACCTTGATGGAGCGGTCAATACCGCATGCGTCCAGGATCCTCTGAGCAGAACTGCGACCGATTCCGAAGATATAGGTAAGACCTATTTCTCCTCTTTTGTTGTTCGGTAAATCAACACCGGCTATTCTTGCCATAATTTATACTTAACTTAATTTGTTATACAACTGAATATTATCCCTGACGCATCTTGAACTTGGGGTTCTTCTTGCAGATGACATAAAGGCGGCCCTTACGTCTAACGATCTTGCAATCTTCGCTGCGCTTTTTGATGGATGTCTTGACTTTCATATTGCTGAATTTTTTATTTGTATCTGAAAGATATTCTGCCTTTGGTTAAATCGTACGGTGAAATTTCAACTTTAACTCTGTCTCCAAGGAGGATATGGATAAAGTTCATTCTCATCTTGCCTGAAATGTTGCAGAGCAGTACGTGTCCGTTTTCCAGCTCTACTTTGAACATCGCGTTAGGAAGAGTCTCAATGACTTTTCCATCTTGTTCTATTGCTACTTGTTTTGACATTAATAAATAATTAAAATTTACACTTAAAATTTAATCTTACCATCTTTCTCGATATAATCGAAGGTTGACAGTTGTTCGGCATGGCCTTTTCGGACAACAACCGTAAGTTCGTAGTGAGCAGCGTTCCTGCGGTCCGAAGTGTGCACCTCCCAGCCGTTCCTGGCCAGATATACACTCTTGTTCCCGGCATTTACCATAGGCTCAATACAGATAGTCATTCCGCTGGTCAGTTTCATGCCCTTGCCCCTCTTTCCGTAGTTTGGAACTCCGGGGTTTTCGTGCATTCCCTTTCCAATTCCATGGCCCTCCAATTCGCGAACCACGGAGAACCCGAACGACTCCACGTACGTTTGCACCGCGTGTCCTATATCTCCAACCCTATTCCCTTCCACAGCGGCCTCGATTCCTTTATAGAGCGAAGCCTTGGTCACATCAAGGAGCTTGCGTGTGTTCGCGTCGATCTCCCCAACCGGGAAGGTGTAGGCGGAATCACCGTTGTACCCCTTGTATAACGTACCTATATCTGCGGTGACGATGTCGCCCTCCTTGAGGACGTAGTCTGACGGAAATCCGTGGACCACCACATCGTTCACCGAGGTACAGATCGCTGCAGGGAAGCCTTCGAAACCGAGGAAGCTTGGTACGGCGCCATTGTCGCGGATAAAAGTCTCAGCTACCCTATTCAACTCTTTAGTTGTCACACCAGGGGCAACTGCCTTACCGACTTCCGCCAAGGTCTTAGAGACCAGGATGGCATTCTCACGCAAAAGCGCTATCTCTTCCTCTGTTTTAGGCTCAACCATCTTTACCTTGTCATTATGTCAATTACATTCCTGAGCGTCCGGTAAGACGGCCGGTCTTCATGAGGCCGTCATAGTGACGCATCAGCAAATAACCTTCTATCTGCTGGAGGGTATCCAGAACAACTCCCACAAGGATCAGCAGTGAAGTACCGCCGAAGAAGCTTGCGAACTGGTTGTTGACTCCCAGCAACATTGCGAATGCGGGGAGGATAGAAATGAGTGCCAGGAAGATTGATCCCGGAAGAGTTACCTTGGACATGATTGAATCCAGGTACTCTACGGTCTTCTTTCCGGGTTTCACTCCCGGGATAAAGCCTCCGTTCTTCTTCATTTCCTCTGCCATCATTGTAGGATTTACGGTAACGGCAGTATAGAAATATGTGAAGATTATAACCATGATGGCAAAGGTGAAATTATACCAGAATCCGGTATAATTGCTCAATGCCGCCGCGATTCCCCTGGTTGCGTCGAAGCGTCCGAACAGCATAGGGAGGAGCATCAATGCCTGCGCAAAGATGATAGGCATAACGCCTGCGGCGTTGATTTTCAGAGGGATGTACTGGCGGACACCGCCGTACTGCCTGTTGCCCACGATCCTCTTGGCATACTGAACAGGAACCCTTCTCACGCCCTGTACCAGCATGATGGCTGCCACCAGGACGAAGAACCAGATGATGAATTCTACGATAAGGAGGAGGAATCCTCCGTTGGTAGTCGCGAGTTTCTCACTGACCTCAGCCGCGATGGCGTAAGGGAAGCGGGCTACGATACCGATCATGATGATCAGGGAGATACCGTTGCCGATACCGCGGTCTGTAATGCGCTCACCGAGCCACATCACGAACATTGAACCAGCCATAAGGATGAGGGTGGAAACAATGTTGAACATGAAGTTGCTCCAGCCAAGCTGGGTGGTGGCCACGAAAGCCGCTCCAGGAATCTGGCTGTGGATTGAGGCCATATAAGCGGGACCCTGGATGCAGAGAATCAGGATAGTCAGGTACCTGGTAAGCTGATTCATCTTCTTGATTCCGCTCTGTCCTTCCATCTGAAGTTTACGGAAGTAAGGAACGAAAACTCCAAGGAGCTGGATTACGATGGATGCGGAAATGTAAGGCATCACACCCAGCGCAAAGATAGAGGCGTTTCCGAACGCACCACCTGAGAACATGTTCAGGAGGCCTACAAGGCCGCTCTGAGTGCTGCTCTTAAGGTTTGCGAGCATGGTAGCGTCAATGCCCGGGAGAACTACGAAGCATCCCAGACGGTACACCAGTATCAGGAGAACGGTGTAGACGATCCTCTTGCGCAACTCCTCAATCTTGAAGATATTCTTGATTGTCTCAATTAATTTCTTCATGCCGCTTTATTCTATTACAGTTGCGGTTCCTCCTGCAGCCTGGATCTTCTCGGTGGCTGACTTTGAGAATGCGTTTGCAACTACGTTAACTGCTTTTGTAATCTCTCCCTTTCCAAGGACCTTTACGATCTCGTTCTTGGAAATGAGTCCTGCGGTGAACAGATCGTCGATTGTAACCTCTGTGAGATCTGCCTCAACTGCCAGGGCGTTGATTACGGAAAGATTAACCGGCTTGTACTCTACCCTTGTAGGGTTCTTGAAGCCGAACTTAGGAAGACGGCGCTGGATAGGCATCTGGCCACCCTCGAAACCGATCTTGTGTGAATAGCCTGAACGTGACTTGGCACCGTTCATACCACGGGTGGCTGTTCCACCGTGTCCGGAGCCTTCTCCGCGGCCTACGCGCTTGGATGCCTTGGTCGCACCCTTTGCTGGTTTAAGATTCTCAAGTTTCATGTGTCAGTCCTCCTAGTTAATTTCTTCTACTTTGACAAGATGGGCGATCTTGGCTACCTGTCCCATTGTGATAGGAGTCTTCTCAACCTCAACTGTCTGGTTCATCTTACGGATGCCAAGGGCGCGAAGATTAGCGATCTGGCGCTTGGTCTCTCCGTTCTTGCTTATAATCTGGGTAATTCTAAGTTTGCTCATTTCAAGTCCTCCTATCCGTTAAATACTTTATTCATAGGAACTCCGCGCAAACCTGCAACGGTGTAAGCGTCGCGCATCTCGGTAAGAGCCGTGATGGTGGCCTTTACAAGGTTGTGAGGGTTGGATGAGCCCTTGGACTTAGCAAGTACGTTCTGGATTCCGGCAGACTCGAACACTGCGCGCATGGCACCACCGGCCTTTACACCGGTACCAGGGGCCGCAGGCTTCATGAACACCTTGGAACCGCCGAACTTGGACTCCTGCTCGTGAGGGATGGTTGTGTTGATGATAGGGATCTTTACAAGATTCTTCTTTGCATCCTCAACTCCCTTGGCGATAGCGGCGGTAACCTCATTAGCCTTACCAAGACCATAACCTACAACGCCGTTCTCGTCTCCTACCACTACGATAGCTGCGAAGCGGAAGTGACGGCCTCCTTTGGTAACCTTGGTTACTCTCTGGATGGCAACCAGTCTGTCTTTCAATTCAAGATCAGAGGTCTTTACTCTTTTAACATTTGTATTTGCCATAGTCTCAATTATTAGAATTCGAGGCCGCCTTCACGGGCAGCATCTGCCAAACTTTTAACCCTGCCGTGGAAAAGGTATCCTCCGCGGTCGAAAGCGACTGCGTTGATTCCCTTGGCCTGAGCGCGCTCTGCGATTGCCTTTCCGACAATTGCTGAGGTCTCGATTCCGGTCTTGCCCTTGCACTGTGCTGCAAGTTCCTTGTCGATAGATGACGCGGCTGCGAGGGTCTTGCCCTGCAGGTCGTCGATAACCTGGACGTAGATCTGCTTGTTGCTTCTGAAGACTACCATCCTAGGCCTTTCTGCTGTTCCGCTAACGTGCTTGCGTATACGGTAATGAATTCTTTTTCTTCTTTCAATTCTACTCAATGCCATAACTCAATCTCCTATTATTTAGCGGCTGCAGTCTTACCAGCCTTGCGGCGAAGCTGCTCACCAGCGAATTTAATACCCTTGCCCTTATAAGGTTCAGGCTTGCGGAACGAACGAATCTTAGCTGCTATCTGCCCTACGAGCTGCTTGTCACAGCTGCGGAGGATAAGCTTGGGAGCCTCTCCCTTCTTAACCTGGGGAACCTCTGCGGTAACCTCGGCAGGAAGCATCATCTGAATAGTGTGAGAATAACCAAGGTTGAAGGTCAGGAGCTGTCCCTGAGCCTCAACGCGGTAACCAACGCCCACCAGCTCCTGAGTGATCTCAAAACCACTGGAGACTCCGGTCACCATATTGTTTACCAATGCGCGGTAAAGACCGTGCATAGAGCGATGGCGCGGAAGGTCGGTAGGGCGGGTGAACTTTATCTCGCCTCCCTCAATATCCACCTTGATGTCCGGATCTACCTTCTGTGTCAGGGTGCCTTTCGGGCCTTTAACCTTCAGAACGTTGCCGTCGAGCATCTCTACGGATACGCCGGCCGGAAGGTTTACAGGTAATTTACCAATTCTTGACATTATAAATTCTTTTAAATATTAATATACATAGCAAATCACTTCACCGCCAACGTTGAGTTCCTTTGCCTCTTTGTCGGTGATGACGCCCTTGGATGTAGAAAGGATGGCGATTCCGAGTCCGTTGAGTACTCTAGGCATGTCCTTGACATCTGTATACTGCCTCAATCCGGGGGTAGATACTCTCTCTATCTTCTTGATAGCAGGCATCTTGGTCTGAGGATGATACTTCAGAGCGATTTTGAGGGAATTCTGAGGGACGGCCTCAACCACCTTGTAGCTGAGGATGTAGCCCTTTTCGCACAGGATCTTGGTGAGGGACTCCTTCATCTTGGAAGAAGGCATTTCCACAACCTTGTTACCTGCGAGGTAAGCATTGCGAATCCTGGTCAAATAGTCTGCAATAGGATCAGTCATATTATTATTACTTTTAATTTTTTACCAACTTGCCTTTTTTACGCCCGGGATGAGGCCATTGCTGGCCATCTCGCGGAACTGGATACGGCTGAGCCCGAAGGCGCGCATGTAACCCTTTGGACGTCCGGTGAGGGAGCAACGGTTATGAAGGCGTACCGGAGAAGAGTTCTTGGGGAGCTTGTCAAGAGCAGCCCAGTCTCCAGCCTCTTTGAGCGCCTTTCTTTTCTCGGCATACTTAGCAACTAATTTCGCGCGTTTTACTTCGCGTGCTTTCATTGATTCTTTAGCCATATCTCTTACTTGTTGTTATGTTTCTTGAAAGGCAGACCGAATGCAGCAAGAAGCGCGTGGGCTTCCTCGTCGGTTTTGGCCGTTGTTACGAATGTGATCTCCATTCCGTGGATACGGGGGTTCTTGTCGATGTCAATCTCGGGGAAGATGATCTGCTCCTTGATTCCAAGGGTGTAGTTGCCCTGTCCGTCCATCTTCTCGGCGATACCGTTGAAGTCACGGATACGCGGGAGGGTGACGCGGATGAGCCTCTCAAGGAACTCATACATCTTGACGTCGCGGAGGGTAACCTTTGTTCCGATAGGCATTCCCTTACGGAGCTTGAAGTTGGAAATATCCTTGCGTGAAGAGGTGAGGACTGCCTTCTGTCCGGCGATGAGGGAAAGCTCTGCGGCTGCCTCCTCGGCGATCTTCTTGTCCTGGGTACCTGCTCCAACGCCCTCGTTGATGGAGATCTTCACGAGCCTTGGAACTTCCATTACGGAAGAATAAGAGAATTTCTCCATGAGGGACTTTACTATCTCCTCATTATAGACCTTCTTAAGAGAAGGAACATATGTTGCTTGCTTATTCATAATTACTTGATCTCCTCTCCTGATTTCTTGGCATAGCGGATCTTCTTTCCGTCCACAACCTTGTGGCCTACCCTTGTGGGCTTTCCGCTCTGCGGGTCAATAAGCTGAAGGTTAGAAACGTGGATACCGGCCTCCTGCTTGATGATTCCACCCTGAGGGTTCTGTGCGTTGGGCTTGGTATGCTTGCTAACCATGTTGATACCCTCAACGATAGCGCGATCTTTTGAAGGGTCTACTGAAAGGACCTTTCCGGTCTTTCCTTTGTCGTTACCGGCATTTACATACACGGTGTCGCCTTTCTTGATATGTAATTTCTTCATAGCTCTCAAATATTAAAGGACCTCCGGTGCCAGTGAAACGATTTTCATGTAATTCTCACGGAGCTCTCTGGCTACGGGGCCAAAGATACGTGTGCCCCTGAGTTCCTCCGCGTTGTTCAGAAGAACACAGGCGTTATCATCGAAGCGGATGTAAGAACCATCCGGCCTGCGGATCTCTTTCTTGGTGCGAACCACTACAGCCTTTGATACGGTACCCTTCTTGGCGTCGCCGCCGGAGATGGCACTCTTTACGGATACGACGATCTTATCGCCTACTGTAGCGTAACGATGGTGTGTACCGCCAAGTACGCGGATGCAGAGGACTTCCTTTGCACCGCTGTTGTCGGCAACCTGTAAACGTGTTTCCTGCTGTATCATACTACTTAGCTTTTTCTACGATTTCTACTAATCTCCAGTTCTTGGTCTTGCTCAGGGGGCGGGTCTCCATGATGCGGACGGTATCACCTTCTCCGCACTCGTTCTTCTCGTCCTGGGCGACGAACTTTGTGGTCTTCTTGACGAACTTGCCGTACAAAGGATGTTTCTCTTTAATCTCAACGGCAACAACGATGGTCTTGTCCATCTTGCTGCTGACCACTACTCCTACTCTTTCCTTACGAAGATTTCTTTCCATAGGACTTGCTTGATTTAGTTCTGTTTTTCTTTCTCAGCGAGGATAGTGATCATACGAGCGATATCCTGTCTGGTCTTCTTAAACTTAGACGTATCCTCTAATGGAGAGATTGCGTGATTGATCTTCATTGAATCGAGATTTGCCTTTTCAATCTCAATACGGTCGCGCAGATCGGCTACCGACATTTCGCGTACTTCTGAAACTTTCATTTTACTTCTCCATTAAATTATTCTACATAATCCCTGCGTACCACGAACTTGGTGTCTACAGGAAGCTTGTTGGCTGCAAGGCGCATTGCCTCCTTTGCAGTCTCGAGGGAAACGCCCTCAGCCTCGAAAAGAATACGACCCGGGGTAATAGGGGCTACGTATCCGTAAGGATCGCCCTTACCCTTTCCCATACGGGTATCAAGAGGTTTCTTGGTAACAGGCTTGACAGGGAAGACTCTGATCCAGATCTGGCCCTCACGGTTCATGCGGCGTGAGATAGCCTGACGGGCAGCTTCAATCTGCTGTGCTGTAAGCCAGCAATTCTCAAGAGTCTTGAGTCCGAAGGATCCGAATGCGAGCTGGTTGCCTCTCTGGGCGTTGCCCTTCATGCGTCCTTTCTGTTCCCTTCTGAACTTTGTTTTTTTAGGCTGTAACATTGTTTATAACTATTAAAAAATACATTTTCTTTCTAATGTGCTGTAAATCAATGATTTACACTATTATAGGCACATTTTTGGGACTGCAAAGTTAGAAAAAAATATTGAAATGCAAATATATTTTGCAAAAAAATCGCATATTTTAGACACGGAGTTTTAAAGGTTAACTCCTTGAAATTTCAATCACTTACGTATTTTGTTGAAAAATTTTTCCGTGCATTTTCGACAAGCAAAAAACAGGGTGTTCGTATGGCAAAAAATTTGCGTAAATTTGCCCCGTATGAAAAGGCTTGCGTTACTGCTTTTCCTGGCCGTCCTGATGCCGGCCGCCACCCTCCGGGCCCAGAACCATCATGACGACGTTCCCGAGCCTCCGCAGGGAGAACTCCTCCGTTACCAGATAGTGAACGGGGACACTCTCTTTGTGGACCAGTTGCCCGCGGCCCACGTGTGGCCGCGCAGGCAGGACATGACCACAAAGGAGTGGCGCCAGTACTACAAGTTAGTATACAACTTCAACAAGGTATATCCCTACGCCAAGCTGGGCAGCGAGCTCATCACCACCGTGGATTCAGAGATCGAATTCAAGAACATGAACCGCGTCCAGAAGGAGAAGTATCTGGCCAAGGTGCAGAAGCAGCTCCTCAAGGACTTCGAAAAGTCTATCAGGGGAATGTCCATCTCACAGGGCCAGCTGCTGGTGAGGCTCATCGACAGGGAAATTGGCAAGACGTCCTACTCAATCATCAAGGATTACCGCAGCGGCATTGCCGCGGGTTTCTGGCAGGGCGTGGCAAAGCTGTTCAACCAGAACCTGAAGAACAGGTATGACCCTTCCGGGGAGGACAAGAACACGGAACAACTGGTGCAGATATGGGAAGAGGGGCAGTTTGACAACCTGTACTACTCCATATTCCTGGAATGGCCGGAGCACAAGGACTTGCCGTCGAAGTACAGGTAAGGGGATTCTTCCTTCCAGTCCTTAAGCACTATGAACCGGGCCCCGCCCGGTGTTTTCATATCCACCTGGCTATGATAGTGGCCGAACACAAAGTAATCCACCTTGTGCTCCTTCTCGTATCCGCAGGCGAACTTATAAAGGGATTCATCCTCTCCGCTCCACTTATACGGGGCCACGTGCTTCTTCTGCCTGCTGGCTGACCAGCTGCGGCCTATGCGGTACGCGAACCAGGGATGCAGGGTGCTGAAGAGGACCTGGGCAACGCGGTTGTAGAAGAGCGACCGCATTGCGTTGTACTTGCGCATTCCGGGGCCAAGGCCGTCGCCGTGGCCTATGCAGAACACGGCATCGCCAAGTGTCACTTCCTGGACCTGGTTCATCACGTTGATCCCCATGTCCTGGAGATAATGGTAGGTCCAGACGTCGTGGTTGCCCCTTATGAAGTTCACCTTGACGCCGGCGTCCATCAGGTCCTGCAGGGCCGCGAAGACGCGGGCGGATCCCTTGGGCACCACGTCCCTGTATTCGTACCAGAAATCCCAGATGTCGCCCAGCATGTACAGGGCGGATGTCCGCTGCGGCGGAATGGAGCGCAGGAAGCTGACGAAGCGGGCCTCCTTCTCCGCCGCGGAGGCGGGATTGGATCCCAGGTGGACGTCGGCCACGAAGTATGTCAGGTTCCTTTCTTCCATGCTATACAAGCGAGCATATTATGACGATTGCTCCCACCACGGCGCAGTACAGTGCGAACCACCTGAGCCCGGCCTTCTTCACCAGCGCTACCATCGCCTTGCAGGCGAACAGGCCGCTGATGAACGCGGCCGCGAAGCCCAGCAGGAGCGGCGCCGCGGATATCGAAGAGGCCGCCATGTCGCCGCCAACCAGGTCCAGGAAGGCTTCGCCCAGGATGGGCACCAGCACCATCAGGAAGGAGAACTCCGCAACTTTGTTGCGCGATGCTCCGCTGAGCAATCCTGCCGATATGGTGGTGCCGGAGCGCGAAAGCCCGGGGATCACGGCCACCGCCTGGCCAAGGCCCATTATCAGGGCCTGCCCGAAGGTGACCTCCCTGTCCTGCTTCCTGGCCTTTGCCTTGTCGGAAAAATACAGTAGCAGCGCGGTGACCAGCAGGGCGCATCCCACAACCAGCAGGGAACTGAACAGTTCCTCCACCTTGTCCTTGAAGAAGAAGCCCACTATTGCCACCGGTATCATGGATACCACCAGTTTGGCAATGTAGTCCGTCTCCTCATTGTACTTGAACTTGAAAAGGCCCTGGAGGAGTTCCAGGATCCGCTTGCGGAATACCACTATGGTTGCCAGCGCCGTTGCGGCGTGTACGGTTATCTCAAAAGTAAGGTCGCTTGGCGCCTCAACGCCAAGGAGTTCGCGGAATATCACCAGATGTCCGCTGCTGCTTACCGGCAGGAATTCAGTCAATCCCTGCACCAAGCCCATTATCAAAGCCTGCCACCAGTTCATTATTTCTTCTTCTTGAAACGGGGAAGTCCCATTATTGCGATGACTTCAATCACTATCCCGGCGATTATCACCAGGGGTGCAGCCACCAGACGGCGGAAGTCGAACATCGCGTAATTGAATACCTGGGGGTCCTTGCTGCCGCCTCCTGAAAGGAGGATGAGGCCAAGGATTATCACAAGGGTCCCCGCGATGAGGAGCTTGAGGCCCTTGGGTGTCATAGCCATTTTACCGTTGTCGGCCATAATTCTAATAATAAAGTTCTCCCCTCTTGAGGGATACAAGCTTGTTCACTACAAAATAGGTGCTCACGACGCATATCACCACGCCGGACACTATCACAATTCCAATGACCAGCAGCAACAGCTTCAGCTGGAATATGCTGAACAGCTGCTCGAAGCTCCTGCGCACGAAGAACAGCGCCACCAGCAGGAGCAGGATGGCCAGGAAAGCCGCGAAGAGGCCCTGGAACACCGCCTGCACCATGAATGGCGAGCGGATGAAGGAGCGCGTGGCCCCCACCATCTTCATTGTGTGGATAGTGAACCTGCGCGCGAAGACGTTGAGGCGCACGGTGTTGTTTATGAGCACGAAGGAGATGAACAGCAGCAGGACTATGAAGATGCCCAGCAGCAGGGATATCTTGCCTATGTTCTCGTTGAGGGATTCCACCAGGGACTGCTGGTAGTCCACCTCGTCCACGAGCGGAGACTCCAGGAGCCGCGCCTTGACCATGTCAAGGCTGTCGGACTCCACGTACTCCGCCTCCAGCGTGAGTTCCAGCGAGGACGGCACGGGCGAAGTCTCGAAAACGCTCAGGAAATCCTCTCCCAGCATCTCCTTCATCTCCTCCGTTCCTTCCTCGCGGGAGACGAAGCGGGTGCTGTGGATGAACTCCATGGAGTCCAGTTCCGCCTGGAAGGCAAGAGCCTCGTCGTCCTCCACCTCCTGCTTGAGCAGGACGGATATCTGCATGTGTTCCTTGAAGTAGTCGGAGACGCTTTTCGCGTTGACCAGCAACATGCTGGCAACGCCAACCAACAGAAGTACCAGGCTGATACTGATTACCGCAGAGAGATAGGCGTTGGCCAGCCTGCGGCGCATTATTTTGTTCTCCCCTCCTGTCATAATGTGCAAAATTATGAATTTTTTCTTATCTTTGTACGAATCTGTACATTTATTAACGTAATATGGAAGAAACCGCAAAAAAAGTGCTGTTCGTCAATTCGGAGATATATCCATATCTCCCGCAGACGGATATCGCCACAATAGGCCGTTATCTTCCCCAGGGGATCCAGGAGCGGAAAAAGGAAATCCGTTCCTTCATGCCGCGTTACGGATGCATCAACGAGCGCAAGAACCAGCTCCATGAGGTAATCCGCCTCTCCGGCATGAACATCATCATAGGGGACGTTGACAGGCCGCTTGTGATCAAGGTGGCTTCCATTTCCGCTGCCCGCATCCAGGTCTACTTCATTGACAATGACGACTACTTCAAGCGCAAGCAGACCTACTGCGACCCGGACGGCAAATATTTCGAAGACAATGACGAGCGGGCCATCTTCTTCGCACGCGGCGTGCTGGAGACGGTAAAGAAACTCCGCTGGGCCCCTGACATAGTACATTGCCAGGGCTGGATCTCGCACTTAGTCCCCCTGTACCTGAAGAAGGCCTACAGGGAAGACCCCATATTCTCAAACAGCAAAATAGTCCTCTCCCTCTATGACGACATCCCCAACGCTGACTTCAGCGCAAACTTCGCCGACAAGATACTCTACGGCGGCGTCAAGAAGGAGGACATAGCCATCCTGGAGCAGCCCAGTGGCATTAATCTTGCTAAAATGGCTGCTTTGTACTCCGATGCCGTAATCTATGGAAGCGACGCCGTAGACCCCGCCCTGGCGCAGTTCTGCAAGGAACTTTCCCTGCCATCCCTGGAGTTCGACCCGCAGGCCCTCGCTAACGGAACTTACGTGGACGAGTACAACAACTTTTATAATCAATTATAGACTAATGAATCTTCATCTTATACGCAAAGCACGCCCGATTGCCTTTCTGGCAGCCGCCATGCTCTGCCTTTATGCCTGCGTTGAGATTGACAATTCCATAGGTACCAACTTCCTTCCAAAGGACCAGTTATATAAGACCTACGCCATAGAGGTCCCCATCACGGACATCCGGATGGCGTATCCGGACAGCCTCTCCGGCCTGTCCTCCACCAGGATCACCGTGGGCGCCGTCAGGGACGACGAGTTCGGCCTCTCCACAAGGGCTTCGGCCTTCTCGCTGGTGCCCTTCTACGACACCCTGGACTTTGGAGACCCCGGCTCCCAGACCCTCAAGCGCTTCCGCCTCAGGACCATGCTTGACACCATTTCCGTAAGCGAGCCAAACCAGAACCACATCCTGCAGAACCTCAACGTCTATGAGCTCACAAAGCCCATAAACAAGCAGACAGACATAAATTCCACCGTAGAGTTCGATTCCTCCAAGAGGATTACCAAAGGCGTCCCGGTGCTGAACGGCGTTTCAGAACTTATCATGGAATTCAGCACGGAGTACGCCCAGAAGTACATGAACATAAAGCAGGAAGACCTCAAGGACATGGACACCTATCTGTCCAAGTATCCGGGCATCTACCTGGAGACCGACGTCCCTGAAGGCAACGGCGGAAGGATAAACATGTACGAGCTCCAGCTTGACTACGAAGACAACTACCTCAATTCCTGCTTCGCGGAACTGAGTTTCAAGGCCAGGTACAACGGCGTGGAGAAGGATACCGCCTTCCTGTTCTACTTTGGAGCGGCGGACTTCTACGACATAGATTCCCTGGTCACTAACTCAACCATGGGATACTTCCCCCAGACCTGCCTGAACGTATCGGGACAGTCTGAGATAAGCGAGGGCAAGATAGGCTCCGCAGGAGACTACTTCACCATCGAGGGCGGCGGCGGCGTCAAGCCTATGATTCCGGCGCAGGAGCTCAGGCAGATGATGGTCGACGCCATCTCCCCTTACGGAGACCCCAAGGAGGCCGTGATCAACAAGGCCACCGTGGTGCTCCCCTTCGAGGATCCGGGAGACTATACCTTCATAAACCAGTACCCCAGCATCCTCAGTCCCGGCGTAAAAGTACGCTACACTGCGGATTCCCTGCAGTTCTTCATCCTAACGGACTACAGCGACAACACCCAGGACCAGGGAGACCGCAACATGTCCCTGTTCCAGTACGCGCCTGACTTCACGTACCACGCACAGTCTCTGCTCAGGCTAAAGGACCTTGACAAGATATCCAACTATGACCTCTGGTTCCTTATCCAGTACAAGGAGACCGTGGTGGCCCAGACCCAGAAGATGGACCAGGAGACCAAGGACCTGTACAACCAGATGCTGTACTCAAGTTACTACAACGACATCTATAACGGATACGGTTACGGAGGGTATGGCGGCTATGGCGGTTACGGATATGGAGGCTATGGCGGATACGGCGGCTATGGCTACGGCGGTTACAACAATTACTATTACTACTACATGATGTCCCAGATGCTCAACGAGGACACCGGCGTATCTTACACCACAGCCGTAATGGTAGACAAGGACCGCTACTACAAGGGCAAGTTCCTTGGCCCCACCAACTCCACGGGCCGAGTCCCAACCCTCAAACTGGTATTCTCAGTCCCTGAACAATAAAAGAAAACGGCAGGTCAACAACCTGCCGTTTCTCTTTCTTATCATAAGGAATTAAGCCTCCAGCTTTTCCTTTACCTTGTCTATTGCATCCTTTACTGTTGCAATTGCGCTGGTCTCCTCATCAGGGATCTTGATTCCGAATACCTTCTCGAATTCCATGAGAAGCTCTACGGTGTCAAGTGAATCAGCACCCAGGTCGTTTGTGAAATTGGCGGATTCAGTAACCTCTGACTCCTCTACGCCCAATTTGTCAACGATGATAGCTTTAACTTTTTTTACGATATCCTCGTACTCCATAACGTTTAATATTTAAGTTTTTAATACACAATTCCTCTTGTAGGTTACAAAGTAAAGAAATAAAAATCATTTTTCCAACTCCCCGTCTTTACTGAGTTTATACCATATCCGGAGGCCGTTCAGGGCGTTCACCAGGTAGAAGGAATACTTGATTATGTAAATGATGGCATAGGAATCCGACGCCCCCTTGAGGGTCTGGGCCCACATTATAACGGAGAAAATGTTAACGCCAATCCAGAAATACCACTGCTCCATATAGGCCGTGGACATCAGGTACTGGCCAAAGATATTGCACACCATTGCAAGGGCGTCCATCAGCACGGCGGTCTTGATGAAGCCGGCCGCGGCCTCCTTGTCAAAGTGGGCAAGTATGAAATACGCGGCCACGGAGATGGCAAGGAAGGCCGCGCCGGTAATCAGCCACTGCCGTCCGTCCAGGCGCCTTGCCTTGACCTTCTTGTCCGATTTGTGGGCGCCGCGCTTGCGCCACTGCCAGAAGCCCACGAACTGCATGGGTACAAAGTACAGCGCGTGCTGCGCCGCGTTGCCGTACTTGCCGCTGATGAAACAAACCACGGCGTATATAGCCACGTCTATGAGCCCGAAAAGGAAGGTCCAGATTATTCCGTTGGCGGAGAGCACGGTACTCAAAATTCCCATCAGCGAGCCGAAGGCTGATACCAGGAGCAGCACCTTGCCGGTCTCCGCAACGCCCAGTTTCATTGCGGTGGTGATAATTACCGCCACCGTCATCCCTATCAGGATGAAGGCGTTGAACCATTTGTTGAATTTATCTTCGTTGAAAGCCATTTCCTACTGGTTAAGCGTTTCTTTGATCCTTGCCGCAAGCGCAGGGCCCACCAGCGCCGCGATGTCTTCCTCGCTGGCCGCGGCAATGCGCGCCACGCTCCCGAAGTGCATCAGAAGGCGCTTCTCCGTCTGCTCTCCAACGCCCTTTATCTCCGTGAGGGCGGAATGGATCTGCTGCTTACTGCGCAGGCTGCGGTGGAAGGTGATTCCAAAGCGGTGCGCTTCGTCGCGGATGCGCTGCAAAACCTTGAGCGCCTGGGAGTTGCGGTCGATGAACAGGGGGTAAGGGTCTCCCACGCGGATGACCTCCTCCAGGCGCTTGGCCAGGCCTATCACGGTGAGCTTGTCAGTTAGGCCAAGCTCCGCCAGGGCCTGGTAAGCGAAGTCCAGCTGGCCCTTTCCGCCGTCAATGACCACCAGCTGGGGCAGGTCATCGGGGTTTTCCTCAAGCATGCGGGAATAGCGCCTGTTCACCACTTCCTTCATTGAAGCGTAGTCGTTGGCGCCCAGCACGGTCTTTATCTTGAACTTGCGGTAATCCTTCTTGGAAGGCTCCCCGTCGCGGAAGACGACGCAGGACGCCACGGGGTTGGTGCCCTGGATATTGGAGTTGTCAAAGCACTCCATGTGTACGGGCAACTCCTTCATTCCCAGCGCCTTGCGCAGTTCTTCCAGCACCATGGTGCGGAACTCGTCCGGATGGGTGCGTTCGCGCTGCTTTATGCTGTTGAACTGGAACTCGCGCGCATTCTTGGCGCTCAGTTCCAGCAGGGACAGCTTGTCGCCGCGCGCCGGGATCTTGAAGGAAACCCCCTCAATCTGCACGTCCGGCATGAACGGGACGATCACTTCCGATGACAGTTCCCCGAACTTGGACTCTATCTCCGCTATGAAGGAACTGAGCACTGAAGCCTGCTCCTCCTCTATGTTCATCTTGAACCCCAGGTTCAGGGACTGGATGATGGAGCCCCCGCGTACGCGGAAGAAGTTTCCAAAGGCCTCGAAGCCCTCGAAAACCAGGGAGAAGACATCCACGTTCAGGTCCCTGGCCGCACTTATTATGGACTTGGAATAATGGTTCTGAAGCGCGTCCAGCATCAGTTTGCACTGCTGCGCGCGCTCGAACTCCAGGGCCTCCGCGGCCTCGGTCATTTCCTGTTTGTACTTCTGGATTATGTCGCTTGCCCCGCCTTTCAGGAGGTTCACTATCTCCTCTATCCCGGCCTGATAGTCCTGCTGCGATATGGCCCCTATGCAGGGCCCGCTGCAGCGTCCTATCTGGTAATCCAGGCACGGCCTGTACTTGCGCATCAGGATGCTCTGGGAGTCAATCTTGTGCCTGCAGGTGCGCAACAGATAGGTATGGTGGAAGAAGTCCACCAGGTTCCTTGCGGCAAGCGCCGAACTGTACGGCCCAAAGTACCTCCCCGCGCCTTTCTCCACCCTGCGGGTGATATACACGCGCGGGTACGTGTCTGACGACACGCATATCCACGGATAGGTCTTGGAATCCTTCAGGAGGATGTTGTACTTGGGCTTGTACTGCTTTATGAGGTTGTTCTCCAGCAGCAGCGCGTCCGCCTCGGAGTCAACCACCGAATACTGCGCGTCCGCTATCTTGGATACCAGCACGCGCGTCTTGGTGTTCAGCCTCTCCGGCGGCACAAAGTACTGCGCCACCCTCTTGTGGAGATCCTTTGCCTTGCCCACATATATGACGTTCCCCTCGGAGTCATAGTACCTGTAGACTCCGGGCTGATGCGGAAACAACCGTATCTTTTCCTTGACCGTCATATATAAAAAACCGGTTTCAGGGTTGACTGAAACCGGTATAAATATACGAATTTCCCTGCAATAGGAAAATTACTTCTGGGAATTGTCACGGCGTGGGCCACGGCTGTTGCCGCCACGGCGCGGTCCGCGGTCTGAACGAGGTGCGCGGCCGCCCTGAGGGCCCTGTGCATTGGCTGCCATTCCGGCGTTAGGAGTGAGGTCCTGCTTGCCGTAACGCTCGCCGTTGCAAATCCATACCTTGATTCCGAGGCATCCTACCTTGGTATTGGCCACTGCAAGTGCGTAGTCGATATCTGCGCGGAATGTGTGGAGAGGGGTCCTTCCCTCTTTGAACATCTCGCTGCGGGCCATCTCGGCGCCGCCTACGCGGCCGCTGATCTGAACCTTGATACCCTCTGCACCTACCCTCATAGTGTTGGCAACTGCCATCTTGATGGCGCGTCTGTAAGAAACGCGGCCCTCGATCTGACGGGCGATGTTGTCTGCTACGATGTGTGCGTCAACCTCAGGTCTCTTGATCTCGAAAATGTTGATCTGCACGTCTTTCTTGGTAACCTTCTTGAGCTCTTCCTTGAGTTTGTCAACCTCAGTGCCGCCCTTTCCGATGATCACACCCGGACGTGCCGCGTGAATGGTCACGGTTATGAGCTTGAGGGTTCTCTCAATGATGATCCTGGAAAGGCTGGCCTTTGCAAGACGGTTGTAGAGATACTTGCGGATTTCGTAATCTTCTGCGATCTTCTCTGCGTAGTTACCACCACACCAGTTAGAGTCCCAACCACGGGTGATACCGATTCTGTTGCTGATAGGATTAGTTTTCTGTCCCATATTTACTCTGCTGTTGCTGGTTTAACGTCAAGGATTACAGTAATGTGGTTAGAACGCTTGCGGATGCGTCCGGCACGGCCCTGCGGGCAAGGACGGATCCTCTTGAGGGTGCGGCCGCCGTCAACCATGATGGTCTTGACAATTACATTACCGTTATCGAGTTCTTTGTTCTTGTCCGGGTTCTTGGCTTCCCAGTTAGCGATTGCGCTGCGAAGTACTTTCTCAAGATCCCTTGAAGCGTTCCTCTTAGAGAATTTCAGAAGATCAAGCGCGTGGTTAACTTCCTGACCCCTCACGGTGTCTGCTACCAGACGCATCTTGCGGGGAGAAGTAGGAACATCATTCAGTTTGGCGATAGCCTGTGCCTTCTTAGCCTCCTTGAGACCTTCGGCCATAAGTCTTTTACGCTTTCCCATAATGCTTACTTCTTATTGTTACCTGAATGACCTCTGAATGTACGTGTAGGAGCGAATTCTCCCAGTTTGTGACCTACCATCTGCTCGGTTACATAAACAGGAATAAACTTATTTCCGTTATGAACTGCGATTGTATGGCCGATGAAGTCAGGTGATATCATGCTGGAACGTGACCAGGTCTTTACCACCTCTTTTTTCTTGCTACCATCATTCATAGCAAGAACTCTCTTCTCCAGGGCTTCCTGGATGTACGGACCTTTTCTTAATGAACGACTCATAATCTTAAAGTTTAAAACCTGTTATTTCTTTCTTCTTTCAATGATGAACTTGTTGGAAGACGCCTTAGGATTACGTGTCTTGTATCCCTTGGCCGGCAATCCCTTGCGTGAACGAGGATGTCCTCCGGAAGCACGTCCTTCACCACCTCCCATAGGATGGTCGTGAGGGTTCATTACAACACCACGGTTGTGGGGGCGGCGGCCAAGCCAGCGGCTGCGGCCAGCCTTTCCGTAAGACTCCAGGTTGTGGTCCGGGTTGGAAACCGTTCCAACGGTGGCGCGGCAGGAAACGAGAACCATGCGGGTCTCGCCTGAAGGCAGGCGGAGGACGGCGTGGTTGCCTTCCCTTGCTGCGAGCTGGGCGAATGTACCGGCTGAGCGGGCCATTGCGGCGCCCTGTCCGGGACGGAGCTCGATGTTGTGAACGAGTGTACCAACAGGTATTTCACTAAGAGGGAGGGCATTTCCAACCTCAGGGGCTACGCCTTTTCCTGAAGCTACGACCTGTCCCACCTTAAGTCCGTTAGGAGCGATGATATATCTCTTCTCACCGTCCTCATACTCTACGAGAGCGATACGGGCGCTGCGGTTAGGGTCGTACTCGATGGTGAGGACCTTTGCGCTGCAGTCATCCTTATCGCGGAGGAAGTCGATGATACGGTACATTCTCTTGTGGCCGCCGCCAATGTAGCGGACGGTCATCTGACCGGTATTGTTCCTTCCGCCTGTTCTCTTAAGGGGCTCCAACAATGCCTTGTGAGGCTTGTTCGTGGTGATCTCCTCGAATGTGCTGATCACTTTGTTTCTCTGACCGGGGGTAATCGGTTTGTATTTTCTTACTGCCATTGTTGAATCCCTCCTTAAATGTTGCTATAGAAATCAATCTTATCATCACCTGCGAGGGTAATGTAAGCTTTCTTGAAATGATTCATGCGTCCCCTGAGAATACCTGACTTGGTATAACGGGATTTCTTCTTTCCGTGATAGTTAGCAGTATTTACTTCTGCAACAGACACGTTATACATCTGCTCCACAGCGGCCTTGATCTGAATCTTGTTGGCCTTGCGGTCTACGATGAATCCATAACGGTTCAACTTCTCGCCTTGATCCGTCAACTTTTCTGTTACGATTGGCTTAATTATAATTCCCATCTTCTTAATCTTTTAAGGGCCTACTTAACTCTCTCGGAGAGGATATCCTGTACACCGTCTACAAGCACCAGTGAGTGGGCGTTCATGATGGTGTAGGTGTTGATCTCGTCAACGGTGATAACCTTTACCTCCGGCAGGTTGCGGGATGAAAGGAAAATATTGGTTGAATTCTGAGGGAGCACGAAAAGGACCTTGCGACCGTCAGCCTTGATGTTGGTGAGGATCTGCTGGAATTCCTTTGTCTTGGGAGCTTCCATGGTGAACGGCTCAACGAAAGTGATGGCGTTCTCCTGTGCCTTGTATGAAAGGGCTGAGAAGCGTGCGAGAGCCTTTACCTTCTTGTTCAACTTGGTTCTGTAGATGCGCGGCTTGGGTCCGTGGATGTTACCTCCACCTACGAAGATACCGGCCTTGAGGCTGCCGTGGCGTGCGCCGCCGCCGCCCTTCTGGCGTCCGAGCTTCTTGGTGCTGTAAGCCACCTCGCTGCGGTCCTTGGTCTTTGCGGTACCCTGGCGCTGGTTAGCGAGATACTGGACAACGTCCAGATATATTGCGTGGTCGTTAGGAGTTAAACCGAATACGTTCTCGTCCAGTTCGATCTTCTTTCCGGAATCTGTTCCGTCAATCTTGTATACTGACAACTGCATAACTAAGCCTCCAATAATACATAAGAACCCTTGGATCCTGGGACAGAACCCTTAACTACAAGAAGATTGTTCTCAGGGATCACCTTGATAACCTGAAGGTTGAATACCTTAACCCTCTGGTTTCCCATGTGGCCTGCCATGCGCATGCCGGGGAATACCCTTGAAGGCCATGATGATGCGCCCATAGAACCCGGGTGACGAAGACGGTTGTGCTGACCGTGGGTCTGACCGCCTACACCGGCGAAACCGTGACGTTTAACAACGCCCTGGAATCCTTTACCTTTAGAAGTACCGACAACATCCACGAATGCAACGTCCTCTGTGAAGACGTCGGCAACGGTGAGGGTGTCGCCTAATTTAAGCTCTCCTTCGAAGTCTGCGGGGAATTCCGCAAGCTTGCGCTTAGGAGTGGTTCCTGCCTTTTTGAAATGCCCCTGAAGAGGCGCGCTGGTGTGTTTTTCTGTAGTTTCGTCATAGGCAAGCTGTACAGCGGCATAACCATCTTTCTCTACTGTACGCACCTGCGTAACAACACACGGCCCAGCTTCGACAACGGTGCATGGAATATTCTTTCCATCAGCACCGAAAACGGAAGTCATTCCGATTTTCTTTCCAATTAATCCAGGCATTGGTTTGATAATTAATTGATTATAAATACATTACGCCCAAAATGGTCTTTTTGGGGGTTGCAAATATACGGATATTTTTTTGATTTTCAACAATTTATTAACATTTAAATATGTATCTTTGTGAGCTATGCTTTTAGGGATTTTCGGTTTTTTGAACATGTCCTTCGTGGACTTCCTGGACATAATCCTGGTGGCGTTCCTCATTTTCTTCCTCTTCAGGTGGATCAGGGGTTCGTCCGCCATGACCATCCTCATAACCGTGGTCCTTCTGCTCATAGTGCGCGTGATAGTGGAGGCGCTGAACATGAAACTGATGTCGGCCCTCATGGGCGCTGTGGTGGACATAGGTATCCTGGCGCTCATTGTGCTGTTCCAGCCGGAAATCAGGCACTCCCTTTTCAAACTCACGGGCAAGAGCGGCATAGCGCGCAACACGCGCAAGCTCTTCGACCGCCTCTTCGGCCTTCAGGAAGACAGGCTGGCGGACGCTTCCGTCAGGGAGATCGCAGAGGCATGCTGGGAGATGTCGGGCCAGAAGGAGGGAGCGCTCATCGTGCTCACCAAGCAGAACTCCCTGGAGTACATCATAGAGACGGGCGACCGCGTTGACGCGCGTATCAGCAAGCGCCTCATCCTGAACATTTTCTTCAAGAACTCCCCCCTGCACGACGGCGCCATGGTAATTGGTTCGGACAGGATAGTGGCGGCGCGCTGCACCCTGCCAATCACGGGGCGGACGGACATCCCGGCGCATTTCGGAATGCGCCACAAGGCCGCCATAGGCCTCACGGAGGAGTGCGACGCGCATGTGATAGTGGTATCGGAGGAGACGGGAAGGGTATCGTACGCCAGGAACGGGGAGATCACAACCGTAAACACCATAAATGAACTGTTCGCCCTGCTGGGCTCTTCGTTCCAGCAGACGGGCGTTTCCCAGGACAAGAGATCGTGAGCGGGAACGGAACCATAGACGCCAGGCTGGAAAGCAAGCTCGGATTCGACCGGGTGAGGACGGCTATCTCCGACCACTGCTCCACTGACTACGCCGTACAGCGCACCGCGTCGGAGGCTTTCAGCAGCGACAAGGCGGAGATATCCCGCCGCCTCGCCCTCACTGACGAGATGCGCCTCATAGTGATGTTCGAGGAGTCCTTCCCCACCAGCGGATACATAGACTGCCTGCCGTTCCTCACCCCGCTGAGCAACCAGGGCTACAACATTGACCTGCTGTCCCTGGGAAAACTCCGCACCATGATGGAAACCATACGCAAGATCACGGGTTTCTTCCATGGCATCAAGGACGGCATCTATCCAAACCTGAAGAAGATTTCCTCAACAATACTGTACTTTCCGGAGGTCCAGCGCCGCATAGACGGCATACTGGACAAATACGGCGAAATCAAGGACACCGCGTCCGACCAGCTGTACGAAATCCGCAAGAGCCTCAAGGAAAAGGAGAGCAGCATATCACGCAAGGCCAACGCCATCCTCAAGAAGGCCCAGGAAGAGGGCATAGTGGACTCGGAACTGGGCATTACCATCCGGGACGGCAAATACCTCATCCCTGTGAACAGTGCCCGCAAACGCGGCATTTCCGGCTTTATTTACGATGAGTCCGCATCGGGCAAGACCACTTTCGTGGAACCCGCGGAGATAGTGGAACTTGAGAACGAGATCAGCGAGCTGCGCTTCGCCCAGAACAGGGAGATAGCGCGCATCCTGGCGGACTTCAGCGACTTCCTGAGGCCGTACGTCCCTGACCTGATGACGGGCGGCGCCTTCATAGGGGAGATGGACTTCCTGCTGGCAAAGGCGCAGACCGCCCTGGACTACATCGCGGGCGTGCCCGTGATATCCCAGGACGGGGAACTGCACCTGCGCAAGGCGCGCCATCCCCTCCTGGAGAAGGCGCTCAAGAAAGAAGGCAAGGAGATGGTCCCCCAGACCGTGAACCTTACTCCGCAGAAGCATATTCTCTTGATTTCAGGCCCCAACGCCGGAGGAAAGTCAGTGTGCCTCAAGACCGTGGGCCTGCTGCAGTACATGTTCCAGTGGGGAATGCTCATCCCAACTTCCGAGGCCTCGGAACTGCCAATCTTCAAGGACATCATGCTGAGCATAGGCGACGACCAGTCCATTGACAACGACCTCAGCACCTACAGTTCCTTCCTGGCCGATATGAAGGAAATGCTGCGCAGCGCTTCCCCCGAAACGCTGGTGCTCATAGACGAATTCGGCTCAGGCACGGAGCCCGCCGCGGGCGGCGCCATCGCCGAAGCCATCCTGGTGGAACTGGACAAGCGAGGCGTGTATGGAGTGATCACCACCCACTATACCAACCTGAAACTCTACGCCGCTGGACAGGACACCGGCGTTATAAACGGGGCAATGATGTTCGACGCAAAGAACATCCTGCCGCTGTTCAAGCTGGAGACCGGCCTCCCGGGCAATTCCTTCGCGTTTGAACTGGCGCGCAAGATGGGCCTCCCGGAGACTATAGTCAAGGATGCGGAACAGAGGGCCGGAGAGGAATATGTGGGCATAGAGCGCAACCTGCGCAAGATAGTCCGCAACCGCAAGGCCCTGGACGAAAAACTCCAGAAGATAAAGCAGACGGACAAGATGCTGGAAGGCATCACGGAAAAATACCAGAAGGAACTGGAGGACATCCAGACCCAGAAGAAGGAGATACTTACCGTGGCCCGCAAGGAGGCCATGGACATAGTGAAGGACGCCGGAAAGCAGGTGGAGAAGACAATCCGCGACATCCGCGAGTCCGGAGCGGACAAGGAGCAGACCAAGGAGGCGCGCAAGGAACTGCAGGACTTTGTACAGGCCCTTGAGCAGCGCAAGTCCAAGGAGATGGAGGCCAGGGACAAGTACCTGGAGAACAAGATCCAGCAGCTGAACAAGCGCCGCAAGCCGGCAAACGCAAACACCCAGACCCGCATAGAGGACTTCCGCAAGACCCCTCCCAAGATTGGGGAGAAGGTCCGCGTGAAGGACAACGGAATGGTGGGCGAGGTGGCCCGCGTGTCCAACAAGGCCGTGACCCTCATAATTGGCAACATCACCAGCAAGATGCCGCTGGACCGCGTGGAGAGGATTTCCTCCAACGAGTTCAAGGCGGCGGCAAAGGAAAGTTACAAGCCGGTATACCGCCAATTGGACAGCAGCATCCAGGAGAGGAAACTCAAGTTCAAGCCGGAACTGGACGTCCGCGGACAGCGGCTCCAGGACGCGCTGGACATTGTTACACACTATATTGACGACGCCATAATGCTTAACATGTCCTCCGTGAGGATAATCCACGGAAAGGGCACGGGAGTGCTCAGGGACGAGATCCAGAAATACCTCAGGACTGTCCCGGGAGTCGCTTCCGTAAAAGATGAGGCAATACAATTTGGAGGAACAGGAGTAACTATCGTTACTTTTGATTAAATTTACCTCCTGCTATGAAAACTTCGAGGCGCGCGCTGGGAGACCTTGGCGAAGATCTCGCATGCGAGTATTTGAAAAACGCGGGTCAGGAGATACTGCACCGCAACTGGACCGTGGGACATCTGGAGGTGGACATCATTTCCAGGGACTCCAGGGGCCTGCATTTTGTAGAGGTAAAAAGCCGTGTCGCCCCGCTTACGGCTGAACCTCTGGACAACGCCACAAAGGCAAAGATGGCCAAGGTTGCCAAGGCTGCCTTGAAGTATGCGGCGGGGCACTCCGGCAGTTCGGAGATGTTTTTTGACATTGTTACAGTAGTGTTCCAAGGAGGCAGGACAGATATTACGTACTATCCGCAGGCTTACCTGCCGATATATTATTGAGAGCAGTTATGAGTGAACACAATTATTGCGTGATTATGGCCGGTGGAGGCGGATTCCGCTTCTGGCCAATTGGTAGAACCTCAAACCCAAAGCAGTTCCTGGACATAACCGGGAACGGCGATTCCTTCCTTCAACTGTGCTACAGGAAGGCTTCCCAGATAGTTCCCAGGCAGAATATCCTTGTAGTTACCCTGGCAGGCTACGCCAGCCAGGTGCAGGAGCAGCTGCCGGACCTCCCCGGTGAGAACCTGCTGCTGGAACCGTATGGAAGGCAGACCGCCCCGTGTATCGCGTATGCGGCGTACAAACTGCTCAGGAAGGACCCTGAGGCCGTATTTGCCGCAATGCCTGCAGATATCCTCATTGGAGAGGAGCCGGAATTCAACGTGACAATGCAGAAAGCCCTCGCCTACGCGGCGGAGAACCAGGCCCTGATCACCCTTGGAATAGTTCCCAACAAGCCCGACACCAACCTGGGATACATCCAGGTTAAAGGCGGGCAGAACTCATACAAGAAGAACGTCCCCTCAAAGGTCAAGACCTTTACGGAGAAGCCTGACAAGGCCCTGGCGGAGATATTCTTCAACAGCGGGGAATTCCTCTGGAACTCCGGTATCTTTGTCTGGAAGGCCCAGGTGATCAAGGACGAGATGGAAAAGCACATCCCCCAGATCATGAACCTGTTCAGGGGTCTTGACAAGGTGATTGGAACCGTTTCCGAGGCTCCGTTCCTGGAAAAGATCTACGGGGACATGGACAAGATTTCCATAGACTACGGTGTCATGGAAAAGACGGAACTGGCGTGGGTATATCCCACCCGCTTCAGCTGGACGGACCTCGCAAACTGGGATTCTCTTTATGAGTTCTCCCAGAAGGACGCGGCGGGGAACGTGCTGGAGGGAGACAAAATAATAAGCTCGGACAACAAGAACAGCATTATAGCCACCACGGGCAAGAACAAGTTACTGGCCGTGAGGGGACTAAAGAACTATATAGTTATTGATACTCCGGACGTACTCATGATATGTCCCAAGGACGAGGCCAAGCTCAACAGGATGAACACTGTGCTTGGACTTCCGGAGTACGAAGACTTCAGATAGATGCAGGTACTCAAATTCGGCGGCACTTCCATAGCCACCGCGACAAATATCTCCAGGGTTCTGGACATTGTGGGCGCAGCAGCCCGCAAGGACCGCGTGATCCTGGTCTGCTCCGCCATAAGCGGCTGCACTGACTCGCTGCTGCAGGTGGGCGCCGGCGCCGCCGGATGGGCGGAGCTGCTTGCCCAACTGGAGGAGCGGCACAGGGAGATAGTCACAAGGCTGTTCACCGGGGAGCAGAGGGAGGAGGCGCTGAAGGAGTGCGAGAATATATTCGAGCAGATCAGGCAGCGCCCTCCGTGCACGGAGGCCTTCGGGGAGATCCTTTCCACCCGCATCATAGCGCGCAAGCTTGCCTGCGACGGCATCGAAGTCCAGTGGCTTGACTCCCGCAAACTAGTCATCAAGGACGATATCAAGGCCACATACGCCAACATAGCCTCCGCAATTGAGGATAGGCGCGCCGTGCGCGTCTTTGTGGCGCCGGGCTTCATAGCCCGGGACAAAGACGGCGGCGTCACCACCCTGGGGCGCGGCGGATCGGACTACAGCGCGGCGCTTTACGCCGCCGCCGTAGGAGCCGCAAGCCTCCAGCTGTGGACCGACGTGCCCGGCATAATGACCACCAACCCCAAGGACCTGCCCCAGGCCCGGACCATCCCCAAACTATCCTACGACGCGGCCTGGCGCCTTGCCGAGCACGGCGCAAAGGTGCTCTACCCTCCTACCGTGAAGCCCGCGCAGGAGGCCGGCATCGCAATTGAGATAAAGAACACCTTCGACCCCGCCAATCCGGGTACCATAGTTGGAGATTTCAAGGACGCCAAGGGCTGGATAGGACTGGCCCGAAAGGACGACTGCATATACCTGGTTACTGCCGGGGACATTGACGCGGCAAGCGCCCGCACCCGTATAAACGGGGTGCTGGACCGCCGCTGCATCAGTTGGGACGACATTGAGTTCCAGGACGGCCTCATCCGCATAAAAGTTCCGTTCGACCAGCAGAAAGAGGCCCTGAAGGGCCTCCACAGGGAGTTCTTCGAACTGGAGCCCAACCGCACCCGCCGCATTTTCATAGCGGGCTACGGCGCCGTGGGCAAGGCCCTGGTCAAGATGATTGGCGACACCTCCATGACGGTGGCGCACAACAGCGGCAAGACGCTTCGCATAGCGGGCGTTTCCAACAGCACGCGCTATGTCATCCGCCCGGGAGGGCTCATGCCGTGGGAGGTGGACGACGCGCTGGCAAGCGGGCAGGATGCGTCGGGCGACGCCTTCTGCAAGGCAGTCATAGGCCTGGAGCCGCACCAGGCGGTGTTCGTGGACTGCACTGACAGCGAAGCCATATACAAGCAGTACGAAGCCCTGCTGGAGGCGGGCATAAGCGTGGTTTCCTCCAACAGGCGCTCGCTGGCGGTACCCTATGCGGAGTACGCGCGAATGAAGACAGCCGCCCTTCAGTCCGGCTGCTTCCTGCGCTACGAGACCACCGTGGGCGCCGCGCTGCCTTTCCTGGAGAGCATCGCCATGAGCGCCAACTCCAGCGACGAGATACTTAGCATTGAGGCTGTGGTATCCTGCACCCTCAACTACATATTCAGCTCCAAGGAGAGTTTCACAGACACCCTGCGCAAGGCCCAGAAAGAGGGACTTACGGAAAAGGACCCCCGCACGGACCTGGGCGGAAGGGATGCAATGCGCAAGCTGATCATCCTGGCCAGGGAGGCGGGCGTGCACC
This sequence comes from Bacteroidales bacterium, assembly GCA_017619675.1. Lineage (GTDB taxonomy): Bacteria > Bacteroidota > Bacteroidia > Bacteroidales > UBA932 > Cryptobacteroides. Next base: position 77,006 of record JAFZRX010000008.1, on the reverse strand, counting down.
TTGAGGAGAAAGACGTGGAGATAGAGCCCGTCCTTGACAAAAGCTTCTTCGAGGGAAGCGTGGATGACTTTTACGCCAAGCTGGAGAAGGCCGAACCTCGCTTCGACCGCAACCAGCGCTTCGTGGCTTCCCTTGTGAAAGACCCTTCAAGCCCCCTGGGCTACAAGGCGTCCATCCGCATGCAGACGGTTGACGAGAGCCATCCGGCATACTGGCTGCACGGCACGGACAACGCCATCATAGTGCGCAGCACCTTCCATCCTTCGCCCCTGGTGATCCAGGGAGCCGGCGAAGGGGCAAGGGTTGCCGCTTCCAGCATTCTGAATGACATTTTAAAGTAGTGTATTATGAAAGTATTGATCAGCGGTTACGGCCGAATGGGCCACATGATTGAAAAAGTCCTTTCCCGCCAGGGAATAGAACTTGCCGCAGCAACTGAAGACGTATGCGCCACCCCGCCGGAACTGGCAAGGGAGTGCGTGTGCATCGACTTCACCTTCCCGCAGTCTTTCCGCGCCAACTACAAGTTCCTCGCGGATAATTTCAAGGCTGTAGTAGTGGGCACCACCGGATGGGAAGACATCAAGGACCAGGTCATAGGGTACTTCCAGCAGAAAGGCACCACAATGATCTACGCCTCCAACTTCTCAATTGGCGTGAACGCGCTCTTCGCTGCCGTTGAAAGGGCCTCGACCATCCTCAAGGGACACGGATACGAGCCCCATATAGAGGAAATCCACCACGTCCACAAACTGGACGCCCCCAGCGGCACGGCAAAGAGCCTGGCCGCCCTGGTGAAGGATTCCCTGGACGACGAAGTGCTCATCACTTCAAAGCGCGAAGGCGAAGTGGCCGGAATACATACGCTCACCCTCACATCGTCGGTTGACAAACTGACCTTCACCCACGAGGCCTTCTCAAGGGAAGGATTCGCAGTGGGAGCCGTCTATGCGGCCATGCTCACTGAAGAAATACGCGGCGTTCACGAATTCAAAGACCTCATAGTATGACAAAACCCCTGTTCTACGGTTGCGGAACCGCGCTAGTGACGCCCTTCCGCGACGGCCTTGTGGATTATGAGGCCTATGCCGCCCTGGTGGACCGCCAGGTGGCGGCCGGGGTGAACTTCCTGGTGGCCCTGGCCACCACGGGTGAAACCCCCACCCTCACCGCGGAGGAGAAGATACGCCTCCTGCAAATCACACACGAACACTCCGCCGGACTGCCCGTCCTTGTAGGATGCGGCACCAACAGCGTTCCGGGAACGCTTGCCAACATGGAACTTCTGGCCCCCTACGGGGCCGATGCGTGGCTGGTTGTTGTGCCATACTACAACAAGCCCACGCAGGAGGGCATGTACCGCTATTTCAAGGCCGTCGCCGCCGCTTCAGACAAGCCTATAGTATTGTATAACGTACCCGGGCGCACGGGAGCCAACATGCTGGCGGAAACCTGCGTGCGCATAGCCCGCGACATACCTTCAGTGATAGCCACAAAAGAGGCGTCCGGAAACGTCCAGCAGGTTGCGGACATCCTCAAGGACGCCCCTGAAGGCTTCTCTGTGATAAGCGGTGACGATGACATCACCCTGGAAATAATGGAGAAGGGCGCCGTGGGAGTCATTTCCGTGGCCTCCAACGTGGACCCTGCAAGGGTCAGCAAAATGACCTCCCTGGCCCTGGACGGCAAATGGGACGAAGCCCGCGCCGTTGACAACGCGCTCAAGCCGTTATACAAGGCATGCTTCATTGAATCCAGCCCCATCCCAGCCAAGGCTGCGCTCAGCCTGATGGGACTGTGCTCAAATGAAATGAGGCTCCCACTGGTGGAAGCCTCACAAAGCACTGTAGACCTGATGGCGAAACTTATACAAGATGTTTGATAAGTTCCTCGGGGTCTCCCTCCAATAAGTCTATTACCGGGATTTCTATCATAGTATAGCATCCCGGTTTTTGTTTCACGGCCGCGCGGGCGCAGGATACCAGGACCTGTCCCGTGAGCGCCGGATTGTTGATCTTCATGCTGAACTTGAACAGCTGGTTGTGGGTCTTTCCGGAGACACCCTTGCGTGCCATTGCCACGCCGTGTCCAAGGTCGTTGATGTCGTCAATGCTGCCCACCCTTATCACGTGGGTCTCGTCCGAACTGAAGTACGGATCCGCCAGGATATCTGCCGTAACCTGATCAAAATCAGCGCCTTCCTCCAACTGAACGTATACCATGCGGCGGTGCAGTCCGGTTCCCTTGGGGATGGTCAGGCTCAGGGCGTCAACCACGCCTTCCTTGCTCTTTGCAACCACGGAATGTCCCATTGACCTTCCGGGACCGAAGTTGGTGTAGGAGATTCCCTTTGGCGCAAGCGCCTCCATGAGCGCGCGCACCACGGAATCGCTGCCCGGGTCCCATCCGGCGGAGATGATGCTCACCGCGCCGTTTTCCTTTGCTATTGGATCCAGGTCCTTGCGGAGGTCCCAGATCTGGCTGTGGATGTCAAAACTGTCAACCGTGCTGATACCCATCTTGAGGTATTTCTCAGCATTCTCCTGCACACTCCTGGAAGGGGTGGCCAGGATTGCCACGTCAACCTTTCCAAGGTCCCTGATGTCAGAAACCACCTTGAAATCCTGCAGTTCCTTATACTCTCCGGCATTTCCGCTGCGGCGGACAATGCCTGCACACTCCATATCGGATGCCGCCAGGACTGCGTCCAGGGAATACTTTCCGATATTGCCGTAACCAACGATAGCAACTCTTATCTTTTCCATAATACACTGGTGTTTATTGTCTTACGATATGGGCTCCCAGGGCGTTCAGACGCTCCTCTATGTTCTCGTAACCGCGGTCTATCTGCTCTATGTTCTCAATCTGGGACTCGCCCTTGGCGCTCATCGCGGCAAGTAGCATGGCGATACCCGCGCGGATATCCGGGGATGTCATCCTGTTAGCCCTAAGCTTGATGGCATGGTCGTGGCCTATGACCACGGCGCGGTGAGGGTCGCAGAGGATGATCTGGGCTCCCATGTCTATCAGCTTGTCCACGAAGAACAGCCTGGACTCGAACATCTTCTGGTGGATGAGCACGCTTCCCTTGCACTGGGTTGCAACGACCAGCATGACGCTCAGGAGGTCAGGGGTGAGACCCGGCCACGGGGCGTCGGAAATGGTCATTATGGAGCCGTCCACGAAGGATTCTATCTCGTAACTGTCCTGTTTGGGGACAATGATGTCGTTTCCGCTCTGCTCTACCTTCACGCCCATGCGGCGGAAGCACTCGGGAATTATTCCCAGGTCCTGCATGGACACGTCCTTGATGGTGAGGGTGGAACTGGTGATAGCCGCAAGGCCTATGAAACTTCCCACCTCGATCATGTCCGGGAGAATTGTGTGGCTTGCGCCGCCAAGTTCCTTCACGCCGGTTATAGTGAGGAGGTTGGAGCCTATGCCCTCGATCTTTGCGCCCATAGCGGTGAGCAAGCGGCACAATTGCTGGACGTAGGGTTCGCAGGCGGCGTTGTAGATTGTGGTGACGCCATCGGCCAGGACGCTGGCCATTACAATGTTGGCGGTACCGGTGACGGAGGCTTCGTCAAGGAGCATGTAGCAGCCCTTGAGGCCCTGCGGGGCCTCCAGGAGGAACGCCCGCTTCTCGTGCTCGTAGGTCAGGGAAGCACCCAGTTTGCAGAATCCGTCTATGTGGGTGTCCACGCGGCGGCGTCCGATCTTGTCTCCGCCCGGCTTGGCGAAATACGCGCTGCCGAAGCGCGCCAGCAGCGGGCCCACTACCATTACGGAGCCCCTCAGGCGCGCGCAGGCGCTCACGAACTCCGCGCTACGGATGTAGGAGGGATCTATGTCTTTGGCGCAGAATGAATACTCTCCCTTGGAGAGCCTTTCCACCTTCACTCCCATGCCCTGGAGCAGGACTATAAGGTTCTTGACGTCAAGGATTTCCGGGACGTTGGAAATGCGCACCTCGCTCTTTGTAAGCAATACGGCGCTTATTACTTCCAATGCCTCGTTCTTGGCTCCCTGCGGACGTATCTCCCCGCTCAGGCTGTGACCGCCTTCTACTATGAACTTGCTCATATATGCTCTACCTCCGGAATTAATTCTACTCCAAATTTATCATAAACTTCGGATACTATAAGCCCCTCCAGCTCTAAAATTTCGTCCGGGGTGGCGTTTCCGGTATAATTTACCATGACAAGTGGCTGTACGTGATGCACGGCGGCGTTTCCGCGGCGCATTCCCTTGAAGCCGCACTGGTCTATCAACCAGGCGGCGGGAACCTTCACGCGGGCGGAATCCAGGTCATAGTGCGGCACCTGGTAGTCGTCCCCGTTCTTTATCCTGGCAATCTTCTCTATTTCCTGGAATTTCTCCCTGCTAACTATGGGATTGCGGAAGAAACTGCCGGCGCTTCCCATTACCTTGGGATCCGGGAGTTTCTCCATGCGTATCTTGATTATGGCGTCCCTGACCTGCTTCGGAGTCTTTGGCTCATTGCCTCCCAACGCCTCCCTGACGCCCTTGTACTCCAGTTTTGGGGAGTAGGTGCGGGTGAGGCGGAAGAGCACGCTGGTAACTATGTAGCGGCCCTTGTCCGGCGCTTCCTTGAAGCGGGAGGTGCGGTAGTCGTATCCGCACTCGGACACCTTGAAGGTGCGCTTGGTGCGTTCCTTGGTGTCGTAGCAAACCACGCCCGATATGATGTCCTTTACCTCCACGCCGTACGCGCCTATGTTCTGGACGGCGGCGGCGCCCACCTCTCCCGGGATCAGGGAGAGGTTCTCCGCGCCCCAGAGGCCGTGGCCGCAGGTCTGGGACACGAAATCGTCAAAGAGGACGCCCGCACCCACGGCCACCAGGACCTCGCTGAGGCCCATGTCAATGTACTTGATGTACTTGATGGCGGAATGGAGCACGGTGCCCGCGAAATCCCCCGTGAAAAGAAGGTTGCTGGCGGATCCTATGTGCAGCACGGGCTGCGGCAGCGCCTGGAAATCCAGGTCGTTCAGGTCCTCCGCCTTGTCGTATTGTATAAAGCAAGCGCAGGACACCTTCATACCGAAAGTGTTCTGCGTGCTTAAATCGTAAATATCAGTCTTTGTTACCAATTTACTCTTTGCGGATGTCTATCTGCAGTTCGTCAAGCTGGGTCTGGTCAATCTCGGAAGGAGAATCTATCATGACGTCGCGTCCCTGGTTGTTCTTGGGGAACGCGATGTAGTCCCTGATGATCTCCTGCCCGCCGAACAGGGCGCACACGCGGTCGAAGCCGAACGCGAGTCCGCCGTGGGGCGGCGCCCCGTACTTGAAGGCGTTGATGATGAACCCGAACTTGAGCTGGGCGTCTTCCTTGGAAATTCCAAGGACCTGGAACATGCGGCCCTGCATTTCAGCATCGTGGATACGGATGGATCCGCCTCCAAGTTCGGTACCGTTGAGGACAAAGTCATACGCGTTGGCGCATACCTTTTCAAGGTCCTCCTTCCTGTCCGAATAGAACCACTGCTCGTGCTCCGGCTTTGGCGCGGTGAACGGATGGTGCATGGCGTAGAAGCGCTGGGTCTCGTCGTCCCACTCAAGGAGAGGGAAGTCTACCACCCAGAGCGGGGCGAACACGCCCGGATCCCTCTTGCCAAGACGGGCGCCCATCTCAAGACGCAGGACGCCAAGCTGCGTCTGCGTCTTCCTTTTGGCGCCGCAGAGCGCGAGGACTATATCACCCTTCTGTGCTCCGCACCTTTCGGCCACCTTTGCCAACTGCTCCGGTGAATAGAATTTGTCAACGGAGCTCTTGACGCTTCCGTCGGCGTTAAGTCTGATATATACGAGGCCCTTGGCTCCTACCTGGGGCCTCTTTACCCATTCCGTGAGCTCGTCTATCTGCTTGCGGGTGTATTCCGCGCCGCCCGGAACCGCGATGGCTCCCACGTACTGGCTGCCGTCAAACACTCCGAACCCGAAGCCCTGAACCAGGTCCGTTATCTCGTGGATTGTCATCCCGAAGCGGATGTCAGGCTTGTCGGATCCGTAGTTGTCCATGGCGTCGTACCAGGACATCCGCGGAAGCGGATTGGGGATATCCACGCCCAGGACGTTCTTGAACAGGGTGCGCATCATGCCCTCGAAGGTATTCAGCACATCCTCCTGCTCGACGAATGACATTTCACAGTCTATCTGGGTGAATTCCGGCTGGCGGTCTGCGCGCAGGTCCTCGTCGCGGAAGCAGCGTACAATCTGGAAGTAGCGGTCATAGCCGGCTACCATCAGCAGCTGCTTGAACGTTTGGGGTGACTGCGGCAGTGCGTAGAACTGACCCTTGTTCATCCTTGAAGGAACCACAAAGTCACGGGCTCCCTCGGGGGTGGACTTTATGAGATACGGGGTCTCAATCTCCATGAATCCCTGGGCGTCAAGGTACTTGCGCACCTCCTGGCCAATGCGGTGGCGCAGGGCCAGCGCTCTCTGGAGGGGAGGACGCCTCAGGTCCAGGTACCTGTACCTGGCCCTCAGGTCCTCGCCTCCGTCGCTTTCCTCCTCGATTGTGAAAGGAGGGACGGACGCCTTGTTGAGGATCTTAAGGGTTTCAACCTTGATCTCTATGTCTCCGGTAGGGATCTTGGGATTCTTGCTCTGGCGCTCTACAACCTGGCCCGTGACCTGGATCACATATTCACGGCCAAGGTCTCCGGGACTGTCAAGCAACAACTGCGTGATACCGTAACGGTCCCTTAAATCGGCGAAAGTCATCCCGCCGAGGCTGCGTACCTTCTGTACCCAGCCTGCCAGGGTGACTTTCTGCCCAACATTGCAGATGCGGAGCTCTCCGCAAGTATGAGTTCTGTACATAGACTAGTCCTCGTCCTGCTCTTCTGCTGCGTAAGCCTCGAGAAGCTTGGCCTGGACGTCGCCAGGTACCGGCTGGTAGTCAGCAAACTCCATTGAGAAGGTTGCGGAACCTGCGGTAATGGAACTCAGGGTTGTGGAATAGCGGTAAAGTTCTGCGAGAGGAACCCTTGCCTTGAGGATGGCGAAGCCCTTGTCAGCGCCCATGTCGCCAAGCATTCCGCGGCGGTTCTGGAGGTCGCTCATAACGGCTCCCTGATACTCTGCAGGGGTCATAACCTCAACGTTGTAGATAGGCTCGAGGATCTTAGGACCTGCGTTGCGGAAGGCCTCCTTGAAGGCGTTGCGGCCAGCGATGATGAAGGCGATTTCCTTTGAGTCAACCGGGTGCATCTTTCCGTCATATACGAATACGCGGATGTCGCGGGCGTATGATCCGGTAAGAGGACCCTCGGTCATCTTCTCCTTGATACCCTTGAGGATTGCCGGCATGAAGCCAAGGTCGATGGCTCCACCAACTACGCAGTTGTAGAACTCCAGCTTTCCGCCCCACTCCATCTCGGAGATGTCCTGGGTCTTGACGTTGAGCTGGGTGTCCTTTCCGTCAATCTTGAACTTGGTATTGAGTTCACCCTCTGCAGGGCAAACCAGCAGGTGTACCTCACCGAACTGTCCGGCACCGCCGGACTGCTTCTTGTGACGGTACTGTGCGGTAGCCACCTTGGTGATGGTCTCGCGGTAAGGAACCTTGGGTGCGAACAGTTCAACGTCCAGCTTGTACTCATTGTTGATGAGCCACTTCACGATGTTGATGTGCTGCTCTCCATTTCCGCTGAGGATGGTCTGGCGGAGTTCCTTTGAATATTCAACTATGCAGGTAGGATCCTCTGCGCTGATCTTCTTGAGGGCCTCGCCAAGCTTCTGCTCGTCCTGCTGAACCTTTGCCTTGATGGCGCAGCGGTACTTGGGTGCGGGGAACTCGATCTTGTCGTAGACGATTCCTGAGTTGGGCACTGAAAGGGTGGTGTTGCACTTTCCGTTCTTGAGCTTGACGGCGCAGCCGAAGTCTCCGGCGTGCAGGGTGGTAACGGCCTCCTTCTTGAGTCCGGCAACTGCGTAGATCGCTGAAAGGCGCTCCTTGTTGCCGCTTGCGGGATCCTCCAGGTCAATGCCTGCGGTGATGTTGCCGCTCATTACCTTGAAGAAGGAAACCTCTCCAAGATGCTGCTCCACGTTGTTCTTGTAGATGAACAGGGAAGCGGGACCGTCCTCCTTTACCTTAGGAGCGGGCATTACGTTCAGGATGAACTCCATGAGCCTTCTTACGCCCATGTCCTTCTTTCCGCAGATGCAGAAAACAGGATAAACCTCTCCGTTGTCAATTCCGATGTTGAGACCCTGGTTGATCTCATCCTCAGTAAGTTCTCCTGCGTCGAAGAACTTCTCCATGAGGGCCTCGTCAAACTCCGCGGCCTTCTCTACGAGGGCCTCGCGGTATTCCTCAGCCTTGTCCTGGAACTCTGCAGGGATGTCCAGAAGCTCAAAGTTTCCGTTGGCGTCCTTGAAGTGGATGTACTTCATGAGCTGGACGTCAATGACACCGTCAAATGAAGGGCCTGCGTTGACAGGGAACTGAAGGTTGATGAACTTTGCTCCAAGAGCCTCCTTGATGGAGTTCTGGATGTTGTCCCAGTCCGCCTTCTCGGTATCCAGCTGGTTTACAGCGATCACCATAGGGAGCTTGGCGGCCTCCGCGCGGCGGATGAAAGCCTCGGTTCCAACCTCAACTCCCTGCTGGGCGTTGATTACCAGGACACCGCTCTCGCAAACCTTGAATCCGGCGTAAGCACCTCCGATGAAGTCATCGGAACCCGGAGCGTCAATGAAGTTGAGTTTCTTTCCGTCCAGCTGGGCGTAAAGAGGGGTGCCGTAGATTGACCTCTGGTTGAGTTTCTCAAGTTCCTCATAGTCGGACAGAGTGTTCTTGTCCTCGATTGTACCTCTCCTGTCAATAACTTTACCCTCGTAAAGCATAGCCTCCGCAAACGTGGTCTTGCCTGATTTGGTGCTTCCCAGCAAAACCACGTTACGGATGTCTTTGGTTGAATATTCTTTCATTTTGATTATATGATTTGATTATGATTTATCTCCTTGATTCATAATTTGACATAGGGGGACAAAATTAGGCATTATTCCTATAATTATCAAGGGTTCTGAACGCAGAAAGAATATCCTGGCCGGAGAAACCGGTCTCTTCAAGCAATAAGGCGTCAAGACGGAAGGCGTCCGCGCCCATGTAATCGCATACGGTTTGGAAATCCAGGTTGCCGTCCTTGTAGATTTCCAGTTTCTCGATCAAGTCCCAGAAGACGGCATAGGAGCTGAGAAGTGTCATCATATTCTAAACATTTTGAGCAAATCTATTCCGTTTGCGTCAATTTGCAAATTTTTTCTTTACAAAATAAGGGGTCTAAAATTGGATTAATTATTTTTTTAATTATAACACCATATTTCATTACAAATAATTGTATATTTGTATATCAAAACTTTAGCTATGGATGAAAAAACTGTAAAACAGCGTATCAAGGCCTATAGGAAGGAAAGCAAGCTTTCCCAGAAGGAGATTGCAGACAAGATTGGCATTTCCCGCAACGCCTACATAGGCATAGAGAACGGTGATACGAGGATCTTCAACGAAAAACTTCAAAAAATTGCCGAACTGACCGACACCACTATCGAAAAACTTGTCCTGGGGTACGAACCTGTCGAGAACGCGGAGTACAAGCTTGGTGAAGCAAAGATGGATTTCGACGAGAAGTACCGTCGTCTGCAGGAAGAATACGAGACCCGGATCAGGGAGAAAGACGACACCATCGCCCTTTTGAAGAAATTGGTTGATTCTCTTCAGGAATCCCTCAAATCCAAGGATTCCATAATAGCATTACTGCAAAAATAATTGCTTAACTTTGCGTAGCGATGCCGCGCAAGGTTCAGTTGTTGAGTTGCAAATCTCCGGGTGTTACGGAGGCAGGCTGCGACGAGGCCGGAAGGGGCCCCATCGCAGGGCCTGTATTTGCCGCCGCCGTGATATTGCCGCCTGACTTCTTCCATCCCCTGCTGGACGATTCCAAGAAGATGACCGCCGCCCACAGGGAGGAACTCCGGGCGGTCATCGAGAGGGAGGCCGTCAGCTGGGCCGTGGAAATGGTGAGCGTGGAGGAGATTGACAGCATCAACATCCTGAATGCTTCCATAGTTGGGATGCAGCGCGCCGTGCGCAAACTTTCCGTGAAGCCGGAATACCTGCTAATAGACGGGAACCGCTTCAAGCCTTTTGACGGCTATCCGTATGAGACTGTGGTCAAAGGTGACGGCACATACGCCAGCATTGCGGCGGCTTCAGTGCTTGCCAAGACCTACAGGGACGACTATATGAAAAACCTGGCCAGGGAATACCCCCGGTATGGATGGGAACGGAACATGGGATATCCCACCGCGGAACACATACAGGCCGTGAAAGAGTACGGCTACACCCCGCACCACCGCCGCAGTTTCCATCCTAAAGAATTGGAATTAACACTTTTTTAATATGAAAAGAATTACCGCACTTGCAGCTTCTCTGATGCTGCTATGCACTTCCGCCTTCGCTGACGAAGGCATGTGGATGCTCCCCCTGCTGAGGCAGATGAACGCGCAGGCCCTCCAGGACCTGGGATGCATGCTCACACCCGAACAGATCTACAGCACCAACGCGCCTTCAATCAAGGATGCGATAGTACAGTTTGGAGGAGGCTGTACAGCGGAGATAATCTCTGACGAAGGCCTTCTCATAACCAACCATCACTGCGGATACTCCAGCATCCAGGAACTGTCCTCTCCGGAGCACAATTACCTGGAGGACGGCTACTGGGCAATGACCCGCAACCAGGAACTTCCGGTTCCCGGGCTCACGGTGCGCTTCCTGCAGAGCATGACGGACGTAACCGCCCAGGTGCAGAAACTGGAAAAGAAGAAACCTGAACAGCAGGAACTTGGCATCAAGGCCATCGTGGACCAGGCCAAGGCTGACAACCCCAACTGCTCTGTTGTGATATCCAGTTTCTACAACGACAACATGTACTACCTGATAGTCTACAAGGTGTACCGGGACGTGCGTTTCGTGGGCGCGCCCCCGGCATCTTCCGGAAAGTTTGGAGGTGACACTGACAACTGGATGTGGCCAAGGCACACCTGCGACTTCTCAATGTTCAGGGTCTACGCGGGTCCGGACAACGAGCCGGCGGACTATTCTCCGGCAAACAAGCCGCTTACCCCAAAAGCGTCGCTCAAGATATCACTCAAGGGAGTTCATGACGGAGACTTTGCAATGATCATGGGCTATCCGGGCAGCACCCAGAGGTTCATGACAGCAACCCAGCTACAGGATATGCTCAAGACAAACGACGTGCGCATTGACGCCCGTACCGTAAGGCAGGACATTATGTGGGAGGCCCGTATGGCTGACCCTGTGGTAAACCTGCAGTACGCCAACAAATACGCCAGTTCATCCAACGGATGGAAGAAATGGCAGGGAGAGAGGGAAGCCTTTGCCAACCTTGGCGTCATTGACCGCGAACTCCAGAAGGAGGCCGATTTCATGGAATGGGTGAATGCCAAGAGGAGCCGCGTGAAGAAATACGGGGACGCCATCAAGACAATTGACCAGTGCGTTCTGGAAGCTCAGGAAGCCAAACTGGCCTACACCCTGCTCACAGAATCCATATACAGGATTGAACTGGTTACCAACTCCATCTCCCAGAATCCGGATTTCAAGAACTACAACCTGGAACTGGACCGCAAGGAGGCCACCGCACTCACGGACTTCTACAAGAAGAACGTGAAGCCGGGGGACGAGATTGCGATTGACCTCTCGGAGGAGTGGCTGGACTGGTTGTTCGCAAACAGCGCCTTCACATCGGAAGATAAACTGGAGCAGGCCGTTATCAATGGCGTGGATCTCCGGAACGACCCCGCCAGGCTGCTCTACGGAGCTATCCGCGACGTGGCCCTGCAGAAACTGGAGATCATGGAGGCGAACGATGAACTGTTGGCGGAGGCCACCAAGGCCTATACTGCCGGCCAGATGGAATGGATGGCCGGGCAGCCGCTTTATCCTGACGCGAACAGCACCTGCCGCCTTTCCTATGGTACCGTTAAGTCCTACTCCCCAAGGGACGGCGTGCTTTACAAGCACTACACCACCCTCAAGGGCGTTATGGAGAAGGAAGACCCGGACAACTATGAGTTCAGGGTTCCCGCCAAATTGAAAGAGATATACCAGAACAAGGATTACGGCCAGTATGCCAACGAGGAAGGGGAACTGGTGACCTGCTTCCTGACCAACAACGACATCACCGGAGGCAACTCCGGAAGCCCGGTCCTGAACGCCTATGGGGAACTCATAGGCCTTGCATTCGACGGCAACTGGGAGGCCATGAGCGGAGACGTAATCTTTGAGCCAAACCTCCAGAGGTGCATCAACGTTGACATTCGCTACGTGCTCCTCATGCTGGACAAGTTCGGCGGAGCCGGATACCTTCTTGACGAAATGAAACTTGTGAAATGATATGACTGAACAGGAAATAATCAATATCCTCAAGGAAGTCCGCCATCCCGGCAAGGGAGACCGCAGCGTGGTTGAACTTGGAATGGTGGACAAGATTGAAGCGGATACCGGAAAGGTGGCCGTGACACTGGCCTTTGTGGGACGCAAGGACCCCCTGGCGGATTATCTGGGCGGCGCGGTGCGCGCGGCCCTCATCCGCAACCTGCCAAAGGACACCGAGATAAACGTGAAGACCATTGTCAAGGAAGAGGCTCCGCACAAGAAGCAGCTTGAACTTGACGACGAGGGCCTGGCAAACGTGCGCCACATCATTGGAATAGCCTCCGGAAAGGGCGGCGTGGGCAAGTCCACGGTCGCGGTCAACCTTGCCGTCGCGCTTGCGCGCATGGGCTACAAGGTTGGACTCGCGGACGCGGACGTCTACGGCCCTTCCATTCCCCTTATGACGGGAACGCAGGAGGTGACTCCGGAAGTGGTGGAGACACGCACAGAAGGGGAAGAGCCAAGGCAGTGGTTCGTCCCAATTGAGAAATACGGCGTCAAGTGGATGTCCATTGGGTATTTCGCCCAGCCGGAGCAGGCCCTGATATGGAGAGGTCCCATGGCCAGCGGAGCACTCAAGCAGATGGTCCTGCAAGTCAAGTGGGATGACCTTGACTACCTTCTCATCGACATGCCTCCGGGAACCGGAGACATACACATAAGCCTTGTCAGGGATATCCCCATGGAAGGCGCCATCATAGTGACCACTCCTCAGCAGGTGGCCCTGTCCGACGTGCTCAAGGGCGTGAACATGTTCAAGGCCCAGGGCATAGAGAAACCCGTCTATGGCCTCATCGAGAACATGGCATGGTTCACCCCGGAGGAACTTCCGGACAACAAGTACTACATCTTTGGCAAGGAGGGAGGAGTAAGGATGGCCAAGGAACTGGGCCTGGAACTGCTGGGGCAGATCCCCCTGGTACAGGGCATACGCGAGAGCGGGGACAGCGGGGAACCTTCCGCTCTTGGATCATCACCTGACGGCGTGGCGTTCATAGCCCTGGCCGGCAGGATTGCAGAGATACTTCCGTAAATGAATAAAACCTACTGGATATGAAAAAAGTTTTTTGCATACCGTTCTTAGCCTTGGCGCTGGGCCTCTTCACCCAGTGTTCCAACGTCAAGCAGGTGGGCGTGGACCCGCTTGTGGCCACCGCGGTGATGGAGGTCATCAACCAGAAGTCCTTCACCATTGAGATCACCAGGGCCGTCGCCACCGGCGGTACCGTGGTAAACGCTACGGGTGCGCGCATGGTCGTAGCCAACAGCGTGGTTTCAGCAAGGCTTCCCTATTACGGGTCTGGCAGCAGCGCATCGGCCTACGGCTCGGAAGGAGATTCCGGAATAGTGTTCGATAATGTCCCTGTTGAAATTGATACGGACAAGTCAAGGGTTCTTTCAGACGGCCTGTACGTGATGAAGTTCACCGCCAAGAGCGGCAACAGTCCCTGCGAAGTGATTCTTTCAGTATGGACGGACAGGACCGCAACGCTTATATGCAGCCCCCTGAGCCGCTCCCAGATGACTTATTACGGATATATTACCAGCGACATATCAGAGGCCCCTACCAACGGAGAGTAGGTTGGTCAGGCGCACGAAGTCTTCCACTCCCAGACGCTCCGCGCGCAGGTCGAATATGGGATCGCTTGTGTCAAGCCCTTCAGCAATGAGGGGCTTGAGCGCGTTCCTGAGGGTCTTGCGGCGCTGGTTGAAGGCGGTCTTCACCACCTGGCGGAAGAGCTTTTCGTCACAGCCCAGGTCCGTGCGGGAGTTGCGCGTGAGGCGGATCACGGCGGATTGGACCTTGGGCGGCGGGACAAAGGCACCGGGACCCACGGTCATAATGTACTGGATGTCGTACCAGGCCTGGAGGAGTACTGAGAGGATGCCGTAAACCTTGGTGCCGGGACCTATGGCTATGCGGTCCGCCACCTCTTTCTGGACCATGCAGACAACTTCCGGAATCCTGTCCTTGTAGTCCAGGATCTTGAAGAATATCTGGGACGATATGTTGTACGGGAAGTTGCCTATTACCCTGAAATCCCCGCTGAACAGATTGTCCGGGGATATGCGCAGGAAGTCCGCAAGAAACAGTTTTCCCTGCATTCCGGGCAGGTGTGTGAGGAGGTATTCCACGGATTCAGCGTCTATCTCCACCATCTTGAGGTCTATGTCCGGACGCTCTATGAGATAACGTGTCAGGACGCCCGTTCCGGGACCTATTTCCAGGACGGCGCGCACGGGGGAGTCCGCGCCAAGCGCGGCCACTATGCCCCGTGCCGCGCCCTGGTCCGTGAGGAAATGCTGTCCCAATGATTTTTTAGCCCTTACATCCATACTTGTGCAAATTTAGTTAAATTTGCGTTATATGGGAAAGCGAGCGGAGGACACCCCACTTCTTAAGCAATACTTTGGCATAAAGGCCCAGTATCCTGACACTATACTTCTGTACAGGGTCGGGGATTTTTATGAATGTTACAGCGACGACGCCGTTACAATCAGCAAGGTCCTGGGCATTGTCCTAACCAAAAGGAGCAACGGAGACAACGACAGCACCCCAATGGCGGGATTCCCCCATCACGCCCTAAACGTTTACCTTCCAAAACTGGTGCGCGCCGGCTACAAGGCCGCCGTATGCGACCAGCTGGAAGACCCGTCCAAGGCCAAGAAACTGGTCAAGAGGGGAGTGACGGAGATAATCACCCCGGGTATCGCCTTTGACGACGGCCTCCTTGAGCAGAAGCAGAACAACTACCTGGCGGGCCTTACTTTTGAGGGAAATGACTGCGGAATAGCCTTCCTGGATGTGTCCACGGGCTCTTTCCAGGTGGCGCAGGGAAGCCTTGACTATGCCGCCACCCTGCTCGCGAGCCTCAATCCAAAGGAAGTGATAGTCCAGCGTGGCTATGAGAGGGGCTTCAAGGAGAGGTTCGGAGATTTCTACACCACCTCCCTTGACGAATGGGCATTCGTGTACGAGGCATCGGAAGAGAAGCTGTGCAAGCAGTTCGGAGTAAGGAGCCTGAAGGGCTTTGGCGTGAACAACGCCCCGCTGGGCGTGTGCAGCGCAGGCGCCCTTCTGGTGTACCTGGAGCAGACACACCACAGCGGCCTGCGCAACATTTGCTCCATCTCCCGCATAGACCGCAATTCCTTCGTGTGGATGGACAAGTTCACGCTGCGCAACCTGGAGGTGTTCAGCGCGGCCGCCGGAGGCGAGGGCACTGCCCTGGTGGACGTCATGGACAGGTGCTGCTCCCCCATGGGATCGCGACTCCTGCGCGGATGGCTTGCCATGCCGCTTTTGGACCTCAAGGAACTTGAAAGCCGATACGACATCATAGAGTACTTCCTGCAGAGACCGGAGGAACTGGCGCGTCTGCAGGGGCTTATGGGCAACGTGGGAGACCTTGAAAGGATACTTTCAAGGGCGGCCGCGGGGCGGATAAGCCCGCGCGAGACGGTGCAGCTCGCGCGCAGCCTGGCGCAGGGCGCCCCAATCGCGGAAATGTGCCGCGACAAGGGCTGCGCCGCGCTGGACAAACTGGTGGCCGGGCTTGACCCCGCCGCCGGCCTGCTCGCGGAGATCCGCCGCATCGTCAAGGAAAATCCCGCCGTGGCCATTGGCAAGGGAGAGGTCATCGCCGCAGGGGTTGACCCCGAACTGGACGACCTCCGCAACATTTTCACTAACAGCCGCGAGTACCTGCAGGAGATGCAGCAGCGCGAGAGCCAGCGCACGGGCATCCCGTCTCTCAAGATAGACTACAACAACGTGTTCGGATATTACCTTGAAGTGCGCAACACCTTCAAGGACAAGGTCCCTCCGGAGTGGGTGCGCAAGCAGACGCTTGTAAGCGCGGAGCGCTACATCACGGAGGAACTCAAGGAATACGAGGCCAAGATCTTCGGGGCGGAGGAAAAAATCAACGCCCTTGAAGCCAGGATCTATTCCGAACTGATCACCCTGATCCAGAAGCACATCCCCCAGATCCAGGCCAACTGCCGCATCCTGTCCAAACTGGACGTCCTTTCCGGCTTCGCCGAACTGGCCGCGGAGCAGGACTACTGCCGCCCGGCCATGGACAAGAGCCTTGTGCTTGACATAAAGCAGGGCCGCCACCCTGTAATTGAGACCCTGATGCCCGCCGGGGAGGAATACGTCCCCAACGACATAATGCTGGACAGCAAATCCCAGCAGATAATAATCCTGACAGGCCCCAACATGGCCGGAAAATCGGCCCTTCTGCGCCAGACAGCCCTCACGGTACTCATGGCCCAGGCAGGCTCCTTCGTGCCCGCCAAAAGCGCTAAAATCGGCTATTTTGACAAGATTTTCACCCGCGTTGGCGCATCGGACAACATCTCCCGCGGAGAATCCACCTTCATGGTGGAAATGCTGGAGACTTCCATGATCATGCACAACCTGTCCCAGCGCTCCCTGGTGCTCCTTGACGAGATTGGCCGCGGCACCTCCACCTACGACGGCATGTCCATTGCCCGCGCCCTTGTGGAGTACCTCCACGAAAAGGGCAACGGCGCAAAATGCCTCTTCGCCACCCACTACCACGAACTCAACGACCTTGAGAACCAGTACAAGCGCGTCAAGAACTTCCACATCGCTGTAAAAGAATCCGGCAAGGACATAATCTTCCTGCGCAAACTCCGCGAAGGCGGCGTGGCCCACAGTTTCGGTATCCACGTGGCCAGGATGGCCGGAATGCCGGCGGAGATCGTGGAGAGCGCGCAGCGCACCCTGGACGCCCTTGAAAAGGGCGAGGTCCCCCAGGTGCTGCGCTCCCCCCAGAAAACGAAAGCCGGCACCGTAGAAGACGGCGCCGTACAGCTTTCTTTCTTCCAGTTGGATGATCCCACCCTTTCCGCGATACGCGACTACCTGAAGGATGCGGACCTCAACAACATGACCCCAATGCAGGCCTTCGACCTTCTCCGCAAGATGAAAGGAGAACTGGGCCTCTAGGCCAGCAGGTTGGTGATGAAGATGGCCAGGATGGCCACGGGAGCGATATACCTGATAAAGAAATAGACCAGCCCGAATATACGGGAACTGAATCTGAGTTTGCCGCCGTTTGTGATTTCTTCACGGACGGCGGACTTTTTCATCTTCCATCCAACGAATATCACGAACAGCATGCTGCCGAATGACATCAGGAAGTTGGACGTGAGTTTGTCGCAGAAGTTGAAGATTGTCTCCCCGAACAGTTTAAATCCAGACAGCGGGCCGAAGGACAGCGAGCAAAGCGCTCCCAGCAGCCAGGTGCAGCAGAATATGAGGATCACGGCCTTGCGGCGCGACATCTTCCTCTCCTCCACCAGATACGCCGCTCCCACCTCGAACATCGATATGGAAGATGTGAGCGCCGCAACCACTATAGTCAGGAAGAACAGTATCGATACGATTCGTCCCAGCGCCGCGGAGGACGAAACCATCGTACCGAAAATGTACGGCAGGGTCTCGAAGATGAGCCCGGGGCCGGCTCCCGGCTCAATGCCCGCGGCGAAGACCGCCGGCATTATGGCGAAGCCGGCTATCAGGGCGAACAGCAGGTCGAACGCCGCCGTCCCGAAGCCCGACGCCAGGATATCCGCGTCCTTCTTCATGTACGATGAATACGTCAGGATGGTACCCACTCCCAGCGACAGCGAGAAGAAACTCTGCCCCATTGCGGAGGCTATCGCCGATGGCGTCAGTTTGCCGAAATCAGGCTTTACCAGATACTCCACCCCTTCCTTTGATCCAGGCAGGGACAGGGAGTAAACCATGATGATAATTATCAGGACGAAGAGCAGCGGCATTGAAACGTTGTTGAACTTCTCAATTCCGGACTTCACCCCCGCCATCACTATCGCGGCCGTGAGGCCAAGGAACAGCGTATGGCACACCAGCGGGGCCCAGGGCTTTGAGATAAAGCCTCCGAACAGTTCCGGAGAAGACTCCCCGAAGCCTTCCGCCACGCTCTTCCACAGGAATTCTATGGACCAGCCGCCCACGACGCTGTAATAGGAAAGGATAATCAGCGGCGAAATGATTGTCAGCAGGCCTACCCATTTCCATTTTGTCCCCGGAGCCAGTTTCTCCATTGCCCCGAAGGTGTTGGCGGCAGTACTGCGGCCAATTATGGTCTCTGAGAGCAATATCGGCAGGGACAGGAATATGGCCAGCAGCAGATACACTATGATGTACGCCGCTCCTCCGTTGCTTCCCACCATATACGGGAAGCGCCAGATATTGCCCAGGCCTATGGCGGAACCCGCCATTGCCAGCACCGCCGCCGTACTGCTACCGAAGTTTTCCCTGCCCGCAGCCATCTCCTAGAAAATGAAGTTGGTGATGAAGATTATCACTATGGCCACCGGGGTCACCCACTTTATCAGGAAATAGATAAGGCCGAACAGTTTCACGTTCACCTTCTTTGTCCCTCCGTTGGTAATCTCGTCCCAGACATCCTCCTTCTTTATGGCGAATCCGGTGAAGATAACCGTCAGCAGGGCCATGATCAGGAGCAGGATATTGGATGACAGCCAGTCAAAGATGTCAAATATGTTCATTCCCCACAGGGTGAGGCCCTTGAGAGGGCCGAAGGACAGCGAGCAAAGCACTCCGGCCGCACCACAAAGCAGGAAAAGGATGATGCAACCTTTCACCCTGCTGACCCCGTACCTGTCCTTGAGGAAAGAAACGCCCACCTCCAACAGCGATATGCAGGAAGTCATGGCAGCCACCACAATTGTGAGGAAGAATATAATGGATGCCGCCGCACCTATGGCCGGATGGCTTGCGCTCATTGACGAGAACACGAACGGAACGCTCTGGAAGATGAGCCCCGGGCCGGCCCCCGGCTCAATCCCTGCGGCAAATACCGCAGGCATTATTGCCAGGCCCGCCAGGATGGCGAACATCAGGTCGGAGACCGCGGTGCCGCTGGCCGCGGCCACCAGGTTCTCCTCCTTCTTCACATACGAACCGTAGGTTATAATGGCGCCCATTCCAAGCGACAGGGAGTAGAAACTCTGCCCCACCGCATAGGCGAATGAACGCGCGTTGACCTGGCTGAAATCCGGTTTCAGCAGGTATCTCACGCCCTCTGACGCTCCCGGCAGTGTCACCGAGTAGACTATCAGCAGCACAATCATCACGAAGAGCACCGGTATGGTGAATTTGCTGAACTTCTCGATTCCAGCCTTGATTCCGTTGGCAACGATGAACGCGCATGCCGCCAGGAATACCAGGTGCATGATAATGGGAGACCATGTAGATGTTATGAAACTGCCGAATATGGTAGTGACGTTCTCAGAACTGGTCTTTACAAACTGCAGGGTTACGGATTTCACCAGGAAATCCAGGGACCAGCCGCCAATCACGCTGTAGTATGAATCTATTATCAGGGGGATGGCTACGGACAGCACTCCGGCAAACTTCCAGATGCTTTTCCCGGGCGCCAGGCTGGACATTGCCCCGTATGAACTGGTACGGGCGCGCCTTCCAACAGTGACTTCCGCAAGGAACACCGGCAGGGAAATAAGCAGGGTTGCCAGAATGTAAATGAGCACGAAGGCCGCACCGCCGTGCTCTCCAACTATGAACGGGAACCTCCAGATATTGCCAAGGCCTATAGCAGATCCGGCCATGGCGAATATCACTGTCATCCGGCTTCCGAAATGTTCTCGCTTCTCCATCTCTTTTTATACACTACAAACTTGAATTGGTACCCGGTCTTCTCGTCCACCCGGGTCTCTGAAATGCTGGCTTCCTCCCATATTCCCATGTCTATGGCCGGGAAGAAGGCGTCCGCATCCTCTATTGTGGTATGGACGTGGGTTATGTACAGGGTGTCCATATCGTTGACAGCGGCCCTGTAGACGGAAGCGCCTCCCATTATGAAGCACTTCTCCGCCCCTTCCGCGGCGGCGTACGCCTCCTCAAAGGAGTAGACGCAGGTCACGTCAGGGATAGGGTCCCCGCCAAGGTTCAGCACAATGTTCTTCCTCCCCTTCAGTGGCCTGAAAGGAAGGGAGAAATATGTTGTGCGGCCCATGATCACGGGATACCCCTGCGTCACTTTCTTGAAGTACTTGAGGTCTTCAGGAATGTGCCACGGGAGGTCTCCGCGGACCCCTATCGCCCAATTGTCGGCTACTGCCACTATCAGACACTTCTCCATATTCTATACTGCCACTGGGGCTTTTATGGCGGGCCAGGGATCGTAGCCTTCAAGGGTGAAGTCTTCGTACTTGAAGCTGAAGATGTCCTTGACCTCGGGGTTTATGACCATCTTTGGCAGCGGCCTGGGCTCACGCGAGAGCTGCAGGGCCGCCTGCTCCAGATGGTTCAGATACAGGTGAGTGTCACCTGTGGTGTGTATGAATTCGCCCGGCTGCAGGCCGCATACCTGCGCTATCATCATTGTAAGCAGGGCGTACGATGCAATGTTGAAGGGAACTCCCAGGAAGGTGTCGGCGCTGCGCTGGTAAAGCTGGCAGGAGAGTTTCCCGTCGGCCACATAGAACTGGAAGAGGCAGTGGCACGGCGGCAGCGCCATGCTGTCCACCTCCGCCACGTTCCAGGCGCTCACCAGCATCCTGCGGGAGTTGGGATTGTTCTTTATGGTGTCGATGAGTTTGCTTATCTGGTCTATGCTGCCTCCATCGGGCGTGGGCCAACTGCGCCACTGGTGCCCGTACACGGGCCCCAGGTCTCCGTTCTCGTCCGCCCATTCGTCCCAAATTGAAACCCCGTGCTCCTTGAGGTAGCCTATGTTGGTGCTGCCTGAAAGGAACCACAGGAGTTCGTAGATGATGGATTTCAGGTGGACTTTCTTGGTGGTGAGCAGGGGGAATCCTTCCGAGAGGTCATACCGGCTCTGCCAACCGAATATGCTCTTGGTGCCCACCCCCGTACGGTCAGTCTTGACGACGCCGTCCGTATAGATATGCCTCAACAGGTCCAGATACTGCTTCATAGACTACTCCTTCACTGAGAACTGGAAAATGATGGCCTCTTCGAAGGTCTCGCCCGGCTTGAGGACCGTGCTGGGATACTCAGGCTCGTTGGGAGAATCCGGGAAGTGCTGTGCCTCAAGGGCTATTCCGTTGTAGTCCTCATAGACGTGGCCGTTCTTGCCCTTGCATCCGCCGAGCCAGTTTCCGGTGTAAACCTGGAGTCCGGGCTGGGTGGTGACAACTTCCAGGCAGATGCCTGTCTTCTCTGACCAGAGTTCTGCGGCTGTCTGCAGCTGTCCGGGCATATAACCGTCAATCACAAAGCAGTGGTCGTATCCCTTGGGGATTATGAGTGCGGGGAAGTCTGCGTGCAGGTCACGTCCAACCTTCTTTGCCGTAACAAAATCCAGGGGGGTTCCTGCCACGGTAGCGGGCTCTCCCAGTGGGATGAGGCCGGCGTCAGTGGGCAGGTACTCGGAACAGTTGAGCTTGAGCATATGGTCCTCGATTGAGCCGCTTCCCTCTCCGTCCAGGTTGAAATATGCGTGGTTTGTCAGGTTCACTACGGTGTCCTGGTCCGTTTCCGCGGTAAGGGTGAGCTTGAGGGCGTTGTCCTCTCCCCACTCGTAATGCGCAACGGCCTTGAGATTTCCGGGATATCCCTGCTCTCCGTCCTCGGAGAAATACATGAACTCTACGGCGCCGTCAACAATGCGGCTGTCCCAAACCTTTACGGCAAAGCCCTCAGGTCCTCCGTGCAACTGGTTAGGGCCATTGTTGATGGGCAGGTTATACTCCTTGCCGTTCAGTTCGAAACGGCCCTTTGCAATCCTGTTGGCAAACCTTCCGGGAACCCTTCCTATGAAGGCTCCGTCGTTGAAGTACTCTTCAGGGGTGTCAAAGCCAAGGGAAACGTCAACCAGTTTCCCGTCCTTGTCCGGTACCAATATTGACACTACGCTTGCGCCAAGGGAGGTGAGCACTACCTGCGCTCCGCTGCCGTTGGTAACATAATACTTGTAAATCTTCTGGCCGTCTTTCGCGGTGCCCCAGAATTCAGTCTTGATTTCCATATTGTCTGTGTGTTATTAATATTCGTTGTACTCAGGCAGCAGGGCCTGGGAAATGTTGATGATGAAGTCTCCCATCTTCTCGAACTCGCTCACGATATCCATGTAGAACACGCCGGTCTGGTACTCGTAGTTGGCCTTTTCCAGGTTCACTATGTGCTCCTCGCGGAGATTGTTTCGGTATTCGTTGATACTGTACTCCGCGTCAAGGGCGTTGTTGATTTCCCGGAGTTCCCTTTCGGGCGTATTGAGGTTCTGCATCATTGCGTCATAGGCGGCCTGGAGCAGGTCCATCATGTGGTTGAGCTTGCGCAGCAGCAGCGGCGAGAACGTCTTTCCGTGCGCCTGGGCGCGCTCAAGCATCCTGCCTATGGTCTCGCCCGAGTCTCCAAGGCTCTCCATCTCGCCAATTATCTTGTACATGCTCTTGATGCGCTTGGTGGTGTTCTCACTGATCTCTCCCTTGGCCACTTCTCCAAGGTAGGCGGCAATCTCGTATTCCAGTTTGTCAGTGATGCCTTCGTACTTCTTGAGCTTGTCGTACCTGGCGGTAATGTTCTCAGGATCCGGATCGTTGATAGCCTCGCGCACATGGCCGAAACCCTTGCAGCAAACCTCTCCAAAATGGATTATCTCATGGCGGGCCTCATTGAGCGAAAGCTCGGCAATACCTAGCGGACCACCCTGGATGTACTGCAGTTTGAACTCCTCTTCCTCTCCCTCCTGGCTGGGAACCAGGAACTTCACGAACTTCTCTATCTGAGGCACGAACCAGATGAGGATGAGGGTGTTGGTAATGTTGAACAGGGAGTGCAGCGTAGCAACGCTGTAAGGGAGCGAAGCGACCAGCGCGCTGCGCGTTGCCTCGTCCGCGGACATGAAGTCCGTGGTGGCGGGATTGGGGAAGCCGAAGGCTGACACTATGCCGCCAATGAGCTTCAGGAACGGACGGAACAGGATTACTGCCCACACCACTCCGAACAGGTTGAACACCATATGCGCCCTTGCCGTCCTCTTTGCCGAAATGTTGGCCACCGACGCGGCTATGTTGGAGGTGATTGTAGTTCCGATGTTCTCTCCAAGCACCATTGCGGCGGCCATGGAGAACGGGATGAACCCGTTTGCCACCAGCACCATGGTGATTGCCATTGTGGCGGCGGAGGACTGGAGCATCAGGGTCATGATGGCGCCAGTCACCATGAAAATGAGTATAGACCCGAAGCCGAATCCCGTCAGGCGCGACAGGAACAGCCTTACGGGCTCGTTGTCCAGCAGGACGGTTGAAGTTTCCCTAAGTGTGGCAAGGCCAAGGAACAGGAACGCGAAGCCCATCAGGAACTCTCCTCCGTTGTTCAGGCGCTTCTTCTTCATGTTCAGGAGGACGAAGGCGAAGAACATCAGCGGGACCGCGATGGTTCCGAAACTGAAGCCGCCTCCTCCGAAGGAAAGCGCGAAGATCCAGGCTGTCACGGTGGTTCCTATGTTGGCTCCCATGATTACCCCGATGGCGTTTGCCAGCGACAGCAAGCCCGCGTTCACGAAGCTCACTATCATGAGGGTGGTGGCCGTTGAAGACTGCACAAGAGCAGTCACGACCAATCCGGTCATTACCCTCTTGAAAGCCGTGGAGGTCATGGAGGCCATAAAGGAGCGGAGCTTGTCGCCGGCCATTTTCTGCAGGCCTCCGCTCATGAGGGACATTCCGTAAAGGAACATTCCCAGTGAACCCAGAAGGGTCAGTATCTGTAAAAACAAGGACATTAACCTATAGCGTGATATTCTCACAAATTTAGTAAAAAAATGTTAGTTTTGTAATATGGATGTCCGCAAGCTAATATGCTTGGCCGCCCTGTTTTTTTTAAGTTTTACAGCCCGCGGCCAATTCTTCACCTATGGAGACGATCCCGGGGGAGTACGCTGGTCCTCCCTCAGGACAGACTCTTACCGGATCATCTATCCGCGGACATTGGACTCCCTGGCCACCCAGTATGCCCTGGCGCTTGAGAAATACGCCCCTTTGGTGGGCCGCAGCATAGGATTCACCCCTAATCAGGCGTATAAGAAACCCATGCCGGTAATCCTGCACGCCTTCACTTCCGAGGCAAACGGAATGTCCGTCTGGACGCCCCGCCGCCTGGAACTGCGCACCGTGCCGGACGCCTACGGTCCCACGCCATTTCCCTGGATAACGGACCTTGCCATCCACGAATCCCGCCACTCCGCCCAGATGCAGTACGCCAACACAGGAGGGCTGCGTATCTTCAACTGGCTGCTTGGGGAGATGGCTTCCGGGGCCATGGCCGCCCTTTACGGCAACCAGGCCTTCTTTGAAGGCGATGCCGTAGTGGCGGAAACGGCCCTCACCAAGTCCGGGCGCGCCCGCACTGCTGATTTCCTGGAGTATTACCGTTTCGCCCTGGACCAGGGAGATTACAGGGACTACTACAAGTGGTACTACGGCTCAGTCAAGAACTACACTCCAACATACTATACCGCCGGATACATGTTCGTGGCCGGAATGCGCACCCTGTATGACGACCCTCTCTTCACGCAGCGCTTCTATTCCAACGTCTTCCGTCTGAAGCCGTGGCCTTTCCCAATGTTCAACATGCAGTACACCGTAAAGGAAGCTTCGGGAAAGGATTTCAAGGACACATTCAGGGAGATAGAGGATTATTTCCATGAGATATGGAAGCGGGAGGCGGACGCGAGGGCCCCGTTCATGCCCAGAGAGCAGGTGACGCCCGACGCGCGCCGCCACCGCGTGTTCTGGGGAACCACGCTGGCGGGCGACCGCCTCTACGGCATCAGGTCCGGCCAGGACGTCGTTACAGGACTCGTGGACCTGCAAACTGGAAAGGTCCTGAAGACATTCGAAATAGGTACAGGAAGCCTCATGTGGTCCGATTCCCTGGGACTGCTCCTATGGAGCGAGACCGTCCCGGACGTCAGGTGGTCCCTGGCCTCCACTTCCCGCATACGCTACTACAATCCTGAAACCGGCAAGACTGGGGACCTGACCAGGAAGGGCCGCTATTTCAACCCCGCCCCGTCGCCGTCGGATTCCCGCATTGCGGTAACCTCCTATCCTTACGGAGGAGGTTCGCAAAGCGTCATCCTTGACGGCTCTACCGGAGAGGTTTCCCTTGCCCTGGCCGCCCCGGATTCCATCCAGGTAGTGGAAAGCGCCTGGATTGGGGGAGACGTAATCGTCAGCGGCATCTCGGACGCCGGCTTCGGCCTTTACAACGCCTCAAAGGGCTTTTCCACAATCCTGGAACCCCGGCCTTTCAAGATCAAGCAGCTGCGCAGCAACGGCTCTGAACTGCTGTTCGTGAGCGACATGAACGGAGTGAATGAACTCTACAGCATGGACACGGCCACCCGGGATATCTACCGCCTCACCTCAACCAGGTACGGCGCATCGGAATTCGTGTTCAAGGGAGATTCCCTGTATTATTCAGCGTTCTCCGCCAAGGGGAAATCCGTTTACCGCACCGCGGTAAGCGACCTCCCCCGCACCAAGGCGGACCCCGATGACTATCACCGTTATGTCATTGAGGACAAACTGTCCCTCCAGGAGAGCGCCCTGGCTGAATTCCAGCCGGCCTATGCCTCCATACAGACCGAACAGAAATACAGCAAGGCCCTGAACCTGCTCAGGATCCACTCCTGGGCGCCCGTATACGTAGACTACGATTCCATCAGTTCCATCTCCATGGACATCTTCAACCACATAGCCAAGCCGGGAGCCATGGTGTTCTTCCAGAACCACCTGGGCACTGCGTCCGGCTATGCGGCATACTCGTATTCCAAAGACTATCACGGAGACCCGCGGCATGCCGGGCACCTGAATTTCAAATATTCCGGACTGTATCCCGTAATCGAGGCCAACCTGCATTACAACAACACCTTCACTTCCCTCTACCATATCCAGTCCAGGATCAGCGAGAAGCGGACAGTCAAGAGCATAGGACCCACGGAAACATCGGACCCTCAGTTCTCCGGCAACATTTCCGTATACGTCCCCCTGAAGTTCTCCAAGGGAGGCTGGAACGGGGGCCTGATACCCCAGGTAAGGTATGTCTTCTCAAACAACATGTACGACCTGGGCGTTGCCACATTCAAGTACTCCCCGGGATTCGGTCAAGGCAACGACGGCAGGATGGTCTTCCAGAACAAAGAGAACGCGCAGATCCTTCCGGCGCAGAGGGTGATAGCGTCCGTCAGGGCCTACAGGATAATGAACAAGCATCACAGCGGCGTCTATCCGCGCCTGGGCGGAGGCCTTGAACTGGGCGTGGGATACCGCGTCGGCCTGGGAAAGATATTCAGCCCCAACTTCTACGCATCCGCATATGGATACCTCCCGGGTCTGGTTCCGGAGCACGGCATCAGGCTCTCCGCAGTGGGCCAGGAACACCTTGAGAGCGGCTACATCTTCAACGAGAACACTATTGCCTGCCTGCCAAGGGGCTATTCCTCCCTGGCAAGTTCAGGAGGTATTATTGCCGGGTATGGCACCCAGGTCAAGTTCACGGCAGATTACTCCATGGCCATCCTGCCTGTTGACTGGTCCTTCCTGAGTCCAGTGGCATACGTCCGCAACTTCATCCTTACCCCGCACGCGGACTACGCCATGTATTTCAAGCAGGACGGAAACCTTTCCCTTTGCAGCGTGGGAGCGGACCTGAGCGCGGCCCTGGGCAACTTCCTGTGGCTGCCTTTCGACACAGAGATAGGCGTCAGCTATGTATACAGAGGAGGCTCCGGCTTCAGCGAAACGGGCATCCAGGGAAGGCATTATGTAGGTATGATTTTCAACATAGACATTCAATAATGGACAATCAGGCAACATGCACCTGCTCCGCTTGCGGGGCCGCTTACCAGATGGAGATCCATCCTTCCATAAACGTTTCCAAGGAGCCTTCCCTCAAGGCCCGGGTCCTTGACGGTTCCCTGTTCATGTGGGAATGCCCCAAATGCGGGCAGAAGAACCTTGCCAGGTACACCACCCTGTACCACGACCCCTCCCAGAAACTGCTCATTCTGCTCTCCGACGGCAATTCCAAGGCGGAGGAAGCACTTGCCAAGGCCTTCTCCGAATCCACGGAAATGGAGGGCTACACGGCCCGTTTCGTGGACGACATAGGCTCCCTTATGGAAAAGGTCAAGATATTTGACGCCGGCCTTGACGACAGGGCCATGGAGATGTGCAAGTACGTCACCTGCATGGAGATGGGAAAGGAACTTTCCTTCAAGTTCTTCCGCCTGGACGGCGCCGACGGGGACATAACCCTCACCTACCCCGCAAACGGTCAGATGGAGATGGTTAACGTGGGCTTCAACGTCTATTCAGACTGCGAGCGCATCCTTGCCCGCAACCCTTCCATAACGGAAGGATCCACCGGATTTGTCAGGATTGACAACCGGTGGATCTCCCAGTTCTTCAGATAGGCGGCCTACAGCTTGCGGGCTCCGTCCGAACTTACTATCTCGTAGATCTTTGGCGCGCGGCCGAATTTCTTTGTGTACAAGTCAATGGCGGTCCTTATGAACTTGTCATAGAGTTCTTCCTTCACAAGGTTGATGGTGCATCCGCCGAAGCCTCCGCCCATTACGCGGGAGCCAGTCACGTCGCATTTGCGCGCCACCTTGTTCAGGAAGTCCAGTTCCTCGCAGCTTACTTCGTACAGCCTGCTCAGGGAGAAGTGTGTCTGGTACATCAGTTCTCCCACCGTCTCGAAGTCCTTCCTCTCAAGCGCGTCGCAAAGGTCCAGCACCCTCTGTACCTCGCCTATCACGTGCTCCGCGCGGAGGTAGTCCTCCGACGGGATCTCCGCCTTCACCTCTTCCAGCCAGATGCGCTTGGCGTCGCTCAGCGTCTCCGTGTCCGGATGACGCCTGCGTATGGCCGCCAGCGCGTTCTCGCAGGACTCGCGGCGCTTGTTATACGCCGACGAGGCCAGCTCGTGCTTCACGCAGGTGTCCACCAGCACCATCTTGTAGCCTTCGTAATTGAAAGGGAAGTACTGGTATTCCAGAGTCTTGCAGTTGAGGCGGATGAGATATCCTTTCTTGCCGAAGCAGGATGCGAACTGGTCCATTATTCCGCACTTCACGCCGCAGTAGTTGTGCTCAGTACTCTGGCCAATGCGGGCCAGTTCGAACAGGTCGAAGCCGTTTCCAAAGATGTCGTTGAGCGCATATGCGAAGGTGCTCTCGAGCGCGGCTGAGGAGGAGAGGCCCGCGCCCAGCGGGACGTCTCCGCTGAAGACGGCGCTGAAACCCTTGACGGTCCCGCCCCTCTTTATCATTTCCCGGCAGACTCCAAAGATGTATCTGGCCCATTGCTGCTCCGGTTTGTCCTCCTCGTTCAGGCCGAACTGCGTGTACTCGTTGTAGTCAATGGAGAAAACCCTGACCTGGTCCGTCCCGTTGGGGGCTATTCCGGCCATGATTCCCTTGTCTATCGCACCGGGGAGCACATATCCTCCGTTATAGTCTGTATGCTCGCCTATCAGGTTAATACGGCCCGCGGAAGCATATACGTCGCACGGGATGCCGTAAAGGACTTTGAATTTTTCTAGGATCTGATCTTTCATCGATATGTGGTATAATTAGTTACAGGGTTAAGCAAGAATACCGCCTGGTACTGGGCGAACGGTATCATGTATTCCGGACGCGGAATGGTTCCCCAGCTGTTGATGCCTCCAACGCCCATATGCATCTTGTCAATGCATACTTCCACCGTCTGCACGGGGTCTATCTCCCGCATGTGGCCTCCGGCCTTGCGCGGGCCTTCGTCCAGGGATTCAATGGTATAGTTGGTGGCCGAAACGCAGAACGGCTCCTCCGCCGTGATGCGCAGGCCGCGTCCGGAATCGTCCATGATGTCCCACCAGCGGACATCTGTCCTCAAGCCGTTCTCCTGCGGCCTGATATAGGAGTATGACTGTTCCTCCACGCTCTGGGAGTAAACGCCAATATCAGTACAGTTGTTCCTGTCCGGATAGTTCTCGATGGGGCCGCGGCCGTAATACGCCACGCTCCCGAAACTCTGCGGCATTGTCATACGCATGCCGAAGCGGAACATTTCCGAAGCCTTCTTTCCCGGCAGGGGGATCATCCTCTGCGTCACCTTTATGCTTCCGGACGCGTCAATCTCATAGCATAGCTGCAGGGTGGCGAAATCCGCCAGGTCATAACTGCAGTCCACCTTGGCCACACCGGCGTCCAGCCTGCGGAACAGTTCACCGGGGCGCAGGAGGATCAGGGGATTCCTCCAGGCGCTGAACTGGTCCTGCAGCCTTGCGCCGTAGTCGTTGTCCGTAGGGGCCCTCCAGAAATTGGGGGTCAGGTCCTTTCCGGACTCTATGAATTCCGTTCCGTTCACGCTGTAGGACTGGATGTAGCCGTTCAGGTAACTGAAAAGCACCCTGAAGTTCTCACCTTCCACCGCGAAATGCTCCGCATCCACTTCCTTGAATTCCGGGGCGGCCAGGGTGGGGTCTCCCTCCAGCCTTATCGGTTCAAAATAGTAGTCGCTCAGGCAGAACTGCTGCTTTGCAACCACGTGTCCGGCGGGCAGCAGGTCTTCGCTCTCCTTCAGTTCGTACCTCACGTTCAGGAGCAGCTCGCCCGGCTTTGCCGGCCAATGTACATATACCGGAACCTTCACCCTCTGCTGGGGGCCCACCTGCAGGTATTCCACGATTCCGGTGCCCACCGGCTGTCCGTCGTCCAGGAGTTCCCAGCAAAGGCGGTAGTTGGACAGGTCCCTGAAGAAATTCTCGTTATAAACGCCCAGGCTGCCTTCCTGGAGGTCGTTTACGTCCGTCCATATGCTCTGGTAATAGCGTCCCACCTCGTACATATGCGGGTTTGGAACCCTGTCCGGGCTCACCAGTCCGTTGTCGCAGAAATTGCCGCTGGAAGGATCCTGGGAATTGAAATCTCCGCCGTACGCGTAAATGATCCTTCCGTCCTTGCCCGGCCAATGGATGGACTGGTCCACAAAATCCCAGATGAATCCGCCCTGGAGTTTTGGGTATTCGCGGATAAGGTCCCAGTACTCCCTGAATCCTCCCACGGAATTTCCCATGGCGTGGGCGTATTCGCACATTATGTATGGCTGCAGTTTGGTGGGATCCTTGGCGTATTTCTCAACCGCCTCGTAAGCGGGATACATCGGGCAGTAGACGTCCGTGAAGGCGGTGCCCATGGCCTTTTCATACTGGACGGGACGGGTAGGGTCCTCTGCCTTGACCAGCCTGTAGGCCTTCTCGAAGTTCACTCCGTGGCCAGCCTCGTTTCCCAGCGACCACACTATTACCGAAGGGTGGTTGAAATTGACCTGGACGTTGCGCTGGTTACGCTGCAGGTGGGCGAGCTCAAAGTCCTGGCGGAAGGCCAGGGAGCGGTCCCCGTAGCCCATTCCGTGGGACTCCACGTTGGCTTCCGCCACCACGTACAGGCCGTACTGGTCACACAGGTCGTACAGGTAATTGTCATCCGGATAATGGCAGGTGCGTATGGCGTTTATGTTGAATTCCTTCATTATACGGATATCCTGGAGCATGCGCTCGCGGGACACCACGTATCCGCCGTCAGGGTCCAGTTCGTGTCGGTTTACGCCCTTTATGAGCACCGGCTGGCCGTTTACCAGCAACTGCGTGCCGGATATCTCCACTTTCCTGAAACCTACCTTGAGAGGTATCACCTCTCCGCCGTAGCTGACCCTGAGGCTGTACAGGTAAGGGTCTTCCGCGCTCCATTTGCGGACGTTGAAAACGTTGAGGGCCGTCTTTATCACGGGCCCCCTCTCGTTCAGGGTCCTGGTGAAAAGGCTGTTGCCGTCGGCGTCCAGCAGTTCAAGGATCACGGGATAATTGCCTTTTGCCTTGATCTCAAGACCCAGGGTTCCGTGGATGTAGTCCGGGTCAAGGTCAGTGGTCACGCGTATGTCGTTTATCCTGTTGCGGTTGCGGGCGTACATGTAACTGTCGCGGGCAATTCCGCTGAAGCGGAAGAAGTCCTGGTCTTCCAGATAGGTGCCGTCGCACCAGCGGAAGACCTGCAGGGCTATCAGGTTCTTCTGCCCCGGCTTCACGTAGCGGCTAATGTCAAACTCTGCCTCTATCTTGCTGTCTTCGCTGTATCCCACATAGCGACCGTTGACCCAGACATAGACATTTGAAGTGACGCTTCCAAGATGAAGGAACACGTCCTTTCCGGTCCAGCTTACTGGCACTGAGAATTCCTTGCGGTATGTTCCAACGTGGTTGTTTTCCTGGGGAACGGCTGGCGGATTGGTCCTGGAAAGGCCTTTCCAGGGATATCCGTTGTTAAGATAGACCGGATCCCCGTATCCGTTCAGTTCCCACATTCCGGGCACGGGCATCTCGTCCCAGAAACTGTCGTTGTAATCTGTCTTCCAGAAATCCGCATTGGGGCGAAGGGCGGCGTCCCTTACCCAGATGAATTTCCATATTCCGTTGATTGACAGGTAGTTGGAGGATTTCTCCGGCGCCTCTCCCTGCGCTTCCTGCAAATTGGCATAGGCAAAATACCGGGTATGTGCTTCCGCACGGTTCACTTCGTTCACCTTTGGATCCTGCCACTCCTTGAAAGTCTGGGAATGGGACAGGAAGCACAGGAAGAATAAAGGAAGGGACAGAAGAATCTTTTTCATCAGGGGATTCAGTTATTAGTTTTGCTAATATAGTCAAAATTCCAGATTTACAGAAACCGGAAGATGGTCGCTCACTCCTCCGTTGTACCTTGGCCCGGAATACGTCCTGAAAGGCTTGTACCCGGAATGGGCGTTGTCCCGCACCAGAAGGAACGGCGCCTGCAGGACCTTGAATTCCACCCTGGAAAAGGCCCCGGGGCTTACAAATGCGTTGTCTATCAATTGCCACTGCCCGTCAAAGCGTATGCTTCCGTCAGGGCAACCGCGCCCAAGGTTCTCAAAGGAACCTTCCAGTACATCGAAGAGTTCCGCCCGGGCGTCCTCGTTGAAATCCCCTATGGCAAGCTGCCGCGTCCAGCCGCGGAGCCGGAGCGAGTCAGACAGGCTCAGGAGCCTGTCAAGCGCGAGGCTCCTCCTGGCCTCCGTCCCGTCGCCGCCGTATTTGGAGGGATGATGGTTCACCATCAAGGCAAGGCTGTCCCCCGCCGCCGTCACGAACTGCGCCACCAGGATGTCCCTGGTGGCTATGTCCGGGATGGCGGCCGGCGCGGACGAAACCTCCCTGAAGGCGGCGTATCTGTACAGGAGGCCCACGTCAATCCCGCGCGGGTCAGGCGAATCGTAATGGACGATGCCGTAGCCCTTCTTGCGCAGGAGGGTCTCCTGCCGCAGAAGGCGCAGCACCCGGGCGTTCTCCAGTTCAGCGAAGGCCACCACATCGGCGGGTTCCCCGCCTTCGGCCTCCCAGAAAATGAGCTTGGAAATGACGCCGCACTTGGTCAGGAAGCGCTTCCGCGTCCAGCGGCGCTCCCCGCGTGAGGAAAACTCGGCGTCCGATGGATTGACGCCGGAATCAGTGTAGTCGAAGAAATTCTCCACGTTCCAGAAAAGTATCTTTAGGGAATCCCCGTCCATCGCAGGACAGGGGCGCGCGCACAGGAGAATGGCGCACGCAATGCACACGAAGTTTTTCATACTCCAAATATGGCATTTAATTGTTAAATTTGCATAAACAATCTATCAGCACGTTATGTCATTGAAGTGTGGTATAGTAGGACTCCCCAACGTGGGCAAATCTACTCTTTTCAACTGCGTCAGCTCCGGCAAGGCCCAGAGCGCCAATTTCCCTTTCTGCACCATAGAACCCAACCTGGGTTCCACGAACGTCCCTGACAGGCGCCTGGACGCGCTTGCTGAACTGTGCAAGCCAAAGAGGGTAATCCCCGCAACGGTGGACATCGTGGACATCGCAGGCCTCGTGAAAGGCGCCAGCAAGGGCGAAGGCCTTGGCAACCAGTTCCTGGCCAACATCCGCGAGACGGACGCTATCCTGCACGTCCTGCGCTGCTTCGATGACGACAACATTGTACACGTAGACGGCACCGTAGACCCTGTCCGCGACAAGGAAGTGGTGGACATGGAACTGCAGATCAAGGACCTGGAAACCGTTGAAAACCGCATTGGAAAGGCGGAGAAGGCCGGCAACGCGGGCAACAAGGAGGAGAAGAAACTCTACGGTCTGCTGACCCGCTACCGCGACGCCCTCCAGCAGGGCAAATCCTGCCGCACCGTGCCTCTCAACGACCCAGAGGAAGAAGAACTGGCCCGAAACCTTTTCCTCCTCACCAACAAGCCCGTGATGTACATCTGCAACGTGGACGACGCCTCCGCGGCCAGCGGCAACAAGTATGTTGACGCCGTGCGCGAGGCCACCCGCGACGAGAATGCCGAAATCCTTGTGATCGCAGCCCGCACGGAGGCTGAAATCGCTGAGATTGAAGATTATGACGACCGCCTCATGTTCCTGGAGGAACTGGGCCTGGAGGAGTCAGGCGTAGTGCGCCTTATCCAAGGCGCCTACAAGCTCCTGGGCCTCCAGACATTCTTCACCGCCGGCGCCGACGAGTGCCGCGCCTGGACCATCCGCAAGGGCGACAAGGCCCCCAAGGCCGCCGGAGTCATCCATTCCGACTTCGAGAAGGGTTTCATCCGCGCGGAGGTCATCAAGTTCCAGGACTACATGGAATATAAAACAGAGGCGGCCGTACGTTCTGCCGGCCGCCTCGCCACTGAGGGAAAAGAGTATGTGGTACAGGACGGTGACATAATGCACTTCCTGTTCAACGTCTGATTCCTAGAAGAACCTTGTCCTGTTGTCCTTGTAATTGGTAGCTTCCTCCATTACAGGGAGAATCATCTGTGTGTAGTACTGGTTCATCTGGTTCTTGTAGTTCTTTGCGTCGTCCTCTGTGTAGAACTCGCCTGTATCGCGGTTGACAACCTTGAATACATATGCTCCGATGGTTCCTGCCACAGGACCGCAAATGGTGTTCTCAGGGGCTGAAGCGATGGCTCCGATAAGCTTGGGGTCAAGGCTCTGTGAGGTGAGGGATGAGAATGCAATGCCGTTGGATGTGCTTACGCCGGCGTTAAGTTTCTCAGCGATCTCCTCAAGGTCTGTCATGCCCTTGATCTGCTCTGCAATCTCGGCTGCAACCTTCTCTCCCTGCTTGTCAAGATAGATAGCGGTCTTGATGTCGCTGGCGATATCCCTGATAGGAGTCGTTCCTTCTTTGTGGATATCCTTGAGGGTTGCTACAAAGAAATAGTTGTTGTCCACGGTGATGATAGGGGAAACGGCGTTCTTCTTTGCGTCGAAAGCCCACCTGGTAACTTCCCTGGCGTTGTCAATTGCTCCAAAAGAAGCGTTTCCTTCCGTCATGTTGTCCATAGGATGTGAGTAGATACCAAGTGAATCAACGGCTGCGCGATAGTTGTCATATCCGCCTGCTGCAAGGCTTGCGAACTTGTTTGCCTTGGAATAGTAGTCGTTGAAAGTCTCCTGGCTTGCCACTGCGGACTTCTCAAAGAGAGCCACCTGCCTCATCTCAACCGGACGGGTCTTGTCTGTGACAACCACGATATGGGTTCCGTAGATGGTGTTCAGGATGAAAGGCTCGTTAACCTTTGCGTCAAGCACTGACTCCATTCCCTGGATCATGTAGTTCTGGGTCATCCAGCCAATTGATCCGAGCTCTCCGTCTTCTGCGGATCCCTGGTCTGCGGAATAGAGGGCTGCAAGGGTGGAGAACGGGGTGACACCCTTCTTAACTACGTCAAGAAGGCTGTCGGCGGTAGCCTGTACGTTCTCTCCGGTGAGCATGATGTGCTTTACGTATACGGAGTCAGCCCTGTCGGCAACGTCCATGACCTTTGCTACGTAGAAGGTGTTGGCGTCGCGGATGACGGGTGAAACGTCTCCGGTCTTGGTTTCGGGAGCGAATACAAAGTCGTTCACATCTGCAGAAACTGTGTTGAGTTCTCCTGACTTGTACCAGTAGTTGGAAAGGGCCCTGTCAGAATTCTTGGTGAGGAAGCTGCGCATGTTGTCTGTGGTAGCGAACTCCTCGTAGAGACCGTTTACATCGTCCAGTGTGGCTGCGATGTCGTTGTCAGAAGGAACAACCTCGTAAACGATGTACTCGATGTCCCTGCTAGCCTGCTGGTTGTAGAACTGCTTGTGTGCTTCATAGTAGTCCCTGATCTCCTGCTCGGTAACAACGATCGTAGAATCGGTGTCAAAGCCGTAAGGAACCATTACGAACTCTATGTCGGCAGTGGTGTTGTTCTCCTCGATGGCCCTGCGGAGCATGGTCTTGTTCTGTACGTCGCTGTATGTGAAGAGGGCTGCGTACTTGTTGTAGAACTGCTGGGTGTATACTGAATTCTGGATATAGTCCCAGAGGGTCTGGTACCTGCCTGTAGCGTCGTCAGGGATAGTCCTGACAAAGTTCACTACGTTCTGGGGATCGTAAACTCCTGTCTCGTCCGCGAAGATCTGGGCTACCATTGCAGAAGGATTGGCGCCTGTGGTAAGGTCTACCATCTCGTCTTCTCCAACTACGATGCCCGCATCCTTGGCGCTCTTGACAAAGAGATATTTGTCAATGAGGCCCTGCCAGGCTGCATCCCTGATGGAAGCCTGGGACTCCTGGTCCTGTACGGAGGAGCCGGTGAGCATTTCGTTTACAGTGGTGTATTTTTCTACGTCTTCCAGGAAATCTGTATAGGAAATAGACTTTCCGTTAATCTTTCCAACGTCATATTTTGAGGACATTGTCTGCATTGCAGACTGGAGCGTGCCCGGGTCTATGATAAATGACAAGAGGGCCAGAGCGATGATAATGGATATCGCAAGGCCGAATTTTACGCGAATTTTCTGAAGAACCGCCATTTTGTTATGTTATTTTTAGTTTTCTCGATATTGGGGTGCGAAGTTAACAATTTTCCGTTAAAACACCATTATTTTTTAAGAAAAGGGCCTATAAAATTCACAGAATCAATGTAAACCACCGTTGAGTCCTGCACTACCACGGAATAACTGTTGAAAGGTCTGAGAATGGTGGCGTCGCGGGCATTCTCGTCCGAGCGCATCCCGTACCCCTGCATGAATCCGTCAGGGGAATACATCCTGATATAGGAATCAGTGTATATGAGACCGGCGAATCTGTCCCAGTAAAGGGTGTCGGTCTCCATTGTCTGCCGGTCGATGACATTCTGGATGACCACGTTGCCCGTCACTTCCCACAGTTCCCCGCCCGTGGACCTGTAGGTAATGTGATTGGCGTTGTCTGAAAGTATGGTTGTTTCCAGCAGGCCCTCTGAGTTGTATCCGTACAGGGCGAAGCCCAGGGGGAACCTTTCCACGGTGGTGGTGTCGTTCTCGTAACGGGCCATCTGGGGGGCCTCCAGGCGCATTTTCACCCGGCCGTTCTCAGTCTGGACCGCGAACATGCTGTCAACGATCTGGCGGGGGGTCTCGTCAAGGTTGAGTTCCTCCGCCTGCTTGAGTTTGCCTGAACACGAAAACAAGATAGTAGCAACCACGAACGTGATTGCTACTATTCCTATCGTATCTTTCAAACTCTTCAAGACAAATTACTTCTGGGTCCTTACGGTTGTGGTTGCCCTGAGGCCGCCGCAGGATACTGTGTAGGACTGGCCGTCCTGTACGTCGTACATGAAGGCGTCTGCAGTAGCAGGGAAGTACCTTGAGTACTGTCCGATGAGCCTGTTGGCCTCGTCTGCGAGTGAAGGATCTGCGCTCCTAGCCCTCTGCAGATAATCTACTGCTACCCAGTAAGGTGCCCTGTTCTCAATCTCGTTT
Source organism: Bacteroidales bacterium (assembly GCA_017619675.1). Lineage (GTDB taxonomy): Bacteria > Bacteroidota > Bacteroidia > Bacteroidales > UBA932 > Cryptobacteroides. Next base: position 39,615 of record JAFZRX010000008.1, on the reverse strand, counting down.
CCACCGCACCTTACGGATCCCCAGATGGTTCCGAGGAGCATGTAGGACTTGCCTGCGAGACTCTCGTCAAGTTCGACTGCCTTCCTGGCGGCGTCAGCAGCCTTTACGTTCTGGCCGTTCTTGTAGCAGAATGCGGCGAGCTCGTAGTTGTAGTTGGCGTCGGTGAGGTTGTCGGAATCAGGGGATGCGATAGCCTCCTCCAGATACTTGATGGCGTCAGAAGCGTTGCCCCTTACGGAGTTGAGCCTGTAAAGGAAGTATGCGGATGTGTAAGAAGGATCGAGCCTGTACATTGCCGTTACGGCGTTGAGGTAGAGGTCGTTGTCCTGGCATCCTTCGGTGTTGCTCATCATCCTTGCAATGTTGGTCACGAGGGCCAGGTCGTCAGGATTGGCTGCGAACCTGGGGGTGTAGAGCTCGAGCAGGGTCTCGCAAGAAGCGACCTTGCTGGCGATGAACACGGTCTCGATATCGGTCTTGAGCTGAGCGTTGGCGGCTTTCTCCTCATCGGTCTTGCCGGGGATCTTCTCAAGAAGGGAGATGTTGTCATTGTAGGTGTTGATGATGTCCTCGGCGGTAAGGCTTCCGGCATTGAAGGCGTCGATTGCGGCGTTGAGCTGGAACAACAGGGCCTTGGGATCAACGTCTGCTCCATTGGTGGCGATAATCTTTCCCAATCCGTCATAAAGGGTCTTTGGATCCTTTATGTAGTTGTTCATGTCGATGGCCTTGTTGTTGAGTGCCGTCACCGCATAGGACGGATAGTACTGAGCCCTGACATCGTGAAGGGTGAGCAGGGTGTCTACAAGTCCGGCAACATATTGAGGATTGTTGGCGTTCTTTTGGATAAGGGTCCTGACCAGAGTGGTACCGTTCAGAATGAGGTTCTGGCTTGCCGTAGGAGGGCAAAGCTTGTAAGCGGTTCTCCAGTTGGGGATGGCATCGTCATAGTTCCTCTGCTTGTAATAATCCTGATAATAAGAGAGGTACTTGATGCACTCTGCGCTGTCCGCGCCGTACTTTCCCTGGGCAAATGCATTTGTGCCCATAAGCATCATTGCGATTCCTGCAATAGCGATTAAGATTCTTTTCATATCCTGATTCAATTAGTTTTCAATATTATCTATAGAAGTTCTTCTGGAACCAAATGTCATAAGTATTAATACCTATGGTAAAGTTTATGTAGTTCTCTTTTACCCCATTATCAATATTTATGCCTTTTTTGCCAAACTCCATTCCAAAGGTGAGTCCGTTGGACAGCTGGAACACCGGAATTGTCACTCCAAGGGAGATTCCCAGGTTCTCCTGCTGTATGCCGTTGAAGGCAAAATAGGACTGCTTCCAGAAGACTCCGGCGCGGTATGCCCACCTGCGGTAGAAGTATCTTACGTCGTTGGCGTTGGGGATATATTCGAAGCCGGCGCGCAGGGCCTGTGCCTTTGCTGTGCCAAACTGGAATCCATCTCCTGACACGGCAAGTCCGTTAATGGAAGCCATTCCGGAATTTGTCCAGTCAGACATGGTGTAGTCTACTTCCGCCCTCCATCTCTGGCCTGATTTAAGGGTGATTCCCACTCCTATCTCGCTGCCGAACTTAAGCGGCGTGGTAGAGAGTCCAAGCGTGTCGACCCTGTAACGGAGAGTATCCGTTGTGGCGCCTTTGGAAAGCCTGGTGTCAGTGATATATCCGTTGATCTCGGACTCCAAAGTATAGGTAGCTCCAACTCCAAGGGTTACGTTGCCTATGGGCTGCTCGTATTGGAGACCGAACTTTGCGGTATTGCCCTTGAGCACTATATTGTATGTGCTGCTTATGCTGCTGTAGGAGCTGTTGGTAAAAGTGCGGGGATAGAACTCCTTGGTTATGTTACCAAAATAATGGATGCCCTCGACTCCTAATGACAGGCGGTTCCAGAACGTAACGCCGGCGGAAACGAACAGCTTGTAGATACTTCCCTGGCCCAGTGCCGTGGAGGTGATGTCCTTGGTCTGGGAAATGAGTTCCGGATTGTCAATGTACATTGAGTATTTGTATCCGGTGGTGCTGTACGGCATGATTCCAACCATCATTGCTGATGATTTGTACAGAGGGAATGATATCGCGATGTCCTTGAGGTTGAAAAGGTTGTTTGCGGACAGCTTGTCTCCCTGGCGGAGAATGGTGTTGCTCTGGTACAGGCTGAAATCCGCCATGAATGAAAGGGAGTCCCTTGCCGTAACCGCGGCCGGATTCAGGAGGTTGATGTACCTGGTGTTCCTGGAAGCTATTCCAACGCCGCCCATCGTCATGGAGTAGGCGTTGCCCTGGTCGAACAGATCTCCTATTCCGAACAGGTTGTACGGAGAGTAGCCGCTGTATGCACCAGTCTGTGCAAGAGCCGCAGACGCGCCCGCGATGGTCAGAATGACGGAGAAAAGTATCCTTTTAATAGCTCGGTTTAACATTATATTTTATAATGAACTACAAATTTGGGGATTTTCCCTCTTTTTACAAAATTTTATTTCATCTTCTCCAGCAATGAATATGCCTTTTGCATGGAATCTATGCCCCTTGTGACAATCTTGAGTTTCCCGTCGGACTGTTTCAGGTTCACATTGTCCATTGACGCCGTCCTTTCAAGTACATGCTGGAAAGTGTCGGACTTGTAGAACGGCGACATAGGATTGCTCACGAAAAATGCAATAAACATTCCGTTCTTTACTATGATTTTCTCAAAGCCCAGGCTTTCTCCCAGATTCCTCAGCTTGACCACGTAGAAAAGGTTGAGAGCCGGCTCCGGCAGTTCGCCGAAACGGTCTGCCATCTGGGCCTGGAAACGGTTTATGTCCCTTTCCTTCTTCATTGAGTCCAGCTGCTTGTAAATGCGCAGCTTTTCTGCCTGTACGTCAATGTAATCGTCAGGAATGAATGCCTGGAGGTCTGTCTCTATGGTGCATTCTACAATAAAGTCGGAAGCCGATGAGCCTGTGCGGATGCCGCTCTCTATTCCCAGTTCCTCCATGGCCTCTGACAGGATCTTCTGGTAGGTCTCATATCCCATCTCCGCTATGTAGCCGCTCTGTTCCGCTCCCAGCAGGTTGCCGGCGCCGCGGATGTCAAGGTCCTGCATTGCAATGTTGAACCCGCTTCCAAGGTTGGAGAACTCCTCGATGGCCTTGAGCCTGCGGCGCGCCTCGTCCGTGATGCTGATGAGCGGAGGGACTATCAGGTAGCAGAACGCGCGCTTGTTGGAGCGGCCCACGCGCCCGCGAAGCTGGTGCAGGTCGCTCAAACCGATGTTCTGCGCCTGATTGATGATTATGGTGTTGGCGTTGGGGATGTCCAGTCCATTCTCTATGATGGTGGTGCAGAGCAGCAGGTCGTAATCGCCCCGGATGAAGTCCAGCATGCGGTCTTCCAGCAGTTTGGGCTCCATCTGTCCGTGGGCTATGCATATCTTCATGTCCGGAACCAGGCGGTGCAGGATGTCATATATTGACTGCAGTTCCTCAACCTTGTTGTGAAGGAAGAATATCTGGCCTCCGCGGTTAAGCTCGTAATTGATTATGCTCTTTATCTCCTTCTCGTCAAACAGGATTATTTCCGTCTGGATAGGAATTCTGTTGGGCGGAGGGGTATTGATTATGGAGAGGTCCCTGGCACCAAGGAGAGAGAACTGCAGGGTGCGGGGGATAGGCGTGGCGGTTAGCGTAAGCGTATCCACGGATTCCTTGAGGTTGCGGAGTTTCTCCTTTGCGGCTACGCCGAACTTCTGTTCCTCGTCAATGATCAGCAACCCAAGGTCCTTGAACTCGAAACCCGCTCCCAGCATCTTGTGCGTTCCTATCAGTATGTCGATGCGTCCGTCCGCGAGCTGCTTCTTTATCTCAGTGATCTCCTTTGCGGTGCGGAGGCGGCTCACGAATTCAACCGTACAGGGGAAGTCCTTGAGACGCGTGCGGAAAGTCTCGAAATGCTGCAGCGCAAGGATGGTGGTGGGCACCAGCACCGCCACCTGCTTGCCGTCAGTCGCGGCCTTGAAAGCCGCGCGTATGGCAAGCTCGGTCTTGCCAAAGCCCACGTCGCCGCAAATGAGCCTGTCCATGGGGCAGGAGTCCTCCATATCGTGCTTGATAGCCTCGCACGCGGTCTCCTGATCGGGGGTATCCTCAAAGATGAATGACGATTCCAACTCCTTCTGTAGGTAGGTGTCGGCGCTGAAAGCGAAGCCCTTGGAAGCCTTCCGCTTCGCGTAAAGGCGGATAAGGTCCTTTGCGATGTCTTTGACCTTGGACTTGGCTCCAGCCTTGAGCGCCTGCCAGGCCTTTGAGCCAAGCTTGTTGATGCGCGGAGGCTCTCCTTCCTTGGAGCGGAAGCGCGATATCTTGTTCAGCGCATGCACAGATACGAACACCACGTCGCCGTCCTTGTATGAGAGCTTGACCACCTCGCGGTAGCGGCCCTTGTCGTCTTTCATCCTCACAAGGCCGCCAAAGACTCCCACTCCGTGGTCTATATGCACCACATAGTCGCCAATGTTTATGGCGTTGAGGTCGTTGATGGTAAGCTGTTCGCTCTTTTCAACGGTTCGGCGCATGGTAACGCGGTGGAACCTGTCGAATATCTCGTGGTCAGAATAGCAGCAGATCCGGTTTTCGTTATCCACAAATCCGTTATGGATGTTCTTTCCCTTCACGAATTCAGGCATCAGGCCTCCGTTCTGGAAGAAGATGGTCCTGAGCCTCTCCAACTGGGATTCCTTCTCTCCGTAGATATAGACTTTGTAACCGCTCTCTATACGGGCCCTGATGTCTTCCGTCAGCAGTTCGAAATTTTTGTTGAAAGAAGGCTGCGGGGATATCCTGAACATGACGTCCGGAACCTCCTTGTGGGAGATGGGGGAGTCTATATATACCTTCCTGAACCTTTCAAGGCCTTTGAAAAACTCCTGGTTGGAATACATGTAAGAGGAATCCAGCCATACAACTGTGTCCTTTGGAAGAATGTCGGTAAAAGGCTTTCCTCCAACGTTATCCTCGGACACCGTGTTGGAGATGATGTCCATGGAATCCACCTTCATCTTTGACAACTGGGTATTGCAGTCAAAGACGTTTATCTCCTCTATCTCATCCGCAAAAAATGAAACCCTGTAAGGATCATTGAAGGAATAGGAAAATATATCTATGATTGAACCCCTGACTGCAAACTGCCCCGGAGCGGAAACAAAGTCCACTTTCTCGAACTGGGCTTTATAGAGGGCCTCCTTTACACTTTCGTATGATATCTCTTCGCCGGATTTTAGGGTAAAGATGGAAGACTTGAGAGTGGAGGAATCAGGTATCAGTTCGGAAAGCGCATCGGGATAACTTACTATGAAGAGGGGATCGTTTCCAGAATAGCCTACAACTTTACCGATGGCGGCGGTACGCTGGACTCCCAGGGAGGATTTGTAATTGCTTCTTTCTATCTTGCGCCCGGATGATGGAAGGAAGAATACATTGTCGCCTTCAACCAGGCTGTAAAGGTCCGCGCTGCAGTACTCGGCGCTCTCCTGAGTAGGCAATATAACAAGGTGTATCCCCTTATTTGCTATATTGGAAAGCACAAACCACCGCGCAGAAAGAAATAATCCACTGCAGAAAACTTCTTTTTGCGTGACAAGCAACCCTTTTACTTTAGCAGAAGAATCAGAACTTATCAACACTGTTCTTTTTTATTCTGTTAAAAGCCTGTGTAAAACCTTGTTTAAAACGGCACCCTCTGTTATTGATAAATAATCCGGATGATTTTTCAACAACTGACAAGCAGGGTAAAAAACAAAATCCTAACAGGTATGTCTATTTATATAGTATTGTGTATCAATATCTTAATAATGTTATCAACATATTAACAGCAGTAATACAATCAACAAAAAATGAATAAAAATATATTATATTTGTGATATAAAACTGAATGTCAAATGTCTGATTTCGACCCTCACAATACCAACGCGGGCAAAGATAAGGATTTAGACGGAATAATCAGGCCCCGTGAGCTAGATGATTTTACAGGGCAGAAAGATATTATTTCAAATCTCAACATTTATATCCAGGCCGCAAAGATGCGCGGAGAGGCTCTGGACCACACTCTGTTCCATGGTCCTCCCGGTCTTGGAAAGACTACCCTGGCCCATATCATAGCAAATGAGATGGGAGTGAACATGAAGATTACTTCCGGTCCCGTGCTTGACAAACCGGGAGACCTGGCAGGCCTTCTTACCTCACTTGATCCGGGAGACGTATTGTTCATTGACGAGATCCACCGCCTATCCCCTGAAGTTGAGGAGTACCTCTATTCCGCAATGGAGGATTACGTTATAGACATTATGATTGACAAGGGCCCTGGAGCAAGGTCTGTACGCATATCTCTCAATCCTTTCACCCTGGTGGGTGCAACCACGCGCAGCGGACTCCTCACAGCGCCCTTAAGAGAGCGCTTCGGCATAAAATGCGCCCTTGAATATTACGATACTGACGATCTCATCAAGATTATAGCCCGAAGCGCCCGCATCCTGAAGATTGACATCGACAAGACTGCTGCGCGTGAGATTGCTATGCGCAGCCGCGGAACCCCGCGTATCGCAAATGCGCTACTCAAGAGAGTCAGGGACTTTGCCCAGGTAATGGGAGACGGATTCATCGACCTTAAGATTACCAAATACGCCCTTGACAAGCTCAACATAGACACCAGGGGACTTGATTCCATAGACAACAAGATTCTCAGGACCATAATAACAACCTTCAAGGGAGGTCCTGTAGGTGCTAATACCATTGCAACCGCCATAAGCGAGGATCAGGGAACATTCGAGGAAGTATATGAGCCTTTCCTTATAAAGGAAGGATTCATTATCCGTACTCCAAGGGGAAGGATTGCCACGGAACTGGCATACAAGCATCTCAAGATGGAGGACTATATACCTCCAAAGGAAGAAGGTTCACTCTTTTAGTAAGTTAACATAATATTAAATGCCGGATAAGTTGATTTCTAAGATTCCAGCCGGACCCCTGGCTGAAAAATGGACCAGACGCAAGTCTGAAATCAGTCTTGTCAGTCCCAACAACAAAAGGAAACTTGACATAATAGTTGTTGGAACGGGGCTTGGCGGAGCTTCAGCCGCCGCAGCCCTTGGTGAACTTGGATATAATGTTAAAATATTCTGTATCAGCGATTCCCCCCGCCGCGCCCATTCAATTGCGGCTCAGGGAGGTATTAACGCTGCGAAGAATTATCAGAACGACAACGATTCCGTATACCGCCTTTTCTACGATACTATCAAAGGAGGAGATTACCGTTCCCGTGAGGCAAATGTTTACAGGCTGGCAGAAATCAGTTCGGCAATAATAGACCATTGCGTTGCCCAGGGAGTTCCTTTTGCAAGGGATTACGCCGGTTATCTTGCAAACCGTTCATTTGGAGGCGTACAGGTGAGCCGTACGTTCTATGCAAGGGGCCAGACCGGTCAGCAGCTGCTTCTGGGTGCCTACGCATCGCTCAATAAAGAAATTGCAGCCGGTACCGTACAGTGTTTCCCAAGATACGAAATGCTGGATCTGGTACTTGTAAATGGTGAAGCAAAGGGTATCATAGCCAGAAACCTTGTCACAGGAAGGTTGGAAAGGTTTGGCGCCCACGCCGTTGTAATAGCCACCGGAGGTTATGGAAATACATATTTCCTTTCTACCAATGCAATGAACAGCAACGGATCCGCAATAATGCAGTGCTATAGGAAAGGAGCCTTCTTTGCAAACCCTTGTTTTGCGCAGATCCATCCTACCTGCATACCTGTTCACGGCAGCCAGCAGTCCAAACTGACCCTTATGTCAGAGTCTTTAAGAAATGACGGCCGTATATGGGTACCAAAGAAGTTGGAAGACGTTGAAAAACTACGCAAACATCAGATAAAAGCTTCCCAGATACCTGAAAAGGACAGGGATTATTACCTTGAGCGCAGATATCCTGCCTTTGGAAACCTTGTTCCGCGCGACGTGGCCTCAAGGGCTGCAAAGGAAAGATGTGACGCCGGATATGGTGTTAATGAAACGGGCCTTGCTGTATTCCTTGATTTCAGGGACGCAATCTCCCGCCTTGGACATGACAAGGTTGAGGAAAGATACGGCAACCTGTTTGAGATGTACAGGAAGATTACCGATTCCGATCCCTGGGAGGAACCAATGATGATATATCCAGCCATCCATTATACCATGGGCGGTCTTTGGGTGGATTATGACCTCCAGACCACCGTTCCTGGCCTGTTTGCAATAGGCGAAGCCAATTTTTCAGACCATGGAGGAAACCGCCTAGGTGCATCTGCTTTAATGCAGGGCCTCGCAGATGGGTATTTCATACTTCCCGTTACCATAGGAGACTATCTTTCAAAGAAATTTGCTGATCCAAAGACAGATGTGACATCTCCTGTATTTGAGGAAGCGGAAGAAAGGGTTCAGGCAAGGATTGACCGTCTTTTCTCAATCCAGGGCAACTGTACCGTTGATTCCATACATAAGGAACTGGGTCAGATCATGTGGGAAAACGTAGGAATGGCCCGCAGCGAGGAAGGTCTCAAGAAGGCAATCAAGGATATCGATGCCCTAAAGGAGAAGTTCTATAAGGAAGTCAGGGTTTCAGGGGTTCAGAATGAATTCAACCAGGAACTGGAAAAGGCTCTCAGGCTTGAAGATTTCTTTGACATTGGAAAGTTGATGGCCATTGACGCCCTGCAAAGGAAGGAATCCTGCGGAGGACATTTCCGTGTTGAAAGCCAGACAGAGGAAGGGGAAGCCAAGAGAGACGATGCCAATTACATGTATGTTTCCGCCTGGGAGTATAAAGGCGCTGAAACCGCCCCTGAACTGCATAAGGAACCGCTCAATTACGAGTTTGTTGAGGTAAAAACCAGAAATTACAAGGAATAGGATGGATTTCAACTTGAAAATATGGCGTCAGAAAAACGCCCGGGAGAAAGGTCATTTTGAGACTTATAAGGTTTCTGGTATAGAGGAGGATACATCCTTCCTTGAGATGCTCGATATCCTTAACGAACAGCTCATATTGCAGGGAATAGACCCCGTTTCTTTCGATCACGACTGCCGTGAGGGTATATGCGGAGCATGTTCCTTATATATTAACGGAAGGGCGCACGGCCCGGATGACAAGGTAACCACCTGCCAGTTGTTCATGCGCCATTTCAAGAATGGAGAAACCATTACCGTAGAGCCGTTCAGAAGCGCAGCATTCCCGGTAATCAAGGATCTGGTTATAGAGAGGAAAGCCTTTGACAAGATACTTCAGGCAGGAGGATTCATTTCCGTAAGGACGGGATCCGCGCAGGATGCCAACGGAATCCTTATTCCGCACGATAAGGCGGAAGAGAGCATGGACGCGGCGGCCTGCGTAGGTTGCGGAGCTTGCGTAGCAACCTGCCGCAACGGCTCCGCGATGCTCTTCGTGGCCGCGCGGGTTAGCTCGCTCGCCCTGCTTCCGCAGGGCCGCGCCGAAGCCGCCCGCCGCGCCCGCGCCATGGTTGCCAAGATGGACGAACTTGGCTTTGGGAACTGCACCAACACGCGTGCATGTGAGATGGAGTGCCCAAAAGGCATCTCCGTTGCTCACATCGCCCGCCTCAACCGCGAATTTCTCAAAGCCAAATTCAGCGAATAATCTCTTTTAGAAACTGATTTTCAGTCCTGTCACAATGCGTTTTGTGGACGGGAATAATCCCCTGTCTTCCCCCATTGTATTCCACTCCAGCAGGTATTCAGGATCGCTTCCAGGATAGGAAGTGAAAAGGAAGTAATTCTCAAGAGAGAGGAAAAGAGTGATAAAGCCGTTGATCCTGTTTACCGGCATGGTATAATCCAGGCGTATCTGGTCTATGCGGAAGAACGATGCGTCCTGAAGGGCGGCGGAAGACTCGCTTACCGTCTGGAACCAGCCGAAGTGCGGGTATTTAGCATCTTTGTTCTCCGGAATCCAACTGTTAGTCAGGTAATGCCTGGCAAGCATGTCAAAGCGATGTGAGTGAACTACGGATTGTCCAAAGTTGCCGTGTCCCCTTACTGATAACTGAAGATTTTTCCATGCAATTGAACCATGCAAGCCCAAAGCTGAGGTAGGGAAAACTCCATTTCCAAAATAATCCCTCTCTCCAACGACAGGAGCGCCGGTTTCTTTGTCAACACCCTCAAATTTCTTCAGCCAGGCTACTTTGAGAGGATATCCTTCCTTTATATACAGAATGTGTCCGAATCCGATAGCGGTTATGCTTTCATCCATTGAGAGTGTTTTGTTCCTGTACATAGTAAGCGAAGCTCCGGCGTTAAAACTGATGTCTCCCGTCTGACCTGACCAGTCAGCACCGGCCTCTATTCCTTCATTCCTGATCTTTAACCCGGAATCTTCTATATGATACTGGTTCCCATCAATATAATAATCATTGTCCAAGAATCCCAGGACCCGTAGATTCAGAACTCCAGCTCCTGCTTTGAGGGAGGCCTCCGCCCCCGCGTCAAGACGCGAGAACTCAGCCGGAAGAGGGACGTGTATGGTATTGAATCTTGAGTTATGATATATGGTATTTGTTTTTACATAGGACCCGAAAACAGACCAATTGTCCATTGGTACCCATTTTAAATTGCCGGAATAAGAAAGAGCCTCCTTCAATCGTTTGTATAATCCCACTCCTGCATATAAGCGTTTGTTCCAGTCATAATTCACGTTCAAGGATAGGTCTGTCAGATTATCCTTACCGCTCCATCTTGAAAAAGAGAAGCCCTGAGGGTTTGATATTGACCAATTTTCAAGACCAGGGTCAATAAACTTGGTCTTGACTGCAGCGTAATCCCCAAATGGAATACCATATTCATCCAGAGCGTGCATTCCGGTCAAAGAATTGACATTGGAATAATCATAGTACAGGCGTTTAGCCGCAGCAACAAACTGTAAGGTATGATCCCCTAAAGGCATCAAATAATCTGCATCAATTCCATATTGGTACCAATACCAGTCCTCAAATGTTCCATTTGTGACAGAGAAGGACTCCTGTTCCTTCTTCCAACCCACCCGATAGGAGTCAAGATTTTCTTTGGAAAAACCGTAATATCCCCTTACCGCCAACCCGGAAACAGGGTGGACTTCTACCAGCGCCAGAGCAGACAATCCGTCATGGTATGGCTCGTTGTCTAGATTTGATATCACGTCCTGAGCCGTCTCCGTCCCCATCAAAGGTTCATTGTTCAGGATTGAATACATTATGCTGAGGTATGATTCGGTTGTGACGCTGAGGCATGATGAGTATGACCGGCCTGCTCCTCCTGAAAGTTCTATCCTAAGCCAGTCCAGAGGCCTGTATTCAATCTTGGCGTTGCCCGAGAAGCGCTTTTGGGTGTCCTTGCGCCCAACCATAGGCCCGTCGTTGTCCAGGAAATCGAATGAAGTTGCTACACTTAGTTTGCCGCCTCCGTATTGTAGGTTCAGATGATGGTTCTGGGCGAATGATGCCTTGTATTTGTCCAATAAATAAGGGTTCTGCTTCCCTCCGACAGTGTAAGGCCAATACTTGTTCCATTCTTCCAGTGTTATCTGTTCAGGCTCCCACGCAAGCTGATGCATTGCGCCAGTCAAACTGTACGAGGCGTGGAATCCCGTGCGCGAGGCTTCGCGCGTGGTAACGGCCAACGCGCCGTTGGCTGCGTTGGGGCCGAAGCGCATCACCGCCTCGGCGCCGGAAACGACCTCTATCTTTTCAATGGACTCCGGCGCTATCAGGCCAAGGTCGTAAACCATAACTCCATCTACGTAAAAGGCGGGATTCTCATTGAAAAGATGCAGTCCGCGGATATAGACCGAAGGCTTCATTCCCGGAGATCCGAACGATGAAACTGCCACCGTTCCCGGGGTCTGTCCAACCAGCAATTCGCGGATATCGCCTACAAAAGGTTTAACATCTTTCAGAGTATCCGTTTGGCCATAACTCAGAACGGAACAGGCCAGACATATATATACAATAAGGGTATATCTAAAACGAAATATAGGTCCAATCATAATCAGCACTATTAAATTACCATAGGAAATTGTTGAAAGGATAACGTCCTGCGTGTATTTCCGCCACCATCTTGTAGATGTCGTTGCGGAGTTTTTCTATGTTCAGTTTCTGTTTTGCCGAGATGAATATGCAAGGGGTCTTCTCCTTTGCGATCCAACTCTTTTTCAGTTCGTCAAGAGTGAGATTCTCCTTGGATTTTGGTTCTAGGGAGAACTCATCGTACTCTTTGTACGAATATGCGTCTATCTTGTTGAATATCACATAGATAGGCTTATTGCGGGCACCTATGTCCTGCAATGTTTTCTCAACCGTGGCCATCTGCTCCTCGAATTCCGGATGGGAGATGTCCACTACGTGGAGAAGGATGTCCGCCTCGCGCACCTCGTCAAGGGTGCTCTTGAAGGCCTCGATTAGCTGCGTCGGCAGCTTGCGGATGAACCCTACGGTGTCGCTCAGCAGGAAAGGGACGTTCTCTATGACTACCTTTCGGACCGTAGTGTCCAAAGTGGCGAAAAGCTTGTTCTCAGCGAATACGTCGGACTTGGCCAGCAGGTTCATCAGGGTGCTCTTTCCAACGTTGGTATAGCCCACCAGGGACAGCCGCACCATCTGGCCGCGGTTCCCCCTCTGGGTGGCCATCTGCCTGTCCACCTTCTTGAGCTGCTCCTTCAGTTTGGTGATCTTTTCCTTGACGATACGGCGGTCAATCTCAATCTGGGTCTCACCCATACCGCCTCGCGTTCCCATGCCTCCGCGCTGCCTTTCCAAGTGGGTCCACATGCCCGCCAGGCGCGGCAGCATATAGTTATACCGGGCCAGTTCCACCTGCATCTTGGCGTAGGAAGTCTTGGCCCTCTGGGCGAATATCTCCAGGATAAGGCTGGTCCGGTCAATGACGTTGCTGACCTTTATGACTTTTTCGATATTCCTTTGCTGCATACCAGTAAGTTCATCGTCAAAGATCACGTACTGGATGCAGTTCTCTTCGCAGTATTGGGCTATTTCCTGAAGTTTGCCGCTTTTTATATAGGTAGCGTTGTCCGGCTTGTCCAGACGCTGGACAAAGTTCCTGTCTCCGTCCACGCCTGCCGTCTCCGCCAGGAACCGCAACTCCTCAAGGTATTCAAGGACTTTTCTCTCGTCGTCCTCCCTTCTAATTATGCCTACGAATACTGCTTTCTCTTCCATTTAATTAAAAAAAAGGCCATCCTTTTGGACAGCCTTGTTATAAGATAGATTTTCTTTTATCTCAGCTGGAATACTACAGGGAAGGTGTAAGTAACCTTTACTGCGCGGTCCCTCTGGCGTCCGGGAGTCCAGTTAGGAGAGCTGGATACAACTCTCACGGCCTCCTTGTCAAGAGAAGAGTCAATGCCTCTGAGCACCTTTACATTGGATACGGAACCGTCTGCGTTAACGGTGAACTGCAGGGTTACACGGCCCTGTACTCCGTTCTCCTTTGCAATTTCAGGATAGACGATCCTTGAGTTCACCCACCTGGTGAAATCGTTGGCGTCTCCTCCCTGGAACTTAGGCTTCTCTTCTACGAGCTGGAAAGGAATGGCTTCCTCTTCAACTTCCTCTTCCTCTACTACTGCCTCTACGTAGTCCCTGATGGCGATATCGATGCTGGCATCGTCCTCAAGGTTAAGGAACAGGTTGTCGTCTACGACGATTTCGTCGTCCACAATGTCAATCTGGTCTGAAAGGGCCTGTACTTCCGGAGTCTCTGGCGGCGGAGGGGTGTTCTCCTGTGTGATAGGAACCATTTCCTCTACGTCAACTGCCTCATTGATCTCCTCAAATACGGCAACTTTCTTTTCCTTGCTACTGTAGGAGAATGCTCCCCATACAATAAGAAGGGCCAAGATTAAACCAATTTCTGTGAAGAGCAATTTTTTGTTCTCCAGGCTGGCTTTTTCTGATTTCTTGATTTCCATATCTATTTTGTCTTAATTATGCGTTTTAGGCCTCCAAATATAGAAAGAAATAATTTCAAATCCAATTTTTTAAGTAGATTTGCACATATTTATCAACATGGTCTCATATTATACACAAGACATAGAGTTCACTTTCAAAAATAAGGCCGCAAACAATCAGTGGCTCAGGCTGGTAGCCGAAAGCGAGATGAAAAAGCTGGGTCCGGTGTCAGTTATCTTCTGTTCTGACAATTACATCTTAGATGTAAACATGAAATATCTGGGACACGATTATTTCACGGACATCATCACTTTCGACTATTCCAAAGGCGACAAGATTTCCGGCGACCTTTTCGTGAGCATTGACAGCGTCCGGGAGAACGCCATCACCTACAATGTAGATTTCAAGGACGAACTGTACCGCGTAATTGTCCACGGCATCCTCCATCTCATAGGGTATGACGACCACACCCCTGAGCAGACAGCCCAGATGCGCGCCAAGGAAGATTACTATCTTTCCGTCAGGGAAGCAATGTTCGGATTTATCTAATGTCTTTCGATTACGATATCATAGTTGTGGGCGGAGGTCACGCCGGATGCGAGGCTGCCATGGCGGCGGCCAACCTGGGTTCGTCCGTCCTGCTCATCAGCATGGACATGCTTGGTTTTGCCAAGATGTCCTGCAACCCGGCGGTGGGCGGAATTGCCAAGGGACAGATCGTCCGGGAGATAGACGCGCTTGGCGGATACATGGGAATAGTCACGGACGACTCCACCCTCCAGTTCCGGATGCTCAACAAGTCCAAAGGCCCCGCAATGTGGAGTCCTCGCGCCCAGTGTGATAAAATCCAATTTTCACTCAACTGGCGAAAATTGCTCGAAAGTCATTGTAAATTAGACATTTACATAGATTCTGTCACTCATTTTCTCTTTGAAAATTCAAAAATCACCGGGGTGGGTACGACTACCGGTGCAATTTTCAAATCTCGCGCAGTTATTCTAACCGCCGGAACTTTCCTCTCCGGCAAACTCTTCATTGGAAGGACTTGCTTTGAAGGAGGCCGAATCGGAGAGCTCGCTTCCCATGGTTTGACGGAACAACTGAAATCTCTGGGAATCCGGACCGACAGGATGAAGACCGGGACTCCCCCGCGAATTGACATAAATTCCGTGGACACTTCAAATTTGATTTTGCAGTACGGCGATCCGGACCCCGGCCGCTTTTCATATCTGCCGCGCCCTTCTTCAATTCAGAAGAGCGGACAGCAGATGCAGTGCTTCATACTTCATACGACAGAAGAAGTCCACGACATTTTGCGTGCCGGATTCAAAGACTCTCCGCTGTTCACCGGAATGATTCATGGCAAGGGTCCGCGTTATTGTCCAAGCATTGAAGACAAGTTGAGAGTTTTCCCTGACAAGGACACCCACCAACTTTTCCTTGAGCCTGAAGGCCGTAATACATCAGAATATTATCTCCAGGGATTCTCTTCTTCGCTCCCTCTTGAAGTCCAGTTGCGCGCCCTACACGCAATTCCTGGTCTTGAGAACGTAAAGATTTTCCGTCCCGCCTATGCCGTAGAATACGATTACTTTGATCCTACGCAGCTAAAAGCGACCATGGAATTGAAGGATATCGAGAATCTCTATTTTGCCGGACAGATCAACGGAACCACCGGTTACGAAGAAGCGGCAGCGCAGGGATTGATCGCAGGAATCAACGCGCATTTGAAACTCGCAGAAAAGGATCAGTTCATACTTCGCAGGGACAGTTCTTATATTGGAGTACTCATTGACGATCTTATTACAAAGGGTGTCGATGAACCCTACCGTATGTTTACGTCGCGCGCAGAGTACCGTATTCTGCTCCGCCAGGACAATGCGGACCAGAGGCTCACAGAGCTTTCACATCAAATTGGCTTGGCTTCTGAAGAGCGATATGCTTTCACAATGCAGAAATACGAGCAGGTTGAAAGACTCTCTGAGATTGCTGCCAAGACCAAAGTCACCGCCAAGCAGGTGAACGGTTTTCTTGAAAGTCTTGGCTCTGCGGTCCTTACTGATTCCAAGAAACTGGAGGAAATTGCGGTTCGTCCTGAGGTTTCTCTTGAGGAACTTTTAAAGATTGTTCCACGAGGAACATTCGATAAAGAGGTTATAGAATCCGTAGAAATCTCTATCAAGTACCGTGGATACATAGACCGTGAGAAGCAGATGGCCGCCAAGATCCAGCGCCTGGAAGACCTTGCCATACCTGAAGACTTTGATTTTGAAAAGGTGGCCGGCCTGACAATCGAATGTCGCCAGAAACTCAAGAGATACGCTCCGCGAACAATTGCTCAAGCATCGCGCATATCCGGCGTCTCCCCAGCCGACATCTCCGTCCTCCTCGTCTACTTCGGCCGCTAACCGTCCCCTCCATTTCCATTTGTTACCATAACCTCCGCTTATATTATGAAGTTGGAGGCAGGACTGGGGTTCCGCTGACGTCGTTGAATGCCAAAGCCTGGTCTCCGCTCGCTGCGATTGGGGCTTTGAGGTATCATTCACCGCCTATTCGCTTCACCACAGTCCTGCCCCCGACTACTTTCTAACACTAAGTATAATTGTTGTCGGAGAGTCAGAGAGAGGGTGTTGCCTCCGAGGCCCGTGGCCGCCCGTGGCCACGTGAACTGGAGGGGCCCACAAGCGTAGCGCAGTGGGAGGGATGAAGCGAAGCGGAAGGCTTTCGGAGGCAACACCCTCTCTCTGACGTCTTGTTTTGGACTAAGAGAAGGTTACAAATGTTAAGAGTGTTCCACGTGGAACGCAGAATAATATTAGAAGGGGTGGGTGTAGAGGAGAAGGTGGAGAGGGCTCACAGCACCTGGAGGGCTGCTTTGATGAGGTCTTCGACCTTGGCGTCCGGGGTCTTCTTGAGGATGGACTGGAGGGCCTTGTTGACGTTGGGCTTGGAGAAGCCCAGCATGACAAGGGCCCGGGCAGCCTCTTCCATGGCTTCGTTCTTTGAAGGGATGAAGAGCTGGCCGGCGGGCTCGCCCTCCCCTTTCACGATCTTGTCCTTAAGTTCAAGGATCAGTCTCTGGGCGCTCTTGACGCCAAGACCTTTGACGCTCTTCAGGCGGTTCACGTCCTCTGAAAGGATGGCCTGGTTGAACTCCTCTGAGGTGAAGGTAGAGAGGATCATCCGGGCGGAGGCGGCGCCCATTCCTGAGACGCCTGTGATCAGGCGGAACAGTTCCCGCTCCGCCTTGGTGGCGAAGCCGTAGTCAATGAAGGAGCCGTCCCTTGGGTTGAGCTGGCGCTGCACGTAAACCGTGGCCTCCGACTTCCCTTCCAGTGCCGAATAGGTCTGGAGGGAGATCTCTGAAATGTAACCGATTCCCTGATTGTCTATCACTACCTGGGTGGGATTGAGCTCCGCTACCCTGCCTGAAATATAGTCTGTCATAACAAGAACAAAAATAATAAAAAATGCTAAATTTGTAGGCTCCAATTGCGTAATTATGACCATCGAACAACTCCGCGGCCAGTTCCCCATCCTGGGGGAAAAAGTGTACGGGCGACCGCTCGTATACCTGGACAACGCTGCCACAAGCCAGCGTCCTCTTTCGGTTGTGGAAAAGTGGGAGCAGATTACCCTCAAGAGCAACGCCAACCTGCACCGCGCGGTTCACAAACTGGCGGCCGACGCCACTGCCGAGTACGAAGGTGCGAGGCAGGCCGCGGCGGATTTCATCGGTGCCGGAGACGCACATGAGATAGTGTTCACATCGGGTGCCACGGCAGCCATTAACCTTGTAGCGTTCTGCTTTGGAGAGGCGTTCATCAAGGCGGGAGACAAGATCATCGTATCGGAGGAGGAGCATCATTCCAACATAGTCCCCTGGCAGATGATGGCGCAGCGCAAGGGCGCTGTGCTCAAGGTCCTGCCAGTGGATGATAACGGACAGTTGCGCGTGGATATGCTGGACGATATGCTCTCCGACGGAAAGGTCCGCCTGCTGAGCGTGGCGCACATTTCCAACGTCCTGGGCATTGTGAATCCCGTCGAGGAAATCATAGCCAAATGCCATAAGTACGGGTGCGCCGTTCTGGTGGACGGAGCGCAGGGGATTGTTCACCAGAAGGTGGATGTGACTGCGATGGGCTGTGACTTCTACGCCTTCTCCGGACACAAACTTTACGCCGCTCCGGGAACGGGAGTCCTTTATGCAAAGAAGGAATGGCTTGACGCTTTCCCTCCGTATATGGGCGGTGGAGAAATGATTGAGACCGTGCGCTGGACAGGGACTACTTTTGCAAAGGCGCCGCACAAATTCGAGGCGGGAACCCAGAATATTTCCGGTACGCCCACACTGGTCCCGGCATTTGAAATTGCCACTCGGATGAGAGAGCAAAGCATTGATTCAGAAGCAGTTGCGGTAAAAGATTTCGTTTACGAGGCCTTGAAAGGCAACCCTCTTGTAAGGCTTTTCGGATGCCCGGACAGGCCGGAGGACAAGATACCTCTGTTCTCCTTCTGCGTGGACGGAGTGCATCACGAGGACCTGGCCCTGATCCTGGACAAGATGGGTTTTGCGGTTCGTTCCGGACAGATGTGCGCGGAGCCTTTGATGGACCGCTTTGGAGTGACGGGAATGCTGCGGGCTTCCTTTGCGCCATATAATACAATGGAGGAGGCTCAGATGTTTATAAACGCCCTGGACAAGGCGGTAAAAATGTTGAGATAGTATGACATTGGAAGAGAAAAAGCTGCAGGTAGTCGAGGATTTCTCGATGTACGACGAGTGGCTTGACAAATACGAGTATCTGATAGAACAGGGCAAGAACCTGGAGCCTTTCCCGGAGGAGTCCAAGACTGAGGATAAACTCATAAAAGGCTGTCAGTCAAGGGTTTGGCTTGACTGCGAAATGAAGGACGGCAAGCTTTGGTTCAAGGCCGATTCCGATGCCATCATCACCAAGGGAATCATATCCCTTCTCATTGACGTCTACTCCGGAAGGACCCCCCAGGAGATTGCAAATGATGACTTTGCCTTCCTGGACCAGATAGGTCTCAAGGAAAACCTCTCCCCTACCAGGGCCGGCGGTCTGGCTTCCATGGTGGAGACAATCAAGGCGAAGGCGGCGGAGGCCGCAGCGGAGCCGAAGGCTGAGGCTGAAGCCGAAGCCGAGGTGCTTTCCGCGGCCGACGTGAAGGAACTGGCGCCACTGTATGAGAACGTGGTCCTTGCGCTGAAACAGGTCTATGACCCTGAGATCCCGGTGAACATTTATGACCTTGGACTGATATACGAGATCAATATCAACAAAGAGCACAGGGCGTATATCAAGATGACCTTCACTGCTCCCAACTGCCCTATGGCTGACATGGTGATATCTGAGGCAAAGACCAGCGTGGAAGACGTTCCTGGTATTACAGGATGTGACATAGATTTGGTGTTCGAGCCGGCCTGGAGTCAGGACATGATGACCGATGAGGCTAAGGTGACTCTGGGCTTCGATGTGGATTTAGACGATTCGCAGGCATGATAGTTCTCCTTTCACTGGGCACTAACAAAGGTAACAGGGAGCGCAACATCAGGCGCGCCCTTTGTCTTTTGAATATAGCCCTTGGAAAGCGCTGGAAAGCCGTTTCGGACATAATAAACACCAAGGCTGCAGGCTTTGACGGGCCGGATTTCCTGAACTGCGTTGCGGCGTATGACCTGCGCCTGGCGCCCGACGCCCTGCTGCGCCGCTGCAAGCGGATCGAGCGCCTGATGGGGCGCCGGGACGCCCCGGAATACGCCCCTGACGGCAACCGCATCTACCACGACCGCGTCATCGACATAGACATCCTTCTTTATGGGGACGAGCGCATCGACACTCCCCTGCTGAAGATTCCTCATCCGCAGCTGGAGAGCCGTCCTTTCTTTGGAGAGCTTATTGCTCAGGTTCGGCAGGAGCTGGATACCACGGAGTAGCGGTGCAGGTAAGAGTTCCCAGGACTCCGAATCCCCCTTTGATATTAGTGTAACTGTAAGTGGAAGGCGAGAGGCCAAGTTCCGCCAGGTAGTTGGTTTCAAGCAGGTACTGAGCCTTGTTGAAGCGGAAGAATTCAGGGGAGACCTTGTAAATGAGCAGTTTATACCTGGCATCTCTCGTTACTGTCAGTGATCCGCCATCCACCCACATGTTTGTATCCTCGTCAAAAATGGCATAGGTGCTTTCATGATCTTCCGACCAGAAGATGGAGCAGTCAAACTGCAGGTGGCCGTCCTTCAGGATGTTGCCTGAAACCAGTTTCATGGAGTTGGCGCCATAGGAATCGATGAAATAGCCGTTGTAATAGGAATCTATCCAGGCTCCTCCCGTGGCCTGGAGTTCGGACATGATTTCGCTGTCGCTTTCGCTCCAGTTTATAATGCGGCCGTATCCCTTGTTGTTATAGGTTTCGACACGGCCGTCGTCATAGGACAGGATGTTGTCCTGTTCCTGCATCACGGTGATTCCGTAATAGTCATCTGGAGAAGCGCCTTCCAGGCTGATGTCAAAGCTCATATAGGTTTCCCTGTATGTGAAGTCGAAATCCGTGATCGTAGTGCACCTGGGAGAGGCTTTGATCTCCTTGACAACCACCTCCTGAGGGACTTTGGCCGATGCCGATACTTCTTCCATCCCCTTTGCCCTGACCTCCAGCGAAACGTTGTCGCCTTCCTTGATGGGGGCGTCTGTGTACCACATATTGTAGCGCTTCAGGATATAGTATGGAAGATCGTCTATATAGATGGGTTCGACAGGGGAATCCTTGGTTTCGAAATAAGGATAATCGGGATAAGTATATTCAGGAGGATCAGGCAACACATATTTCTTTATGGAGCTTTCTTTTCCGTTGATTTTCAGAGAGATAGATTCCACGTCAGGCATTATTTCCCCGCCGGAATTGATACCCATGGCCTTCTGGATGTTGATGTACGTGGTGTCAGAGTTGCCTGCGATGCACTGCACGTACAACTTTGAACCCTTGTCCAGCCCTTCGGGATAGAAATTGTACTCGCAACTGCACAGGCAGCAGCCCAGAATCAGGAATATGAATGGCAGCCGTAGTTTCATTTGCTCAGAATTTAAGGGTGTAGCCAAAGGTTGGAATGATTGGGATGAGGCCGAAGGCTTCCCCTATGCTGCGGCCGGTAGGCCGGCTGCTGGGATAGCCTTCAGGCGTGGTGTAGTCCTCGTATTCCTCAGTGATGTGGGCGAATACGGCGTTCATGCGGCAGTATACGTTGTATATGCTCAGGTTCCAGGTGGACTCGTTTCCGCGACGGGTAGTGCGCTTGAAGTTGAGTCCAAGGTCAAGTCTATGATAATCAGGAAGTTTGAGGCTGTTGGGACGGTCATATATCTCAAAGCGGGAATAGATATTACCAGCGTCGTCCTTCCCTTTGACAACATAAGAGGCGGCGGTCATCCTGTTGCCGGTGTGGTAATGCCAGCCGGCGTACAGCTCGAACCTGGGGCTTACGTACCAGTTTGCCAGAAGGTCAATCTTGTGGCGGTTGTCATTGCGGTCAGGATACCAGTCAAAATAGAAATCGTCGAACTTGCGCCGGCTCCAGCTCAGGGTGTAATATGCCTGGGTGGTGATTTTCTCCCATTCCATCTCGAAACCTGTCTCCAGGCCCCAGGATTTGCCGCGGCCTTCAGTGAAAAGGGTTTCCCAGGAGTCTATGGGCGGGTATATGGCCATTGGGCCGCCGTATTCGTAAAGGTGTTCCATGGTCTTGTACCAGCCTTCCAGGGTAATCTTGAGCCAGGGGGCGGCGGTGGTGTAGAACCCTCCCGCCACCTGGCGGGAGAACATTGGCTGCACCACCGCCGTGGACGGCATCCAGGTGTTGGTGGGCAGGTCAAGGTAGGTTGTGGCCACGCTGTGGTCGAACTGGTTCATCTCCGAATAGGAGAATTTGAGGTCCGAGTTGTCCCCAAGGCGGAACATCAGCGAGGCGCGCGGCTCCAGTTTGGTCCAGTTCTTCCCGTTGACGTTGAATAGCGCGCTCCTGACGCCAATGTTGGCCTTGAGCCAGGGGAGTACGGCAATCTCGTCTTCCGCATAGAGTGAACTCTCCCAGGCCTTGAACAGCACGTCGTTCTTTCCGGAGAATTTTACGTTGGAGGAATAGCCCACGCTCTCCGTAAGGTACTCTCTTTCCGGCGCGTAGCCCTTGTGCTGTACCATGGCGCCAAAACGGATGTGATGGGCTTCTACGGGCTTGTAATAGGCGTTAGCGGTGATTCCGGTGGTGGTTGTGTGGGCGCGGACGTCCTCTCCAATGTTGTAATAGATATCCTTGCCGTCCCATTCCCATACAGATACCCTTGCGCCAATGATGTTCCTGTTCTTTGAACGGTAGGCGGTGGTCTCCAGGTAAAGCCTGTCGGTGATGTCGTACTGCCAGTTGAGGGAGCCCAGGATATTGCCCCACTGTAGCTTACCCTTTACAGTGTCGTAACCGATATGTTCGACGCCGCCGTCGTAGACGGAGCTGGCGGTCTTTACCGATACAGGCAGGCGGTCCTCTCCCCCGTACAGGTTAAGGGACAGGCGGTTGTCATTGGAGAACTTGTGGGTTATCTTGAGGTTGAAATCTGAGAAATTGTAGCTTGCGCTGACCTTTTCGGCCATCTCCGGCCCTTCTTCCTTGACCGCCTCGCGGTTGGCGTAGGCGATGGCCGGAATGGTTACCACCTCGCTCCAGGTGCGCCTGAGGCCCACATTGAACGATGTGGTGCCCTTTATAAGGGGCCCTTCCACCTGGATCCTGCCGTCAATGAGGCCCAGTGCGAAGGTGCCGTGATACTCCTGGAAGTTGCCTTCACGCGTACGCACGTCCACTACGGAGGACATCCTTCCGCCGTATCGGGCGGGGAAGCCGCTCTTGTAGAAGTCCAATTCTTCCACCATGTCGCTGTTGAAAGAGGAGAACAGGCCCACAAGGTGGGAAACCTGGTTCAGCGGGACGCCGTCCAGCAGGAACAGGTTGTCCGTGCCGTCGCCGCCATGGACGTAGAGTCCGGACATCAGCTCCGTGCCCCCGGCTACGCCGGGCATCATCTGGAGCGTCTTTATGATGTCGGGAGTGTTGAAAATGGCGAATCCGCGGCGCAGGATGGAGCCGTCTAGGCGCTGCAGGCCCGTCTGGGTGGCGGCGCGGTCCCTGCGGACCCGGTCCGCCACGATGCGGGCCTCCCGCAGCGTGTCCGTCCGCTCAATCTCCTGGCCATAGGCGGAGATCAGGGCGGACAAAGCCAGTGCGACGTTGATTATTAGCCGTTTCATACGGGGCAAATGTAATCAATATTTGATACTATTTTAATTATTTTTATTTTTGCGCTCTCAAGATAAACGTTTAATTTACTGAAATACTGCATATGACTCAGGATGAGCTTTTCAAAGTGCTTGTAGCGCACTGCAAGGAGTACGGTTTCATTTTCCCTTCCAGCGAGATATATGACGGACTGGCAGCCGTGTATGACTACGGCCAGATGGGAGTTGAACTCAAGAACAACATAAAGAGTTATTGGTGGAACGCCATGACCCGCCTGAACGAGAACATTGTGGGAATCGACTCCTGCATCTTCATGCATCCCCGTATCTGGGAGGCTTCAGGACACGTCAGTGCGTTCAACGACCCGCTCATCGACAACAAGGATTCCAAGAAAAGATACCGTGCAGACGTCCTCATCGAGGATTATCTGGGCAAACTTGAGGAGAAGGTGAACAAGGAGGTTGAGAAAGGCCGCCGCAAATTCGGCGAGTCCTTTGACGAGGCCCAGTTCCGCGCCACCAACCCCAACGTGCTGCGCGAGCAGGCCAAGTACGACCAGGTTCACGAGCGCTACGTAAAGGCTGAGAAGGCCGGTGACTTTGCAGAGTACAGGCAGATTATCATCGACTGCAACATTGTATGCCCTATCAGCGGCACCTGCAACTGGACCGACGTACGCCAGTTCAACCTTATGTTCAGCACCTCCATGGGAAGCACCTCAGAAGGCGCCAACATCATTTATCTGCGTCCTGAGACCGCACAGGGTATCTTCGTGAACTACCTGAACGTCCAGAAGACCGGAAGGATGAAGATTCCTTTTGGAATCGCACAGATAGGAAAGGCCTTCCGCAACGAGATCGTTGCCCGTCAGTTCATCTTCCGAATGAGGGAGTTCGAGCAGATGGAGATGCAGTTCTTCATCAAGCCTGGAACCGAACTGGAGTGGTTCGCAAAATGGAAGGAGCAGCGTATGAAATGGCACGTCAACCTGGGAATGGGTGCGGAGAACTACCGCTTCCACGACCACGAGAAACTGGCCCACTACGCCAATGCCGCAACTGATATCGAGTTCCAGTTCCCGTTCGGATTCAAGGAGCTCGAGGGTATCCACAGCCGTACAAACTTCGACCTTGGCAACCACCAGAAGTTCTCAGGAAAGAAGATCCAGTACTTTGACAACGAGACTAACGAGAGCTACACTCCGTACGTTATCGAGACCAGTATCGGCGTTGACCGCACCGTCCTGGCAGTGCTCAGCCATTCATTCCATGAGGAGAAACTTGAGAACGGCGAGACCCGCGTAGTCCTGAGCATACCTCCGGCACTGGCCCCTGTAAAGGCCGCCGTGCTGCCTCTGGTAAAGAAGGACGGCCTTCCCGAGGTTGCCCAGAAGATCATGAACGACCTCAAGTACGATTTCAACTGCCAGTACGAGGACAAGGACAGCATTGGAAAGCGCTACCGCCGTCAGGACGCCATCGGAACTCCGTTCTGCATCACGATCGATCACGAGACCCTCAACGACAACTGCGTCACCGTCCGCGACCGCGACACAATGCAGCAGGAGAGGGTTCCAATTGCGGAACTGCACGACCTGATTGACAAGAGAGTCAACCTCAACAATCTTTTAAGGAACCTTTAACGGTTCCTTTTTTTATTATCGGTTGGATTCTTTGACCAGGGCGGCTACCTTTTCAGTGAATTCCATCTGCTTTACCAGGTCCTCCAGGTTGAGGTGGAGGCGGTATTTCCATTTGTTCTTGGAATCGGCAGGGAAATTAATTCTCTCAGACATGAAATCCTTGCGTCGTAAATCTGCGTCAATGGAAAGCCAGTCCTGGATGGGGAAGATGGCCAGCATTGATACGGAGGCCAGGTTGTCCCGCAGGATCTTTTCGCATTCTTCCGGGGTACGGTCATCCTCCGGTTTCTGCATGCGCAGGGTTTCCAGGTCATGGCTGGAGGTGGCGCAGACGCTAAGGTAGGGCCACGGGCGGCCTTTTTCCATCTGGGGCATCTCCAGGGAAAGGATCCTTTCGTGGTCCATAACTTCGTGGACGCACTTGGGGACCATTCCAAGGTCTTCTCCGCAGGCCAGCATCCCGGTTGCGGTCAGCAATTCGGGTATCTTCTTCTGGCCGTTATGCTTCCAGAACGCCTCGTGGCGACTGTAGAAAAAGTCCCAGTACATGCCGTCAAAGGTCTTTTTCTGCCAGTAATCCAGTGCCGATGTGTCCGGAGAGATGCGGGGGTGGAACCAGCCCTTGCGGTGAGGATCCTCCAGGAAGATGGCGGGGTCCTCGGGGAGGCCGGCCCTGGCCAGTTCATCCGCGCTGTAGGGCAACGCGGGATTGAAATGGCCCATGCTGCCTCCCGAGTACTGAGCCGGAATCTCCCAGATGCGGAAGAATCCCAGGATGTGGTCTATGCGGAAGGCGTCGAAGTATTCCGCCATCTTGCGCAGGCGGGCCTTCCACCAGGCGTAGCCGTCGGCGGCCATGTGCTCCCAGTTGTAGGTGGGGAATCCCCAGTTCTGGCCTTCCTTGGAGAAGAAGTCCGGCGGGGCGCCGGCGCGTGAGTCAAGGTTGAAGAGTTCCGGGTGGAAGCGGGCGTCGGCGCTGTCAGCGCTTACTCCAATTGGCAGGTCTCCCTTCAGGGAGACGCCCTTGGAGCGCGCGTAGGCCACCTCCTCCTTCAGCTGCTTCTCCAGGTGGAACTGGATCCAGCGGTGGAAATCGGCGGAGTCGGAGTCCCTTTCGGCGCAGAATGCGGAGTATTCGTCAAGCCAGAAAGCGTTGTCCCTGCAGAATTTCTTGTACGCGGCAGTCTCCATATCGGCTTCGCCCTGAGAGGCGAAGGCCTTGCGCATGTATGCGGTCTTTGCCTTGAAGACGGCAGGGTAGTCAATGTCCGGCAGCTTGTTCATGGAAGTGCGCTTGCGCTTGAATGCGGCATCTTCTTCAACGCCGATGTCTTGCAGGCGGATGTACATTGGATTCAGCGCAAAACTGCTCACAGGCTTGTACGGATAGGAATCTCCCCAGCTGCCGTCCCGCGTGGTATCGTTGATCGGGAGCAACTGGACGATGCACTGTCCCGTGGCTGCAGCCCAGTCTACCAGCGGATGCAGGTCGCGGAATTCCCCTATGCCGAAGCCCGCGGCGCTGCGGAGTGAGAACACTGGCACCGCCGTGCCCGCGCCGCGGAATCCCGGGCGGTCGAACATGGCCGCCTGATGCTCACGGGGGAAAGGGCATCCCTTGATGGGGCAATCTATCCAGGTGTCATTGAAAACGCCTTCAACGGTACCTTTGGGTACTTTTTGGCTGTGATGCCGCCATTCCGTACGGACAATGCAACCGTCAAACACCACCACATAGGTGTAGTCTTCCAAGTCTGCCAACGTGAATTTGGGGATCGTCACGCTCCAGACCGCTCCTTCTCCCCATTTCATGGGGTATTTTTTGTCCCTTGCCACCAGGAAGAGGTTCTCTCCCCACTTGGTGTCGTATTTTATCTTGAATAATGCCTGCATTATCTTGCACTTATTTTAATTGAAGCCTTCCTAAGCCCGCTTGCAGAGGCTTCAAGGGTTATTTCACCAGGGTTGAGGCCGCCGCGCACAATGGCGGTCAGATGACCGCTGAAAAGGTGCATCTGCGGCTCACGGAAACTCTCCAGGCAGGTAGGGTCGCCGTTTGCAACGGCTTCAAAAGAACCCGCTCCGCTGACTTTTATCTTTACCAGTCGGTTGTCCAGAGGGCATGGATTGCCTTCCCTGTCAACAGCCGTAACTGTTACATATGCCAGGTCTTCGCCGTCGGCATCGATCTGCGGCCTGTCCACGGACAGCCGCAGTGTATATGCCTTTCCGGCGGTGCGCACCACCTTTTGCGCCGCCACCTTGCCCTGGGCGTCGTACGCAACCACCTTCAACTCTCCTTTCTCGTATTTGACATCGTTCCACATGAGCCTGTGACGCGTGAGCACTTCTTCCTTGCTGAAACTGCGTTTTCCAAGGCTGCGCCCGTTCAGGAACAATTCCGCCTGAGGATAGGATGTATATACGAAAACCGGAACGGTCTCCCCCTCATGCCCTTCCCAATTCCAGTGGGGAAGGACGTGTAGGGTCTCCGCCTCCGGATTCCATACGCTCCGATACAGATAGAACCTGTCCTTTGGCAGTGATGCCAGGTCTATGATTCCGAACAGTGAAGAATGATTGGGCCACCTGTTGTAGGGAGTAGGCTCTCCAAGGTAGTCGAAGCCCGTCCAGACAAACTGTCCCATCACATACGGCAGGTCCTCGTCAGCGGCAAAGTCTTCGTCCGGGATGTTGGACCAGCTGCAGTATTCCAGGTCATAGGAATCCGACTGGTTATCCGGGTGCTGTTTGTTTATTCCGCCTTCCAGAGGCAGATAGTAAACCCCTCTGGAACTGACGGTGGAAGCGGATTCGCTGGAGAGTATAAATCCCTGTGGAACAAGGGTATACGCCTGTTCAAAGCGGTCAACCTTATAATTGAAGGAAGGGATGTCCAGCACCGCCGCAAATCCGTTTGCCAGGACAGCGTCAATCTGGTCCATTCCGCAGGTGACAGGCCTTGTGGGATCCTCCCTGTGGCAGATATCCTGGAGGAACTTGGCAGTAGCCGGACCGTCTGGACGCCCCTGGCTGGGCACTTCGTTCCCTATGCTCCACATTACAACTGACGGGTTGTTCCTGAAATGGCGCACCATGTTCACCATATCCTTTTCCGCCCAGTCGTTGAACAGCAGATGGTATCCGTTCCGAGTCTTGGAGACATCCCATTCGTCAAAGGATTCCACCATGAGCATGAAGCCCATCTCATCGCACAGTTGAACCAGTTCTTCCGCCGGCATGTTGTGTGATGTCCTGATTGCGTTGCATCCCATGTCCTTGAGCATCACCAACTGGTGGCGCAGGGCCGCCACGTTTACCGCGGCGCCCAGCGGGCCCAGGTCGTGATGCTGGCATACTCCCCTGAACATGGTTCTCTGCCCGTTCAGGAAGAAACCTTCCAGCGGACGGAACTCTATGGAGCGTATTCCAAAGGTGGTTTCCACCTTGTCGGCCAGGGTGGTCCCCGCAGTCAGCACAATCCTGTTGCGGCCGGTCCGGGAATCTCTCTGATTGTCCGCCTTGCCGCTTGTCCTTACCTCTGTCAGAGCCTTGTAAAGGACAGGGTTTTCAGGACTCCACAGATTGGGATTCTTGACCATAAGTTGCTGTATCACAGGCTGGTCCTGATAGTAGATACGGGTATCCCTGGCCATTGCCACAATTCTTCCCAACGGATCCAGAATCCGGGTTTCAAGGGTAAGGACATCACCCTGGGAAGCGCCTTCTATCTCAGTACTTACCGTTATGGTAGCCTCGGAAGCGGTTACTTTTGGAGTGGTGACATAGGTTCCCCAGACAGGTACGTGCACTGCCGGAGAACTCCGCAGACGCACCTTGCGGTACAGGCCCGCCCCAGGATACCACCTTGAGGACTGGTCAGGGTTCTCCAGAAGCACCACTATCCGGTTGGATCCATCTTTTACGCTTGAGGTAATGTCAAAATGGAATGAATTGTAGCCGTACGGCCATTCACCCACCTTATCCCCGTTCACGAACACCTGGGCATGGCTCATGGCACCGTCGAACACCAACTGATAACAGCGTCCCTCAGTTCCGGCAATCTCAATGTCCGTCATGTAGCAGCCCTTGCCAACCCAGGGAAGGCCTCCTGTGCGGCCTTCCTTGCGGGTCGCCTCTGTCTCCCCGTTCTGGACTATGGCCACCGTCTGTACGTCGTGCGTACTGCCAAACGGTCCGGAAATTGCCCAGTCATGCGGCACTGTGACTTCTTCCCAGCCCTGTATGGCTTCATAATCATGGCCGAAGCGGAATTTCCAGTCCTTTATGAGTGTCTCCTGCGTCACTCCCTGGGCGAATGCTATCGCCGGCAGCAGCATGGCAAGGAGGGCAAAGGTCAGTTTCTTCATACATTGATTTATTTAATGTAAAGATAGCAATTTTTCCTCTCCACTCCCGTTCCTCTGACCATTTCGTATACCAGAACCCCTTCTCATGTACCAATTGTGCCTGTCGTCCCAATAAACTGGACGACGGGAGCAAAAATGGGGGTAAAACGTTCCTGTCGTCCTGAAAAGAGGGACGAAGGGAACAATTGAGAGATGCGAAATATCTCCTTGGCGTATAAAGCAGGGGCCTTACTCCGGCCAGCCCTGGGCGGTGAGGGGCATTTCCAGGCCTTCCGGGGTAACCATTACGGTTCCGGCCTCCGGGAGAGCAAGGTGGCCTATGATGTCAAAGGTCTGGAAGTCCCGGCGGAACTTTTCAAGACTCAGGATGGGGATTGTGAACAGCAACTGATAGTCGTCTCCCCCGTTCATTGCGGCTGAGATGGGATCTATGTCCATCTCCTTGCCAAGGCTGAAGGTGTTGCCTTCGAATGGAATCATGGCGGCGTAGACCTTGGCGCCGAGGCCGGTGTCGCGCGCAAGGCGCTTGACGGCGTCGGCCAGGCCGCGGGTCAGGAAATAGCCGTGGGAAGGGTAGATTTCCGCATCTTCCAATTGTGATACTATGCCGGGGTTGAGCTCCGGCTTCAGGTAGGCCTGGACAAGCATCCTGCTTGCCTCCAGGCTAACTTCGCCTCCGCTCTCAAAGAACTTCTTCTCCCTTTGCAGCACCCTCAGACCCATATAGGCCGCGCCCAGGCGCCCGGAAATGCAGATGAGGTCCTTGCTCTTTGCGGCGCCGCGGCGCTTGGCCGTCAGCAGGGAGGTCTCCCCCACCGCGCTGGCGCTAATTACAAGTCCGTTCTGAGACGGCGCCAGGTCCAGTTTTACCAGACCGAAGCCATGCTCCTTTGCGGCCGTGGTAATGCCTTCCCAAAGATCCTTAACCTGCGGGAAATCCAGTTTTGCTGAAACGCCGAGGTTTACGCTGAGGCTGCGCGGATGGGCCATCTGTGCGTATAGTTCTCCGCATACGGCCAGCACTGCCTTGTATCCAAGGTGTTTGAGGGGGAAGTAAACCAGGTCAAAGTCGATGCCTTCCAGTAGCACCCTGGAAGCGTTAACAACGTGTGCTCCCTTGCCTGACGCTTCGAATGAAGTGACTTCCGCCTCCTTGAAGGGGGAGTTCTCATAAAGCCTGCGCAGGGCCTCTATCTTGCCTATTTCAGAAAAGCTGTTTCCTGCCATTGGGTATAAATTGATTTCCGATTACAAAATTAAGAATAAATTTATATGTAACTTTAAGGACTGAATCAATAATCGTATTATGAAAAACCTCTTCAGATATCTCCTTTCAGCAGCTGCGCTGCTCCTGATGTTTTCCTGTTCCCAAGGCAACAAGTTCAAGGTTGCAGGGGCATCCGTTGAAGTCGATCCCTCGGATTTCCCTACCGTAAAACTGGTTGCTGACCTGCTTCGTGACGACATCAAGGCCGTGACCGGCCAGACGCCTCCCGCAAGCGCGGAGCGCAGGATCCTGGTGGGCACCGTGGGCAGGAGCCCGCTCATTGACAACCTGGTTTCCGAGGGATTGCTGGACGTATCGGCAATAGAAGGCGGCTGGGAGCAGTATGTATTCCAGCAGATCGACGCCAATACGCTGGTAATTGCGGGATGCGACCGCAGGGGAACGGCGTACGGTGTGTTCCACCTGTCGGAGGAGATAGGGGTGAGCCCTTATTCCTGGTGGACGGACGTGCCAGTGAAGCACAACGCCAAGGCCGCTGTGAGAGGGGAGCGCATCGTCTCGAAACGCCCTTCCATCAAGTACAGGGGAGTGTTCATCAATGACGAGGACTGGGGCCTCCGCACCTGGTCGGGGCTCAACTATGAGAAGGAGTTGGGCGACATCGGCCCGAAAACTTATGCCAAGGTATGCGAGCTTATCCTCCGCCTGGGCGGAAACATGATGGCTCCCGCAATGCACGACTGCACGGGGGCGTTCTACTCCCATCCGGAGAGCAAGGCTGTGGCCGATGCGTACGGCATAATCATCACCACGTCGCACTGCGAGCCGCTGCTGTTCAACAACGCGGCGCCGAGCGAATGGAACAGCGCCCGCGACGGGGAATGGAACTACCGAACCAACAAGGACGTGATCTGGAAGAAACTGGACGACCGCGTGGCGGAGGCTTGTATGTATGAGAATCTGTACACCATAGCCATGCGCGGTGTACACGATTCCGGACTGACAGGCCACTATCCGCCGGAAGAGCAGGTGGCGATTCTTACAGATGTGATCGCAGACCAAAGGGAGATACTTGAGAGGCATATAGGCAAGCCGGCGAATGAGATTCCGCAGATTTTCGTTCCGTACAAGGAGACACTGAACGTTTATGAATACGGTCTGGAAGTGCCTGACGATGTGATTATTGTATGGCCGGACGACAATTACGGTTACATGAAGCGCGTGAGCAATCCGGAGGAGCAGCAGCGTTCCGGAGGCGCGGGCGTCTACTATCACATTTCATATCTGGGTGCTCCGCACGACTATCTTTGGATATCCACCACGCCGCCTGTGCTGATGTATGAGGAACTTAAAAAGGCCTATGACAACGGGGCTGACCAGTACTGGCTGCTGAACGTTGGAGACATAAAGCCAGGGGAACTGTCAATAAAGACTTTCTTTGATCTGGCCCGGGATATCGATGCATACGATATTCATAGCATTAACCGTCATCAGAGCGGTTTTTTGGCAAGCATTTATGGCGAAAAGTACCGTAAGGACTTCCAGGACCTGCTGGACGAATACTATCGCCTGGCCTGGAGCCGCAAGCCGGAATTCATGGGCTGGGAGAGGGAATGGGACCGTCCCTGGCTGGCCAACATCATGGATACGGAGTATTCGTTCGAGAACTATGCGGAGGCCCAGCAGCGACTGGCGGACTACAAGGCAATTTCCGACAAGGCGGACAAACTGCTGAAGCGCCTTCCTGAGGAATACCGCCCGTCGTTCTTCGAATTCCTGGGATACCAGGCGAAGGGAGCCTACCAGATGAACCGTAAGATGTTGATGGCGCAGCTGAACCACGCCGAGGCCGCGGCAGGGAGGATTGCCCGCGCCAACTGGGCGGGCATCCAGTCCCTGGCCGCGTATGACAGCATCGAGGCTCTCAGTGCCATCTACAACACCCAGTTGGGTGGCAAGTGGAACGAGATGATGCACCTGGCTCCGGGAGTCAACGCCAAATATCTTGAGATGCCGCAGGTTACCATGGTTCCGGAAGCAGGGGCGGAAGAAATAGACTTGACGCCTCAGAAATTCACCCTGGACAAGTGTATGGTGGTTGACCTGACAAAGGCTGGAGGAGAAGTTATAGACGGAATAGGATATGATTGGAAGTCAGTGATAATCAATGACTTGAAGTTTCAGTTGCCGGCAATTGACGCGGATGAAGTAACAGTACATGTCTGGACCGTTCCGTTCTGGCCATTGTACGAAGGCATAAGCAACCGCTTCTCAGTGAGCCTTGACGGAAAAGGGGAGACCGTGGTGGAGAACAAGTTCGTGGAATACGGGGAGAACTGGAAGGACCAGGTTCTCCAGAACGGTTTCGAGGCTGTGCTGACATTCCCCATAGAGAGGGGAGCGTCCGGGCACACTTTGTGCCTGAAGGAAGTGGATCCCGGCCAGATAGTACAGCGCATTGTAGTTGACTGGGGAGGACTGCTTCCTTCCTATATAGGCCCGGGGTTCATCCATTGACACCCAATCCGGGATTATTTATAACTTTGTTGTATGAAAAGAGTTTTTTTGGCCTTCCTGGCAGCCCTGTTCTGTTTTTCCTCTTTAGCGAAGGAACCGGCAAGCGTTACCGTAATGTCCTTCAATATACGTGGGGACGAGAATAACGACGGCACCAATTCCTGGGATTTCCGCTACGCTCCCGTGGCATTCATGCTGGACGACGTAAAGCCTGACGTGGTTGGCATGCAGGAACCCTCCCTGGACCAGCTGAATTTCTTCAAGGACAATTTCTCCCAGTACAAGTGGGTGGGAGCGGGCCGTGATGACGGCAAGAAGCAGGGCGAGTACACATGTATAATGTACAACACCAAGAAGATGTCCGTGGGCAAGAGCGGCACGTTCTGGCTCTCCGACTCTCCGGACAAGCCGTCGGCAGGATGGGATGCGGACCACGCATGCACCGCTGTTTGGGCTGTGCTCAAGGAGAAGGGTTCCGGCAGCAGTTTCTTTGTGGTGAACACCCACATTGACGTTGAGGGAGCGGAATTCCGCGGTAAGGCCATGGAACTGATACTCCGGAAGATCCAGGAACTCAATACCTCAAACCTGCCAGTAGTCCTGACGGGTGGTTTCAACATGGAAGACGACAACGTGATCCTGGCGCCGGTGAAGGAGTCCTTCCAGAACGCGCGCGCAGCGGCGTTCCAGACGGACGACGTGCGTACTTACCACAATTACGGCAAGGTTTCCCAGAAAATAGACCATATATTCATCAAGGGATTCAGTTCCTGCACGGAATTCAAGACCATTACCGAGCGTTATGCGGACAGGGCCTATGTGTCCGACCACAATCCCATAATTGCGACACTGATACTCTAAACCTTTATTTATGCCTGAACAGAAGAATAGGATGACCAACTGGCGCTGGTGGATAATAGCGCTGTTGTTTATCGCCACAACTGTCAATTATCTGGACCGCCAGGTCCTTTCCCTTACCTGGAAAGACTTCATTGCCCCGCAGTTCCACTGGAACGACAATGATTACGGTACCATAACCTCAATATTCTCCATAGCGTATGCGATATGCATGCTGTTCGCCGGAAAGTTCGTAGACTGGATGGGAACAAAGAAAGGCTATCTGTGGGCCATTGGAATATGGTCCGCCGCGGCCTGCCTCCACGCATTCTGCGGAAGGATTACGATGAGCATCCAGGGCTATGACAGCATAGAGGCGCTTCGCTCCGTACAGACGGGCTCAGCGGCCGCGCTTGCCATAGCATCCACCAGCGTCTGGCTTTTCCTTGCGGCCCGATGCCTCCTGGCCCTTGGTGAGGCGGGAAATTTCCCCGCCGCAATCAAGACTACGGCGGAGTATTTCCCCAAGAAGGACCGAGCCTTCGCCACGTCAATATTCAACGCCGGCGCTTCAGTGGGCGCGCTTGTCGCTCCCGCCGCAATTCCGCCACTGGCGCTCAAGTTCGGCTGGGAGATGGCGTTCATCATAATTGGAGGACTGGGATTCCTGTGGATGGGGCTGTGGCTGTTCAGCTACGAGAAGCCGGAGAAGAGCAGGCACGTGAATGCCGCCGAGCTGGAATACATTCATCAGGACGATGCGGAGGAAGCCGCCGAGGCCAAGGCGCAGGCGGAGGCCGCCGCAAAGGAGAAGCAGGTTTCCCTGTGGAAATGCTTCACCTTCAAGCAGACCTGGTCCTTCATCACAGGCAAGGCCCTCACGGACGGAGTATGGTGGTTTTTCCTGTTCTGGGCCCCGGCGTATTTCTCGGACCAGTTCGGGTACAAGTCATCGTCAGGTATGGGAATGGCGCTGATAATTGTGCTTTACGCCATCGTCACGGTGCTTTCGATATTTGGAGGATACCTTCCGAGGCTCTTCGTTGACCGCAAGGGAATGCATCCGTACAGCGGAAGGATGCTGTCAATGCTCATATTCGCCTTCTTCCCGCTGTTCGCGCTTTTTGCACAGCCCATGGGCGTGCAGTCAGCGTGGTGGCCGGCCGTCTTCATCGGCCTGGCCGGAGCGGGCCATCAGGCCTGGAGCGCAAACCTCTTCTCCACCATTGGAGACATGTTCCCCAAGAGTGCCGTGGCAACGATTACGGGAATTGGCGGAATGGCCGGAGGTATAGGATCGGCAATCGTGCAGAAGGTGGCGGGAGCCCTTTTCACCAAGACGGAGGCAATGGGTGCGGCTTTCAACTTCCTTGGATTTGAAGGAAAGCAGGGCGGTTACTTTGTAATGTTCTGTTTCTGCGGAATCGCCTATCTGGTGGCGTGGATTATAATGAAAACCCTGGTACCTAAGTACAAGCCGGTTAAACTGTAGCGGGCGGGTCTTTCTTGCGGAATATCACCTTCTCGTTCATGAAGAAATTGATGAAACCGCATATTGTGACCGCGATGAGGTTGCACCATACCACGTGCCAGCCGCTCAGGCGTTCCAGGACAAGCAGCAGGCCCAGTTTGATCAGGAAAACACCCGCGTAGGAGGCGTTGAAACCAAGAAGATGCTTCAGTCGGGATTTCAGGGGGTTGCCCTTGGTCCTGTCACGCCACACCAGGCGGCTGGAAGAGAAATAATTGACCAGCGTGGCGCACTCGAACGATATCATAGGGGAGATGATATACTGACCCACGTAGCTCTTGAATATGAAATGGGCGCAGAACCACAGCACCAATGTATCAGTGGCGGTGCCCACCAGACTGGCGGCAGTATGTTTTGCAAGTCTCTTGAGAGTATCCAAGAATCCCATAGGGTAAGGTTCGGGTTTTAACAAAGTGCAATTTTAATAAAAAAAAGGTGCAAAGCATAATAAAAATATCGGGACCCCTGGACATTGACCTGCAGGACGGGCAGCAGATAGCCATAGTTGGCGACAATGCCGCGGGCAAGACTGACCTGGTGAACATAATCCTTGGCCGAAAGCGCCTGCCGGGGAATCCCATCCGCTATGACTTTTCACCTTCGCCTTCCCCAATGGCAAGCGACAATATCAGGTATATCGCTTTCCAGGACGCCTATGGCGCAGCGGGGAGCAATTATTACCATCAGCAGCGCTGGAACAGCACGGAGATAGACGAAGACGATCCCACCGCGACCATGTCGAGCGGGGAATTACGCAAGTTCCAGATTTCGCGTGCGCTTTCCTCCAAACCGCGGGTGCTGATACTGGACAATCCTTATATTGGACTGGACGCTTCCTCCAGGGATTATCTTACCGCTTTGCTGGGAGAACTCTGCGCAACGGAAAGGATAATGATAATCCTTG
The DNA here is from genome assembly GCA_017619675.1 of Bacteroidales bacterium. GTDB lineage: Bacteria > Bacteroidota > Bacteroidia > Bacteroidales > UBA932 > Cryptobacteroides. Next base: position 3,297 of record JAFZRX010000008.1, on the reverse strand, counting down.
TAATGTCCCGCGTGGACGTCCTGCCGCCTTTTATCACGCATGTGATTCCTGTGAAGGACATGGTGCCCGGCAGGATGCTTCCGGCGGCGGAATTCCGGCCGGAAACGGAGTTTCCAGCCGTCAGCGCCGCCGTCGCTGACGCTATCCTGTCCCTGCCGCATAAGGATTATTCATCCAACGGATTCTATCACGCCCAAAAAGGAGACGTCATCCTCAAATTCAACGACATTTCCATCCGATACGATTCCCGCATCATCCTGAAGGATTTGAGTTGGACGGTCAGGGAAGGGGAGTGCTGGGCCCTGACAGGGCAGAACGGAGCGGGAAAATCCACCCTGCTGTCCCTTGTGTGCGCGGACAACCCTCAGGCGTATGCGTGCGATTTTGAGATATTCGGGCACAAGCGCGGGACAGGGGAGAGCATATGGGACATAAAGCGCCATATTGGCTACGTTAGCCCTGAGATGTGCCGTTCCTATCAGAAGAACATAACCGCCCTGGAAGTCGTGGCCAGCGGCCTGTTTGATACCGTAGGTCTGTACATGCATCCAGATGAGGATCAGTTCAGAATAAGCCTTTATTGGATGCGAATATTTGGAATAGAGGACCTTGCACAGCGCTCATTCCTCAGGTTGTCGTCCGGAGAACAGCGTCTGTGCCTTCTTGCAAGGGCCTTTGTCAAGGACCCGGAACTCCTGATACTGGATGAGCCAATGCACGGACTCGATCTTAACAAATGTCACATAATTCAGACTATCATTAACACTTTTGTACAAAGGCCTCATAAAACCCTTATAATGGTAAGTCATTACCAATCTGAACTTCCAAATTGTATTTCTCGCCATCTAGTCTTGATGCGCCATTAAGGCTTTTAAAATTCCGTCAAACGCTTTAGAAATCTTATCATTTTCATTTTTAAGGCCGTTTTTGCCATTTTTTGCAAAAATTTTAAATCGTTTTGATAAAGCACAAAAAGAATTCACCAAAAATGAATTCTACTTTTACATGCCCAAATGGCAACGAATAACACTACTATATTTTTATTCAATTCTATCTAATTAATTTATGAAACAATTTTTCGCTAAAGTGACTTTGGCCGCAATGGTCATCTTCACCCTCCTGTCCAGCGCTTCTGCTCAGAACCGCGCTATCAGGGGAAAAGTTGTTGACCAGAACGGTCTTGCCGTTATCGGCGCTTCTGTTATCGCAGAGGGCACCACAATTGGAACGGTAACTGACCTGGACGGTAACTTCTCCCTTTCTGTTCCAGCAGGAGCAACTCTCAGTGTTTCCAGCATCGGTTATACAACAGTAACCGTTCCTGTAGGAAACCAGACTAACTTCAACATCACTCTTCAGGAGGACAACGAAATCCTTGAGGAGACAGTGGTTATCGGTTATGGTGTACAGCGTAAGAGCGACCTCACCGGATCCGTTGCCTCAGTAAAGGAAGCAGACCTCTCATTCCGTTCAACTTCCGACGCCGCAGCCGCCCTCCAGGGAAAGGCAGCCGGTATCCAGGTAACCAACGCATCAGGTGCTCCTGGTAAGGGATCTGACATCCGCGTTCGTGGAGTTTCTTCCAACGGTAGCGCAGGACTTGGACCTCTCCTCATCGTTGACGGACTTAAAGTAGACAACATCCAGTACCTTGATCCTTCCATGATCGAGTCCATCGAGGTTCTTAAGGACGCCGCCTCAGCCGCCATCTACGGCGCGCAGGCTGGTAACGGTGTTATCCTCGTAACTACCAAGAGCGGATCAAAATCAAAGGACGGAAACGTATTCTTCCAGTATCAGATCGACCTCAACCGCCTCGGCCACCGTGCAAGGGTTATGAACGCCGAGCAGTACATCGACTGGATGACCCAGGCCGGTTATGTTACTTCCAAGGAAGACCTCATCGCTAGCGGCAAGTGGGACGGCAAAACCGACACCAACTGGGCCGACGCAGTTTACGGACTTGGTATTAACCACCGCGTTACAGTAGGTGCCCAGAGCGGAAGCGACAAGGGATCTTACTATGTAGCCCTTACCTATGTTGACCAGGACGGTATGGTTCGTGGCGACAAGGACTTCTACAAGCGTCTTACCGCACAGATCAACGCTGATTACAAGATCAAGCCTTGGTTCACTGTAGGAACAAACACCTCTATCGAGCGTTACAGCAGCCAGTCTGTATCAGAGCACTCCGAGTACAGTAACGGTGCCAACGGTACCTCCCTGCTCGGAACCCTCATCATCGACCCTCTCACCCCTGTTTACTATACAAGCTACGACCAGCTTCCCAACGGAATGAAGTCAGCCATCGAGAGGGGCATGCAGGTATACAAGAACGAGGACGGATACTACTACGCAACCTCCAAGATGGAGGAGGGCGACGGTGGTAACCCTCTGGTATTCCGCGACCGTAACAACAACCTTTCAGAAGGATTCAACGTACGTGGAACCCTCTATGCAAACATCACCCCGTTCAAGGGTCTGGTTTACACCTCACGCTTCGGTTACAGGATCGCCCAGGGCTACAGCCACAACTATGTTGATCCTTACTACCTGAACTCAAAGCTTTACTATGAGACCTACGAGCTCTCAGCCAACTCCTCACAGAACTACTACTATCAGTGGGAGAACTTCGCCAACTACAACATCAACCTTGGCAAGCACGCTATCGGAGCAATGGCCGGTATGTCCTATACCTACAGCGCAAGCATGGGTGTGAACGGATCCCTCACCGGATCTGAGATCCTCACCAACTACGCTCCCAACTACCGCTACTTCACATATGTTCACGCAAACGCAGTTAAGAGCGTAAGTGGAACTCCTAACGAGTCAACCCAGATCTCCTACTTCGGACGTCTCACCTATTCATATGACAACCGCTACAGCCTGCAGGCTAACTTCCGTGCAGATGCATTCGACTCTTCAAGGCTTTCCAAGAAGAGCCGCTGGGGTTACTTCCCTTCAGTATCAGCTGGTTGGACCATCAGCAACGAGCCTTGGTTCGAGGGCGTGAAGGATGCTCTCTCACTTGACTTCCTCAAGTTCCGCGCATCATGGGGAGTCAACGGTAACATCGCAGTAGCAAGCGGCTACAAGTACGCTACCTCAATCAACAAGAACAGTACAAACTACCAGTTCGACCCTGACTCCAACGTGCTTACCTACGGTTCCCGTCCTAGCGGCGTGGCCAACCCTGACCTCAAGTGGGAGACCTCCATCCAGAAGGACTTCGGTATGGACGCCCGTTTCTTCGGCAACAGGCTCACCCTTGGCGTTGACTACTTCATCAAGGACACC
>JAFZRX010000007.1 GCA_017619675.1 Bacteroidales bacterium | reverse complement strand
CATGTTGTGCTTAATAAATGTAGCCAAAAATATCAGTAGCTTTTATTTCATATGAAAAACTTCTCGGGGGTTTGCCAAGCGGCAGGGGCCGACAAGCCCCTGAGAGCGTTCTTCATTTGGATTACAAACATAGTTACTTTATCGGTGTAAAGCCTCTATGAATCGCTGGATTTCCAGCAGCCCTTCGATGAAGCGGAGGTTCGAGATTCGGAGTGTTTGGTCTACATAGAAAAAAGTCAGCCAAAGGGGCTGACTTTTTCTTTTCATCGAAACTGTTATCGTTTGAGCTGATTGATGATATCATCCAACATCCCAAACAATCCCGGAGCGGTTTCCGGAATTACACTTTCGCAGAGGACGGCGCTGCCGACGGTCTCGGGGACATTGGTCAACTTCTTTTGGAGGTCACGGCCCTTTTTCGTGAGTTTTACGATCACCTGCCGTGCGTCTTTCTTACCCTGGCTGCGGGTCACGATACCCTCGGCCTCCATCCTCTTCAGAAGTGGCGTGACAGTATTGGTCTCCAGCAGCAGACGCTTGGCAATGTCGTTTACCGGCTGCGCGTCCTTTTCCCACAGCACCAGCAGCACCAGGTACTGCGGGTAGGTCAGTCCGTGCTCCGACAGCAGCGGATGGTAGGCCTGTGTAATCAGACGTGAAGCCGTGTACAGCCTGAAACAGAGTTGGTTTTCCAGTTTGCACTTTTCCTCGATCATAACATTTCTTCAATATCCTTTTCAAAGGAGACGGGCTCCGCCACTGGTGCAAAGCGCTTGACGATGGTACCGTCGCGGTTGATCAGGAACTTGGTGAAGTTCCATAGGATGTCGCTGTCCTTCTTTGCGCTCTTGCTGAGTCCTTTGAGCATCGTGCGGGTAGCTTTCCCTTTGAGACCTTTATACTCTTCCGTTGGGGCGACAGACTTGAGGTAGTTGAAAACCGGATGCTCGTTCTCGCCGTTGACTTCGATTTTGGCCATCAACGGGAAAGTGACGCCGTGATTGATGCGGCAGAACTCGGCAATCTCCTCGTCGGAGCCCGGCTCCTGATGGGCGAACTGGTCGCAGGGGAAGCCCACGATGACAAGTCCCTGGTCCTTGTACTTCTGGTAGAGAGCCTCAAGCCCGTCATACTGCGGAGTGAAACCGCACTTGGATGCGGTGTTGACAATCAGCAGAACCTTGCCTTTGAACTGTGCGAAGTCAAATTCAAGGCCCTTATTGGTAAGAGCCTTGAAGTCATAAATCCTTGCCATATTACAGCTGTTTTACAAGCCAGTTCTGATAACCGATCTTCTCAATGAGGTCCAGCTGTTCCTCATCCCAGTACTGGTCCTCTTCTTCATCCAGCAGATAGGCCTTGGTGAGGTCGTAGGTGGTAGGATCTCCGGCGAGGGCGGGCATCATCTTGTAAAGAGCCCCGACACCTTCCTTCTGGAGTTTGAGGTCAGCCTCAATGTAGGCCTTGGGATCTTCGACAAGTTTGGTCTCATTGCAGACCTTCACTTCAGGAACATAGCCGAGGTCAAGCAGGCGGTCGGTGTATTTCTCCACCCAGCCCATTTCCTCTGTATAGTGGCCGGTGTACTTTTCGCCAAGTTTAGTGAAGCCCTGGCTTTTGAACAATTGTCCCTGCATCTTGTGTACGAAAGCGCTGCCGGCAAGCTCGTTGATGATCATCTGAGAGATCTGGATAGTGTTTGTAAAGTCCATGATGTTCGAATATTTAGTTGTTATTTAAATCGTTCACAATGCAAATATACGACTTAATTTTTATATCGCAAGCGATATTTTGAAAAAAAGTATTAAAATTCAGCCAAATCCGATTTTCGGAGTAAAGCATCATTGAATCGCTGAATCTCTAACAACCCTTCCAGAAAGCGGAGGTTCGAGATTCGGAGTGTTTGGTCTACAAAGCAAAGAAAACCAGCCAAAACGGCTGGTTTTCTGCTTTTCCGCGGCGGGAGGACTCTGTCCTGCTCAACCCCCGCCGCTCCGCGCCTCCAATCTTATGGGTGCCGGGTGCAAATCCGGGTCTTTCTGCACCCGGAGGACAGTAAAAGAATATACTGGGGTGCAAAATGGGCTGTTTTTGCACACGGACACAAATAGTTGTATATTTGTTAGGAGAAAACGGTTGTCGTATGGTTATTGTGATTATTGTTGCAGCCCTGCTTTTAGTTATGGGCATTGTCATCCTGATAGGGAAGGGTGACAAGTTGATTGCGGGTTATAACACCGCTTCCGAAGAGGAAAAGTCCCAGTACAATGTCAAACGGCTCCGTTATCTGATAGGAGGCTTCCTGATAGTGCTTGCGCCTATAGTGTTTTTGCTCAGTAATGGAACTTTGGAGGCGACAGGTTATTTCATGACCTTCACAATGATCTCGTGCATCGTTGTTATTTTCCTCGCGAACACCTGGGCAAAGAAGAAATAATAATAAAACTAATAGCCATGGCAGAACAGAGAATTCGTAGAAACGCCGACGGTACTCCGGCAAATCAGACAAGCAGTAACAACAGTTCGGACAGTTCCGTTACCAGAACCACCGGCAGGGTAGACCATCCGGTTGGGAAACAGCAGTACATGGATCCTGTAGAACCAGAGCAGAACCCCTTTGAGGTGGCTGACAAGGGCAGTACCGTTACGGTTTCATATTCGATCAAGGTTATATCCTGCCCGGACAAGAGCCGGGTCAAGAATATCCTTTCCGCCCGCCGTACACCTGTCCAGGGCGATATAACCCTTCCTATTACCGTATCTTATTCAGAGGCCAGCAAGGGCGCGGTCTTCGAGAAAGCGAAAAACCTTGTCGCCGCCGGAGCCAAGATAGAGGTTAAGAAGAAAATAGTCACTGAAATATCTCTCCTCTAACCTCCTGCCTACCAGGGGCGTGCCTCATATTCATCATAGAGGGGGCAGTAGAGGTAGCCGTCTACCAGATAATCGCCAACCTTTATTCCCCCGCTACTTCCGTGGAACCAGGACTGCCCTTCAATGTCGCTCTTTCTATAAACAAAGACATCGGAGAATGTCGTTACAGTGTTTTCAGTTTCACCGCCTTTTGATATGATGGTAACCTTGGCTTCCTTTGAATTGTCCTTGAACAGTTCTTCAGGAGTGATGGAATCCTTGCCGCAGGACACTGCCAGGAATGCAACGGCTATTAAGGTGATAAGTGAAAGCAGGTGTTTCATAGATGCAAATTTAAATAATTATCGGATACTCTATCTATAAAACGCCTGAATGAAAGAAGCACTGCGTATTACACAAATATATCATTGAGGTTATACCCCAAGGACTATTGCGGGGCTGATGTCCAGTTTTTGGGAGATTATCCGGGCCTGTTTCAGGGTGGGCTCGCTTTTTCCGGAAAGGATTTCGCTGACCTTGGATTGGTTCATGTCAAGCAAGGAAGCCAATGCGCATTGGCTTAATCCCATCTCATACATCCGGAGTTTCAGAACCTCCACTAGTGTCGGTTTTTCGACAGGATAGTGTTCGTCTTCGTAGTCTGCAACCAGATTGGACAGGAGTACCAGTTCGACACTCAGGATATCATCTTCCGGGGTCTTGTCATCAACCACTTTCAGCAGTTGGTTGATTCTCAGCATTGCAGAATTATACTGCATCTCATTCTCTATACGTGTCATAGCCTAGATATTCTCAATGTCATTGATCTGTTCGTATTCCTTATGTGTCCCGATAAAGCGGATATAAACCATCTTTATCCGGAACAGGACTAGTGCCACCAGTCTGTACTGGCTTCCTTTTATGTTGAAAACTATCCTGCCGTTTCCGACATAATCTGCAGAATTGAAAGTCTTCTTTACCTGGGCGAAGTTTTCCCATTCTGAATCCTCAGTTTTTGCATACCATTCCCCAAGTGCTGTCTTGGCATCTTTGTGTTCTGTGTAAAACAAAACGATGGTCTTTTTTGCGATGACTCTCATACTTCAATTCTTCAGCAAATATAAACATTATTCTAAAATTACAAATATTCTTCTAAATTTTAGATATTATTGATATGTCTTTTGTGTTAGTTGGGACGTTTGGGAGGTGGGACGCCGGGGCCGAAGGTCTGGACGGTGATGCCGGAGCGGGCCATGGCCTCGTGGGCGTCGCGCATGGCCTGGGCCAGGTGTTCGGTGGCATGGTCCAGCATTTCTATCATTTCTTTTCTGTTGACGCTTACGCCGATGTCCGCGATGCACAGGGAGCGGATCATGGCCAGGACTGACATTTCGTTGCCGCCCCAGAGGGTGGTGGTCATTGCCATTGCAATCTTGGGCACGAGATCCTCAAGGGCCTGAGGATTCTTCATTACGTCGAAATCCGTATTGAAGCGGATGTCGAGATCTCCGTATTGGAGCACTTCCAGTATCTTTTTCATAGTTCACAAATTTTCCGCTAAGATAGAAGTCTGTCTGTAACTAGCAGTATGTTAAACGTTTAATTGCTAAAAATAAACGTTTGCGACTTTTTCAAATATGTGGTAAATTTGTTTTTGTTATAAGAATTATAAAACCAACTAAAACTATAGACATGAGATTTCATTTCACAATTGGGCTGGTCATAGCTGTGGCGGCCCTCGTATCCTGCTCACAGAACAAGCAGCAGGTTGGTGTACTTACCAAACCTACAAGCGCCACAACCAACGTAAAGGGCGCTGAATATCCAAAGATCAATCCGGACCTTACCACCGTTTTCCGCAACGATTTCCCTGACGCGGAATCAGTATCAGTGAATGTGGGAGGCAAGCAATACCCCATGACAAAGGGAGAGGACGGCATCTGGGAGGCGACTACGGAGCCCCTTGTGCCGGGATTCCACTATTATATGCTTAATGTGGATGGGAAGCGTGTCAGTGACCCTAACAGTCAGCAGTTCTTCGGCTCCGGTTACTGGGGCAGCGGAATAGAGGTTCCCGAGCCAGGTGTGGACTATTATCTGGAGAAGAAAGTCCCTCACGGAGAGGTCCTCATAGACAAGTATTATTCTGCGTTGACTGCTTCAGAACGTCCATACTATGTATATCTTCCCCCTCAGTATAAGTCTGAGCCGGACAGGCGCTTCCCGGTACTCTATCTGATGCACGGCGCCGGCGAGGACGAGACCGGCTGGGCCACCCAGGGAATGATGCGCGACATAATGGACAACCTGATCGCGGAAGGGGAGTGCGTGCCTATGATCATTGTCTGCGAGCATGCTGTGGCTACTCTGGCAGATGCCGAGCCGGGAGCAGGTTTCAACCTGTTCAACTTCGATGCATTCGAGAAGGTTACAGTAGAGGAGACATTGCCCACCATGGACGCTCGCTATCGCACCCTTACGGACCGCGACAACCGCGCCATCTGCGGCCTCTCGCTGGGCGGATTCCAGGCCTACACCATTGGCTTGGACCATCCTGAACTGTTCGGCTGGATAGGCGGATTCAGCGGCTCCGGCCGCGGCCCCGGCGACCGCCGCGACTCCGAGATGTATCCCACTTCATATAACGACCAATACCATCTTCTTTACATCAGCATAGGAACTGACGAGCCTGCCGGAATGTACCAGGGCATCTATGACCTGCACAAGGCGCTGGACAGCCTGGGAGTAAAGCACGTTTATTACGAGTCCCCGGGCACCGGCCATGAGTGGCTCACCTGGAGGCGTTCCCTCCACATGTTCGCCCCTATGCTCTTCAAATAGGCATGAAAAGGATTCTGATCATATTGGCGGGAGCGTTGCTCCTTGGGCAGGCGGCGCATGCGCAGGTGACGGCATCCGCGGGGGTGGATGACGAACAGCTGATGTGCCGGTGGATAAAGACCCTGGCCTCCGATGAGTTCGGGGGAAGGAAACCCATGACCGAATACGAGGACATCACCATAAACTACCTGGCGGGCGAGCTGGAAAAGCTGGGCCTGGAGCCCGCCTTTGGCGGGAGCTGGTTCCAGCCGTTCCAGATGCTGGCCGTCACCGCCAAGCCGGTGGGAAACAAGATAAGCGTGAGGGGCAAGAAGAAGGCTGACCTGCTTTATCCGGACGACCTGGTGGTATGGACCGCCAGGGCGGCCGACAAGGTGGAGGTCCCCAAGGCGGAATACGTTTTCTGCGGATTCGGAATCCACGCCCCCGAATACGGCTGGGACGACTATGCCGGCATTGACGTAAAGGGCAAGATAGTGATTGCCATGGTGAACGATCCCGGCTACTATGACGCATCGCTGTTCCGCGGAAGGAACATGACATATTACGGCCGATGGCTGTACAAGTTCGAGGAGGCGCGCCGTCAGGGCGCCGCCGGATGCCTGGTGCTCCACAACACGGAGGCAGCCAGTTATGGCTGGTCCGTGTGTGTGAACGGGCATCTGGAGGACAACCTGGCGCTCTACAACCCCGAGACGCGCAACGCCGACGAGCTGGCCGTGAAGGGCTGGCTGCGCGAAGACGGCGCGCGCAAGCTCTTCGCCGCCGCGGGAATGGACATGGACGCGGCGCTGGCAGCCGCCAAGCGCCCCGGCTTCAAGTCCTTCTCCCTTGGCGTGAAGGGCGACATCAAGATGACGGAGAGTTTCATCATCCAGGAAACCCGAAATGTCGGAGCCATATTCCGCGGCACTGACATCAGCGACGAGGCCGTTGTAATGAACGCCCACTGGGACCACCTGGGAATAGGAACTCCGGACGAAACCGGCGACAACATCTACAACGGCGCGGCGGACAACGCCTCCGGCATGGCCGGCGCCCTGCTGGCCGCAAAGAAGTTCACCGAACTTCCGCAGCGGCCGCGCCGCTCAATCCTCTTCCTCTTTGTATCGTCAGAGGAGAGCGGCCTCTTTGGCTCCGAATACTACTGCGCCCACCCTGTCTTCCCCATGGAGAAGACATCCGCCTGCCTCAATTTCGAGAGCATAGGTCCGGCCGAACTTACCCGCGACGTGTCCATCCTGGGCGGCGGGGAGAGCGACCTTGACCAGTACTTCGTGGCTGCTGCCGCCGCCCAGGGCCGCTACATCTTCTTTGACGACGACAATTCAGACGGTTGGTTCTTCCGCTCGGACCACTACAACTTTGTGAAGAAGGGCGTGCGCGCCCTGGTGGTCGAGAACGGCAACAACCCCGTGGACCCGTCCCGCCCAAACAAATACCCTATGGAGATGTGGTACCACCAGCCCTGCGACGAATACCGCGAGGACTGGGACCTTGAAGGAACCATGGCTAACGTTAACCTTATATACAGCGTGGGAGTGTCCCTATCCAACGCCCCGCGCCAATAAAGACAGACACTTATTATTTCTACGATATGATCAGACAGTTATCCCTTATCGCGGCTTCCTTGGCCGCCATCATGGTGCTGCCGGGATGCGGCAGCAACCAGAAGGACGGGGCTGCCGCCGCATCGGCCAGCTTCGACGAGATTGTCGCCACCAGGCGCAGTGTGCGTGATTACAAAGAAGGAACCACCATCTCCGAGGCCCAGGTCCGTGACCTGGTCGCCACCGCGATGGAGGCCCCTTCCTGGGCCAATTCCCAGACTACCCGCTATTACGTGGCCATGGACCCGCAGAAGGTCGCGGCCGTTAAAGAACTGGTGGGCGCCGGCAATGCACGTAACACTGCGGGCGCCCCCGTCATGATAGTTTCCACATTCGTCAAGGGCCAGTCAGGCTTCGGCCGCGGCAGCCAGGTGAATGAAGTGGGCGACGGCTGGGGCGCCTATGACAACGGCGTCAGCAACGCCTACTTCATCCTCAAGGCCCGCGAGCAGGGCTTTGACACCCTCATCATGGGAATGCGAGACTCCGACGGTCTCCGCAAGCTCTTCAATATCCCTGACACGGAGCAGATCATGGCCGTCATCAGCCTCGGATACCGAGCCTCTGACCCCAACCGTCCCGCCCGCAAATCCCTCGACGAAATCGTCAAATTCTATTAATTCAATTCTCTTAGAACCTCCGCGATGGCGGCGTCAAGTTGGGGGTCTTTGCCTTCCAGGCGGTCCTGGAAGGTGTTTTTGACGTAGATGTCCGGTTTTACACCGGTATTTTCCAGGTCAGATCCGTCAACGATGCTGTAGCAGCCCCAGGCCGGGAGGCGGCAGGTAGAGCCGTCAATGAGCCTGGCGGAAGAGGTGAATATTATCCACCTGTAGGTCTCCGTTCCCACCAGCTTGGCAATTCCAAGGGTCTTGATACCGTTGGAAGTGACCTCCGCGTCAGAAAGGCTGTGCTCATTCACGAGGACAACGATAGGCTTTCCGCCGGGAGCCACATTAGGATGAGTGGTCTTGGGGAAATCCCTGTAACCCCACTGGAAATGCGCCTCCCCGCGAAGGAAATCAATCACCTCCTTGTGGACGTTGCCTCCGTTGTTGTAGCGCAGGTCCAGGATAAGGGCGTCCTTGTCGAACACCTCCGTATGCATCTTCAGGAGGAAAGAGTCCAGGTCTTCCGCACTCATGGCCCTCATGTGGATGTAACCGACCCTGTCGCCGGTCTTCTCCTTGACCACGTCCGCCCGCTGGTCCTCCCAGCGCTTGTACGCCAGGTTCTTGACAGCGGAAAACGATGAGGTGTGGACCTTTACGTCAAAGTCCTTCCCGCCGCGGCTGAAGGTGAGCTTAAGCTCATCCTTGTTCACCGCGCCGGAAAAATACTTCTCCCGGTTCTGCTTTGGATCCACCTTGACTCCGTCAACAGCCACCAGTTCGTCGCCCTTCCTGAGGTCGATCTCAACCTTGTCGGCAGGGGAGTCAACCAATACGTAATCCACTTTGTACGGCGCATCGTTCTGGAAAATGATACCGGTGCCGTAGGTATGGATCGAGGTCTGCGGCCTCTCCTCGGCTCCGCTGGAGGTGAATCCCATGTGGGAAGAGTTCAACTCTCCCAGCAGGTCCGCCATCATGGTCCTTAGGTCGGCCCTGGTCCTTACATAGGGCAGCAGAGAGCCGTAATAGTCCCTGATCGCATACCAGTCCGCGCCGTGGAAATTGACGTCGTAGTAATTCTGCTCCAGCACGGCCCAGACCTCGTAGAACATCTGCCTGAACTCATCGTTCAGGACCACTTCCACGTCCTTGGTAACTGCGGTCTTCGCTGCCGTGGCCGCGTTGGGGTCAATCTTGAAGATTGCCCCTCCGCTGAGGCTGTACAGCGCGTCCTTGCAGCTGAAGAACGTGCCGGGTGTCAGGTCCCTGACCTGCTTGGGCTTCGCCTCCGGATCGGAGATCTCCAGGCAGTAGACGCTTGCCGGGGCGGATCCCATGGAATTGTAGAGAAGGTAGGTCTTGTCCCTGTTCCTGAATACGTAAGGATTGCTCTGGCTGCCTTCGCGCTCCACGCGCGTCAGCCTTGAATGGATGTCCTTGTAGTCTATGACCACCGCCGAATCCTTCTTTGCCGATGGCTTCTCCCCGAACAGGGCGTCCACCGCTTCGGACTTGAAAGGAGTCTCGTACTTCCTCAGGGGAAGCTTGTACAGGGAGGAACGCGCGCCCCTCGGGTACGAGGTGGAGGTAGGGTTGGCGAGCAGGTACATGTCCTTTCCGTCGGGGGAGAACACGGGGCTCTCCTCAATGGAAGCGGAGTTCGTAAGGTTCTTAAGCGTGCCGTCAGCGAAACTGTAGATGAAGATATCCGGCTCGAACATGTGCATGGCGTCGAAGGCCAGGAAATAGTCATCAAACGAGAATGCGAGGCTATAGCCCTGGTATGACCAGAATTCAGCGTCGGCCAGTTTGCGGGCCACGTCCGTCCTCATGTCAAGCAGCATTACGGAATGGCTGCCGTCCACGAAGGCCATCCTGTCTCCCAGGTGGCTCATTGTCAGGTTCTTGACATTGTTCTGGGACAGGTAGACCACGCTTTCCGGAGCCGAACCGTCGGCCGCGATCTTGAATATGTTGGTCCATCCCATGTTTGTCCTGGTGTAATACACGGTCTTGCTGTCTTCAGCCCAGACAACTTCAGCCACCCTCTCGTAAGGAGGGGTGTCCAGTTTCTGGAGGAACTTGCACTTGGGATCCGTGATGTACAGGCCGCCCCTGATGACCAGCGCGAACTTCTTGCCGTCCGGAGAGACGGCTGCAGCGCTGGGATTCTGGGCGGAGAAGGACCGCCTCACCTCCACGCTTCCGGACGCTATGTCAATCTGCGGGACGTTCACCTTTCCGGATAGGAGGTCCAGGACATGGATCTCGTAATCCTTCAGGAATACCATGGCGGATCCGCCATGGGCCAGGTTGGGATACTGCACGGACTTGTCAAAGGTGGTCAGCTGCTGCGAAGCGCCTCCGGGGACATATTTCACTATGTTGGACTCCTTGTTCAGCTCGTCGCTCACATAGTATATGTTGCCGTCCCTGTCGGCCATGGGCCACTGGTCCTTTCCAATGTAACTGGTCAGTTCCGTGTAGGTCTTTGTCTTTGGGTTCCAGCACTTTATGTTGGGGTTATGGTCTCCCACGTAACGTTTCCTGGTAGGGAAACTGAGGCTCTCCATGGACTCGTTGAACAGGAACTCCCCGGTCTTGGGATTCTCAACAAGGTTGACGATGGTATTGAAGAAACCGTCGAACATCAGTTCCGGCGTCCCTCCGACCACGGGAACCCTGAAGGATGTCTTGCGCGCGCTCTCGCGCGTGGATTCAAAATAGATGTACCTGGAATCCGCGGACCAGGAAACAGGCGTGTCAGGAGCCTCGTGGAACGTGAGCTGGACTGCGTTTCCTCCACCCAGCGGAACAGCGTACACGTCGCTGTTCCCCTGTATGTCGGAACTGAAGGCCAGCCACTTGCCGTCAGGAGACACCAGAGGTGAATCCTGCACTCCGGGCATTGTGATTACGGCTGTTGCCTGCCCTCCGGAGGCAGGGACAGAAAATATGTCTCCGTCATAGCTGAAATAAATTTGCTTCCCATCCGGTGACATAGATGGATGGGAAGCAAATCTGATATTGTCGGCTAATGAAACGGAGCATACTGCGCTCAAGGCGACAGCCAGGATGAGTATGCGTTTCATTGGCTGTTATGAACTACTTGTTGAGAGCGTTTGCTACCTCGATTGCACCAAGTACGAGTTCTACATACCTAGGAGCGTCGTTGATACAGCACTCGTTCTCACCCCAGTGGAACGGATAGTCGTCCTTGTTCTCGAAGAAGTCTTCCTTAACGAGAAGTCCGGGAACAACGCCGCCAGGGATTACTGAATAGTCAGCCCTGTTGTTGCTGTAGGCAACGTTCTTTGTGGTAACGCCTACTGCGGTGATGAAGGACTTGTTGTTGTAAGGATGGCATCCGAACAGGTAGTTGAGGCCTGCGAATACATACTCGGGATCGATCATGTCAGGGAACAGCTTCCATACCTTGTAGCAGTTGTATGCGTTGTTGATGATTCCGCTGTTTCCAGCCCAAGTTGCACCTGCGATGTTCACTCCGTAAGGATTCTCCTCCGCTACTGCGGTGATGCTCTTTACATAGTCAGGGATGAGGGCCTTAACCTTGTCCTGGAACTTCTTGTCCATGTAAGGATAAACCTGGAGGGCTGCAGAGAGGTTCATGCCTACGCCGCCCCTTCCGTTTGCCATGCTCGGAGCCTGAACGGGCTGAGGATTGAGCTGGGCCTCTACGAGAGGTGTGAAGAAGTCCTTGTACTTCTGGTCACCTGTAGCGAACCAGAGTTCGATGGCTGCCTGCAAACGTGGATCTCCACCCATGCCCATCCTTCCGCCGAACGGATTGTTGGCGTTGGCGGCTGCATTAGGAGCTGCTGCCTCGAAGTACTTGTCCCAAAGCATGAGGGCGTTCTTGAGGGTGCGCTCGGCCTCCTCAGGGAAGTACTCCTTGAGTGCGGGATATGCGGCGGCAAGGGCTACGATGGTTCCCATTGTTCCGGCAGGGCTGAAACGTCCGGTGATGGCGTACCTGTCGTCAGGGGTGCCTGAGCGGTTGCCCTTAACCTCGTAACGGGCCAGGGTAGGATCGTAGATGAGACCGTCTGTGAGGGTCATGGCATCGCCAAGGTGATGATAGTGGTGCATGTCCGGCTGGCCGATAACGCCTGCTACGAATCCGATGTTCTCAACCTGTGCGTTGATGTTGAGGGTACCCTGCATGATGTACTGTACATTGTCAGGAATTCCGTCAGGAACGTGGATGTCTGCGTAGAGGGTCTTGTGGTCGATGAGGGTCTGGTCCCTCTCAGGACGGAATGCGCGCCACATGTAGGCGAGGTCCTGGGTTGTGGTAACTACGGAGTTGGACTGGATGTCGAAGTCACCTGCGTCATACCATCCACCGATTGCAAGGCCGGGGATGTGCTCCAGCGGTGCGTACTTGGTGTTGGTCTCGTTGCCCATGGTGTAGCCGTCATGGAGGCGTACGTTCAGAGGAGCCTGGAGGGCGTCGTCCATGTTGGCGCGTCCGTGCCATACCCTGTAAGCCTCGTTAACTTCCATGTGGTCCATGTTCACTACAAGTGAGATGTCCATTGAAGGATGCCACTTGTCCTCGTAAACGTCCTTGTCGATAGGGAATGCGTTGCTCTCCACGCCGTTGTATTCGATAGCGTAAAGACCAGGCTGCTTAACGTCTGAGAAGTCAAGCTGTACGTAGTTGTACCTGTGGTGATACTCACCCCAGAACTTGGCGTTGATAAGCTTTGCGATAGACTTTGTTCCGTCAGGGTTGATGCGGAGGAGGTTGGCGGTCTTGGCAGGAGTGTCGTTCTTGTCAAGCTCTACAACTGCAACCTTCTTCTGTGCAGGGGTGTAACCTACCTGTGAGAAGCCGATGTTGGGCTTGCGTACCCAAGTCTGGTCTGCGCTGGGCTCAAGGTACCACTCGAGAACCTTGCCGGTCTTTCCTGCAGGAAGGATGGAACGGAGAACGAACATTCCGTTCTGTGCAAGGTGACGTCCGTCGTAGATGTTGAGGTCAAGGTCAGACTTAACGCTTACGCGGAGGTCGGAATCCTCAGGTGCAAGGGTGATCTGCTTTCCGGTTGAGAGCGGGAGGGGAACAAGGAAGTCTCCGCGGCCGCGGTCGTCGAATGTGGACTCTCCAAAGTACTGGGGGATCTTCTCAGATACGGGGTGAACCTCTGTCTGTGCCATAGGATACTTGGGAAGAGGCCTTGCAAGTCCGTCAACCATGTAGTTCTTTCCGAAGTATGAAGCAGGGAAGAACTCGATGTTCATACCGGCCTTGCCGATAAGGAACTCAGGAACCGGCTTGTCAAGGTAAACCTGGATGACAACTCCCTTGTCCTTGGGGAATACCCTGAGCTTGGATACGAAATCCCAGTCAGAGTAGGTCAGCTCGATCTCAACGCTGCTGTCAGCGTGGTTGACTGTCCTGTTGGTCATAACTCCAAAGATGTCCCACTGCTCAGGGGTGTTCACAAGCCTGATTCCACCACCGGTGCAGATACGCTCACCTCTCTGGATGATCTCAATTCCGGCGAACTTCTCGTCATAGAAGCCTCCGTTGTAGATGTTGTTGTAGACCAGCACGTTTGTGCCACGGTCCTCGTAGTAGTCCAAGTCATTGAGTTTCAATGACTGTGCGCTTGCGCCAAGGGACATGAGAGCCCACAGGGCGGCTGCGATCATAATAGAAACTTTTCTCATATTGGAATGATAATAATGATATTCTAGCCCCGAAAGTTAATAAAAATTATTTATTAAAGCCCCATTTTAAATACTTATTACATTAATAAAAATAATTAAAAATGCATTGTTCTTCTTAACATGTTCATTATCAGCAAAACGGATAAATGACTATATTTGTAATGAACTATTCGCAAGATGATGAATGACAGGATAAAGCGCCTGCGCAAGGAAAGCGTGGAGACTCCAACGACCCTGAGCATCGAGAGGGCCCTGATAGAGACGGAGTTCTACAAGGAGAACTACGGCAAATATCCCATACCCATACTCAGGGCCAGGAACTTCTACGAGATTTGCGCCAAGAAGACCATATACATTGGTCCGGATGAGCTGATAGTGGGCGAGAGGGGCCCGCGTCCAAAGGCCGTGCCCACCTTCCCCGAGCTCACCTGCCACAGCGAGGAGGACCTGCGCGTGCTTGACACCCGCGAACTCCAGAGCTATCACATAAGTGCCGATGACATAGAGACTTACAGGCGCGAGGTCATCCCTTATTGGGAAGGAAAGACCCAGCGCGAGCGCATCTTCGGGCACGTGTCCAAAGAGTGGGAGGAAGCCTATCATGCGGGCGTTTTCACGGAGTTCATGGAGCAGCGCGCGGCGGGACACACTGCCATGGACGGCAGGATGTACCGCGAGGGGCTGCTGGACATGAAGGAGCGCATAGCCAAGCGCATATCGGAGTTGGATTACATTGCCGATGCGCAAGCCACGGACAAGCAGCAGGAACTGGAGGCGATGGCCATCTCCTGCGACGCGGCCATACTGTTCGCGCAGCGCCATGCGGCGCTGGCGCGCGAAATGGCCGCCGCGGAGCGCAACCCCCGCCGCAGGGAGGAACTGTTAAAGATAGCCTCCGTATGCGACTGGGTGCCCGCCCACGCGCCGCGTGACCTCTGGGAGGCCATCCAGATGTACTGGTTCGTCCATCTGGGCACCGTCACCGAACTCAACGGCTGGGACTCCATGAACCCGGGCCATCTTGACCAGCACCTCTATCCGTTCTACAAGAAGGGACTGGAGGACGGCACTCTCAACTATGACTCAGCCAAGGAACTGCTGAGCTGCCTCTGGATCAAGTTCAACAACCAGCCCGCCCCTCCAAAGGTAGGCATAACCGCCAGGGAATCAGGCACATACAATGACTTCACAAACATCAACATAGGCGGGATAGACCGAGACGGCAACAGCGCCGTGAACCCCCTCTCCTACATGATCCTGGAGATCCAGGAGGAACTTCACGAACTGCAGCCGGGCCTCAGCATCCACATTTCCAAGAACACCCCGGATGACTTCCTGGAAGCCGGAATAAAGGTAATACGCAGGGGTTTCGGATACCCTTCAGTATTCAATCCTGACACCTATGTGCAGGAACTGGTCCGCCAGGGGAAGAGCCTTCAGGACGCCCGCGAGGGCGGCTGCTCCGGCTGCATAGAGGTGGGCGCCTTCGGCAAGGAAGCATACCTTCTGACAGGCTATCTGAACACCCCCAAGATCCTGGAAATAACGCTTAACGACGGCATTGATCCGGAGACTGGAAAGCAGATAGGCCTCAAGACCGGAGACCCCCGCACCTTCAGGGACTTCGAGCAACTGTACGCTGCCTGGAAGGCCCAGATGGAGTACTTCGTGAACCTGAAACTGAGCGTGAACAACTACATTGAAAGGATGTTCAGCCTCTACGCCCCGGCCACCTTCCTGAGCCTGTACATAGACGACTGCATAGACAAGGGGATGGACTACTACAGCGGCGGCGCCAGGTACAATACAACCTACATCCAGTGCACCGGCCTGGGAACCATAACAGACTGTCTGTCAGTAATTAAGAAGCATATCTTCCAGGATGGCCGATACACCATGGACCAGTTGCTGAATGCCCTTCAGCGCAACTTCCAGGGTGATGAGGTCATGCGCCAGTACATCCGCAACCACACTCCGTTCTTCGGCAATGACAACCCTTATGCGGACGACATAGCCCTCCGTGTATACAACGACCTGGTAGGCGCCATAGAAGGCCGCCCCAACACCCGTGGCGGCAAGACCTACCTGAACATGCTGTCCACCACCTGCCACAACTATTTCGGCCAGGTATGCGGGGCTTCAGCGGACGGGCGCTTCGCCCATTTTGCCATTTCCGACGGCACCTCCCCTGCGCACGGCGCGGACACCAACGGCCCCACCGCCGTGATCCGCTCCCTGGGCAAACTGGACCAGACCAGGAGCGGCGGCACCCTTCTCAACGTCCGGTTCACCCCGGCCCTCCTCAAGACGGACCAGGACGTTTCCAAACTGGGCAAGCTCATCAGGGAATACTTCCGCCTTGGCGGACACCATATCCAGTTCAACATAGTCGATACGGAGACCCTCCGCGACGCCCAGCGGCATCCGGACCAGTACCGCGACCTGCTTGTCCGCGTGGCCGGCTACTCTGACTATTTCAACGACATGACCTCCCAGCTCCAGGAAGAAATCATAGCCCGCACCCAGAACCAAGAGTTTTAACCCATGGCCCTGATTTTTGACATCAAGCGATACGCCCTACACGACGGCCCCGGAATCCGCACCACCATATTCCTAAAGGGCTGCCCACTCAGGTGCGTATGGTGCCATAATCCGGAAAGCTGGGACCCGCAGCCGCAGCTTCTGTACAAGCAGAGCAGATGCATAGGTTGCCATACCTGCATCGACGCCTGTCCAACGGGAGCCCTGACATTCACTGCCGATGGCGTAGTCCAGGATAAAGACGTATGCGTCCTCTGCGGCGCCTGCGCGGACTCCTGCCCCACCACGGCCCTGGAAATCAGCGGCAAGGACTGGCCCATGGACCAATTGATGGCGGAGATAGAAAAGGAAAGGGGAGTGATGGAAACCGGCGGCGGAGGCGTCACGCTGTGCGGCGGAGAGCCGCTGCTTGACGCTGACTACGCCGTTGCCCTGCTGGAGGAACTTGGCAGGCGCGGCTTCCACCGTTGCGTGGACACCTGCCTGCTGGTGCCGCCGCAAACCCTCCGCCGCGCCGTCCCCAACTGCGACCTCTTCCTGGTTGACCTCAAACTGATGGACCCAGCCCTCCACCGCAAATACACCGGTGCAGACAACGAACTGATTCTAAGTAACATACGCCTCCTCTCCGAGCTGAAAGCCCCCTACTGGATCCGCATCCCCCTCATAAAAGGCGTGAACGCGGACCAGGACAACCTCACCGCCGCCGCGGACTTCCTCCTCTCCCTGCCAACCCCGCCGCAGGAGGTTGACCTCCTCCCGTACCACGACGTAGCCAAAGGCAAACACCGCCGCATGTGGTCCACCTTCAACCCGGACAATTACCCGTTTGAGACCCCGTCGGCAGAGGAACAGGAAGCGGCGCTTGAGATTTTTAATGCACGCGGCATAGAATGCCGGATTGGTGGATAATAAAAGACACTGTATATGAAACCTGACCGAATAATTACCTGGATTACGGCGCTGCTCTGCGGAGTGGTGATTCTCGCCGGATGTGGTGGAAAGAATAAAGAGATACGCAAAGTCGAGGCAGTACGGGTAGAGACCCCTGAGGGGACTGCGCCAAGGCTGCCGTATCAGGTGTGGGTGAGTTATTCTGACGGTTCCGGGGAGTGGAGGCAGGTGAAGTGGATGAACAGCGCGCGGGAAACGGAGGAGCAGGAGGCTGGTTTGGCCGCGGGTTCGGAATATACAGTGCGGGGTTATATCCTTGGGGATTCCGCTGAGGCCGAAGGGTATCCGCTGGATGCGCAGGTGAAGGTCGTTGGCGGGGCGTGGGAAGTGCCGGCAAAGACCCCGCAGGCGCAGCCGCTTCCGCTGGGAAGCGTGCGCCTCATAGGGGACAACCGCCTCACTTCCAACCGCGACCTGGACATAGAGAACCTGCTTTCCCTGGATATCACCCAGGAGCTGTATAATTACCGGGATACATATGGACTGAGCACGGAGGGGTATACCCGTTCCAACGGGTGGGATTCTCCTACCACAAAGTTGAAGGGACACGGATCCGGGCATTATATGTCCGCATTGGCGTTCGCATATGCGGGTACTGATGACCCTTCGTTGAAGGCCGCCCTGAAGGCCAATATCAGGAGGATGGTGGACGAACTGCGCTATTGCCAGGAACTGACCTTTGTGTGGGATCCGGCGCTGGGACGCTACCGCGAGGCGCGCGACCTGGCCCCGGAGGAGGAACTGGCTAAGATGGAAGGCACCTGGGAGGCCTTTGACGTTTACAAGAAGGACTGCACCAAGTACGGATACGGCTATATAAATGCAATCCCGGCGCAGCATCCGATTCTGATTGAGAAATATACTCCGTATAACAATACCACTGGCGTCTGGGCCCCGTATTATACCATACACAAACAGTTGGCGGGACTCATTGACATTGCATTGAATGTCGATGACCCGGAGATTGCAGCCAAGGCGCTGCTGATAGCCAAGGACATGGGCCTGTGGGTATGGAACAGGCTGAACTACCGCACCTTCGTGGATGCGGACGGAGCAACCCAGGAGGAAAGGCGGGCCCGCCCCGGAAACCGCTATGAGATGTGGAACATGTACATAGCGGGGGAAGTGGGCGGAATGCAGGAGGTTCTGTCGCGCCTTGCCGTGATGGTCAGCGACCCCACGGAGAAGGAGCGGCTGGCGCAGGCCGCGGGCTTCTTTGACGCCCCGGCCTTCTACGAGCCGCTCTCGCGCGGCATAGACGACATCCGCACGCGCCACGCCAACCAGCATATCCCAATGATCATCGGTTCCCTGAAGCAGTTCCAGGCGACTGGGAATGAATATTATTACAACATAGCGGTCAATTTCTGGAATCTGGTACAGGGCCGGTATGCGTATGCCATGGGAGGCGTTGGAAACGGGGAGATGTTCCGCCAGCCTTACACCCAGATGCTGAGCATGAACACCAACGCCCAGACTCGCAGGAACGGGGAGACGGCGCCGGATCCCAATATTAACGAGACCTGTTGTTCCTACAACCTGGCAAAACTGACCAAGGACCTGAACTGCTACAATCCCGATGACGCCCGCTACATGGACTACTATGAAAGGGTGCTCTACAACCAGCTGGTAGGTTCCGTACATCCTGAGCATTACGGAGTTACGTATCAGTATGCGGTGGGATTGAATGCGGCCAAGCCGTTCGGGAACCGCACCCCGCAGTCATCCTGCTGCGGCGGAACGGGCGCAGAGAATCACGTCAAATATCAGGAGGCGGCGTATTTTGTATCCGACAATACCATCTGGGTTGGGCTTTATTTGCCTACTGTGGCAAACTGGGAGGCGAAGGGCGTCACCCTGCGCCAGGAATGCGCCTGGCCTGCGGAGAAGTCCGTGATAACCATAGAGGAAGGCGGCCGCTTTGCAATGAAACTGCGCGTTCCTTACTGGGTGGGAAAGGACTTCAGGATAAGGCTGAACGGCAGGAAGGTTGGCAGGAAGTACCAGCCGTCATCCTATGTGGAAATCCCTGAGCGTGAGTGGAAAGCGGGGGACAGGGTGGAGATTGAGATGCCGTTCGGCGCGCATCTGTTCTACGGACCTGATAAGATGGAGGTTGCGGCCACGGCGGAGGGCGGGCCTTCAACAGCGTTCGAGCCAAGATGGCTCGGAGCGCTGTTGTATGGCCCGCTGGTGATGGCGTCGCCGGAGATCAATTCCTGGGACCAGGCGGAGTTCACGCTGGATCCGGGACTGGACGGCCTGGTGCTCAACGGGGCTGACGGTGCGGACGGTACAAACGGAAACATATATACGATGACCCTGGACGGAAAGACATTCTATCCGGACTATTATATGACGGAACGTGGGACACATTACCTTAGACTGAACTTGACTGAAAGTGACTGAAATTATCTACAACATAATATGGAGCCCGGCGCTGATAGTGCTGCTGGTGGGGGCTGGACTGTATTTTACCATACGCACGCGGTGCGTGCAGATACGCAGGGTAGGATTGATGGCAAAGTTGCTCTTCGGGCGGCGGAAGTCATCGGACCAGAAAAGTTTTTCCCCGTTCCAGGCATTCTGCGTGGCCCTTTCCGGAAGGGTGGGCACCGGGAACATAGTGGGCGTGGCCACGGCCATCGCCCTGGGAGGCCCCGGTGCCGTGTTCTGGATGTGGGTCATAGCATTCCTGGGAGCGTCCACCGCGTTTACGGAATCCACGCTGGCGCAGATATACAACTTCAAGCATAAGGGCGAGTTGCGCGGAGGCCCGGCTTCCTACATAGAGAAAGGATTGAAGAAGCCGGGGCTGGGAATGCTTTTCGCCATATTGACGATTGCGGGATATGGCATGCTGCTGGTGCTGACGCAGGCCAACGGCGTTTCAGGGGCGTTCGAGAATTCATTCGCAGTTAAGCCGTGGGTGTCCGGCGCTGTGCTGGCGTTCGTGCTGAGCCTGGTGATCATCGGCGGGGCGAAGCGCATCGCCAACGTGGCCACGGTGGTGACCCCGTTCATGGCCATCGCCTATATCCTGATGGCGTTGATAATAATCGGTGCAAACATCAAGGTGGTTCCGGGGATGCTGGGGCTGATTGTGAGAAGTGCCTTCGGCATTAATCCGCTGGTGGGCGGAATGCTGGGAAACACCTTTGCCATGGGAGTTAAGCGCGGCCTGTTCTCCAACGAGGCGGGCCAGGGCGGCGGGGCAATAGTCTCCGCAAGCGCGGAGAACGAAATGCCCGCCCAGCAGGGCCTGGTGCAGGCTTTCTCCGTATACATCGACACCATCCTGGTTTGTACGGCTACGGCCCTGATGATACTCTGCACCGGGAATTACAACATTGTCGATTCCGGCAGCGGTGAACTGCTTTATGCGGCTGCCCCGGCGCTTGGAAGCAATTACGTGGGCTACACCCAGGCGGCCATTGACACCGTTTTCCACGGCTTTGGAAGCGCCTTTGTGGCGGTGGCGCTGACATTTTTCGTATTCACCACCCTGATGGCGTATTACTTCTACGCTGAATCCAGCATCGCATATATATTCAGCCGCAGCGGCAAAGCCGGAAGCAAGGCTGAGAAGGCCGTCGTATGGGTTTATAGAATATTAATGCTAACTTTGGTTGTGCTCGGGGCCTGTACCAGTTCCGACACGGCCTGGAAATGGGGCGACGTGGGCCTTGGACTTAC
This sequence comes from Bacteroidales bacterium, assembly GCA_017619675.1. Taxonomy (GTDB): domain Bacteria; phylum Bacteroidota; class Bacteroidia; order Bacteroidales; family UBA932; genus Cryptobacteroides. The sequence continues at coordinate 166,572 of JAFZRX010000007.1, read as the reverse complement.
CACCTGGATAAATGTCCTGTCCCTGCTGTTCCTGTTCCCGCAGGCGCTGGCCGCGCTCAAGGACGTAGAGAAGAAATATCCAATAAAGAAATAATATGAGAAGACTGATCATTCCGGTATTGGCAGCCATGGCCCTTGTGGCGGGCTGCGCCAAGACCTCTCCCCAGGACCTGCTTACAAAGCACGACAAGGAGATTGACAAGATTATCGCCCAGATGTCCCTGGAGGAGAAGGTGATGATGCTCCACTCCAAGACCATCATGTCCTCCGAAGGCGTTCCCCGCCTGGGAATCCAGGACATCAAGTACGCCGACGGCCCGTTCGGCGTGCGCGAGGAACTGGGAGACGGCTTCCGCCCGCTGGGCTGGCAGCTGGACTCCGCCACGTATTTCCCCACGGGATCGGCGCTTGCCGCCACCTGGGACCCTTCCCTGGCCTATGACTACGGCCATGGGATTGGCGTGGAGGCCCGCCTCCGCGGAAAGGACGTGATGCTGGGCCCCGCCATCAACATCCAGAGGTTGCCCGTGGGCGGCCGCAGTTACGAGTACCTGAGCGAGGACCCGGCCCTTGCGGCCGCCCTTGCAGTTGGCTACGTGAAGGGAATGCAGGATGCGGGAACCGCCGCCTGCGTGAAGCACTTCGCCATAAACAACCAGGAGACCAACCGCGGCAGCGTGAACGTGATTATTGACGAAAGGGTGATGCGCGAGATCTACCTCAAGCCTTTCGAGGCCACCGTAAAGGAGGCCGGCGCAATGGCCATAATGCCCGCGTACAACAAGGTGAACGGAGACTACTGCTCTGAGAACGAACACCTCCTGAACGAGATCCTGCGCGGCGAATGGGGCTTCAAGGGCATCACGGTGTCAGACTGGGGAGCCACGCACAGCACCATGGGAGCCGCGCTGCACGGCCTCGACGTGCAGATGACGGGAGACAACTACCTTGGACCTCCGCTCATCGACTCCATCGCTGCGGGCAAGGTGTCCGAGAAGGTGGTTGACGACAAGGTGCGCGAACTGCTCCGCGTGCGCTATGCCATAGAGCCCATCCCTGCGGACAAGAGCAACCTGGTGCAGACTTCGCAGCCTGAGAGCCGCCAGGCCGCCCTGGAGGTGGCCCGCCGCTCCATAGTGCTGCTCAGCAACAAGGGCAAGGGACTTCCTATAGCCAAGGACGTGAAGACGATAGCCGTGATAGGCCAGAACGCCGTGCTGTCCACCGCCGCCGGCGGTGTGGGCGCGGGCGTGAAGACCCCTTACGAGGTCACACCCCTGCAGGGTATCCAGCGCAGGGCCGGCAACGCCATAAAGGTGCTCTACGCCCCCGGTTACAGGAACTTTGGCGGAAGGGTGCGTCCCGGCCAGACACCCGGACCTCTCCAGGCCATGGCAATAGACGAGGAGCCTGACGCAGACCTCCTTGCAGAGGCTGTTGAACTGGCCAAGTCTGCGGACCTGGTGCTCTACTTCTGCGGAACCAACAAGAACATAGAGACCGAGGGAAGCGACCGCCAGAACATCAAGCTCCCGGTTGGCCAGGAAGCCATCGCTGCCGCTCTGGCAGAGGCCAACCCCAACATGGTCAGCGTTGTTATCTCCGGCGGCCCGCTTGAACTTGCAGCCGTGGAGGCCTGCTCTAAGGCCATGGTACAGGGCTGGTGGAACGGAATAGAGGGCGGAACCGCCCTTGCAGAGGTGCTCTTTGGTGACAGGGCCCCGTCCGGAAAACTTCCGTTCACATATCCGCGCGTGCTGGAGGAATCTCCGGCTTACGCGATGGGCAACTTCCCCAACAGGGCGGAGACCCAGGAAGACCTTTTCACCGGGATGTACCGCGCCGACATGGCCGCAGGCGGCCCTATGCGCCGCGTCACCCCGGACTCAAAGTACACTGAGGGTCTCCTGGTGGGCTACCGCTGGTTTGACACAAAGGGAGTCCCGGTGGCATACGCCTTCGGCCATGGCCTCTCGTACGTAGACTTCGAGTACTCCGGCCTTGCCGCTTCAAAGAAAGCGTACAAGGAGGGCGATACCGTTAAGGTTACCTTCGACCTCAAGAATACCGGTGATATGCCGGCGGAGGAAGTGGCCCAGTTGTATGTAAGCCGCAAGGACGCCAAGGTTGAATATCCGGCCAAGGAACTCAAGGCGTTCAAGAGGGTTGCCCTGGGAGCGGGGGAGAGCAAGAAAGTTACCCTGGAGTTCCCTGTAAGCGAGCTCTGCTGGTGGTCTGACACCGGCTGGCAGCTTGAGAAGGGCCAGGTTGAACTGCTGCTGGGATCAGCTTCGGATGACCTGCGCACGAGCACTTCCATAGAAATCAAATAATTTTCATGATAATTCTGTAACAAATCCCGGACTGCGGCGTCATTTGAATGAAGCCGGTCCGGGTTTCCAATTCCCGGCTTCCTAATTAAAAATGAGAAGACTGTTCATCATAATCGTCATAGCCTTGGCCCTGCCTCTGGCGGGTCTCGCAGAAAAACCGGCAAAGCCGGTGCCTGGAACACAGATTTCAATGCTCATCAATGAGTACAAGCACTACGACGGCTTCGAGGCCGTCAAGGTCGGAAGGCTGGGAACTAGAATTGTAAAAGCCTTGGTACAGACAGGGGCGGCACATTCCGACGACCCTGAAATGAAAGACGTAATGCGGGCGATGAAGGGCATAAAGAAACTCGCGGTGGTAGAATACTCAGACTGCGCGCCGGAGGTCAGGCAAGGCTTTTCACAAAGGGTGGGCAGGCTCCTGGACGGAGCCGAGATGCTCATGGAAGTCAAGGACGGATCTGAAATGATGCGTATGTACGGAGTTGTGGACGACAAGGGCGACAAGATCAAGGACTTTGTCCTTTTCAGTCCGGATGACTGCACCCTGGTATGCCTCTTTGGTTCCATTTCCCTTGATAAGGTATTGGCCATAGCGTCAGAGTGATATGGAGTACAAGGAGTTCTGCGACATCTACCTGCCTCTGACGGACGGCCTCTACAAGGTGGCCTTCTATATCCTGGAAGATGACCAGGATGCAAGGGATGCCGTGCAGGACCTGTACATAAAGCTTTGGGATTCAAGGGATACGCTGGACAATGTGCACAACCCCATGGGCTACGGAATAAGGCTGCTCAAGAACATGTGCATAGACCGTATCAGGAAGGAGAACCGCCGGCCAAGGGCGGACCTGACGGACGAGATAGCGGCGCCCGACACGGCGGACGGCCCGCAGGCGGCAAAGGAACAGTTAGAGAGGCTGCAGCGGGCAATCAGGAAACTTCCGGCCAAGCAGAGGGCCGTGCTTGAAATGAAACTGCTCCGCGGAATGGACTACGAGCAGATAGCGAAAGAAACGGGAATGAGCAATCTGGCTGTAAGGGTTATGATAAGCCGGGCCAGGAAAAAGATAAAGGAAGCGATATGAAAACATTGCAGGAAATAGAGAACACAAGTTATGAGCGTCTGGAGCAGATTGCACGCGAAGACGGCGTGCGCGTCCCTGAGGACCTCCGCTCCGCGGTGAAGGACAGCGTTGCCGCCGCGGCGTTCGCATCGGCAAGGAAGCATCAAAGGTCCATGTGGCTCACATACACCCTGCTCAGCATGTTCGCAGCCGCGTGCCTCAGCGTCTTCTTCATAATCCCGCGAAACCCCAAGGACACCTATGAGGACCCGCTCCTGGCGTACGCCAAGGTGGAGGAGACTTTCGCCCTCATTTCAAAGCAGATGGACCGCGGTGTGCAGTCCGCCATGCTCGCAGAAGAATCATTGGATACAGTTAACAGAATTATCAATAGCACAAAATGAAAAAGTTTATCTTGATCGCGCTGGCAGCATTGATTGGCACCAGTGCCCTTGCCCAGGACGGCAAGTCTATCTATAACAAATATTCAGAGGCGGAAGGTGTGAGCGCAGTGTACATTTCCCCGGCAATGTTCAAGCTCATGAAGAAGATCCCTGACATTGACCTGGAAGGGGAGAGCGTGAACCTTGGTCCCATCATCAAGACCCTCACCGGAATGTACATCATCAGCAGCGAGAATCCGGCAATCAACGATGACATCAAGAAGGACGTTGACCGCTTCATCAAGCGCGGCACCTACGAGATGCTCATGGAGGCCAAGGAGGACGGCGAGGTAATGCGCATGTACACCATGGGGAACGACGCCATTGTCACGGGATTCGTGATGATGTCCTACGAGCAGGACGAATGCAGCTTTATTTGCATAAATGGCGAGATGCCCAGGGAAGCATTAGAGGAATTGATAAATTAATTTCATATATTGCGTAAGATTTGGACAAATCATTCAATTACGCAATATATGAAACTAAAGAGAATCGCAGTAATCCTCGTCGCAGCCATCGCTGCCACAGTTAGCCTCTCTGCCCAGAACCCTATCATCAGGGACGCTTTCAGCGCGGATCCTTCCGCACACGTATTCGAAGGCAGAGTTTATGTATATCCGTCACACGACATTCCCGCGCCGGCAGATTATGCCCGCAAGGATTGGTTCTGTATGGCGGATTATCATGTTTATTCCTCCGACAACCTGGTGGACTGGGTTGACCACGGGGTAATCGTCGACCAGGACAACGTTCCTTGGGTGAATGCAGCCGGCTACAGCATGTGGGCTCCTGACTGCAACTACCACAACGGCAAGTATTACTTCTACTTCCCGGCTCCGCAGAAACCGGAACCCGGAGCTCGTTTCGCAGGTAACGGAATAGGCGTAGCCATTTCCGACACCCCGTACGGCCCGTTCGTTCCCGAGGAGAAACCAATCCAGGGAATAGGCGGAATAGACCCTTGCATCTTCATCGATGACGACGGCACTCCGTACCTGGCATGGTCAGGCCGCGGCCTCCAGCTGGCACGCCTCAAGGACAACATGCTTGAACTTGATTCAGAGCCTATCACCATCACCGGCATCCCCCGCGGACAGACCGAGGGCCCGTTCCTGTTCAAGCGCAACGGCAAGTATTATTACACGTTCCCTTGGGTAGAGGACGCACGCGAGACCCTCGCATACTGTATGGCGGACAACCCCATGGGTCCTTATACCTTCATGGGCAAGTTCATGGAGCAGTCCGAGACGATCTGCTGGACCAACCACCACTCATTCATAGAGCTGGACGGCCAGTGGTACCTGTTCTATCATCACAACGACTATTCCCCGTACTTTGACAAGAACCGCTCAGTCTGCATAGATTACCTTTATTTCAATCCTGACGGAACAATCCAGATGGTAACTCCAACCCTCCGTGGCGTAGGTACAACAAAGGCCAAGTCCCTTATCCAGATTGACCGCTACTCCGACAAGTCAGACAAGTACGTCGCTGTTGACTTCCTGAATTCAGAGTACACCTTTGACGGATGGAAGGCTATCCTGTGGAACACCACCCAGGAGAGGGAGCCCCGCTGGATCAGCTATGACAGGGTAGATTTCGAGGACGGCGTAAAGGAAGCCACCATCAGGGTACACTCCCTTGCAGGCGGCAAGATAGAGCTCCGCGCGGACGCCGTTGACGGACCGCTCATCGCCACAGTCAACGTTCCGGGAAGTCCCGTATGGGCTGAAAAATCCATAACGGTGGAGAACAGCGTGAAGGGAGTTCACAACCTTTACATGCTCATGACAGACGGTAACCACGTTGAGGTAGACTGGGTCAACTTTAAGTAGGCATTTTCAAAATCAAAGAGAAGCCGCGCCATCCCGGCGGGGCTTCTCTTTTTGTGTGCAATGATTAGATACTAGATAGAGTTTGAAGTTTTTCACAGATCCCAGTCTGAAACTTCATGTCTTATTATTTCTAACTATTGCAAAGTTACGCAGAAACTAGTTTCCATGCAAATAATAAACTTTATTTTTTGCTTGCTAACTCATTGATAATCAATAAGGGTGTTTTAAATAAACTTCATATAGGACTTTTTTGACATCGGTTTTGTGCAAACATCACTTTTCCTTATATTTGTTATATGAGAAGATTTCCTTTACTTATTTGTCTCCTGTCGCTGGCGGCATGCCGGCCCGGAGCCGTCAATATTGACACCCCTCAGGGCACCCTTTGCCTTGAGCCTGTAACCGCGGACGCAATCCGCGTGAGACTGACTCCTGAAGGAGCGCCTGAACTTGGAGAACTTATTTACACCCAGAAGGTAAAGACACCCAAATATAAGGTGGAGCGCGACGGCGGCAACGTCACCGTGCGCACCGCACGGATGGCCGCCCAGTGGAGCGCGGAGTCGCAGACGCTCCGCTTCCTGGATGCGGAGGGCCGCGTGCTGCTCCAGGAGCTGCCCGGCGGCCGCAGCATCCAGCCGGTAAGCGTGGACGGCTCGCCCGCCTTTGCCGTAAGCCAGGCCTTCGACTCTCCAAAGGGGGAGCACCTTTACGGAACCGGCCAGTTCCAGGACGGATACCTGGACGTCCGCGGCCTCACCAGGCGCCTTACTCAGGTCAACACGCAGATATCTCTGCCAATGATCATTTCCAGCCGCGGCTGGGGCCTGCTCTGGCACAACTACGGCCTCACGGACTTCAACCCGGCTGACAACAGCATCAAGCTTACGGAAACCCAGGCGGACGGCGGCTCAGTGACCGTGAACGCCACGGGCACTGCGGGCAACCGCCGCGAATTCCGTATGTACAGGACCTTCATCGGTGAGATTGACGTACCTTCAGACGGAGAGTACGCCCTCCTGCTGGACGTAGGCCGCGACATGGCCCGCCGCCAGTACCTTGCAGTGGACGGGGAGCCCATAATAGACATTTCCAACACCTGGCTGCCGCCTACCGCCGCCGTCAAGGCGCAGTTGTCCGCCGGCAGGCATTCGCTTGAGGTGCAGGGTACCTTTGGCGATGCGCCTGTCGTTTTCTGGCGCGCCGTGGCGGACAATACAACCTTCTCCTCACCTGTAGCGGAAGGACTTGACTATACCGTATTCGCCGGCAACGCCGATGCCGTAATGCACAGTTTCCGCACCCTTTCCGGCCACGTCCCGGCCCTTCCGGACTGGATTTTCCGCTATATCCATTGCCGCGAGCGCTACGATACCCAGGACCAGCTCCTGACCGCCGCCCGCAGGCTCAATGCGGAAAAAATCCCCGTGGGCACCGTTGTCCAGGACTGGCAGTGGTGGGGCAAGTACGGCTGGAACGCCATGCAGTTTGACGAAGGCAAATACCCGGATCCAAAGGCCATGGTGGACGAACTCCACTCCATGGACCAGCACCTGATGCTGTCCGTATGGTCACGCATTGGCCGCGATTCCGAACTGGGCAAGGAGGTTGAGGCTAAAGGATATTATATTGAAGGTACGGAATGGGTGGACTTCTTCCAGCCCGACGCAGCCGCCTTCTATTGGAAGAACTTCAGCGAAAAGCTTGTTCCCATAGGTATTGACGCATGGTGGCAGGACGCCACCGAGCCGGAGAATGACGACCTCAAGGGCCGCCGCATAGGCCCGGACCAGATTCCCGGCGAATTCTACCGCAACGTTTATCCCCTCAAGGTTGTCCAGACCGTATATGACGGCCTTCGCAAGGATGCCCCGGGCAAACTGCCCGTCATCCTGACGCGCAGTTCCTTCCCTGGCATCCAGCGCTACGGCGCCGTGACCTGGAGCGGTGACGTGGGCAACGACTGGGCCACCCTGCGCCGCCAGATAGCGGGCGGCCTCGGCCAGATGGCCGCCGGCCTGCCCTGGTGGACCTACGACGCAGGCGGATTCTTCCGCCCCGGCAACCAGTACACTGATCCTGACTATCAGGAAAGGATGATACGCTGGATCCAGGCTTCCGTATATCTCCCGTTCATGCGCGTACACGGCTATCAGAGCCGCACTGAGCCTTGGGAGTACTCTCCTGAGACGGAGCGCCTGTTCAAGGCCGCCATTGCCCAGCGCGAGGCCCTTCTCCCTTATATCCTGGAGAATGCAGGAAAGGTATGGAAGGAGGACTATACCTTGATGCGTCCGCTCATTTTTGACTTCCCTCAGGACGAGCAGGCCCTGCAGCAGGACTGCGAGTTCATGTTCGGCCCGGACTATCTGGTTTGCCCCGTTACAGAGGGTGGAGTGTCATCATGGAGGGTATACCTCCCAACGAACAATGCCGGATGGGAGGATATACGCAACGGCTCCGTCTATATAGGCGGTCAGTATTGCGATGTCCCCGTGGATATGGAGGCCATCCCGGTATTCAAGAGGCTGAAATAATCAGGATTCGGATTCAAGATTCTTGCAAGTCTCAAGCAGATAGGTCTTGAGCTTCTGGCCATTCAGGGACAAGCCCAGCTTGTTCCTGATTGTGCTGTTATAGGTGTTGCTGGCGGCCTTGCTGAAGTGCGGCTCAATATCCTTGGAATACATTCCCATGAGGAAAAGGCAGCAGTAGCCGATCTCCCACCGGGTCAGGTTGTGTTGCTTCAGGAAGTCTACGAACTTGGGGTGGCTGGCGGCGAACGAAATGGCCGTGGAGTTAATGAATTCGTCCTTGTTCTGGAGGAGTTTGCCGATGCCCTCGTTGGCCGCCTTCGAATCCGCGGGATTGGATGTTATGTGCCCCAGAAGTACCTTGTCAAGCAAGGCAAGGCGCTCGGTGACAACCTTCCTGGTCTCCTCGTTCATCATGTCGGATTTCTGATGAGCCTCCCAGAGGGCGTCCCTCTCCTTCTGTAGGGTTTCATACTGGCTGCTCAGGTTGTTCAGGCTGAACTGTGTTTTCTTCCAAGCCCTGCGTATAAAGTATATGACTATCCATCCTATCAGCAGGAGACCGACGAATAACGAAATCAGGGTTGTGATGAGGTGTCTCTGACGGAGTTGTTCCAGCTGGGTCCTGTATCGCTCTTCCATGAAGCGGGTGTCGGAGTTCATCACTTCCTTTATGAACTTCTTGTCCGCTTCGTTCGCCTTCTTGAGCATTGCGACGGAGGAAGTGTAGTCACCCTGTTTCTCGTATACCTCCGCTAGACGGGTATAATAGTCACTGTCCAGGGATTCAGGGAAATATCTGGAGTACTCTCCTAGCACGTAGAGGGCGGAATCCAGCATTCCACTGGATGAATAGGCATAAGATATGGCAAGCCAGGGGCGAAGGGCCCTGTTTGAAATCTGTGAGAAGCAGGAATCCTTGAGCGCTGTGACATATAGGGTGTCGTTAGCGGCTGCAGCGACGTCAATCCTGGTCTCAAAATAGTTCGCCTTGACATTAATGCTCAGGTCGTTCCAATATGGCACTAGGACATCGAGAGCCTCTCCAGCTGCGGCAAGGTTGTCCATATGGAGGTAGTCATCGGCCAGGGAGATTTGGGAGAGGGCGTATTTTGGCAGATATTGGTTCTCCTTGAAGTAGGAACTGGACTTGAGGTCGTTGTCAAGCGCCGCGGAATAGTCATACTGGTCCTTGTACAGCCTGGATTTCATCAGGTAGATGTGGCCTGCGTGGTACAGGTCGTTCGCCTGGGGGATGTGGGCCTCGCCGCGGGCGAGCCACTCCATGGCGGCCTCAGTGTCTCCGGCGTTTTCCGCGATGGTGGCGGCATAGTAGCAGTTCCGGAGTTTGAGGTCCTGGCTTCCGTGATTGCGGTAATAGTCCAGGGCAGGGGTGATTATGCTGTCGTTCTTAACAATTATACCGTTCCTGTCAAGGGCCTGGGATAGCAGGAGGGCGTGGTATGCGCGTTCTTCCTGAGTAATCAGTTCGTTTGGGCTTATGCCCTGAAGGATGGCGAGGGCGCTGTCCGGGTGCTGGAACATGATGGCGTCCGCCTGTTTCAGGTCAGAATGGACCTGCCTGTGACTTGCACAGGATAAAATTACACAGGAGGTGAAGATCAGGGTCAGTATACGCCGCATATTCATTCAAAGTTATGGTCTTTTTTTGAATATTGTCATTTCTTTTTCAAAAAAAAGTTATTTGTATTACCTTTACAGACTGTATTACCTTACTATTATGTTTCTGAAAATTATTCTCCTGGTCCTGTTCTTCGCAGTTATGGTAGGCGTTGGCATTTATTGCCGCCGTACCGCCTCTGACGTGCAGGGCTTTGTGCTTGGAGGCCGTAACGTTGGCTCCTGGCTTACCGCATTCGCATTCGGTACATCTTATTTTTCCGCAGTAATCTTTGTGGGCTATGCCGGACAGTTCGGCTGGAAGTATGGTCTGGCCGCTACCTGGATCGGTATTGGAAACGCCCTTATCGGTTCATTGCTCGCATGGAGGATCCTGGGCCGCCGCACGCGCCTTATGACCCAGTATCTGCAGAGCGCCACAATGCCTGATTTCTTTGGCAAGCGCTTCCTGAGCAACGCCCTCAAGGTGGCCGCGTCCGTAATCGTTTTCATTTTCCTCATCCCTTATACAGCATCGTTGTATAACGGCCTCTCACGTCTTTTCAGCATGGCGTTCAATATAGATTATGTATGGTGCGTGCTGGGAATGGCGGTGCTCACGGGCATCTATGTGTGGGTAGGCGGTTATATGGCTACGGCGGTCAATGACTTCATCCAGGGAATGATCATGCTGGTGGGTATCATCGCCGTCATTGCATCTGTCCTCAGCGGAAACGGAGGATTCAGCGCCGCCGTGGAGAGCCTGTCGCACATTCCTGCGGAAAGCGCTCCCGGCCTCAGCGGCGCCTTCGTATCGTTCCTTGGCCCCCAGCCAATCTATCTGCTGGGAGTGGTGCTGCTGACTTCGCTTGGTACCTGGGGTCTCCCGCAGATGGTGGGTAAGTTCTACGCCATCCGCAACGAGGCCGCCATCCGCAAGGGAACGTTCATCTCCACATTCTTCGCCATCATAGTGGCTGGAGGATGCTACTTCCTTGGAGGTTTCGGCCGTCTGTACGGCTCCAGCATAGAGTACACCGCGGCAGGGACTCCGGTTTACGACAGCATCGTTCCTTCAATGCTGGCGTCTCTTCCGGACCTGATGATCGGCGTTGTAATCATCCTGGTGCTTTCCGCATCAATGTCAACGCTGTCTTCGCTGGTGCTCACATCGGGTTCCACCCTTACGCTGGATATCATTGATCCGGCGGTGGCAAAGGCGCGCAAGGGCGAGCATCTGGGAGAGCGCAACAAGCTCCTCAGCATCCGCCTGCTGGTGGTATTCTTCATCGTAGTTTCTTCTGTAATCGCAATAGTCCAGGCCAAGAGTTCAGTAACGTTCATCGCGCAACTGATGGGTATTTCCTGGGGAGCCCTTGCCGGAGCCTTCCTGGCCCCGTTCCTGTACGGCCTTTACTGGAAGCGCACCACAACCGCTTCCGTATGGGCTTCGTTCATAGCGGGCGTCCTGGTAATGTGCGGCTGTATGTACGGCACGTTCACGGGAAAGACTTTCATCAGCCCTTACTTCTCATCTCCTATCAACGCAGGTGTTCTGGCAATGGTTCTGGGACTGGTTATCGTTCCGGTAGTCAGCCTTCTGACCCCTGTCAAGGCGAAGGAGGAAGTGGACAAGATGTTCGACTGCTACGAGAATACCGTTACGGTACCTGCATCAACTTCTTTGACAGAAGAGTAGAAGCCTTGTCGGAGTATTGTTTTTTTACTATATTTGAAGTGTAACTAAAATCTATTCATCATGGGAATTTTAATAACAATACTCATTGGAGCGCTTGCAGGATTCCTTGCAGGAAGGCTCGTAAAGGGATTCGGCTTCGGCTTCCTTGTTAATCTGCTGGTAGGTATCCTCGGAGGATTCATCGGAGGAAACCTTCTGAACTGGCTTGGCGTGTCATTTGGCGGCACTATCATTGGCCAGATCCTCACCGCTGTAGTTGGAGCAGTTGTACTGCTCTGGGTGGTTTCATTATTCAAGAAGAAATAGTCAGACCATATTTTAGATCAGCCCCTCCTTGCGGGGGGCTGTTTTTTTGTATCTGAAATGGAAAAGGAAAGGATAGCGTTTTTGGATTACGTCCGTGTGTTCGCCTGTTTTCTGGTGATGCTGGTCCATGCGGCGGAGAATTATTATCCGGGCCCCGGGGCCACTGACATGGCCGGGCCGCAGGCCATACTGGCAAATCAGACGGACAGGCTGTGGGTATCCTTATATGACGGTTTCTCAAGGATTTCAGTGCCGCTGTTCATAATAGTGTCGGCATATCTGCTGGCTCCAAAGAAGAAGGAGCAAAGCGCGCGGGAGTTCTATCGTCACCGCTTCGGGAAAATCCTTCCGCCTTTCCTGATCTTTACGGTGCTGTATTGCACGTTGCCGCTGCTTTGGGGGCAGATAGATACGGCAACCTCTTTGAGGGACCTGGCGCATATTCCTTTGAATTTCCCTACGCTTGCGGGCCATTTCTGGTTCATGTTCCCGCTCTTCAGCCTGTATCTTTTCATTCCCGTAATTTCTCCATGGCTGGAGCAGGCATCGGCCAGGGAAGAGAGGTTCTTCATACTTCTTTTCCTAATCTCCAGCTGCATGCCTTTCCTTCGCAGGTGGTTTGGAGAATTGTGGGGGGAGTGCTTCTGGAATGAGTTCCATCTGCTGTGGTATTTCTCAGGATACCTTGGGTATCTGGTTCTGGCGCATTATATCCGTGTGCATATAGATTGGAGCGTCCGGAAGAGACTGCTGGTGGGAGGAGCGCTCCTGGCTGTGGGATCCGCCGTCACAATATGGTCATATTACGTGCAGGCCGTGCCGGGAGTTATTCTGGATACGCCCGTCCTGGAGGTTGGCTGGCGGTTCTGTACGCTGAACGTTGTCTGCGCCACTACCGGAGCGTTCCTGATGTTCTCCTGCATAGGGCGGAATGCCGGCAGTGAGTTCAAGGCCCCCAAGTGGCTGGAATCCCTGTCCCGAATGAGTTACGGAATGTTCCTGATGCACATCTTCTGGCTGCACATGTGGGCTGTGGTGTCAATGCAGATTCTCCAGTTGCCAACCGTAGCGTCCATCCCGTTCATGGCCGTCTGCACCTTTGTGTGCTCGGCTATCTGTACCAAGTTGATATCCCTCCTTCCCGGCAGCAAATACATCGTGGGCTGCTAGGGTTCAAGGGAGAAATGGCCGTCTGAAGTCTGGATTATTGTGTCTCCTTCCTGGACGGAGACAAAGCCATCGTCAGTCATCAAGGAAAGCATTGAGAAGCCCATGCAGAAGTAGGGGGCAAGGATTTTGTCGCCGCAGAAGTCTTTGACTTCCTGGTAGTTGGTGCCGGTATACTGGATCTTTTTCATTGGGTCTTGGGCCAGAGCTGGGCGTAGGCGGCGGCTTTTGCGGGGAGGGGGAGCGGGTAGGCGCGGGAGGTGGATGGCATACGCCACCACCGGACCGCGCGCCCGAACGCGACCACGTCCGCGTATGTGCCGGGAGCCGGAACCGCGGCGGGGCTGTCCGCTCCGAGCAGTTCGAAGAATTGCTCGGAGGCCTTGCCGCCGGTGGTGACCACGGTGTGGCATTCAGGTATTTGGGAGAGGAGGGCACCTACGTCTGTGGGTTCAAGAATTTGCAGGAAAGCGTCGCTGGCGTTGTCCTTGAGGCGGTTGACCCTTGAGGCAGTGTCGTAGAAAGCGAGGCCGGCGCCGCGGCAGAATTCAACTACGGCCTCGCAGTTGAAGCGCCTGCCGCCCGGCGCAACAAAGCGGCCGGCATCACCAAAGTGCACCAGGCCCATTATGCGCCAGAAATCGTTGTTGAAATTAGGGTAAAAGAAATCCATCGACCACCGGGCGCGCGGAGGAGGGAAACTGCCTAGAAACAGAATCCTTGCGCCCGGTGGCAGAAATGGTTCCAGCGGATGACTCTCTTCGCTGCTCAATTGGTTATTTTCCCAATTTTGGGCCGCAGACCTTGGCTTTGTCTTTCAGGTCAGGGGCTTTTACCTTAGGAAGTTTCTTTTCGTCTTTGACCGGAGCCTGTGCCTTTACATCTGCAGGTGCAGGACGCTCAATTTCCTTCAGAGGGGGCATGGCGCTTTTAAGAACCATTCCTTCTCCGTCATCCTGGCTGCCTGCCGGGGGACGCGGGGTGATGATAACCTTTCCTGGTGCTTCTTTCTGCATAGTCTGGAATATTTAGATGAAACTTAGTGTCTGCGTATATAGTCGTCTATTGACTTGAGGGCTTCATCGACGTCAGATATGTCTGAAGTCTGTTCAATGATTATCTGGTTTGCCAGCCATTTCATGGAATACAGGCCGTAGTCAGTCCTGATGAACTCAGGGATGTCTATGCCTCCGTCCGTAGAAATCTTGTTGACGTTGTTCTCATTTATTGAATTCTCGAACCTGGCGTTGCGGGCCGTGATATGGTCGTCAACCATTTCCATTATCAGGTTGCAGCTGTCATATGCCCGGATGATCTTCATTGCCAGGAGGCTGTTGCCAAGTTTCTGGAAAAGGGACGAGGATTTGAGCATCTCCAGGGCGTCGTTGCTGACCGATGCGTTGACTTCCGCCAGGATCATTCCGCTGTGGTACTGAACGGAGTCCACAGGGCAGGAGTCCAGGTCATTCCTGTGATTGATAAGGTATTGCGCCGAGGCGCGTTCCTGCTTGAGATAATCCCTGAGAGTGTTTACGTCTTCCAGGTTGGTCAGTATCTCCGTACGGACCAGCCACAGGGCGGAACGGACTTCCTTACGGTCATGGGCACGGTCAATCCACTCCTGGAAAGCGAACGTTATGAAGATACCCAGGATGATTGCCAGGGAATCCAGTATGAAGCTTTTTAAGGTTGAATTCATTGAGGCCCTTGTTTACCAATTTCAAATATAAAAATATTTTCGGAAAATGTCTATCTTTGTGGCTGGTTAACAGTTAGTAGTGAAAATGAATACAGCGATTCTCCTCCTACATTGCCCTGACAAGAAGGGTATCATTACGGAAATTACCAAATTCATATCGGACAACAACGGAAACATTGTCTATCTGGACCAGTATACGGACAATGTTGACAAGCATTTCTTCATGCGCCTGGAGTGGGAACTGGACGGTTTCCAGATCCCCCGCGAGAAGATTAGCGAGTACTTTGGTACGCTGTACAGCAAGCGCTACGGCATTGACTATCATGTTTATTTCAGCGACCGCAAGCCGCGCATGGCCATCTTCGTGAGCAAGATGAGCCATTGCCTCTATGACCTCCTGGCGAGGTACGAAGCCGGAGAGATGGAGGTGGAGATCCCCTGCATCGTCAGCAATCACGAGGACCTTCGCTACGTGGCAGAGCAGTTCAAGATTCCCTTCCATGTGTGGAGCATCGCCCCGGACCATTCTAACCAGGCCCAGGTGGAGGAGGAGCAGATGGCGCTGATGGCGGAGGAGAAGGTCGATTTCATAGTTCTCGCGCGCTACATGCAGATCATAGGCGACAAGTTCATCGCGGCGTATCCGCATAATATCATCAACATACACCATTCCTTCCTGCCGGCGTTCGTGGGCGCCAAGCCGTATCACCAGGCATACGAGAGGGGAGTGAAGATTGTAGGCGCAACCAGCCACTATGTGACGGCGGAACTGGACGCAGGCCCCATCATAGAGCAGGACGTGGTTCGCATCACGCACAAGGATACTCCGGAGTCCCTGGCCCTGAAGGGCAAGGACCTGGAGAAGATTGTGCTCTCCCGCGCGGTAAAGAAGCATCTGGAAAGAAAAATCCTCACTTTCAAGAATAAAACCATTATCTTTGGGTAACGACACTTTAGCCAGTTACCTATGAAGAGAATGATTACAATGATGACGGCAATGTGTGCTGCCGTCGTCCTGTTCAGCGCCTGTTCCGCCAAATGGGACCAGGACGCCCTCACCGTGACGGTGCGGGCGGACCAGGTCACATCCGACGTGAGCCCGCTGATGTACGGCCTCATGACTGAGGAAATCAATTATTCCTATGACGGAGGCCTATACGCCGAACTCATACGCAACCGTGCCTTCGCCGCCCCGGAAATCTACTACCTCCGCCCGGGGGAGACGGTGCCGCAGGCGCCAATGCAGCCGCAGCCGGGCGAGCATCCCAGACGCCCCATGCTGAACGGAGATTCCCAGGGGCGGCAGGGGCTGCCCATGCTGCCGGGCCAGCGCGAGATGCGCCGGGCCCAGGCCCAGGCGCAGGCGCAGCAGGCCCAGGCCCAGCGCCCGTCCCAGACGCCCCCCGTCGTCCCACCAAACCCCAATGACAGATATGTCAAGGGCCTCTATTACTGGAACCCGGTGCAGGAAGGCTCCGCCAAGGTCACTATCGCTGCCGACAACATAGACCAGTCTTCCTTCACCATAGTGAAGAACAACGCCCGCATTGAGATTTCCAATGCCGATGGCAGCTCCCGCGCAGGCATTTACAACGAAGGCTACTGGGGCATCCCCGTATGGCCCAACACCACCTATAAGGCCTCCTTCTACGCCAAGGCCGCCCCTGGCTTCAACGGTCCCGTCACCGTTGCCATAGAGAGCAACGATGCCAAGACCGTCTACGCCAGCGCCACTGTTCCGGCCATAACCTCTGACTGGGCAAAGTACGAACTGACCCTCACCACAGGCGATGTCGCAGCCACTGACGACACCCGTTTTACCCTGACCTCCACCGCCAACGGCAAGTTCTGGATAAGTTTCGTGTCACTTTTCCCTCCCACGTATAATGACCGCCCCAACGGCAACCGAAAGGACTTGATGGAACTGATGGCCGCAATGCATCCCAAGTTCCTCCGCTTCCCCGGCGGAAACTACCTGCAGGGCCGCGGCCCCGAAACCCGTTTCAAATGGAAGGAGATGATAGGTCCCGTGGAGATACGTCCCACCCATTCTTCGCCCTGGAACTACCATTCCTCTGACGGAATGGGCCTGCTTGAATTCATGTACTGGTGCGAAGACCTGGGGATGGAGCCCATCCTTGTGGTGTTCTCCGGAATGTACCTGGACACCCAGAGCGGCAGCCCCTTCACGGGGGAGAAGCTGGAGCCCTACATACAGGAAGCCCTGGACGAGATTGAGTACCTGACGGGATCCACTGAGACCCTGTGGGGCGCGCTTCGCGCCCGCCACGGCCGCGTGGAGCCTTTCAAGCTCAAATACGTGGAACTTGGCAACGAGGATTTCTGGGAGAGGCGCGGCTACACCTATCCGGACCGCTACAAGCAGATGTACGACGCCATAAAGAAGGTTCATCCTGAACTGACGCTGATAGCGGCCAGCCGTGACATAGATACCATGACCCCGGATATGATCGACATCCACCAGTATATCAGGATTTCACAGGGCGCCCTCACGGAGGCGCACCGGTACGACCCGGAGAACTTTAGCCACGACAGCCCCAAGGTGTTCGTAGGGGAGTACGCCACCCGCGAGGGAGCGCCTACCACCAACTGGCTGGCGGCCCTCTCCGATGCTGCGTACCTGTCCGGATGCGAGCGCAACGCTGACCTTGTCAGGATGACCTGCTATGCCCCTATCTTTGTGAATGTCAACGAGATGCAGTGGGATAACAACCTGCTGGGCTACAATGCCGTTGAGGCCTATGCGGCTCCTTCCTACTATGTGCAGTCAGTGTTCGCGAACAACCTTGGAACGGAACTCCCGGCTTCGTCCATAGCCAATGCGCCCATAGATCCGGATACAAATTTTGAGAATGTATTCTATTGCGTGACCAAGGACGCGGACTACATCTACCTCAAGGTCATCAACGTATCCGGTAACGAATATCCTTTCCAGGCGGACATACAGGGTGTCTCAAAGGTTATGTCCAAGGCTGCGGTGACGGTGATCAAGTCCGCTTCCGGTCAGGATACAAACAGCATTGACAATCCCCGGAACATTGTTCCGCAGGAGAGCGTGCAGGGAGGTTTCGGCAAGAAATTCACCTATACGCTAGAGCCATATTCAGTAAACGTGTTTAAACTTCAGTATAAATAGATCTCAAATGGAAGGTTCAGTGGCAGACAGACGCTGGTTTGCGGCAAGGGTGCGAAGCGGGCACGAACTTAAGATGAGGACGCGCCTGGGCGATCTGGGCATCCGTAATTACATCCCCAGCAGGGAAGTGACCCGCGTCCGCGGTCACAAGCGCTGCAAGGTGGAGGCGCCCGTCATCCCAAACCTGATATTCCTGTATTGCACCAAGCCCCAGGCGCTGGCCCTGGCCAACGGCTACGGCCTTCCTCTGAAATATCTGATCGACCACGCCACCAGGACCCTCCTGGAAGTGCCCATCAAGCAGCTGGAAGACTTCATCCGCGTGATGGAGGAGGATCCGGCCACGCTCTGCCCGCCTGACCAGGCCTTTGAGCCTGGGCAGAAGGTGCGCGTGGTGGCCGGCAACCTCACCGGCGTGGAGGGTGAAGTGGAAATGCTGCCCAACCGCACTTTCCTGGTCATCAGCGTCTGCGGGCTCCTGCGCGCCCGCATCCAGATTCCCCGTGCGTACGTAAAGGCAATCTAAATAGGAGTCTAATTCAGTTCAAAGTGGACGGTGGTGTCGTAATCGTTCCAGTTCCGGAGGTCCAGGGTAATGTTCCTCTGGTCATAGACGTTGCTGAACTGGGTGTCTTCCACGGTGCCGGTATCCCATAACAGGTCTTTCCAGTGGACCATGGCCAGGCATTCCTGGGCCTGGTCAAGGGTCAGGATGCCGCGGTGGTTCTCCAGGTACTCCGTGGCAACCTCATAGCGCCACCAGCTGCGGCTGTGGGGGTTGCCCACGGCCTCGTCGGGCTCGTCCGTGCGGTATTTGGGAGAAAGCAGGTGGTTGGTCACCAGCATGTAGTTCTGGGTGGGTTCCTTGCTCACCACCATTGACTTCCAGCCATCCTCCTTGTCGAACTCGAGCACCACGCAGTTGCCGGCGGAATCGGCAATCATGTAATGATAGCCGGAGCCCACAGTGGCGTCGTGGCGGATGTCAACCGTGGAAGCGAGGTCCAGCGCCTCCTGCACGGTGGCGCATCGGTCCAGCCAGAGCCTCATTATCACGGAGGTGCCCACATCGGGTTTAGGGGTATCCTGCTGGGAAGCCTGCTTTGGAAGGGCCATGATGGAGGTGCAGAGACCCTTTTCGTTCACGCCGTCAACGGGGGCGTAGATGGCCGCTAGGCAGCTGACCTTTCCCATGAGGGATTCAGGAAGTTTCTCCAGCGAATAACCAAAATGGGACATGTCGCTCACCGCTATGGAGGCGTATCCCTTCTTTGGATGGGATATGGTTACCATGGTGGGATTCTTGAAATAGTCGTAGTTGCGGCCGTACCAGAAACCTTGGCCGTCAGCCTTGGCAGCCTGGAAACTGGTGCAGTTGAAGGTTGCCAGTTCGCCGTTCTCATCGGCCACCTGGGCGCTCTTCATCTTTATTGGGAGGCCCTTTCCAATCCGCCCTACGATGTAATCCAGCAGTTCGGAATTGGTGTCCACGTCGTTGTCAATGACATCGTCAAGGTCATATGCGGCCTTGTATTCCATCTGATAGAGGTACTGGTTGCCTCCAACTGATTTGATGGTCTTTATTGTGGCAATTTCTCCGCCCCAAACGCAAAGGACGGCGATGCAGATCGCAGCAATGATGCCCAGTATCCAGAGTAATGCTTTCTTCATGGTGTTATCTTTTACCAATTAACAAAGTTAAGCACTTTCCCCTTGGAATCAAGCATTATCCGTATTAGATTTGTATAGCATAAAATGACCACGATATGTTTACACTGATTGAACTGCCATACACCCCCGATGCGCTCGAACCCGTGATCAGCGCCAACACCATCTCATTCCACCACGGAAAGCATCTCCAGACCTATGTCGATAACCTGAACAAGCTGCTGCCAGGCAGCCCCTTCGAGGGAAAGACTCTGGAGGAGATTGTCCTCACAGCCCCCGCCGGCGCCGTCTTCAACAACGCCGGCCAGATCCTGAACCACAATCTCTACTTCACGCAGTTCAAACCCGCTACCGCCGCCTCCGCAGTCATGCCCGGTCCGACCGGGCGTCTGAAGGCCCGCATCGAGGCCCAGTGGGGCTCCTTCGCCGCCTTCCAGGCGGACTTCGAAGCCAAGGGAGCGGGGCTCTTCGGCAGCGGCTGGGTGTGGCTCGCCGCCGCGCAGGACGGCTCCATCGTCATAACTCAGGAGCCCGGCGCCGGCAACCCCCTCACCCGCGGCCTCAAGCCCCTCCTCACCTTCGACGTCTGGGAACACGCATACTACCTTGACTACCAGAACCGCCGCGCCGCCCACCTGGCCGCCCTGTGGCAGATAATCAACTGGGACGAGATAGAACGCCGCTACAAGTAATTCAATACAACTGAAGGTATGGAACAAGTGACAAAACTGTTTTTCATGGGTCAGGCCGGGTATGTCTTCAAGAGCAAGTCAGCCCAGACCCTCGGGATAGATTTTTATCTCTCCAATTATCTGGCATCGGATGACCCGGTGGGGTTCCACAGGCTTATGCCGGAGATATTCAAGCCTGAAGAAATCATCGTGGACAACCTCATTGCGACGCATTTCCACAGAGACCACTTTGACATTGACGCAATGCCCAAGCTGATGGATAACAGGGTTACCAAGCTGATATGCGCCTATGATTGCCAGCGGGATGTGGAGCAGTTGAAACTGGATCCGTCACGAGTTACTTATGTAAGGCCCGGAGACCACCTTGTCCGCGGAGATTTTGACATAACCATTATCAAATGTGACCACGGCCAGCTGGCTCCCCTTGCCGTAGGAGTTATCATAGAATTTGACGGCAAGAGAATCGTGGAAGTGGGCGACACCTGCCTCCATCTGGACTGGAAAGACGAATACCTCAAACGAGGCCCCATAGATATCCTCATCGCCCCAATCAACGGCGCCTGGGGAAACTTGAACGAACAGGAGAATGTCGAACTCGCAAAAGCGCTTAAGCCCGGCCTGTCCATCCCCTGCCACTTTGGAATGTGCCCCGCCCACCGCGGAGACCCCGGCCTCTGGATGGACCTGATGAAACAGCAGATCCCCACCCAGAAATATCAGTTCCTCACCCTTGGGGAGGGCCTTGAGCTATAGCGGTGTGACTATTGTTTTTCCAAAAGAGGAGACAGTTCTGACGCTATTTTCTTTGCAATCAGGGTCATTCCGGCACTGTTGGGATGAAGTCCGCCATCTACGGTGTACTTGGAAACATTTTCATAATTGATTCCGCAGGTCTGGAGGTCAATGGTGATGCAGTCAAAGGCGGAAGAAATTACCTTGATATTCTGATTCCACTCCTCAACGGTGACCCCTTCGGTGTTGTTTGACGGCCAACCCGGGGTCTTGTCCCGTTTATAATCGTCCAGGTTAGTCAGGCATGCAACCATGGAAGAAGGGTATTGTTGACGTATCTTATGGATCATCAGGGCATATGCCTCTCTAAGAGAGGATACGTTTCCGTCCTCCGGGATAGGGTCAGAAGATGTCCAATCACCAATCGGGACACTGTTCGCCCAATCGTTGCAGGAAATATAGCATATTACCAGGTCAGGGGTGAATCCTTTAACTGACAGGTCGGCAATCCTTCTGTTAGAGCAGCCCGCGCTGGCATCAGTGTCTGACTTTGAGTTGCCGGTTACGCGTGATCCGCTCCATGAGCAGTTGCAGAGGTTGTTTATGTCGGCTCCCAACAACTGACACAGTTTATACCACCATGTATCATTGATCTTCCTTACATCACCTGTGGGGTAATAGGATTTATACGCGGCCCCTTGGTATCCTTGGGTGTCAGAGGCCAGAAAGCCTGCGAATGTGGAGATGCTGTCACCAAGGACAGCGATCCTGATATCAGACTTGGTAGAAGGCAACTCTTCTTCAGGAATGTCCCACGGATTGACATCCTCTCCAATTTTCTGACAGGAAAGGAACGGGAGGAAGAAAAGGACAACCAATAAAAATGAAACCCGAAGTCGCATTATTACTATTTCTGAATCAGTGCCATACAAAGTTAAAAATCGTAAGTAAAAAATGCGTAACTTTATAAGGTTATTCTTGAACTATGGCAGAAGAGAAATCCGCACGTTGTTACTATCTAGATGTCGCAAAGGTCATCACAACCTTTCTGGTGATATATGGTCATCTTTTTTCAAGTGACTCGACTGTCAGGTTATACCTCTATGCATTCCATATGCCCCTTTTCTTCATCATAAGCGGAGTCTTTCACCGTTATTATGGGAAGATTGACTGGGGACGGTATATCAAACGTATCCTCTGGCCAATTGCCATTTTCATCTTTTTGTCCATTGCCACCAATTCATTGTTCTATGGCAAGCCGTTCTTTGGCCAGATCCGTGATTTCATAGTGTTGACAGCCACTGGAAGATATAAGGGAATCCTATGGTTCTTGTTTGCGCTTTTCTGGTGCCACGTTTTTGGAGATTGTATTCTTGGATTGAAGAACAAGGTCGTCCCTGTCATTATCTGGGCAGTACTCCTGTTCCTTCCCGTGGTATTGGATAAACGTCTTCCCTTTGAATTGTCCAATGGCTTGATGGCCTTCCCGTTTTATATGGCGGGTTTCTATGGCAGGGATTTCTTGCTTAAGAGAAAAGAATCGGTCAAGTGGTTGATTCCTTCTGCGGTATGCCTGGTCCTGACGGTGTTGATTACAAAGATTCATGGAAGGGTCTCCATGGTCAGCATCAAATTCGGAAGTCTGTCCTATACGCTTTATGGGGAAGACGCATCCGCCTTGCCTGTATATCTCAAGCTTTTCTTGAAAGGCGCCAACGTGCTCCTCTTTTATCTGAACGGAATGATCGGAAGCGCCATGATCTTTTCGTTTTCGCTCCTGCCTTTCCCAAAGACGGGTTTCATAACGTCACTGTCAAAGTCATTGATCTCTGTAGTAGGAACACAGTATCTGTTCATTAACCTGATCGTTTATTTCTGGGGACTGGATAACGGATACCTTATAAGTGTCCTGATGTCAGTGATAGTGTTCCTTTTGTGTTATGCCCTTCATCACGTTCTCCTGCCGGCATACAAAGTATTTGACAGAAGGGTGCCCTTGAAAGAAGCACAGGACTGAACGGCAAACCATTGAGTGCCAATGATTCTTTGCGGCTCAACTTATTACTGCATCAGCGGCTCTAAATATGGCTTCAGGGCCTGGAAGAACAGGTCTGTATAGATGTGGGCTCCCTCATCGTTGAGGTGACTCTTGTCCTTGAAGTATTCGGGATGGGTATTGAAAATATCCAGGTCGTATATCTCAATATAAGGGATGTCGTACTGGTGGCACAAGTCAGCCAGGAAGGGATTGTTGTCGGTTGGCCGGAATCTTGGTGAGGTGGCGACGATAATATAGACCCCCTTCTCTTTGGCGGTTTCCAATACCCGGGTAAAGACCTTGCGGCTATAGTCGTCAACTTTATGGGTAGTTGTCTTCGCCCTGGGTTCTGTTTCCGGCTCAGCGGTCATCCCGCCGTAGATGGGCTCATATCCTGTATTCTCCGTTTCGTTGATGAAAGATTGGGCTATATGTGCAAACCTTCTGTTGAAACGGAACATGTTGGAGAAGATCTTAACCCGTTCTTTAAAGCCAAAGTCGTTTATGTATTCCCTGACAAACTTGTTGTCATTGTAATTCAGCGCGGATGATTCCATCTCTTCCATACGAGGCCCTGCCGCAAACTCCGCATCGGAGACATCAAAGATCAGAAGTTTAGGAGTATACCTGTCCATTATGGACTCGGCTGCGCAGGAGTTAGTGTTGACGGTCCTGCCGTCCACACCGCAGTTGAAGATTGAATAATCCCCTGATACAAAGGTGTTTATACTGTCTCTTAGCATTGAAGAAACATAGTGACGAGTGCACCTTGAGGAACCAATTATAACGATATCTGTTTCTACGCGGTTAAGCCTGAAATTGTCTTTTGAAACCTGGGTGAACGCAAAATCCGGCATCTTCTTTAGGGCAATTTCGCCTACCTTGCCTACAATCAGGTCCACGACGACCAGCGATCCTATTACGGCAAGCACGGAAACCAGGAGATATAGATTCTTTTTCTTCATGTCAGAATTGGAAATAAATGAAGGCTCCGGAACTCAGTGCGCCGAACAACAGGATATACGAAATCAGAAAGACCACGGAGGCCAGCCGGACAGCATAGTACTTTGAATGCATCAGATGAATCTCAAGGCCAAAGTTGTCCTTGATATCCTTGGCTACAAGTATCAGTATAGCCGCAATACCATGGAGGAAGACTGTTATCTGGGTGAACAGAGGCCCCCAGTCGGTAAAGATCTTCCTTACAACCGTGAAAGCGTCCTGGATGGAGTTCGCCCTGAAGAAAATCCAGGCAAAACATACGAAGAAGAAGCAGACGGCAGTGCTGAACGCCCTGGAAATAAAGGAGTCCTCCTTAGGGGAATAAACATATTTCCTGATTATGTTCTCAATAACCAGGTATGATCCGTGAAGGGCTCCCCAGATTACAAACGTCCAGTTGGCCCCGTGCCATAGACCGCTTACAAGGAAGGTTATCATCAAGTTGAGCAGATGGCGCGCATATTTAACCCTGTTTCCTCCAAGCGGTATGTACAGGTAATCCATGAACCAGGTTGAAAGGGAAATATGCCACCTTCTCCAGAACTCCTTTATTGACAATGACAGATACGGTTGCCTGAAATTCTGCATGAGATTATAGCCCATCACCCTGGCTGAACCTATCGCAATATTTGAGTATCCCGCAAAGTCACAATAAACCTGGAATGCGAAGAAAATTGTAGCTACGGCCATGCTGGCACCATTGTGCTGGGCCACATTGTTATAGACAGCATCTACATATTCACTCAGGACGTCCGCTACGCATAACTTCATGAAGAAGCCCCATATCATCTGCTTGCAGCCTTCAATGACATCGTCCGCGTTGAATGAATGCTCCTGATGAAACTGCGGCAGCAGATTCTTGGCGCGTTCGATAGGGCCGGCCACAAGCTGAGGGAAAAACGATACAAAGAGAGCGTAAGTGAGAAAGTTCCTTTCCGCCTTGATGCTGCCCCTGTAGACGTCAATGGAATAACCTACCGCCTGGAAGGTATAGAATGAAATACCCACAGGCAACAAAACATCCAGATGGGGGACATTCCATCTCAGGCCGACACTGGAAAGAAGGCCGAAGACGCTCTCGTTTATGAAATTGAAGTATTTGAAAACGAACAGGATCCCGAAGTTCAGCACCAGGCTGACGGTCAGGAAAGCCTTTTGCTTCTTTTTTTCTCCCGCATACTTTTCTACCAGAAGACCGCAACCGTAGGTCAGGATAGTCGAGGTAAGAATCAGAACCGCATAAACCGGTTTCCAATTCATATAGAAATAGTAACTGGCGATCAGCAGGAAGGGATTCCTGTACTTATTCTTTCCCAACAGGAAGTAGATGATACATACTATTGGGAAAAACAGCAGGAATTCCAGAGAATTGAAAAGCATGATTCAGTACTTGATTGCGACGCCAAAGATACTAAAAAAACAGCAGGCTATAAGGTGATTAAGTAATAATAGGGATCCCAGCCGCCTCTGCATATGATGGCACCATTCTTATACTTTCCTATCGCTTCCGGCTCACCGCAGTTTAGAGTAATATCTTCAACTACTTCCTTATTATCGAGATCGATAATGATCAGACGGCTTGGATAAAGGGCGCTTCCTGCTCCGACAGGAGCATATAACAGTCCGTTGATAATCTTACTGCCCTGGTAAATGGACTGATTCTCCAGCACAAAACTGTCAAGGATATCATCATCAGTATAGGTAACTTCAGTTTCGTCCAAAGAGGGGAGCGGGAATTTCATGATTTCTCTCTTCTCCCTGTTACCGTTATAGTGCCCGTAGGTGTAAATGAATTGATTCTCCAAATCTATGAACCAGTCGTAAGAACAATTGTTATGATAATGGCCCTTTCCTATGTACTTGATAGTTTGGAGCACTTCATATGACTGTGCGTCATCAGATACCTTGATCACGAAACAGGCATGCGACTTTTGAGTTTGACTGATATATAAGATAGGGAATTGGTCAGAAGGGGATAATTTGTTGCCGCAGTTGATATTGTTCATATGCGAAGACTCTCCATTAGGTGCCTTGAATCCCAGAGAACCGACGGCTTTCATGTTATCCAGATCAATGATATGGATAGTGTTGTCATCAGTGCCCGACTGGATGAGGAACCGGTCATCCGCGATATCCATGCCTTGTGAGTTCTTTGTAAAAAGGGAGACACCAAATACGGACATCCTGAACAAACCTTTGAGAGTATACTGGGGTACCGTTTCGTCAACTTCAATCTTCGGGTCTACCTTCTTCTCTGCAGGAGAAAGGGGTTCCTTCCCGCAGGAACATAGAGGAGAGGCAATCAGTAATATGGCAAGAAAACCAAGAGGTCGGAACATAATAATCATGCATTTCTTCAAATATATGAAGATTTGACCAAATAAATAAAAGAGGATTAATTCTTTAACTATATTTGTATATTTAGGGACCTTAAAGTTGTTTTGTAATAATGAAGGCGCTTATACTTAACTCTGGATTAGGACGAAGGATGGGGGTGTTATCTAGCGAGCATCCTAAATGTATGACTGAGGTTTCTCATAATAACACTATTCTCAGCCGGCAGTTGAGGCAAATATCTGAATATGGGATTAAAGAGGTTGTTATGACAACCGGTTACTATGATAAAGTTCTTATCGATTATTGCAACTTTTTGCAACTACCGCTCAAGATAACATTTGTCAATAATCCGGTTTATGACAAGACCAACTATATCTACAGCATCTATTGCGCCAGGGAATTCCTGAAAGATGACGATATTGTTTTGATGCACGGAGACTTGGTATTTGAAAATCTTGTTTTCGAAACAGTTATCAATAGTCCGGAGAGTTGCATGGCGGTAAGCAGTACATTGCCATTGCCTGAGAAAGATTTCAAGGCTGTCATTAAAGACGGATTAATTGAAAAGGTTGGAATTGAGTTCTTTGACAACGCCATGGCCGCACAGCCTCTGTATAAACTCAAAATAGCGGATTGGCTGGTCTGGTTGAAAGCAATTGAGAACTTCTGTGAAGCCGATAAAGTGAATTGTTATGCAGAGAAGGCATTCAACGAAGTATCAGACAAATGCATAATCAAACCTCTAGATGTCAAAGATATGCTTTGTTCTGAAATTGACACCCCAGATGATCTCAGTATAATTACAGAACGGCTCAGAATGGTGGACGACCGAACAGTTTATATGTGTTTTTCGACAGATTTTATCCATTCCGGCCATATTGCAATAATAAAACGGGCCAGGCGCTTGGGTAAATTGATTGTTGGAGTCTTGTCGGATGAAGCTGTCGCCAGTTATAAAAGGTTTCCACTCGTGCCTTTTGAAGAACGTAAGGCCTTGATTTCCAATATTGCCGGAGTTGAGAGGGTTGTGGAACAAAAGACATTAAGCTATGCCGATAACCTTAGAGCATTGAAACCTGATTATGTCGTTCACGGAGATGATTGGGTAAACGGTTTTCAAAAGCCGATACGCCAGGAGGTTATCAATATCCTTAATGAGTACGGTGGACAACTGGTAGAATATCCATATTCATCAGATCCTAAGCTCAAGGAATTGGATAAGAGGAACAGGGCGGAACTCGCTATGCCTGACCTCCGGAGAGGTAGACTGAAGAAACTCCTTAACATGAAAGGCCTGGTTACTGCAATAGAGGCTCATAGTGGCATTACCGGTCTTATAGCTGAGAAGACTACAGTCCTTCAGGATGGAAAGACCTATCAGTTTGATGCAATGTGGATATCGTCTCTTTGCGATTCTACAGCTAAAGGAAAGCCTGACATTGAATTGGTAGATATGACTTCTAGATTCCGCACCATTGATGATATCATGGAGGTTACCACAAAGCCAATTATCTTTGACGGAGATACCGGCGGCCTTACAGAGCACTTCATCTATACAGTCAGATCCCTGGAGCGAATGGGTGTGTCCATGGTTATCATAGAGGATAAAACCGGCCTTAAGAAGAACTCTTTGTTTGGAACGGAAGTAAAACAGACACAGGACACAATAGAGAACTTCTGCACTAAGATTACGGCAGGCAAGGCTGCTCAGAAAACGCGCGATTTCATGATCTGCGCCCGTATCGAGAGTCTTATTCTTGAACAAGGGATGGAAGATGCCCTTACTAGAGCTTTCTCTTATGTGAAGGCGGGCGCCGATGCCATTATGATACATTCCAGAAAAAAAGATCCTGCTGAGATTTTCGAATTTGTCAATAAGTTCAGGAAAGAGGATTCTTCGACATACATCGTTGTAGTCCCAACCTCTTTCAATTCTGTAACTGAAGACGAATTCCGTCAGATTGGCGTAAACGTGGTCATCTATGCCAACCAGCTTACCAGAAGTGGATTCCCTGCTATGCAGAATGCGGCCAGGACCATTCTTGAACACCATAGGGCTAAAGAGTGTGACGACATCTGTATGTCCATCAAAGACATTATTACCTTGATACCTGAAGAATAGAGATGATAAGCCCTAAGTTTTTCATTGATACATTATGTGACAATGGTATCAACTTTTTTGCGGGAGTCCCTGACAGCCTGTTAAAAAACATCTGCGCATATATTTTTGATACTGTTGACGAGAGCCACAACATCATTGCTGCCAATGAGGGATCTGCTGTAGCCTTGGCCGCCGGTCATTATCTTGCTACAGGAAAACCAGGCATGGTGTATATGCAGAATTCGGGGGAGGGTAACACTGTCAATCCTCTCGCGTCATTGACGGATAAGGAAGTCTACAGTATCCCCGTCTTTTTATTGATTGGATGGCGCGGCCAGCCCGGCGTTCATGATGAGCCTCAACATGTCAAACAAGGAAAGATAACTACTGATTTGTTGGATGTGATGGGGATCAAGTATCAGGTTCTTAGTAAAGATGAAGCAAAAGCCTCAGAACAGATTTCCCTATTGATCAGCCATATGTCTGAGTCGAAAGAAACAGTGGCTTTAGTTGTAGAGAAAGACACCTTTGAACCATATCCTTTAACAAGCGATGTGGCCTTTTATCCTATGTCCCGGGAGGAAGCCATAGGCTCTGTTGCATCTGTACTCGGAGACAAAGATATTATTGTTTCAACAACGGGAATGATCAGCAGGGAACTGTTCGAGTACAGAGTCGCCATGGGGCAGAACCACGAAAGGGATTTCCTGACGGTAGGTTCAATGGGGCACGCATCCCAGATCGCCCTAGGAATAGCTTTGGAGAAGACTGACAGAAAGGTCTGGTGTTTTGATGGCGATGGCGCCTGCATTATGCATATGGGAGGAATGGCAATTATTGCCAGCAAATCCCCAAAGAATTACGTGCACGTAGTCTTTAATAATGGCGCTCACGATTCAGTTGGCGGACAACCGACCGTCGGCCTCAGAATTGACTTGCCGTCTGTGGCAAAATCTGTCGGGTATCCTCATGTTTATAGCGTGGACAACAAAGCGGATTTAAATGTCATTCTGAGCGAAGCGAAGAATCTGGAGGGGCCGGTATTTATTGAGATTAAGGTCAGGAAGGGCAATCGCAAAGATTTAGGCCGCCCTACAACAACTCCAGTTCAGAATAAGGAAGCCTTGATGTCCTTTTTGAAAGACAGTTAGTCATGCAGACCATTTTCTTCGGCATAGAGCGTTTAACTGAGGCTTTGGAGGGGGCCTCCAAGGTTATGGTTGTATGTGACAGCTCTTTCCCATATTTGAGTATAAAGAAAGAGATTGAATCAATCCGTGTCCCTTATGTAAAGTTTGACCGGTTCTCTTCAAACCCTCTTTACGAATCAGTATGTGAGGGAGTCATTCTTTTTAATTCAGAACAATGCGACACCCTTCTGGCAGTAGGAGGAGGAAGCGCGATAGATGTCGCCAAATGTATTAAGCTTTATTGCCGGATGTCAGAAAGCGGCCTCTACCTGGATCAGCCATATGAAGATACTGGCGTAAAACTGATAGCAATCCCTACAACGGCAGGGACAGGGAGCGAGTCCACTCGTTTCGCTGTGATTTATTACGACGGGAAAAAGCAAAGTGTAACCCACGACAGCATCGTTCCGGACATAGCCATTCTGGAGCCTGAAGTATTGGAGACATTACCTCTTTATCAGAAGAAGTGCACCATGATGGATGCTCTCTGCCAGGGAATAGAATCCTGGTGGTCAGTGAATTCTACGGATGAGAGTAAGGAATACTCCAGGATTGCCGTTGAGACCATTATTCAGAACTGGAGGGATTATATCTTTAACAATTCGGCTGAGGCGGCTGAAAGAATAATGCTTGCTGCCAATTACTCAGGCAGGGCTATCTGTATAACTCAGACTACCGCCCCCCACGCGTTCAGTTACAAGCTGACTTCAATGTATGGACTTCCTCACGGTCACGCCGTTGCCGTATGTCTCCCGGACATCTGGGAGTATATGATATCCAATATCTCGTTGTGTAAAGATATTCGGGGGGAGAAGTATCTAAGTGAAACATTTCAAAGCATAGCCGGGGCTTTAGGAACAACAGATGTCCGGCAGGCGTTGTGTTTCTTTAGAACTGTTCTTAAGGATCTGGATCTGAACAGTCCTTCTTCTGATAATATCGAAAATGATCTGGAAACCTTGGTCAGTGCTGTTAATCCAATCCGTTTGAAGAATAATCCGGTTTCATTAGGGACTGATGCTATAAATCAGATTTATTATAAAATATTGCAGGATAAATAATTCCAAAGATTTATATTTGCTGAGACTTAGGCTCTATCCCTTTTTTAGTCTTTTTTATGAAAGGTTTGTTAACATTACAGGATATCAAAGAAGGTTCTGTCCGCATATTGGAAGAAGTGGATTCTTTCTGCAACGAGAATGGGATCAAATACTCGTTAGGCTTCGGCACCCTGTTGGGGGCTATACGTCACAAGGGTTTCATTCCATGGGATGACGATGTGGATATTATGATGACCAGGCCGGAGTATGAAAGATTCATTCACTCATTCAACTGCAAAGGCTTAAAATGTTTCGCCCCTGAATTAGGCAATTCTTTCCTGAATTTTGGGCGGATAGTGGACATAGAGAAGACTCGATGCAAAACTAGGTGGCGTTGGACATATCGTCAGCGTAATCTGGGCCTGTGGATAGATGTCCTGCCTATAGACGGCGTCCCTGACGATATGGAAGAGTTCTCGCGCACTGTTAAGTCTATGCAGGATTTAACGCAGGAGAATCAAAGGATAAGGCAGGGAAGAGGCCCGTTTATGTCTGTATATACATTCAGGAAAAACCTGAGTGTTCTCAAGAAGAAACTTTTGTACAGCTGGCGAAGCACCAATGCCGTATGGCGGAAGATGATGTCAATATTGGAAAAGACGCCATATGGCACAACCGCTAATGCCGGATTAATGGTTTTTCCTGTATATGGACTGAGGAACCGGACGAGGACAGAAGTGTTTGAGTCCTTCACAACCGCCTCTTTTGAAGGAAAGGACTTTTCAATAATACAAGGTTACGACGAGTTCCTTACTGACATTTATGGCGATTACATGGTTCCACCTCCGGAGGACAAGCGCAAGCCAAGGCATAACCACAGGTTCTATTGGAGAAAGTAACTACAACCGGATAAAATAGTAAAGTGGATTGCGGCCGCCACCGCATATGATAGCCCCGTTCTTAAATTGCCCTATTGATTCGGGCTCTCCGCAGTTCAATGGAATATCGTTGACAACTTCTTTCTTGTCAAGATCTATGATGATAAGGCGCCCTGGATGTTGGGTGTTGCCGTAGCCCACAGGGCAATACAATAACCCGTCAATTATTTTGCTGCCTTGGTATATGGACTGGTTGTCCAGGACAAAGCTGTCAAGTATGTCTTTATCGGTGAAAATGACTTCTTTATTCTCCAGCGGAGGGAGACTGAATTTCATTATTTCTCTTTGATTGGCGTTGCCATTGTACTTGCCGTAAGTGTAAATAAGGTTATTCTGCAAATCAATGAACCAGTCGAAGGAGCTGTTGCTTTTATAATGATCCGCTCCATCATAGCGGATCGTTTGAATCAGTTCGTAATGGCTGGCATCGTTGCTGATCCTTAATACAAAACAGGCCTTGGAGTCTGTCGTCTGGCTCAGGTATAGAATAGGGAAAGAGTCTTCAAGGTTATACTTGGGGCCGCAATTAATATTGTTCATATGGCATGGTTCACCTGTTGGCGTCGCGAACTCTACTGAGCCAAGAACTTTAGAATCTTTTAAGCTGATCAGGTGAATGAGCGTGTTCTCCACACCTGCCTGGAACAAGATATCGTCATTATAGATATCCATCCCTTGAGAATTTTTAGAATAAGGCCCTATCCCCAAGGAAGAGAGTGGAAATAATTGCTGGGGTACAAACCTCTGGATCTCAGGGGTTTCGGTCGCGTCCTGTATCAAAGAGTCTATGGATGGCAGTTGCTCTTTGCCGCAGGACGCCAAAGAAGCAATGATCAAGAAAGAAACAAGAATCCTATAGACTGTCTTCATGGATTACGATTCGTCGGTTTCAAATATAGGAAAAAACGGGGAACTTATTAGAATTGTATTATTGACAAAGAATTAAGAAATTTGCCGAACTGAATATCCGGCATGAAGACACTGACAATCATAGTTCCTACTTATAACATGGAAGGCTACCTGGCAGCGTGTCTTGGTTCTTTGCCGTCAGAGAGAGATGATTTGGAAGTTCTTGTCATTATTGACGGATCTACAGATCGCTCCAAGGATATCGCAAAAGAGTATGAGTCCAGGTGTCCGGATGTCTTCAGGGTGATTGAGAAAGAGAATGGGCAATATGGTAGTTGTGTCAATATGGGGCTCTCTCTGGCATCCGGAAAGTATGTCAAGATTCTGGATGCCGACGATTCTTTCAGTGATAATTGCCGGGACTATCTCACCTTTCTTCAAAGTTGCGAAGTAGACGTAGTGTTCACGGAATGGGTTTCAGTGAATGAATCAGGTGATGTCCTTATACGTTCTTCATTGAATCTCCCTTCCGGAACAGTTTTGAACCTGAATGACTTGCTGGAAAGAGGCATAACCAGGATCCATCATTACTATCTGACCTATAAGACCGCTTTTTTAAGGGCAATAGGCTACACCCAGACTGAAGGGATATCCTATACGGATCTGGAGTGGGATACAATACCATTCAGCAGTGTCCGGACTGCCATGTATTACCCGAAAAAACTATATCATTATCTGAGAGGCAGGGAAGGACAGACCGTAGGGATAGAGTACCGCTCAAAGAATATGTGGATGGAGAACAGGGTAGTATTGAACCTGGTCAAGTATTATGAGGATAATAAAGCGGTAACAGATCAGTCAAATCTGGTGTTTCTTGAATCAATCATTCGTTTTTATATTATTCGCATATATAAGCATTATCTTATACTATATCCTCGTCAATTAAATATATCAGAGCTGGTTGATTTTGATGAGAAACTAGAAAAGGCCAGTGGTTTTTTCTACATGTCAGTGAGAGATGATTTGCATGTCAGGAAGTACGGACGGTTCAATTATATAAAAGATTTTCGCCGTCATTATTCTAGAAATGGAATCACTTTCCTATATTTGGATTTTTGTAAGTTTTTGAGAAAGTTAATCAAGGGAAACAGTTAAGAATGAATGTAGCAATTATAATAGCAGGCGGTTCCGGACATAGGATGGGGCAGGATATTCCCAAGCAATTCATCACAGTCCATGATAAGCCCATTCTAATATATACACTGGAAGGTTTCCAGCGTCATCCAATGATTGATGCAATAGAAGTCGTTTGCATTGACGGATGGCAGGATATGGTGAGCGCCTATGCCAGGCAGTTTGGTATCGATAAGCTCAAATGGATAGTCACAGGAGGAAAAACGGGACAGGAATCCATTAGGAACGGTGTATTCAATCTTGAGGATAAATGTTCTCCTGATGATATTGCCATAATTCATGATGGAATCCGCCCTCTTGTTGACGAATTTGTCCTTACCGATGTTATCCGGAAGGCCTGCGAATATGGTAATGCCGTTACTTCAATGCCGTACAACGAGCAGATATTCATAATCAATGAATCCGATCCATCCACGACCAGGCAGTATATTCCACGCGAAACTTTAAGGAGGGTCGCAACTCCCCAGGCCTATCAGTTCTCAAAGCTTGACTGGGCATATCATGAGGCTTTTGAAAAGGAGATAGGAATCTACGGCTCTGCCTATACCAACACAATGATGGTTGAACTGGGAGAAACCCTTCATTTTGCCGCCGGTTCGGACAAGAACATCAAACTGACCACAAAAGACGATCTTGAACTGTTCAAAGGTTATCTTGCAAGAGAAGAATAGTCTTTAGTTATGGCACTGGACAAGAAGAATAAATACTATCAGGAAGACCTGGACTATATCCTGGGCGTTAAAGGAATCGAGGCACTTAAAGGAAAATCGGTGTTGATAACTGGCGCCAGCGGAATGGTTGGCGTGTGTCTGATAGACGCCCTTATGAAATACAACCTTCAGCGCAAAGCCGGGGTTGTGGTCTATGCTGTAGGACGTAATAGAGAACGGGCCTCAGCCAGGTTAGGGGAGTATTATTCCAGTCCGTTTTTCCATTTTCTTGAACAGGATGTCCGTGATCCTTTCCCTGAGGATTTGAATGTGGATTATATCATCCCGCTAGCCAGCAACACACATCCCCTTGCATATTCCAAATTTCCGGTAGAGACAGTTGAAATCAACGTCAAGGGTGCTGAATTCGCCCTTAAGAAGGCTCTTCAGTGCGGCGCTGCCGTCCTGTATCCATCTACAGTTGAAGTTTATGGAAACGGGGAAGATCCATTTGACGAGGGCTACACCGGAAAACTAAACCTGGCTACGTCCAGGGCCTGCTATACTGAGTCAAAAAGGGTAAGCGAAGCATTGTGCCAGTCCTATATCGCTGAGTATGGTTTAGACTGTAAGATTGTCCGCCTGAGCCGCCTTTTCGGGCCAACCATGCTGATGAGCGACACCAAGGCGTCGTCGCAGTTTATCCTTAAAGCGCTGGCAGGTGAGGATATCGTCCTCAAGAGCAAGGGCACACAGCTTTTCTCATATACATACGTCGCCGATGCCGTTCAGGCAATCCTTTATGTAATGCTGAATGGAGAATGCGGACAGGCATATAACATTGCCTGCGACCCCTGCAATGTCCGGCTTGCCGCTTTCGCGCAGGCATGCGCCTCCCTTGCCGGCAAAGAAGTGGTCTTTGACCTTCCTTCCGAGGTTGAATCCAGGGGATATTCAGTTGCCACAAAAGCTATCCTCGCTACTGAAAAACTGTCCTCATTGGGGTGGTCTTCTTCCCGCAGTTTTGGGGATGCCGTACGGAGAACTTTCAATATATTGAAAGGGTAGTTTCAGTAACCCCCTTTTTTTACTATCTTTGCACTGTTAATCGTGCCCAATCCGGCATTAATCTCACTGTATCTTATGTGCGGTGTTTTCCCGTGCATTGGCGAAGCTGTATAGTTATCCCTTCAATAATAGTTTTTCCAGATGAAAAAGAAATACCTTTCCCTTAAAGACAAACAAGATGTAAGTCTCTATCTGTTGAAGAAACTTCATGCCTTTTGTGTGGACAATGATATCCATTATTCACTGGCATATGGCACGTTGATAGGAGCGGTCAGGCATAAAGGTTTCATCCCGTGGGATGACGATATCGACGTTTTGATGCTCCGCCCGGACTTTGACAGATTCTGCGCTTCTTTCAAGATGGAAGGATTGTCCCTGCATTGCCATCAGAACGACCCTGGATGCTTTATTGGATTTGCACGTATCTGTGATGACGTCTACACCCGTTCCATCAAGAATTCCTGGCTTTGCGGAGGAGGGTATACCGGTATGTGGATAGATGTGTTCCCCGTAGACAGCGTTGAGGATGACCCGGACGAGTACCTTGCCCATTATTACAAGATGCAGGAGCTTCATACGGGAACGTATAAATACAGGGCCCGGTTGAACGGTATCTATAAGACTAACAATTTCAAGGCAAATGTTCTGGCCTCAATACTGAAACTCTGGCCCTTCCATCAGATTTACAAGAAAAAGGCGGTCCAGTATATGGATAATTTTATCAAAGAGATCAAGAGGATACCGTTTGGGACCACGGGTCATTATTCCCAGTTGGCAATTCCCGGAACCGGCAGCAAGAACTATTTGAAGACAGAATACTTCGATGATTTTGTCCTGCTTGATTTTGAGGGCCTGAAGTTCTATGCCATGAAAGATTATGACACGGATCTTCGCCTTGCTTTTGGTGATTATATGCAGCTGCCTCCTGAAGATCAGCGGACCCCGCTTCATGAGTTCCAGTTCTTTTATTGGAAAAAGGAGATGCCGGAGGATTTACGGAATAAACTGCGCACAGAATAAGGACATCTGACTCGTTTTGGAAGACGCGATAAGAAATAGGCTCAGGGAGGTTCAGCTGCAGATATTGGATGCGATAGTCCGCATCTGCAACGAAAACGGTCTTCGCTATTGCCTGACCGGAGGCACCTGTCTTGGTGCTGTCAGGCATAAGGGATTCATCCCCTGGGATGACGACGTGGATGTCAAGATGCCCAGGGCGGACTATAACCGTTTCATTGAGATAACATCCAAATCCAATGACCCTGACTTCTTCCTGGACTATTATATGACAAACCCCACCTACGGACGCTGTTTCGCCAAGTACTGCAAGAGGAATACGCTCTTCATTGAGCCGAATGGCCAGAGGCAGTCTATATACGTGGATATCTTTGTCCAGGACAAAGTTCCAGGACCGGAATGGACGGCGAAGTCTAAACTTCCAACCTTTATCCATAAGCTGGATGCGATAACCACGGTCAGATGGGAGGGCCTGGAAGGCCGGGACCTGAAGACGAGGATCGTGTACTGGCTTACCCGCTGGATGCCGGTGAGATGGTTTTTCAAATGGGAAACCAAGCTGATGACGCGCTTTGAGAATACGGATGCGAAGTACTACCTGAATTACGGCAGTCCGTACAATCTGGTAAAGGAAACAATCCCCATCAGTGAGTTCGAACCATACGCCCAATTGGAATTCGAGGGCAAGATGTACAATGTCCCCCGCAACTGGAACCTGTACCTCAGCAATATCTACGGAGATGATTATATGACCCTTCCTCCGGTGGAAAAGAGGGTGACCCACTACCCGCAATTCATCA
The DNA here is from genome assembly GCA_017619675.1 of Bacteroidales bacterium. GTDB lineage: Bacteria > Bacteroidota > Bacteroidia > Bacteroidales > UBA932 > Cryptobacteroides. The sequence goes on along the minus strand of JAFZRX010000007.1, from coordinate 129,396 downwards.
GTTTCGATACCACAAAGGATGATATCCATAACAAATAAAGTCAACTGCTGCGGATGCAATGCCTGCGGGGATGTATGTCCTTGCGGAGCCATCTCGTTCAAGACAGACAACGAAGGCTTCTGGTATCCGCAGGTGGATGAATCCCGATGCGTTGATTGCGGCCTGTGTGAGCGCGTGTGCCCCGTAATAAGCCAGGCTGACTTTATTGAACGATACGACAGACCTGTCGTATACGCCGCTTATAACAAGGACGAAGCCATCCGCCTGGACAGCACCTCCGGAGGAGTGCATTCCATGCTGGCTGACAAGATGTTCGACAAGGATGCGTTTGTGGGAGGTGCGGTGTACAACCAGGACCATACGGTATCGCAGATAATCACAGACAAGCGTGAAAGGCTTCCAGAGATACGCAGTTCAAAGTATCTGCAGAGCAACGCTTCGTCCGTATATCAGGCAATTGAAACCAGGCTGAAAGAGGGAAGGAACGTTTTCTTCTGCGGTACGCCCTGCCAGGTGCAGGCTCTGTACAAGGTCCTTGGCAAGGATTATGACAATCTTGTAACGGCAGACTTCATATGCCGTGGTGTCAACTCTCCAAAGGTTTTCCTGTCCTACATGGATATGCTGGAGAAGAAATATGGCTCACGCGCCAGGGATATCAAGTTCAAGTCCAAGGAGAAAGGGTGGCACAACTTCTCAATCAGGGTGAAGTTTGAGAACGGAAAGGTCTATTGCAAGGACCGTTGGCACGATCTCTTCTTCATAGGATATCTGCAGTATAACAACTTTGTGCGCCCAAGCTGTTATGACTGCAAGTTCAAGTGCTTCCCCCAGAAGGCGGACATAACCCTTGCCGATTTCTGGGGCATAGAGAAACTGGATCCTTCGATGGATCAGGATAAAGGGACGTCAATGGTTATGATCAATTCCGACAAGGGCGCGGCTCTCTTTGACACCGTCAAGGGAGATATAGTCTACAAGGAGTTTTCCCAGAAGGAGGCGTCTGTTGGCAATCCTGCCATGAATCACTCTCTTTCCTCCGCCTTCAAGACAAGGGAGAGTTTCTTTGCCGATCTGGACGCCATGCCGTTTGACAAACTTGCCCTCAAGTACTTCCCCAATGGCAATGGGCGTCCCGAGTTAAACAAGTATATGAAGATATTTGACAAGATACGTAACAGGTTTTCAGACCTGGGGCTGTCCATCCCCGCATGGGCGACCTTCATCAAGTACAACTATTTATCATCCCAGGTCAAGAAGGGGACGAGCGCCCCGCTCATGAACCAGAAGTACACTGTGGTTCAGTTGGATCCGGGTTCGAAACTAATCCTGAAGAACCGCGTGAAAGTGGGAGTCAAGCAGGTGAGGAAATCCAGGCTGGAGACCAGGATCCTTTTGGAGAAGGATGCGACCATGCAGGTGGACAAGCCGTTCTCCGTCTTTGCCGGCAGTTATATCCGAGTGATTGAAGGAGGGACTCTCCATATCAAGGGCAGCGGTTTCATAAACGAGAACGTGCAGATCACCTGTGGGGACAAGATTGAGATTGGAGATGGCTGCTTCATTGGAAGGGATGTGATAATCCGTTCATATGACGCTCATCAGATTTTGAAGGAAGGATATCAGGTATCGGCTCCCATAAAGATAGGAAACAGGGTCTGGATAGGCCAGAGGGCCATGATTCTCAAGGGAGTTACCATCGGCGACGGAGCCGTTATTGCGGCCGGAGCGGTGGTCACCAAGGATGTGCCGCCGCACAGCGTGGTGGCGGGAGTACCTGCCAAGGTTATCGATCAGGATGTTGAGTGGAAGTAGCATGAAGTTGTTGATAGTAGGAGGTACGGGGGTCCTGAGCACCGCAGTGGTTCGGGAGGCTTTGGATAAAGGCCTTGATGTCTCTGTTATAAACAGAGGTAAAAGGAAAGGGCGCATACCGCAGGGTGTGGAACTGATCCAATCCGACATCAAGGATGCGGATTACCTGCGCAACGCTCTCAAGGGCCGGATGTATGATGCAGTGGTGGACTTCCTGTGCTATAACAAGAAACAGATTGAATACAGCCTGGAATTGTTCAAGGACTTTGCAAGGCAATATGTCTTTATCTCCACGGCTTGTGTATATGACACTTCAATTCCCGGCGTCAAGACGGAGGATTCCCCAAAAGGATTCAAGGAATGGAATTATTCCACCGACAAATGGGAGTGCGAGCAGTATCTAGAACAGAAAGCGGTAGAATATGGGATCAGTTACTCCATTGTCCGCCCTTGCGTAACGTATGATGATACTAGGATTCCATACGGATTAATGCCTCCTTATGGCTATCACTGGACATTGGTTGCAAGGATTCTGGTTGGGAAGCCGGTCATTACCTGGGACGGGGGTGCAGCGCGCTGGAATATGATTCGTGTGGAGGATTTCGCGGTAGGGGTTATCGGGCTTATAGGGAATACAGAGGCGTATAGTCAGGCCTTCAACATCTGCGGAGACACTCCCTCTTCCTGGGCGGAGGTGCTGGATGCCCTGGGCAAGGTCCTGGGCAAGGAGGTGATCCGTCTGGACATCCCTTCGGCCCGGCTGAAGAAGTATTGCCCCGGCAGGGAAGGGGAGATTGCCGGAAGAGCGTACGATGCTGTGATTGACAACTCAAAGATCAAAGCCTTGATTCCGGAGTTCAAACAAAAGATTTCCCTGGAGGAAGGCCTTGCAAGGACCGTTGAGGCGTACCGCAGCCAGAACTATCAGAAAGGCATTGACTGGCGCTTTGACGCCCTGTGGGATTTTATAATCTGCAAGGAAGTTAAAAGGCAGGGCTTGCGGAGAAGTGGATTCAAAACCGGTTTCAGGAATTATATAAAGACTGCGTCTTTCAAGGATCGCATTGCATACAATAAAGAATTCTGGAAAGACGTCCTATCTGACATAAAAAAGAAATGACAACTTCATCTCAAAGAAGTTCCAATATTGAACTGTTGCGAATACTGGCGATGTTCCTGGTATTGGTGCAGCATGCAAATTTTCTGGGCATAGGCACCCCTTATACAGTAGAATGTCTGGCAGCACCCGGTAATACTTTTGTGCGTTTCTTGGTTCAGTGCCTTTCATTCGTGGCTGTTGATGTCTTTGTGCTTATTTCCGGTTGGTTCGGTATAAAGCCAACGTTGAAAAAGTTGTTCTCGCTGCTTTTCCAGGTATTGTTCTTTACCATATCGATCCTGTTGATTTTCGGACTTGTAAAGGGATTCGGCGCCATACATCTGAAGTCTGTGTTCAAGGCGTTCATGATTACGAAATGCTATTGGTTTGTTAAATCATATATCTGTCTGTTTATCCTTTCCCCAGTCCTGAATGCTTTTGTGGGGAAGGCGTCCAAACGGACATTTGAGATTGTGTTGATCTGCTTCTTTGCATTCCAGACGATATATGGATGGAGTGATTCGGCTCCGGAGTTCAATTACGGGGCGTCTGTGGTGGCCTTCTGCGGCCTGTACCTGCTGGCCAGGTATCTCAGGCTTTATCCCATCAGCTTCCTTTCCCGGGAGAAGTTATGCGTGTTGTCATATCTTGGACTGTCGCTGGTATTGGCGTTCTTCATATGGTTCCTTGTCAGAATGGATTTCCATACGGAGTATGCGGTAAAAATAACGTTCTCGCATGTCAATCCAGTCATAATCCTTTCTTCCGTAGCATTGCTCATGGCTTTTGTCAATATTGATATGCCATGCTCAAAGGCGATAAACTGGATAGCGGCATCTGCATTTGCGGTTTATATAATCCATATCAACGGTTTTATCTTCCGCTATTTCCAGGATGCGGTCTGGCATATCTACTCCAATTACCCCGTTGCGTTGAGGAGTATCTTGATATTGTGCTTCCTGGCAGTAGTGTTCATGGCTTGTGTGTTGCTGGACAAGATAAGGATCTTTGTCTGGCAGAAGATTGACAAGACATTGTTGAAAAGACTGAACATTTAGGCGAAAATGGCAGAGATTTCCTCAAATAGGACGATAGCAAAGAACACGCTGATGCTGTATATGCGCATGGCTCTTACCATGGCCGTGTCGCTGTACACGTCAAGGGTAATCCTCAGCGTCCTGGGGGTTGTTGATGACGGCATTTACAATATTGTCGGCGGCGCTGTGGGTATGTTCATGTTCCTCAACGGCGCCCTGTCCGGAGCCACCTCACGATTCCTGACGTATGAGCTGGGCAAGGACAACAAAGAGAGGCTGAAGCAGACATTCTCAGCCGCCTTGATGGTTCATATCATCCTTGCCATAGTCATTCTGATCCTTTTGGAGACGGTAGGTCTGTGGCTCCTGGACAAGAAGCTGGTTATTCCCGATGACAGGATGCACGCCGCAAAAGTGGTGTATCAGTTATCGGCCTTTGCCACACTTCTGAGCATCACGCAGGTCCCTTACAGCGCTTCCATCATATCGCACGAGAAGATGGGAACGTTCGCATACATGAGCCTGCTTGAGGTTACGCTCAAACTCTTGATATGCTATCTGATCAAGATATCCCCAATGGATAAACTGATCACTTATGGAATTCTGGTTCTATGTGTCAGGACCCTTGTCCGCATGATCTACAGGGTGTATTGTATACGCCATTTCGAAGAGTGCCATTTCCATATCGTCAAGGACTGGAATCTGATAAAACCTATACTGTCTTTCTCCAGCTGGGACCTCATGGGCAATTTCAGTTCCATGGCAAGGGACCAGGGTGTGAGCGTGGTTTTGAACATGTTCTTTGGCCCGGCCATCAATTCCGCGGCCGGAAAAGCAGGAGTGATCTGTACTGCAGTGAACGGCTTCTCGCAGAATTTCCTGACCGCCATCAAACCGCCTATTGTCAAGTCATATGCGATGGGCAATATCCGCAAGATGGAAGAACTGATGATTACGGCATCAAAATACTCGTATTCCCTTCTGATGCTGTTGTCGCTCCCATTCTTTTTTGAGAGTCAGTTTGTAATTGACCTGTGGCTTGAGAATCCACCGGAATATTCTGCGATTTTCTGTTCACTGGGCCTGGGATTCGGTTTGCTGGTAGCCATCTTCCTTCCTTTGGTTTATGCGATTCACGCAAGCGGGGATATCCGTTTCATGAGTGTGGTAAATGGATCGATCTGGGTTTCAGTGGTCCCCATAACATATGTCTTCTTGTGGTTAGGATGGAGCCCCATCGTACCTTATGTCGCAAAGTACTTCCTTTTGCTGTTCGTTGTTATTTCCAATCTTCACTCAGTGAAGAAGAATATCCCTGAGTTTGACAGGGGCATGTTCCTGAAGAATACAATTCTTCCGGATCTGGCTTCCGCGGCCATATCCATAGCCCTTACTGCACTGGTGTACTATCAGTTTGACGGTTCATCCTGGTGGCGTTTCCTTTCAGTATGCACGGTATCCACGATATCTGTATGTGCTACCGTTTTCTTCATAGTATTTGACAAACCTATGAGGGCGGCCGTGATCGAGAAGGCAAAAGATATATGGTCCAAAATTCGTAAGAAAAATGGCTAAGCTGGTAAGCATAATAACGCCCTGCTACAATGGAGAAAAGTATCTGGACAGGTATTTCAATTCCATCCTTGCCCAGACTTATCCTGCCATAGAGGTGATATTCGTGAATGACGGATCAAGGGACAGGACGGAGGAGATGGCCCTGGCTTATGGAGAAAAACTTAAGGCCAGGGGATATCAGTTCATTTACATTTATCAGGAAAACGCGGGGCAGAGCGCCGCAATCAACCAAGGCCTGAAGATATTCAAAGGCGAGTACCTGAACTGGACTGATTCCGACAATTACATACCTGACAATTCGGTAGAGAAAAGGGTGGCTTACTTTGAAAAGGATCCTGAACTGGGCCTGGTCATTGGAAGGACTGTCCTTGTTGACGACGTTGACTACAAGAAAGTTGGGCAGATTAACGAGGCTGCATTTGAACCGGCCCCGAGGCCATTGATAGAAGACCTTCTGAAAGGTTATTCCAGCAGTACCTGCACGTGCTCCACAATGGTTAGAAGTTCCATGTTCAGGGATGCCATGCCTGACCCGCCGCAGATTGAAACTCCCAGGGAGATAGGGCAGAACTATCAGTTGTTCATTCCTATCATGTTCGGCGGCAAGACAGCCTTTATCCCTGAGGTCCTTGGCTACTATGTCACCCATAAGGACAGCCATTCACAGGCGAGGAAAACATTCGGGCAGAGGATGCATATCCTGGATGTGGCCAACGAAACGCTTACAAGCATATCTGAAAGGCTCAGGGTTGACGAGGCCCAGAAAGCCTGGTTCATGAACAAGATTACGGAATATGACTGCAAGAACCGTCTCAGGGTCCTCCAGTATTATAAGAAAACCGAAGGGCTTGAGGGTATTATCAGCAAGTTGAAGCAATGCGGAGCTTACGATGAGTCTGTACGCAGGACTGTCCTAAAGATCAAATACCCCTTTATCAAGAAGATAGGGGACCGGATCTGGAAATTTAAAAATAAATGAAAGTAGGAATAATTACCCAGCCACTGTATGTTAATTACGGCGGTATCCTTCAGAACTATGCTTTACAGCAAGTCCTGAAAAAGATGGGTCATGAGCCTGTCACGCTGGATTTTATGCCTTCCCTTTCATTCGGACATTATCTCCTTTATGCAGGAAAAGCCCTGGTTTGTTATCTGTCGCCGGAAAAGCGTCATCCAATAAAGCCCTACAAACACTTTTTGGAGCGGCCTTCAAACATAGATTCCTTTGTCAGGAACAACATTGAAGTTACAAAGACCGTTTCAGCTTACACCAGGCGTCTGCTGAGGAAGAACGGGATAGAGGCCGTGATTGTGGGAAGTGACCAGGTGTGGCGTTATTCTTACAATCATCATTGGCTGGAGGATATGTTCCTTGGATTTGCTAAAAATACTGACTGCAGGAAAATCTCGTACGCGGCTTCATTTGGCGTGGAAAAATGGGATTATCCTCAAGACAGGACAGCGGTTGTCAGAGAATTGATCAAGCATTTTGATGCAGTTTCAGTGAGAGAGAATTCAGCGGTCAGTCTATGTAAGGATTGTCTTGGAGTTGACGCCCAAGTTGTTATTGATCCAACGCTGCTTATGTCTGCCGAGGATTATGACAGCATCAGTGACGATAATCTTTCCGGGAACGGTCCGTATCTGGCCGCCTATGTCCTTGACAAGGATTCCAGGAAGAATTCTTACATACATGCTCTTGCAAGAGCTAAAGGGTTGGAGGTCAAGGAGATGACTGTTTCCGGATCCGGATGCTCCATTGAAGAATGGGTCAGCACGATAAGAAATGCGGAAATAGTTGTTACGGACTCATATCACGGGACCCTGTTTTCAATACTGTTTCAGAAACAGTTCCTGTCTTTCATCAACAGAAAGAGGGGTGCGGACCGTTTCCATACCCTTCTTGATAACCTGGGTCTTCAGGACAGATTGATAGATATCGCGGACCCGTTGCCCGTGGTAGAGAAAGATATAGATTATCCATCGGTGCTTTCCCAATTGGATTCATTGCGTGAAAAGAGTATTTCATTCCTTGAATCAGCCTTGTCTTAAGTAATATGATACCAAAGATTATTCATTACTGCTGGCTTAGCGGGGATCCATATCCGGAAAGCATCCAGCGTTGCATTGATAGCTGGAAGCGTATCCTTCCGGATTATGAACTTGTGTTGTGGGACACCAAAAGGTTTGACCTCGATTCTTCCCCTTGGGTCAAACAGGCTTTTGAGGCAAAGAAGTATGCGTTTGCCGCCGACTATATCAGGATGTATGCTTTGTATCATTATGGAGGCATCTACCTTGATTCTGATGTCGAGGTGGTGAAGCCATTCGATGATCTGCTTGATCTGCCATACTTCATAGGTCAGGAGAATACACCTTCAGGTGTTGAGGCAGCGACTATGGGAAGCGAGAAAGGATGGCCGTTGGCCAAGTTGATGCTGGATAGATATGACAAGAAGAGTTTTATCGGGAAGGACGGGCATAAGGACCTGAGAGCTTTGCCATATCTTTTACGCTGGTGTATTGAATCCAATTATCAGTACAACCTTATCAAGGATAAAGCACAATTCTGCTTTGATCCGGGTGTCATCAATGTTTTTCCGGTAGATTACTTCAGCCCCAAGAAATGGAATGACGGAGTTGTTACGGTAACGCCCAACACTTTTTCCATCCATCATTTTGCCGCTTCCTGGATGCCAAAACCGTCAAAGAAAAAGAAAGGCGGGATCAGGCTGAAGGAGAAGGTCGCTTCATTGTACAGGAAACTTGGCTCCAAGGGTTGCAGGGATGTCGCCGTGATATCGAACAGGGCTCTCGGATTGCATTATTACGATTTCTTTATGCAGAAGCCCTCCACGCCGCTTCTGAACGCAAAGATGTATGGTGATGATTTTACCCGTCTTCTGAAACTGCTTGAAGAAAGAAAAGATCTGGAGTTGAAGTTCATCCCCCAGAACCAGTCCAGGCACTCATCGGCCGGGTATGATTTCTATCCAGTGGGTATAGTTGATGATACTGACATTGAAGTGCATTTTATCCATTGTCTGACAAAAGCTATTGCAATTAAGGATTGGCAAACAGGATTGAAAGAGATGAAAGGGAAAAAGACAGTGGTTGCATACGTCATCCTGGATGAAGAAGATGAGCGGTATTATTCAATGATTGATATCCCCAAGTTCAGAATCACACCGTCTGACAACGGCCTGAATGATTTGAATCAGGAGAATTGTGATTCCTATTACTGGAAAAGGCTTGCGGTGATGAGGACCATAAGGAAAAAGATCAGGCGCGCTTTAAGATAGGATGTCGGTCGAGTCAAATCCATTAGTATCCATTGTCCTTCCTGTCTATAACGGGGAGAAGTACCTGGCAGCTGCGATTGAGAGTGTCATGGCCCAGTCATATCATAACTGGGAGTTGTTCATCATTGATGATGGCTCCACTGACTCCTCGCCTTCAATATGTGACGCCTACGCTGAAAGAGAATCTCGGATAAGGGTCTTCCATCAAGTTAACGGGGGCGTCAACTCCGCAAGGGCAAAAGGTGTTGACGAGGCAAGTGGTGTGTATCTGGTTTTTTTGGATGCCGATGATGCACTGACTCAGGACGCCCTTCTGTATTGGACAGGTTGCTTTGCGGACAATTACGATCTTTTGGTGACCGGTAAAAAGGAGGCTGTCCTCAATGGGGAAGAGTATCTGCAATCATTGTGGAAAGGTCAGGTGGGCCCTGAACTGTGGGGAAAGATGTTCAAGACAGGGCTTTATAAAGAACTGGAATATGCCATTGACCGCCGCCTGGTTATGGGAGAGGACTTGCTGTTGAATTCCCTTTATGCCCTGAACGTTAACAAAGTAAGGATACTTGATCATCAGGTCTATTTGCCTACACTTAATAATGCCGGTTCGGTGACCAAGACATTCAAGCACACCTTGGAATATGAGAAGTATTACTTTGGAGTCGTTGACAGACTCTTCCTTGAAAAGTGTAAGGGGAATGATTCTTTTGAGAAGATAAAGATGCTGGTCTATAAATCCCGTCTCAATGCGTTGAAATACATTATGCTTCAGGGGGGCGACGTTGATTATAAGGACAGTTGGTTCAAGGAGACACGCTCCTTTTTCAAAGGAAGGTGGAAGGAACTTGGGCCAAGTGAGAAACTCATCTTCGTTGTCAGGAATCCTTCACTTTACAGGAGTGTCATGAAAACATATCTCAAGAAGGTATGATGTCCAGATGAAACACGCCTATCTCATACTCGCCCATAGTGAATTTGGTGTCCTGAGACATCTGATACAAGCTTTGGATGATGGGCGGAATGACGTCTATGTCCACATAGACAAGAGAGTGAAGTCAATTCCGTCATTTGACATGACAAAAGGAAGGTTGACAATTCTGGAGGACCGCATAAAAACATATTGGGGAGATTCTTCCTTGATGGAGGCCGAGCTGCTGTTACTGCAGACGGCAAAGGACAATGACTCCTATCAGTATTATCATATAGTTTCCGGAGTCCATTTCCCTTTGAAGACTCAGGATTATATCCATTCTTTCATGGATTCTCATTATCCAAAGTCCCTGCTGATGACCATGGAGACAAATGAGAAAGAGATAAAGTATAAGACAGGCAGATATCATTTCTTTGTCCACTCGCTTGCACCCAAAGGAACGGCCAAGGAGAAAGCCGCCAACTTCCTTTGGAGGACGATACTGTTCCTGCAGAAGCCATTTCCGGTCAGGAAGGTCAAAGGGATAGAGGTCAAAGCAAGCCAATGGTGTTCCCTGTCAGACAAGGCGGTTGACTATGTCCTGGAGCAAAAAGAATTTGTGCTGAAGCGGTTCAGACATACCTTCTGCTGTGATGAGTTCTTTATCCCGTTCTTGTTGAAGAAGGGAGGACTGGAGTATGAATCTGTACCGGATTTGCTGTATGCGAAATTCCGCAGGTATAGCCCTAAAGTGCTGGGTGTGGAGGATTATGAGGATATGATTGCATCCGGGTGCCTTTTTGCAAGGAAATTCGGAAAGAAAAGCGCAGAATTGATTGAAAAGGTTGAAAGGCAGTTGATATGAAAAAGATCCGTACATACGTCATTAATCTGAAGGAATCCGCGGACAGGCGGAAATATATGTCAGAGTTGTTGTCTCCGGTTGATATATTGGATGTCGCTTTCATAGATGCTGTCAATGGGAAACAGATGACAGTTGGGGAATTGGAGAAGTCTTTCGACCAGAACGGAGCGTTCAGGATTTATGGAAGAATCCTGCGTGCAGGCGAGGTAGGCTGTGCCCTGTCCCACCTGAAATGCGCCCAGGCCTTGATTGACAGTGACCAGGACGTCGCCATCATCATGGAAGACGACCTTGTTCTCCAGGACCAGGATCCCGCTTCAGTCCTAGTTGCAGCTAGAGACCTGTTGAGCACAGACAAACCTGCCATTGTCCTGTTCTCAGGAGATTATTGGTTTACGGGCAGGAAGCCCTTCTCCGGGAAGTATAGACTGGCAAAAGTGCGGGAAGCCGTTTGCGCCCAGGCATATATGCTGAACAGGGTTGCGGCAAAGGTAATGCTCTCAATGGACCGCACCCACCTTGCGGACGATTGGTTCTCAATAAGGCAGGCCGGGATTAGTCTTTGGGCTGTCTATCCTCATATTACGGATCAGAACAGGCTTGACTTTGGCACTGAGATATCACCTGAATATACAGGTTTCATCAGGAAGAACCTCAGTCTTGGCAAGCGCCTTCATTCATATTACAGGGCTGTAATAAAAAGGATCCTCAAGGGTACACGGCATTTTGAATACAAACAATTCAAATGGTAAGGCATTCGTATCTCATACTGGCTCATAATGATGTCCCGCTGTTGCAATCCTTGCTGGAATGCCTGGACGATGCGCGCAATGACATTTATGTCCATTGGGACTTGAAAGCCGGCGAGATCCCCGGAATCAAGACCAATAATGCAGGTCTTTTCTTCATTCAGGACCGGGTTAATGTCAACTGGGGAGCGTACAGCATGGTAGTGGCGGAGTATAATCTTTTCAAGGCGGCTTACAGGAATGGTCCTTACAGCTATTATCATCTGATATCCGGAGCGGACCTGCCCATAAAATCCCAGGATTATATTCACGAAGAATGCATGGAAATGGCTGGGACCGAGTTCATAGCATTTGCGGATGCGCCGCAGTCTGAGTTGGATTATCGCGTCCAGCATTTCTTCCTGTATCCTGAGGCGTTCAAAGGCGCCGGGATTGTAAAACGGGCCGTTCGCAAGGCTTTCATAAAGATTCAGGATCTGGTTGGGTACAGACGGACGGATGTCAAGGTGAGGAAAGGCTCCCAATGGTGTAGTGTAACCCAGGCTTTTGTGGAGTATATCCTGTCCCGGGAACCGGAAGTGCGGAAACTTTTCCATCATACTTTCTGCCCTGATGAACTTTTCATCCAGACTGTCTGCGCCAACTCTCCTTTTATGGACAAGGTCAGGAAGGCGGATACTGAATTTGATGGAAATCTAAGGTATATCAAATGGATTGACGGAGACCTTTTACCGATAACCAAGGAGGACCTTCCGGCTTTGCGCGGCTCGGACAGGTGGTTCGCCAGGAAGTTTTCCAGTAAAGACATGGATCTTGTCAATGAAATAAAGGAGATGGTCAATGGCTAGGGTATCGGTCATAATCCCGGTGTATAACGTATCGGCGTTCATCCGGAGGAACGTGCGCTCCCTGATGGGGCAGACGCTGCAGGACGTCGAGTTCATATTTGTGGACGATGCGACGCCGGACGACAGCATCGGCATAATTAGAGAGGAGATTAAGGCGTATCCTCAAAGGGAACCCTTTGTGAAGATTGTCAGTCACGTTATTAACAAAGGATTGCCTGCCGCCCGCAATACGGGATTGGCAGAAGCCGGCGGAGATTACATATATCACTGTGACAGTGATGACTGGGTTGAACCCGATATGCTTGAAAAAATGCTGAAAGCAGCAGAGGAAAAGGATGCGGACATAGTGTACTGCGACTTCTATCTATCCTTTGAGAAGAATGAGCGGTATATGTCCAATCCGGATTATTCAACCGCGGACGAGCTTCTCAGGAGGGGCTTCTTGGGAGGGATGACAAAGTATAATGTTTGGAACAAACTGGTCAGGAGGTCGTTATACACTGATAACGGCCTGTCGTTCCCGGAAGGGCATCCGATGGGGGAGGATATGACAATGATAATGCTGACGGCAATGGCGGACAAGGCCGCTCACGTTCCGGAGGCGCTCTATCATTATGTTAAGCTTAACGAGGGTGCATACTCCAATTCCCGATCGCAGAAAAAACTGGACGATATAAGATATAATGTAGACAGGACTGTGTCATTCCTTGAAGAAAAATTTGGGAACAGCCTGGAAAAAGAAATATCTTTGTTCAAACTTAGCATAAAGCTGCCGTTCCTTATTACGGACGACAAGGAAATGTACCGGCTCTGGAGCGAATGGTATCCGGAGGCCGACAGATATGTAAATGCAAATCCGGATCTTCCCTGGCGTACCCGCATGCTGCAGGTAATGGCGTCAAAAGGGCAGTGGTGGTATGTGAAGATGTATTATAGAATAGTGAATAAGTTTATATACGGGACCGTCTTTAAGTGATATGGGAAAGTTATTCAAGGTAATCTTTTGTGCCCTAATAGTCGATTTCTTTTACTTCTCGTCCAAATTTACATTTACGGGAAGGACAAATACCAAGCTCATACTTGGCGTTATCGGTCTGGCAGTCTTTGTTATTACCAGTTTGAGGAACAAGACTTTCAAATTCAGCCGGGAGATGGTTCTGATGACTGTTATGGCAACCGGAGTCAGTCTTGCCTCATACGTAGCCATGTCATACAATAACACTGGAGACAATGCATATCTTACATATGTTATTTCAATGCTTGTATGGCTTTCGGCGGCATATATGGTCATACGTGTCTTGAGGTGGATCCATGGTGAAGCCACAATAGAGGTGGTGGCAAATTACATCATAGCCTTGAGTGTGATTCAATGTGTTATCGCCCTTTTGGGTAATATGTATGAATCAGTCAACGTGTTCATTAAAATGCTATATCCCGGAACCGGCTGGCTGGACTCGGTAAACAGAATGTATGGAATAGGCGACTGTACCGCTCTGGATACGGGAGGCATCAGGTATTCAATAGCTTGTATATTATGTGCATATATGATTGTTAAGGTTCAAGGTAAGAAGGATGGCCTTATTCCTTGGTACCTGTTTGCATATATGGTCATTACCATAATTGGCAATATGATTGCCCGTACTACCACGGTAGGAGCTTTGATTGCCCTGGCATATATTCTCGTTTTCCTGTTCGTGTCAGCGAAGGTGTCATACTCAAAACTGAAGACTATAGGATGGTTGGTCGGTATATTGGCCCTTGTGGTTGCCGTCTTCAGTTGGTTATACAACACCAATGACATTGTTCACCAAAACCTGCGTTTTGGTTTTGAAGGATTCTTCAGCCTTGTTGAGACCGGACGTTGGCAGGTAGGTTCCAATGATACCCTTATGTCAATGTATGTGTTCCCGGATAATCCAAAAACTTGGATAATAGGAGACGGATATTTCAATAATCCATATGCTGACCCTAACTTCCTTGGAGAGATAACGGAAGGTTACTACATGAATACTGACGTAGGTTACCTGAGGTTTATTTTCTATTTTGGCGTCATCGGCCTTGTCATATTCTCCATTATGATCCTGTATGCGGGCAAGATTTGCCGTTTGAGATATCCCAAGGATCAGTTGCTCTTCATAATCTTTACGCTGCTGAACTTCATAGTTTGGTTCAAGGTGGCTACTGACTGCTTTTTCATTCTGGGCCTCTTTATCGCGCTGGCGTATGTCAGGGATTTCATGGACGAACCGGAAGAGATACCTGAAGAAACGTGACAATCGTCTATAACATAGCCGCTACCTGGAACTCCGGAGGGATGGAGCGCGCGTTGGCCCTCAAGGCCAACTGGCTGGCGGCGCGCGGAGTCAAGGTGGTTGTGGTAACCACCGACCAGCGCGGGTTGCCGGCCGCCTTCAAGATGGACCCGTCCATCGAATTCCGTGACCTGGGGATTGACTATGACGCCAATAACGGGGCTTCCTTCGCATCCAAGATACTGCATTATCCCTTCAAGCAGGTAAAGCACCGCTGCGCCCTGGCAAACCTCCTTCATGAGATAGAGCCGGACATCACTGTCAGCATGTTTTGCAACGACGCCTCATTCCTTCCAAAGATCAAGGACGGCAGCCGCAAGGTCCTGGAAATACATTTCAGCCGCTTCAAGAAGCTGCAGTACGGCCGCAAGGGGCTGTGGGCCCTGGCGGACCGCTGGCGCTACCGCCAGGACGCCCGCATCGCGGCCCGTTACGACAAATTCGTGGTCCTGACAGAAGAGGACAGGGGTTACTGGGAGGGCCTGGACAACATTGAAGTAATCCCCAACGCCCGCACATTCTCTTTTGAGACGCCCTCTTCCTGCACTGCCCGTCAGGTCCTTGCCGTTGGACGCTACAACTACCAGAAAGGCTTTGACATGCTGCTTGACGCATGGAAAAAGATCGATACCGAAGGGTGGACCCTGCGCATAGCAGGCAGCGGCGATGACCTGGGACCTGTTCCTGCGAATGTCATCACCGGGCCTTCGGCCGATATAAAGAAAGAATACCTGAATTCCTCCATCTTTGCGATGAGTTCACGGTACGAAGGGCTCCCTATGGTACTGCTGGAGGCGCAGGCCGCCGGCCTTCCCATAGTGAGTTTCCAGTGCAAATGCGGCCCAAAGGACATCGTCGAGCCTGGCGTAAGCGGATTCCTGGTGCCTGAAGGTGATACTGTCGCCCTTGCGGCCAAGTTGAAGGAATTGATGGATGACGAGGCCCTCAGGCAGAAAATGGGAGCCGCCGCATATGAAGCGTCCGACCGCTTTGACATCCAATTGATAATGAAAAAATGGACGGATCTGTTCCAAGGACTGTTGTAGTTTCCGCGGTCAATATCCGCAAAGGAGGTACTTTGACAATCCTCAGGGACTGCCTCAAGTATCTCAGCGGTCTGGCGGAGGCGGGGGAGTGGAAGGTTATCGCCCTTGTCCACAAGCAGGCCCTATGTGATTATCCTGGCATTGAATATATGGAGATCCCATGGAGCGCAAAAGGTTGGGGAAGACGGCTTTGGTGCGAGTATGTGACCATGCATAGGATTTCCAAGGACCTGGCAAAGCGCGATGGACGTCCCGTCTATATGTGGCTTTCCATGCACGATACCACTCCGCGTGTCGTGGCTGAACATCAGGAAGTGTATTGCCATACATCGTTCCCGTTCCTGAAAGTTATTCCTCGGGACTGGATCATGGATCCCAAGGTGCCGCTGTTCGCCAATTTCACCCGCTGGGCGTACCGGATTAACGTCAGGCGCAATGATTGCCTTATAGTCCAGCAGGAATGGTTCAGGGATGCGATGGCTAAGATGCTTCATCTCCCTGCATCCAAGTTCAGGGTTATTCCGCCGCAGTTGCCGGACATGTCTTCAGTGAAAGCTTCGGAAATCAGATATCCGGTTCCCATGTTCTTCTACGCTTCCTCTCCGGACTGTCACAAAAACTTCGAGACACTTTGCGAAGCGGCGCGGCTGTTGGAAAATGACCTCGGAAAAGGACAGTTCAAGGTAGTCCTTTCAATATCGGGGACTGAGAACAGATATGCGCGCTGGCTATATAAGAACTGGGGCAATGTCAAGAGCATTGAGTTCGCCGGATATATGAGCAGGGAAGACCTTTTCGGCCTTTATAAGGCTGCCGATGCCTTTGTGTTCCCGTCAAGGGTGGAGACATGGGGTCTTCCTATCAGCGAATTCCTCGCTTCTACGGGAGGCAGGGGGAGACTTCTTCTGGCAGACCTGCCATATGCCCATGGGGTAGCCTCAAATGCTCCCAGGGCGAAGTTTTTCCCTGCAAGGGATGCAAAAGCTTTAAAACAGTTGATGTATGAAAGTATTGCAGTTAGGTAAATTCTATCCAATCCTGGGAGGAGTTGAGAAAGTGATGTGGGAGTTGACCGAAGGCCTTGGCCGTGCGGGCGTCGACTGCGATATGCTCTGCGCCTGCGAGAAGCCCCAGGTCATACAGATGGGGGAGCATTCCCGCTGCATCTGCGTCAAATCACTGTTCAAGGCTTCGGCCACCATGATATCCCCGGCAATGATATCATATTTACACAAGCATTGCCCTGAATATGACATAATTCACGTCCATCATCCGGACCCTATGGCGGCTTTGGCGCTCAGATTGAGCGGGTATAAAGGAAAAGTTGTATTACATTGGCATAGTGATATAATAAAACAGAGGTTTTTATTAAAATTTTATTTACCTTTGCAATCTTGGATAGTAAGGCATTCTGACATAATTGTGGGAACATCGCCCGTATATGTCAGTGAATCGCCTTTCCTGCAGGGAGTGCAGGATAAATTGACATACATGCCTATTGGAGTCGACCCCTTGCCGGACGCCTGCGCAGAACCTTCAGAATACAAGATTGTATTCTCCTTAGGACGCCTGGTGGGATATAAAGGGTACAAATATCTGATAGATGCCGCAAAGTACCTTCCGGACAGTTACCGCGTGGTAATTGGAGGAGAAGGCCCCTTGAGGGAAGAGTTGGAAGCCCAGATCAAGGCAGAAGGCCTTCAGGACAAGGTCAGCCTTCCCGGGCGTATCCCTCAGGAGAAGTTGCCCGGAATGTTCGCACAGTGCAGCGTTTTCTGCCTGAGCAGCATATGGAAGACAGAGGCATTTGGGATAGTCCAGATTGAGGCTATGAGTTGTGGAAAGCCTGTTGTGGCAACACGCATTCCCGGTTCGGGGGTGTCCTGGGTTAACGGGCACGGTTATTCCGGACTTAACGTGGAACCCTGTAGCGGCCCTCAACTGGCAAAGGCCATATTGGAGATAACGGAGGATCCTGTCGTATACCAGCAGTATTGCAATAATGCCCTGGAACGTTACAAAGCGTTGTTTACCAAAGAGGCCATGATAGAGAAGTGTTTGGAGATATACAATAAATTATAATACTTTTAAAAGTTACACAAATGAAAAAATTATTTTTGATTCTCTCTGTAAGCATCCTCGGAGCATTCATTGCAGCTGCCGCTCCGGGCATGCCGGGACCGGATGAGACCACAACGGTAAGTGCCAGGATACATTATCCTGTGAACGTATCTGAAAGCATCACTTCTTTCTCTCAGAACGCTCGTGCAATGCAGATTCTCTCAACTCTGAACAAGGAGAATTTCAACGTGTCCAAGATCCTCATCAAGGGATGGGCATCTCCTGAGTCTTCAGTTTCCTACAACCAGGGCCTTTCTGAGAGACGTGCAAATGACGTCAAGGGTATTATCGCCCGTCAGTACAACTTCCCTGAGTCCCTCTATGAGGTACAGGGAATGGGTGAAAGCTGGGATGAGGTTATCAACTACATCAAGACAACCAACAACTCCACAATCGTAAAGGTTAAGGACCAGCTTCTTGACATCATTGACAGGTATCCCAACCTTGACGCCCGTGAGGCTGCCATCAAGTCAGTTGGCGGCGGTGTTCCTTATCAGACCCTCCTTGCCGAGGCTTATCCTGAGGCCCGTTATGCAGACTGCGAGGTTGTTTTCACTTACACCTCAATCACTGATGACGATGCAAACGTGCTCTTCACCCCTGCACCGGCTCCTGCACCCGCACCGGCCCCTGCACCGGCTCCCGCACCTGCACCGGTTGTCGTAGCTCCTGTTGTTGAGCCCGTAGTTGAGGCTTTTGACTGGAGGGATTGGTTCATTGCCGTTCAGGGTGGTGTAAACTACTCAATGAACGAGAACACCTGGACATATACAGATCCTAAGATTGGCAAGAAGAGCCATCTCGATCTCCTTTCTCCTCAGTTCCAGGTAGCATTCGGTCACTTCTTCACTCCTACACTCGGATGGCGTCTTTCAGCCGCTTATGCAGGAAACAAGAGTGCCGCCAACCACAACGAGACAGCTCTCAGCAGTTTCTATCCTTATACCTTCAAGAGCATTTCCGCTTTCGCAGACCTCCTGGTTTCCCTGAACCGCAGGGACGATCCTGACCGTCACTGGTTCTGGACTCTCTTCGGAGGACTTGGATATGGTCACGGATTTGATTTCACAGATCCTAACCACCCTTGGCAGATGGGTCTTGACGCTTGGAAGATCCCTTCAAATGCGTTTGGATTCAGAGGCGGACTCAACCTTGAGTACATGTTCAACAACGGCCTCAGCTTCATGCTTGAGGGTAGTGCAGAAGCCTTCACCGACGGTTTCAACGGAATGAATCCTCATATCCACAAGGATCAGAACGACGTGAACTTCCCGTTCGATGTAAGGCCCGTTGCTACATTCGGCATAGGATATCACTTCTAGAAAATGACTCTGAACAGAGCGTTCAGGCTCAGGACAGTTGCCGCCGAGGGTATGCTTATAGACACAAGGGGGGGAGTAGCCCGTCTTGACAAAGTCTTCAGGCTTAGCCCGGCGGCAGCCTGGCTCTGGGAGAAGGCATACGGCCTGGATTTTTCAGAATCTGATCTTGTAGCCTGGCTCTGTGAAGAGTATGATGTCAGCCGGCAGGATGCGGAGAATGACGTCCGCGATCTTCTTGCAGACTGGAAAAAATATGGAATTGTGCAATAGCCCTTTCCTGTATGTGCTCAGGACAGGTTTGTGGGGAGTCCTTCCGGACGGCCCTGGACCTGTACGGCTGACACAAACTGATTGGGCGGCCTTGTTGGAGCAGGCCAGTGCACATGCCGTAGACGCCTTGATTTCTGACGGAGCAGGTTTGCTTCCTCCAGAAGAGAGGCCCCCTTTCCAAATATTGGCTCCTCTCGCCATGGCTGTAGATGCCATTGAGAGAGGGAACAAAAGAGTTGACGCCGTGCTCAGTTCCATGGCGGCATTCTGGGACAATAAAGGGGTGACGGCGGTGTTGCTGAAAGGTCAGGGTCTTGCAAGGATGTATGTCAAGCCTGAACACAGGACACCGGGAGATATCGACTGGTATCTGCCGGGAAATGAAAACTTCCGGAAAGCGCTTTCTTTGGTCAAAGCCAAGGGGGTCTCTCCAGAGATAGACGGGGACGGAGATTATCATTATACCGTGAACGGTGTGGTGGTGGAGCATCACAGAGAATGGTGCGATATCTCCAGTCCTTTTAAAAAAAGAAGGATAGCCGCTATTGAAAGCAAGTACGGCTATTTACAAGGGCCGGATTACATGGTGCCGGCTCCTTTGACAAATCTGATCCAGCTGAATGTCCATATCCTCAAGCATGTTCTTGTAATGGGAGTGGGATGGAGGCAGTTATGCGACCTTGCATTGGCTACAAAGCATTACAGCGGGCAGTATTCCCAGCAGGAATACAGGCAGGCAGTAAGTAAACTGGGGCTGATGCGTTGGACAAAACTCCTATACGGAGTGCTGGCAAAGTATCTGGGCATGGATTGTGCTTTGATGCCGGTGGCTCCGCTCCAAAGCCGGGACACTGACCGTTTGGCGGAACTAATAATGGGTTGCGGTAATTTTGGCAGGGAATCAGGAAAAAAAATGGCGGGATCATATGCTTCATCGGCTGTCATGCTATGTCGTTATGTCCCCGGGGAGGTAATTTGGCGGCCCCTTATGCTGGCTTGGAACCGATTTGTCCAGCTGTTTAGTAGAAAGTAAGTTAAAGATATGATAAAGAGATTATTCAATTGGGCTTTAATAGGGGCAGTAATGCTTTTGACAGCATCCTGTGCCGTTCAGAAGCATCTGACTTATCTGCAGGATATGGAATACGGAGTGCCGTATGAAGTCCTGCCAATGCAGGAAATCCACTTGCAGCCCGGAGATCAGCTGAGTATAAAAGTTAGCTGTAAACAGCCAGAACTGGCAATTCCGTTCAACATCATGAGCGGTTCCATCAGTACTGATGGCGCTGGTTCTACAACGGCATCCTCTTTTGCCAGAGACAACGATTTCAGATATACCGTAGATCAGGATGGATGTATCAATTTCCCTCTCCTGGGTCCCCTTATGATACAAGGTATGACAATTGAGGAGGTTGAGGATTTTGTAGAGCGCAGGATCAAGGAAGAGTCCTACATATCTGACCCTATTGTTACCGCCAATTTCAAAAACTTTCAGATAACCGTCTTAGGAATGGCAGGATCCGGCAATTATACAATTGAGAAGGATCGTCTGAATATTTTGGAAGCCATAGCAATGATAGGTACAATTCCAAATACTGCCCTCATTGATGACATTATGGTTATCCGCAATCAGGATGGATTCCGCACTGCTTACAGCGTTAACCTTAAGACTAAAGATCTTTTTGAGTCACCTGTTTATTATCTTCAGCAGAACGACATCATCTACATCAAGCCTAACAAGTATGCCAGCGATGGACGCATTGAGCGTGTATCCAGGGTTTCAAATAATGTATTCAGTTTCCTTAATTTGATATCCAACATCTTTATCTGGAGATATCTCTTCAGAAACAGCAGATAATTCCCGTATTATGCCAAAGAAAAAAACAGATAACGCATCAGTAAACCTTTTGGATTTATTCTGGTATCTTTTGGGATATTGGTACTGGTTTGTACTTGCAATGCTCTTGGTTGCAGGCTATCAGTATTATAAATATCAGAAGACTCCGTTTGTTTATAGAAGCGATGCATCCGTAGTTATCAAGAATCCTTCCAATACTCTTTCAACGGTAAGGATGGACAACTATAACAACCTTATCAACAGGACCAATGTTTCCAACGAGATTCTTCAGTTCCGTTCCAAGAGGTTGATGACTATGGTTGTCAAACGCTTAAGGGCTGATGTGGAGTATACCAAGATGGACGGACTTCGTACTACCAATCTTTATAAAAAGAGTCCGGTAGAAGTGGTTTTCACAGACCCAGATGATGTCCGCTCACTCACTTTCCAGGTTTCTCCCAAGGATGAGTCTACGGTAACCCTTATTTACAATGATGGGAAAAAAGAGACAGTAGCAGTAAATGATACCCTGGAAACGGCGCTTGGAAGCATAATAGTGGTACCTACCAATAATTATGGTTCCAGCTGGTATGGCCAGACCGTAAATGTCAGGAAGTACAATCCTTCCAGCCTTGCCGCTTCTCTGATGGGCAAGACTACAATCCGTCAGACCAACAGTGCCGCTTCTCTGCTTTCTCTTTCTATTCAGGATTCTTCTCCCCAGAGAGGCGTCGATATCCTGAATACCCTAATAGAGATTTATAACGAGGACGCTATCAATGACAAGAACCTCGTGGCCCAGAATACAGCAGAATTCATCAACGGGCGACTCATCATCATTGAGCAGGAATTGGGAGACGTTGAAGGCCAGATAGAGAATTTCCAGGTCAGCAACCGTATGCTCAATGTTAACCAGACGGCAAACCAGTATCTGAACGATTCCCGCCAGTCAAGTGCGGAAGTTGTGCAGATAGAAACCAATCTCCGCCTGGCTGAGGCAATGCGCGATTATCTTTCCGATCACGGCTCCACAAGTGACCTTATCCCGGCAGATACCGGACTCAGCGACCTCCGTACTGAAGGACAGATTTCCCAGTATAATGCAACCAAGTTGCGCCGAGACAAACTCCTTGCAGACAGTGGCCCTAACAACCCTGTAATCCAGGATCTGGACAAGCAGTTGGGATCCCTCAAGGAAAGTATCGTAAGCAGCGTGGACAATCTCGTCTCCAATCTTAATGTCAAGAGGAATGACGCTTTGGCTCAGGAGAATATTTCTTTTGCCAGGTTCTCCGCAATGCCGTCAAAGGCCCGCGAGTTGCTTGGAATTGAGCGTCAGCAGGAGATCAAGTCCTCACTGTACATGTACCTTCTTAACAGGCGTGAGGAGAATGCTCTCACCCAGGCCATGGCTGACACCAATGCCCGTATCATCGATCCGGCAGAGTGCAGCGGCCTGCCAATCTATCCTAGCCGCAAGAGGATGATTCTCCTGGGCTTGCTGATAGGATTTGCTATTCCTGCAGTTATTCTCATTGCCCGTCTGTTCATTGATACCAAGGTCCGCAACCGCAAGGAGGTAGAGGATTCTGTTTCCGCTCCGTTCATTGGAGAGATTCCTGACTATGAGGGTCTTAACAAGAAAAATGTTCTGCAGCGTATTTTGAGCGTCTTTGAGAAAAAGAAGAAAAAAGACGACGGCAAGCTCATCAAATACAACAAGAACTCCAGGAATGTATTCACCGAGGCTTTCCGTTCCCTTTGTACCAACATTGACTTCATGAAGACGGACGAGGACAAGGCACACGTCATGACCCTTACTTCGTTCAATGTAGGTGCCGGTAAGACCTTCGTCGCGATGAATATGGCCGCCTGTCTTGCAGACAGTGAAAAGAGGGTTGTTGTGATGGACATGGACCTCCGTAAACGTACGCTCTCAAAGAAGTTCGGCTTCAAGCATGGTTATACAGGTGTGTCCAATTACCTGAGCGACAATTCCTTGAATATTGACGACATTATCAAGTCCAACGTTCAGGACGGCATTGACCTCATTCCTGCGGGACATATCCCGCCCAACCCGGTTGAACTCCTCCGTAAGAGCAGGTTCGACGATCTCATCAACCAGCTCAAGGACAGATATGATTATATCCTTATGGATAACGTGCCTGTCGAGATTGTGGCTGACACAAGGGTTATCAACCGCGTTGTAGATACCACTGCATTCGTTATCCGTTCCGGCGTCATCGACCGCCGCGCCCTTGAGGCACTGGAGGAGATGTACCAGGAGAACCGTTTCAACAATATGGGTGTAATCCTTAACGGATCCGAAATCCGCAAGACCTACGGCGGCGCCAACTATGGCTACGGCTATGGTTATGGCTACGGCTATGGCTATGGTTACGGAAGCGGCTATGGATATGGAGAAGATGAGGATTCATCCAAGAAAACTAAGAAGAAGAAACGCTCATGACAATAGGTGTTGACTTTGACGGAACAATAGTAGAACACAAGTACCCGGAAATTGGCAAGGAGATTCCTTTTGCCATTGACACGCTCAAGCGGCTCTCTGCGGAGCACCACAAGATCATCCTGTGGAGCGTCCGCGAGGGCAGGCTTCTGGACGAGGCGGTGGAATACTGCCGCAAGAGGGGGCTTGAGTTCTACGCCGTCAACAGCAACAACCCTGAGAACGGCATTCAGCGCGAAAGGCATCAGCGCAAGCTTATAGCGGACGTTTATATTGACGACCGCAACGTTGGCGGCCTTCCTGACTGGGGTATGATTTACCGCATGGTTACGCGCAACTTAACCTATGAACAGGCTCTCAACGGCCTTGACGACGATGACGAGGAAGAGCGCGACCGCTCACGCGCCGGGCTCTTTGCAAGGCTTCGCAGGGGAGCCAGATAATAATTAGCATTTTGGCACTTACAGACAAGATCAAGAAGTACCTGGGCGGACATTATCTGAGCCCGGCGATGGTTTTTGCCCTGGATATGGTAATATCCCTGGTAGCGTCGTTCTTTGCGGTGCTTCTTATCCGTTTTGTGTCCGATCCGTTCGGAAATCTCACCAGGTTCATCCTGATATGGCTCCTGCTTTCAGCGGCAGCATCGGCCCTTGCTTTCTGGCTTACAGGAACCTACAAGATAGTAATCAGGCATTCTTCCTATAAATCCATAGGAAAGATCATCGCCGCTGTCCTCTGCAAGGAGGTCGGTCTGGGCATAGCGGTTTTACTGGGTTCCATAAAGTATTATGCATTAAGCATTGAGTGGCTTGTCCTCCTGATGGACGCCCTGCTCTCCTTTGTGTTCCTGCTTCTTCTCAGGCTTGTTGTGGTTGTTGCCTTTGACATGGCCCGCAATTCCGTTGGACAGGAAGTGCGTCGTATAGGCGTTCTTATCTATGGGGTGGGGGATAATTCTGTAGCCATGGCAAGCCGCCTGGAACTCTCTGACAACTACAGGGTTGAAGGATTCCTCACTTCACGCGCAGAATGCCGGGACACTGTAATCATGAGTAAGCCCGTCTTCGTTTACAGCGAGATTGAGGATGTCAAGCAGATTAAGGAGAAGTCCGATTTCCAGTGCCTGATCTTCACCGCTGACGATCCTGAAGAGCGCAAGGCGAACCTCATTTCCTTCTGCATGGACCTTGGAGTCCATATCCTGAGCCCTCAGGTTATCGATAATCCCGAGATGGCAACCTTCTCGCAGAACCTGGCCAACGAAGTGGCCGCAAAGAGCGAGTTCATAGAGGACGGAATGACAACATTTGAGCGCACTGTCAAGCGCGCCGTGGATTGCGTCCTTGCTTTCATCCTGCTGATAGTCTTCTCCCCGCTTTTCCTGATATGCTGGATAGCGGTGAAGTTGGAGGATGGTGGCCCCGCTATCTACAAGCAGGAGCGCATCGGCCGTTTTGGCCGCCCGTTCAAGATTCTTAAGTTCCGCTCGATGAGAGTTGATGCCGAGGCCGCAGGCCCGGCCCTCTTCTCAGGAGACAAGGACGAGCGCCTCACCAAGGTGGGACGCTTCCTGCGCGCACATCACCTTGACGAGCTTCCGCAACTGTGGAACGTGTTCATGGGCGACATGGCCTTCATAGGCCCGCGCCCTGAACGCAAGTTCTACATAGACCAGATTGCAAAGGTAGATCCCAGGTACTTCTATCTATACCAAATCCGTCCCGGTGTAACGTCATACGCTACTCTCCGGAACGGATATACGGATTCTATGGAAAAGATGCTCACCCGTCTGGAATACGACCTGTACTATCTGAAGCACCGTTCATGGTGGTTCGACATCCGTATCCTGGGCATGACTTTCCTGAGCATCGTCTTTGGCAAGAAGTTCTAGCCGCTACTTGAACAGCATCGGCAGGAACTC
Source organism: Bacteroidales bacterium (assembly GCA_017619675.1). Taxonomy (GTDB): domain Bacteria; phylum Bacteroidota; class Bacteroidia; order Bacteroidales; family UBA932; genus Cryptobacteroides. The sequence goes on along the minus strand of JAFZRX010000007.1, from coordinate 103,900 downwards.
GTGCAGGCTGCGTCTCCAGGTCTGCCACTCGTGAGCGGTTCCCGGTGAAACATAGTATTTGGCGTTGATGCCCATGGCGTTGAGTTTATCAACGTCATTTTTAATTCTGTCCGGATACTCCAGTTCTCCACAAGTCTCGAATACCAGCTTGACAATGTCCTTGCGGATGATGTCCGGCTCTGAAACCGTACCGCCGCTGAGTATTCCATAGTATGCGAACATGTCAGTGTGGTGCAGGCCCACGCTGTTGGTGAGCATTCCTCCCATTGAGAGTCCCGCCATGGCGCGGTGCTGAGGATCCGCTATTGTGCGGTAGCTCTTGTCAATGTCCGGGATTGACTCGTATATGAGCATCTGGTCGAAGTTCTCGGAATAGGTGGGAGACATGGCAAGGCGGCCGCGTGTGTCGCCCGGACGGTAAACGAAGTCATTGTTCATGACGATGATCATAGGCTCAATCTTGCCTTCTGCGATCAGGTTGTCCGCGATGATGGCGGCGAATCCGCTGTGCACCCACTCCTGCTCCATTTCGCCTGCGCCGTGCTGAAGGTAAAGCACCGGATAGCGCTTGCTGAAGTTGGTCTCGTAATCGGCCGGGGTATATACGTAAACCCTGCGCCAGGTCTTCTCCACGTCACACCAGAAATAGTGCTCGCGAACTTCTCCGTGAGGCACGTTGCGCATCAGGTAGTAGTCATCGTCAGGGGAGGGAACCTCAATGTAACCTGCCCATCCGTTGCAGTATACAACCTCTGAACCCGGGTCATTGTACTTTACGCCGTCAATAACGATGCTGTAAAGCTGGAATCCAACCTTGGGACTGGTAGCGATTACGTTCCAGTAGCCCTCAGCATCTTTCTGTGCCGGTATATCCTGGCCGGCGAAGTTCACTTTCACGTCCTTTGCGGTCTCGGGAGCCCTGAAACGGAACCAGTATTCTCCCTTGTTGTTCATCTTTGGGAACTCGGACTGGCGCTGAGTGGCGGAGGTGCGGACCCATCCTTCCGGGGATGGGGCCTTGAATGTCTGGGCCGAAGCGTTGGCGGCAAGCAGCAGCAAGGCTGCCGCGATTGGAGCGATTATTCGTTTCATATCGTTATGGTTTTATTTGGTTAGTCTAATCATCAGGACTTTCTGCGTGTCCGGCGTTACCTTGAGGGAGTCGTCGATGCGCCTTCCGATCAGGGCGCCTATATGCCCTTCAGGCATTGATTCTGTCTGCAGGACAATGGCGTCCTCTTTATCCAGCAAGGAGAACCTCAGGTCCGTGAACATATCTGACAGTTTCTTGCGGCCTCTCAGACCCAGCGGGTTGAGCCAGTCTCCCTTCTGCCAGGTGCGCAGTTTAAACGGAAACGACACCTTTTCAGCATCAAAGATGAGCGTTCCGACAGGCTGTTCCAGCGCCATGTCAGGAGTGCGTGGATACAGGCGTATATTAATGGTGCTTCCGTTGAAGCCATACTCTCCTTCCTGCTCAATCACAAGCCCCTCCTGTTTTTCTCCCTGCTTTATCTCGCTGATAATCAGCGAGTCAGATGACGATACCATCTGGTATCCTTCGCCGGTGAAAATTTTACCGGCGAACTGTCCCGGCTCCTTGAGGCTGCGCGCCATGGCGTCTATTGCCTGCATGTTGAAGCCGTACGGCTCCGCTATCCTATAGAGAACGTATTCCCAGTGTTTGAGGCCCATAAGCGCCTTTACGTCTATGCGTCCGTCACTGAAAACTTTCTCCTTGTGTTCCTGATAGTAATCTTCCGCTATGTCGTCTTCCTGGGAGAAGTAGCCCATGCTGCGCGTGACCGTCTTCACGAACGACGGGTTCATCTCCTTGAGCAACGGGAAGACCTTGTTGCGTATCTTGTTGCGCTTGAACACGCTCCCTGCGTTGGTGCTGTCTTCCCGCCAGCCTGCCCCGGCGGCGGTCATCCAGTCCTGGATTTCCTTGCGGGTCATGCTCAGCAGAGGGCGGATAAGCGTCACGTCAGGTGCGCCGGGCACCGTGCCGCGCGCCTGCATCCCACGCAGGCCGCGCCCGCCCGTGCCCCGAAGCAGGTTCAGGAACAGCGTCTCAGCGTTGTCATCCGCATTGTGGGCCACAGCCACGCAGCTGAAGCCCCGTTCGCGGCAAAGCTCCGCGAACCAGGCGTACCGCTGCTCGCGCGCCGCCATTTCAATGCTGATCCCTTTCTCCACCGCATATTTTGACGTGTCGAAGCGCTTGCTGATGAACTCCACGCCCTTGCGCGCGCACCAGTCGCGCACGAAGGCTTCGTCTCCGTCGCTCTCCGAGCCGCGGAGACCGAAGTTGCAGTGCGCAACGGCAATGGCGCCGGCTCCGTCGGTAGCAAGGAACCGTTCCGCCATAAACATAGAGTCTATGCCGCCGCTTACTGCAAGCAGGATTTTCATTTATTTACGCGGTTTGAACGTGTAGGAGAGGTTGATGGTGAAAGCTTCCTTGAACTGAACCCTGTCCTCTCCGTCGATTATCACGCGCGGATCATATATCAGCCAGGTGTTGAAAGCCAGTTTTATGAACTTGGCAACCTGCCAGCTCAGTTTGTTGTCCCAGTTTACGCGGAGCCTTTCAGGATGGTCCAGATAGTTGGAGAAGAGCACCAGCTGGGTGTCGTATGCGAACACGTCGTTGATGGTCATCTTGAAGTTTGTCTTGATCTGGGCACCGAACATGAACAGCACGCTGTGGTATTTCTCCGGGTCATTGTCAAACGGGAGCATACCGTATTGCTTGCGCAGTTCAGGAATCGAACATATTACGAGGCCTCCGGTGAAAGGGGAGAAAGTAATGTTGAACCACTCCTTGGGCACCCATTCCATACCAAGCGCAAGATTGACGTATGCGGGGGAGAAGAAACCGGATTTAAGACCGTCCCCGTACCATTTTCCGTCCTCGTTGCTCAGGTACTTGACCGGAGTGCGCGTGAACTGTGAGCGGAAGTCGAAGCCGGCGGAATAGTTCCACTTGGAATCCTTTGAGGTCTTATACGCCCAGCCGCTCTCAAGGTACATGCGGTCATTGCTCTTCTGGAATACTCCCGGCTTGTCTGACGAGCGCAGGAAACCGTAGTCCAGCTGGAGGCGGTTGTTCCAGGATGTGAGGTCTTTCTTATAGTTGGCCTTTGTGTCTATGGAAGATGTGAACATGAGGGTGTTGAATCCTCCCGCGGCCCAGTTGGTGAGATTTGTCTCGTTGAATCCGAAGTTGACCTCCATGCTCTTGTCCCAGTACTGAGGCTTTTCAGCCTCTTCCTGGGCCTTGGGGGCGTTCTGGATTATCGCGGCCGCGGCTGCTGCGGCCTTCTCTGCGTCGGTCATTACGGCCTGTGCATATGACAGCGCCTGAGCGGCCATAAGCGCGGCCGCAATTATGAGAATGCTCTTTTTCATAATCCTAATATGCTATTGCGTAAACCACCCTGCACTTTGAAGGCTTTCCGGAATAGATGTCCTTGCCTTCTTCCTCGCAGACGTAACTGTCTATAGGGATGCAGCGTATGGTAGCCTTGGTTTCGTCCTTGATCTTCTGCTCGGTCTCTGCCGTGCCGTCCCAGTGGCACAGGAGGAACTTGCCGTTCTGTATCTCAGTCTTGAACTCCTCCCAGCTGTCGCACTTCTGTACGCGGCTGTCGCGGAAGGCTATGGCCTTGTTGTATATGTTGGCCTGGATGTCATCCAGCAGGCTGTCAATGTGCTCTGCAATGCCCTCCAGGGCCATCGTTTCCTTTGTGAGGGTGTCCCTGCGGGCTACCTCCACGGTGCCGTTGGCAAGGTCGCGCGCTCCCATTGCCAGGCGCACCGGAACTCCCTTGAGCTCCCACTCCGCGAACTTGAATCCCGGGCGGATGGTATCCCTTGCGTCAACCTTCACTGAATGGCCTTTCGCCTCCAGTTCTTTCTTTATGGCGTCCAGTTTCTCCAGGACCGCGGCGCGCTCCTCATCTGTTTTGTAGATAGGAACCATCACTACCTGGATTGGCGCCAGCGCCGGAGGAAGCACAAGGCCGTTGTCGTCGCCGTGGGCCATTATGAGCGCTCCCATCAGTCGCGTGCTCACGCCCCACGACGTAGCCCACACGTACTGCAATTTTCCTTCCTTGTCAGAATACTGCACGTCGAACGACTTCGCGAAATTCTGACCCAGGAAATGCGACGTACCCGCCTGCAGCGCCTTTCCATCCTGCATCATAGCCTCGATGGTCAGGGTGTCCAGCGCGCCCGCGAACCTCTCGTTGGGGCTCTTGTGACCTACGATCACAGGGAGCGCCAGCGTCTTGCGGGCGAATTCCGCATAGACCTGGACCATCTCGTTAGCCTTAGCCTCAGCCTCTTCTGCCGATGAGTGGGCCGTGTGCCCCTCCTGCCACAGGAACTCCGCCGTGCGGAGGAAAGGACGCGTGCGCATCTCCCAGCGCACCACGTTGCACCACTGGTTGCAAAGGATGGGGAGGTCCCTCCATGACGTTATCCAGTTCTTGTATACGCTCCATATGATGGTCTCGGAGGTTGGCCTCACGATAAGTTCTTCTTCCAGTTTAGCCTCCGGGTCCACTACCACGCCCTTCCCGTCTGGGGAATTCATCAGGCGGTGATGCGTAACCACCGCGCACTCCTTAGCAAAGCCTGCCACGTGCTCGGCCTCCTTGCTGAAGAAGGATTTGGGGATGAAAAGCGGGAAATATGCGTTCTGTACGCCGGTCTTCTTGAACATGCCGTCCAGCACGGACTGCATCTTTTCCCAGATCGCATATCCGTACGGTTTTATGACCATACACCCTCTGACCGCGGATTGTTCCGCAAGGTCCGCCTTAACCACTAAGTCATTGTACCACTGAGAGTAATTCTCTGAACGGGCTGTCACTTCTTTAGCCATTTTTTTATTTTATTGTTTATTACTTACTTTTTTTGTAAACTTGCATAGTTCTTGCAAATGCTTGTTGCAAAGATACAATTTATTTGAATGATATTATAGGAGGTTCTATTATGAAAAGGCACATTATTATCACCTTGGCGGCTCTCGCCGCACTGACTTCCTGCGTGTCGTTGACCCAGGTTGCTCAGGATACTTCTTCCCAGAGGTATCAGGATGGAATTTACTATGCTGTTAGTACTTCCCGTCCTATATCTCAGGTACCCGATACTGAAACCCAAAACCTAATCAGCAAGACCCGCGGCTCACAGATCTTCCTCAAGAACGAAGAGAAAGTTGACACCCTCTTCATTCCCGAGCACATGTCCGCGACCCTGAATTTCAACGATAACAACAGACTGTCATCAATCACCCTCAACGAGCGTTCCTCCTGGGACACCTACTGGGGATACAGCTATTGGGGCAGCCCGTTCTACAGGAGCTGGTATCATCCATACTCCGTTTACGCCAGCTGGCACTACAGGTGGTACGACCCCTTCTGGTACGACCCGTTCTGGTATGACCCCTGGTACTACGGCGGATGGTACGATCCATTCTACTATCGTCCATATTACTCATCCTGGTATTATTCCCCTTGGTACTACGATCCCTGGTACTACGGCTATCACGGCTACTATGGAGGCTACTACGGCTACTATAGCGCATACTATCCGTACTATCACGGAGGCGGACATCACCATCCGGGATACTATGCAGGTCCTGGCATCCACATGAATCAGCCCAACAGGACTAACATCGGTTTCGCCCCGCGTGCCGCAGTCAGCACTTCCGGAGGCGTGACCAGGACCGCTACTACTGCCGGAACCAAGGCAACGTCTGGCAACGCAGGTTCTTCTACCGTACGCCGTCTGCCTGCAGGCTCCTCCGCAACCACAAGGGTTGCCGGAACCAGCAGCAGGCCCGCCGGAACAACCTCAAACGTTCAGACCAGGTCTTCTTCGGCATCTGCTTCTTCTTCCAGCTCAAGTGCCAGCACCCGCGCAACCAACGGTTCAGCGGCTAACACCACTTACCGCAGGGCTGTTCCTTCAAGCTCCCGCTCAACCGGCAGCTCTTCAGGATCCTACAACTCCGGCAATTCATCCGTGAACAGGTCCTCAGGCTCCGTAAGCAGGTCTTCAGGCAGCACCAGCAGGTCTTCCGGCTCTGTCAGCAGGTCATCCGGCTCCGTAAGCCGTTCAAGCGGCTCATCCGGCGGCGGATACAGCGGCGGCGGTGGCGGCGGCTATAGCGGCGGCGGCTCATCCGGTGGCGGCGGTGGACACAGCGGCGGATCCAGTGGAGGCGGCGGAGGACGCGGCAGGTAGCCGCGCTCCGGCCCCACGGTAACCAGAATGTTTAATTTAATACCTCGACAGCAATTATGAGAAGATTATATTTTGCGGGACTGTTGCTCTTTGCGGCAGTTTCCCTCCAGGCGCAGACCTTGGACGGAGCGCTTCTTGCGGCAGAAAACAACTATTACGGTACTGCACGCACCATGGCACTCGGAAACGCAGTTTCAGCATTGGGCGGAGATTTGGGCTCGATTGGGATCAACCCGGCCGGCTCGGCTGTCGCCAACTACTCTCAGGTTACGTTCTCTCCGGGGTTCACCACCTCCAGGATGGGTACATCCTTCAATTCACCGGAAGGTGACAAATATTTCAACCAGCTTAACAAGACAACGGGCAAACTGCCTAACGTGGGCACTACAATGGTATTCCCTGTGGGATCCGGAAGCAGCATCACGTTCGGCTTCGTAGCCAATACCACCAATGTTTATTCCGAGACCTTCTCCGTATTCGGAAAGAACGCCAGCACCTCCCAGCTGGGAGCACTGGCCCAGTTGGCCAACGGAATAGACCACAGTTATTTCGAGGACGGCAACTCAGGCTATTATGACCTCCAGACCGCATTCGACGCATATCTCATCGACGAGATTACCGGAACCACGGACCAGTACATAGGTGCTACCGAGAACAAGTATATCGACGAGGATACAGGCGAGATTTTCGTGGAACTGGGAGACCAGATAGGCCAGGACTACTTCCGCAGGCGTTCAGGAGCCAAGACGGACCTGTTGCTTAACTTCGGATACAACTATCTCGACCAGCTCTACCTGGGAGTCAACATCGGCCTTCCGGTATTTGACTACAGGGACGACTTCACCTTCACCGAGACATCGCTGCGTGACGGCTTCTTCCAGACCGGCTTCCGCCGTTCCGAGGAGTATGAGTACACAGCGTACACCGGAGGAGGCGTATACGCCAAGTTCGGAGTTATCTGGCGCCCGATCGGAGGCCTCCGCGTAGCCGCAACCTATCAGACCCCTACCGTATTCTCAATTGAGGAAACCTACGGCTGGAGCTCTTACCTGCAGGCTACCGAGATCACCGGAAACGAGACCAAGGCTGCCGACGGCCACTTCGCATACACGCTCAGGACTCCGTCCATCGCTGGCCTCGGCGTCGCCTACACCATTGCCGGACTTGGTCTGGTAAGCTTTGACTGGGAGCACACTGACTACAGCAAGATGTATTACTCACTCAGCCGTGTCGGTTCCTCCGAGTATTCACCGATGGTATCAGATGTCAATTCCGACATCCTGTACAACGCCGGTGTCGCGAACCAGTACCGCATTGGTGCAGAACTTATGCTCACTCCCGCGTTCGCGCTCCGCGCAGGTTTCACCGAGAACAGCCGCAAACTGTCTGCGGGCAACTACTCCGTCCGCCGGTCTTATTCCGGAGGTGTAGGATTCGCACAGCCTGACAGCCCGTTCTTCATCGACCTTGCGCTGCGCTGGAACGTTCTTCCTGATTATTACAATTATCCGTACGACCTGTACAATGACGACTACACCGTCCTGGTATATGAATCTCCTGAAATAAGTGCCAGAAGGAGGACTCTAGACGCCGTTGTTACTGTCGGCCTGAGGTTTTAGGTAGGATATTGAGTCGGGGCCTTCGTTGAACAGAAGGTCTATTACCGACAGATTTGGCAAGAAGCCGTATTTCCCGGAGAAGACCTGGAAGTACGGCTTCTTCAGATTATTGTCTTCCAGGATGGTGTTGGGCCTTTTTGGATGGATGATCTCCCTGAAATCCTGTCCCGGAGCACCGGGGAGGTAATCCGTGGTGAAACGCAGTTCGGTCTTTATTCCGCACTTTTGCGCCAGGAAGCGGGTGAGCTGAAGGTCCAGGCTGAACAGCGTCTCCGGCTTTGAATCAAGTATTGCATATAGGCTGTCCCTGTAATACTCAAAGTATGCGGAACTGTAATAGGCTGCGTCTATGGCCCTTTTCGTGCGCGTCACCCACGGGGTGGAGTAGTCCACCTTTATCTGGGTTATGGGCAGCTTGAAGGTGCCGTTTTCGTGCACTACGGGCACGTTCAGGGCCTGCGGCCCGTCCGCCGCGTATATCTTGCAGCGGTTCCGGTAAGACTGTTTCTGGTAGTTCTCGCATGCTTCCAGCTCAATAACAGAATACTTCGCCAGCAAGACGAAGTATTCTACGGGGGGGAAGTATGCAATGCTCAGCAGTGCCACTAGTCTATGGTTCCTTTCTCGTTAAGGTCGTTGGCGCGGACGATACCTCTCTTGGAGTTGCGGATGAAGTTGAGGATCACGTCACGTTCCTCGGAAGGAGGGAATCCGTTCTCGACCCTTGAACAACCGTCGGAGATGTTATATCCGTGATAGTAGATGGTATCGTAGATGTCCTTGATGTTGCGGATGACGTCGGACTGGAAACCCCTTCGGCGAAGGCCCACGATATTGATTCCCGCGTAGCAGATAGGGTCGCGTCCACAGAGGGAATACGGCGGGATGTCCTTGTTCACCTTGGAGCCGCCTCCCACCATGGAGTGCGCACCGATGTGGCTGAACTGGTGTACCACGGTGCTGCCGCCCAGGATGGCCCAGTCGTCCACGTCAGTCTCTCCGGCGATGCCAACGTAACTTACAAGGATGCAGTGGTTGCCAACGCTGCAGTCATGCGCCACGTGTACGTAAGACATTATGAGAACGTCGTTGCCAATCTTGGTGATGCCCTTGCCGCTGGCCTTGGTGCCGCGGTTGATGGTCGCGCATTCGCGTATGGTCACGCGGTCGCCGATCTCCACATATGTGATTTCTCCGTCAAACTTGAGGTCCTGAGGGATGGCTCCCACAACCGCTCCCGGGAAAACCTCACAGCTGTTACCCATTGTAACATAGGAGAATATGACCGCATGGGGATGGATCTTGCAGTTGTCGCCTATCTTGACGTTGTCGTCTATGAAAGCGTAGGGGCCTATTTCTACGTTGTCGCCCAGGATTGCGTTAGGGCTTACGGTAGCTAAAGGGTGTATCTTGTTCATAAAAGAGTTATTTTAAACCTATGGCCTGCTCTATGGCCTTTGCCGCGGCGGTGTTGATGGTATGTCCTGACTTATAGGCCGTAACCTTGGCGTTCAGGAATCCTCCGCAAAGACGGAGGTCTCCGATCAGGTCAAGCATCTTGTGGCGTCCGCACTCGTTTGGGAAATGAAGCTTGATGTTGCTCATGTAGCCCTGAGGGGTGACTGACAGCTGCGGCTTGCCGAATTTTTCGCGGAAGAGCTTCATCTGCTTTTCTGAAACGGGGTTCTCCGCTATCACGATAGCGTTGTAGATGTCTCCTCCCTGGATAAGATTGTTTGCAAGCAGGAATTCTATTTCGTGAAGGAAGCAGAAGGTGCGGCACGGGGCTATCTGGGAGATATAGTCCATATCGGTGTCCCAATGGGCGGTCTGGACTCCTATCACTCCTTTGCCGAAGTCTATGGTAAGGTCATAGTCCGCCTTTTCTGCCGGTTCTATCCTTACGTATGCGCCGTTGGGATCCTTGACTTCGATGGGCTTTTCAATGTTTATGAAGCGTCTCTCCGCATCCTGCTCCAGGGTCCCGTCCTTTCCTATCAGCACGGCGTACTTGCGTGCGCTTCCGTCCATTATGGGAACTTCCACGTTGTCCACCTCGATGATGGCGTTGTCAACGTCAAGGCCGGTGAGTGCGGAAAGGATATGCTCTACCGTATATACTGCTATTCCGTCCTGGCAAAGGGAGGTGCTGCGGTCTGTCTTGGAAACGTTGGAAGCCCTGGCCTCTATCACAGGGCGCTGGGCTATGTCCGTGCGGATGAATACTATTCCTGTGTTCTCGGGGGCGGGGTTGACGGTCATGTTCACCGGCTTTCCGGTGTGGAGACCCTTGCCGCTGAAGGAATAGCTTTTCTTTAGAGTTCTTTGCTTCATAAATCAAGCAAAGATACAATAATTATGCGACAATTCAATATTTATTCTTTGCCTTGCTGTTTGAAGGCGGCGTAACTCCTCAAATAATGGAGCCTGTCCAGGGCGGGGGTGCCGAACAGCACCTGGCCTTCCTTGCTCACGCTCTTTATGACGCCTGCCTGGGCGCAGAATGTTGTATGGTCCGCAATGGTAAGGTGCCCGATAATGCCCACCTGGCCCGCCAGCATGCAGTATTTGCCAATCTTTGTGGATCCGGCGATGCCGCACTGCGCGGCCATCACGGTATGGTCTCCAATCTGCACGTTGTGGGCAATCTGGCACAGGTTGTCAATCTTGACTCCGTTGCCTATGATGGTGGATTCCATGGGTGCCCGGTCAACCGTGGTGCAGGCACCAATCTCCACGTCGTTGCCTATAATAACATTACCCAGGTGCTCTATCTTCTCCCAGGAGCCGTCAGGCTGGGGGGCGTTCCCGAAGCCGTCGGACCCAATCACGCAGTTGGAGTGCAGGATTACCCTGTCGCCAATAACCATTCCCGGATAGATGCTGACGCCCGGATAAATGATGCAGTCCTGACCTATGGTGGTGCCGGCGCCTATGTACACGTTGCCCATGATCCGGCTGCGGTCACCCACCTTTACGTTCTTTCCAATGCTGCAGTGAGGGCCTATGAATACCTTCTTTCCCATCTTGGCGCTGAGGGGGACGGGGGAGGAGAGGCTGCGGTGCCTCCTGTTGGTCTTCTTGCTGTCAGCCACATACTTCAGGAGATCCGCCAGGGCGGTGTAGGCGTTCTCTACCCGCACCATGGTGGGACTGACCTTTGCCGTTGGCTGGAAGTCCTTGTTCACCAGCAGGATACTGGCTTTGCTGGTATATACGTACTGCTCGTATTTGGGGTTGGCGTAGAAGCACAGGCTGCCGCTTTTTCCGTGCTCTATCTTGGCAAAGCTGCGGGCCTTTGCGTTCTCGTCCCCTTCTACGGTTCCGTTAAGGATCCGGGCTAGTTCTTTGGCTGTAAATTCCATGGTATGTGCGCTTTATTTGCAAATTTAGCAAATAATAAGTATTTTTGCATCCTGTGAAAGAGATAGGGGCCGCAAGGTTCCTATTTTTTAATGAGCATTATGGAAAAATCAGAGTTTGTAAAAGTATTGGAGCAGGCCGCGGCGGAGCGCGGATGCACTGTGGCCGAGTTGGATTTCAACGACGATGACAACGTCTTCTTCGTGGCTATTGACAAAGAATCAGCCCCTGTCGACCTGGCGGACTGCGAATACGTGCACAGGGCCGTGCTGGCCGCCTTCGACCGCAACATTGAGGATTACTCCCTTACCGTGAGCTCCGTTGGAATCAGCGCGGAGGAGGCAGACGAACTGTTGCGCGCAAGTGAAGAATAATAATTAAAGACACTATAAATGGAAAAAGAACAGATTATCACTCTCATCGACGCCTTCAAGGATTTCAAGGATGAGAAGAACATTGACAGACCTGTGATGATGGGAGTACTCAAGGACGTATTCCTGACACAGATTGCCAAGACCTACGGATCTTCAGACAACTTTGACGTTATCGTGAACGTAGACAAGGGTACCTGTGAGATCTACCAGAACTTTGAAATTGTGGAAACTGTGGAAAACCCCAACGCCGAGATGACCCTTGAGCAGGTGATCGAGGACAGCGGAGACGACGACTACGAGATTGGAGATTCCTACTCCAAGAAATTCCCCCTCTCTTCTTTCGGCCGCAGAGGTATCCTGAATATTAGGCAGAACCTCCAGGGACGCATCATGGACATTGAAAAGGCAAACGTTTTCAAGAAATATTCAGAGAAGGTTGGCGAGATCTTCACCGGCGAGGTCTACCAGACCTGGTCAAAGGAAGTGCTCATCCTTGACGAGGACGGCAACGAGCTCCGCATCCCCAAGTCCGAGCAGATCCCCGGCGAGCACTTCAAGAAGGCAGACGAGGTGCGCGCCATCATCAAGAGCGTGGAGATGAAGAACAACACCACTCCGTACATCGTGCTTTCAAGGGTTACTCCTGAGTTCCTGGAAAGGCTCTTCGAGCAGGAGGTTCCGGAGATCGGCGACGGCCTTATCACCGTGAAGAAGGTTGTCCGCGTTCCCGGCGACAGGGCTAAGGTTGCAGTGGAGTCCTATGACGAGAGGATCGATCCTATCGGCGCCTGCATCGGCGTGAAGGGAAGCAGGATCCTTGGCATCGTGCGCGAGCTCCGCAACGAGAATATCGACGTGCTGCAGTGGACAGCGAATCCGCAGCTGCTCATCCAGAGGGCGCTGAGCCCCGCCCACATCTCCTCAATAGACATGGGATCTTCCCCTGAGGAGAAGGTGAAGGTGTTCATGCAGCCGGAGGAGGTTAAGAAAGGTATTGGCCGCGGCGGCGTGAACATCCGCCTCGCAGGCATGCTGGTAGACAGGGAGATAGAGGTCTGGAGGGAGCTTCCAAAGGACGCCTCCGCTGAGGAAGAGGACGTTCTCCTGAGCGAATTCGCCAACGAGATTGACGAGTGGATAATCGAGAAGCTCGAGAGCATCGGATGCGACACCGCCAAGAGCGTTCTGGCACTCTCTGCAGAGGACATCGCCAAGAGGGCTGACCTTGAGGACGAGACCGTAGAGGAGGTAATGAGAATACTCCGCGAAGAGTTCGAAGACTAAAATAATCATAAAGGGGTTTATATGGCAGATATCAGACTAAACAAAATTATCCGCAAGTACAACATTGGACTGCAGGACCTCGTGGACTTCCTGAACAAGCAGGGAGCCGGGGTTGACGCGGATCCAAATGCCAAGGTGTCGGAGGATTTCCTTCCCGCCGTGGCGAAGCAGTTCGGCAAGGACCTGGAGATGAAAGAGGCCTCCGAGAGGGTAGACATCAAACTCACGGAGATACTTGAGAAATCCAGCCGCAAGGAGGCCCAGGAAGAAGATGAATACGAGCCGGTAAGGGAGACTATCATCAAGAGCTCCATCCTGCAGAAGGAGACTCCGGCCCCCAAGCCTGCGCCAAAGCCGGCACCGGCGCCCGCTCCCAAACCGGAGCCCAAGCCGGAACCTGAACCGGCACCTGCGCCAGTTCCAGAGCCTGAACCGGCTCCGGCACCGGCACCTGAGCCGGAGCCTGCGCCCGTTCCGGAACCGGAACCGCAGCCGCAACCCGCACCGGCACCTGCCACCCCTGAGACCCCTTCACAGGAGCCTGTAACAGAGCCCGCTCCAACCCCGGCGGCCAAGGCAAGTGAAGAAGGCGGTTTCAAGGTACTGGGCAAGATTGATGTTACCCAGTTCGAGAAAAAGCCAAAGAAGCGCGAGAGGATCGCCCACGGCACCCAGAAGGTTGACGTGAACAAGGTTGCGGCGGACAACAACCCCCGCAAGGACCAGAAGAACGGCAAGAAGGGCGATGCGCAGCAGCGCAAGGACGGCCGTGACCAACAGCAGGGCAAGGGCCGCAAGCGCGGAAACGAGCGCTTCAAACCCGCTCTGACCGAGGCCGAGCAGGAAGAGATGCAGAAAGAGATCCAGAAGCAGGTTAAGGAAACATACGCCCGCATGAACGAGGGCAAGAAGAACAACTTTGGCTCCAAATACCGCCGCGAGAAGCGTGAACTTGCATCCCAGAGGGCCCAGGAGGAGATGGAGGAGGCTGCAGCCCAGAGGAGCGTGCTCAAGGTTACTGAGTTCGTTACCGTGAACGACCTTGCCACCCTCATGGACAACACCCCCGTGAACAAGGTCATCGGCGCCTGCATGAGCCTGGGACTGATGGTTTCCATCAACCAGAGGCTCGATGCGGAGGCGCTGGTACTTGTGGCTGAGGAGTTCGGCTACAAGGTTGAGTTCGTCACCGCAGAGATCTCCGAAGTGATCAAGCAGGATGCCGTTGAGGACCGCGAGGAAGACCTCGTGGAGAGACCTCCGATCATCACCGTGATGGGTCACGTAGACCACGGTAAGACATCCCTGCTGGACTATATCCGCAAATCCAACGTGATCGCGGGTGAGGCCGGAGGAATCACCCAGCACATTGGCGCGTACAGCGTCAAGCTGGAGGACGGCCGCCGCATCACCTTCCTGGATACCCCTGGACACGAGGCCTTCACCGCCATGCGTGCCCGTGGAGCCCAGCTCACTGACCTTGCCATCATCATAGTTGCCGCGGACGACGCCGTGATGCCCCAGACCGTTGAGGCCATCAACCACGCCCAGGCCGCCGGCGTACCTATGGTATTCGCAATCAACAAGATAGACAAGCCGGGCGCTATGCCTGACACCATCCGCCGCCAACTCTCCGAGATGAACATCCTGGTAGAGGACTGGGGAGGAAAATACCAGTGCCAGGAGATTTCCGCCAAGAAGGGAATCAACGTTGACAAGCTTCTTGAGAAGGTGCTCCTGGAGACCGATATCCTGGATCTCAAGGCCAACCCCAACAAGCCTGCCAGCGGAGCTGTCATAGAGTCCTCGCTGGACAAGGGCCGCGGATTCCTTGCAACCGTCCTGGTTCAGGAAGGAACCCTCAGGGTGGGCGACGTGATGCTCAGCGGATGCTATTACGGAAGGGTGCGCGCAATGTTCAACGAGCGCGGCCAGAAGGTAACCGAAGCCGGTCCATCAACCCCTGTTTCAGTGCTCGGACTCAACGGAGCCCCCGCTGCAGGTGAGAAACTCAATGTCCTCCAGGACGAGCGCGAGGCCAAGTCCATAGCCAACAAGCGCGAGCAGCTCATCCGCATCCAGGGAATCAAGACCCAGAAGCACATGACCCTGGAGGAGATTGGACGCCGCATTGCCATTGGCAACTTCAAGGAACTCAACGTCATTGTCAAGGGAGACGTGGACGGCTCAGTGGAGGCCCTCTCCGATTCCCTCATCAAGCTCTCTACCGAGCAGGTGCGCGTGAACGTGATCCACAAGGCCGTGGGAGCCATCTCGGAGTCCGATATCCTGCTTGCAGAGGCCTCTGACGCCGTTATTGTCGGATTCCAGGTACGTCCTACAGTGGAGGCGCGCAAGGCCGCCGAGAAGGAAGGCATCGAGATCCGTCTCTACTCCGTGATCTACGACTGTATCAACGAGGTCAAGGACGGTATCGAGGGTATGCTTGAGCCTGAGAAGAAGGAAGAGGTCATCTCTACCGCCGAAGTCAAGCAGACCTTCAAGATCAGCAAGGTGGGAACCATTGCCGGATGTATCATCCGTGAAGGCAAGATGCTCCAGAAATCACAGGTGCGCCTTATCAGGGACGGCATCGTGGTCTACACCGGAGTCCTTTCATCCCTCCAGAGGGGCAAGGACGCCGTCAAGGAGGTCATGGCCGGAATGGAATGCGGTATGGGAATCGAGAACTTCAACGACATCAAGGAGGGTGACATCATAGAAGCCTTCCACATCGTGGAAATCAAACAGAAACTCTAGAATCAATAAGGGCGGCCCAGACGGGTCGCCCTTTTCATTGAGGTTGAGGTACCAGGATTCGAACCTGGGCAGACAGAACCAAAATCTGTAGTGCTACCATTACACCATACCTCAGTTCCAGGCCGCAAAGATAGTAAATTATCTCTTATTCTTGAAAAAATCGGTTACGAGGGCGGAACACTCTTCCTGCATCACGCCTGCTGAGACTTGGGTCTTGGGGTGAAGAAGGGAAGGGGAGAAGAGGGTGTAGCCGCGCCGGGGGTCTGCGGCGCCGTAGACCAGCCGGCCCAGTTGGGCCCAGGCTGTTGCGGCGGCGCACATGGGGCAAGGCTCCACCGTGACATATAAGGTGCAGTCCTGCAGGTACTTTCCGCCGATGGCCTCCGTTGCAGCGGTGATAGCTATCATCTCCGCGTGGGCGGTGGAGTCATTGAGACGCTCCGTCATGTTGTGGCCGCGCGCGATGATGCGTCCGTTGCAGGCGATGACGGCCCCTATGGGCACTTCGCCGTCCGCCTGGGCGGCCTTTGCCTCCAGCAGGGCCTGCTTCATGAAATTGATATCTTCTTGTGTTTTTTCCATCACCGCAAATATAAGTTTTTTGATTAACTTTGAAGGCTATGCAGGGAAGATTGTTTCTGATTGACGGCCACGCCCTCATCTTCAAGATGTATTACGCCTTTCTGAGGCGCCCTATGGTAAACTCAAAGGGTGCGGACGTTTCCATCCTTTACGGATTCACCAAATATGTCCTGGAACTGATCGAGAAGGAGAAGCCTACGCATCTGGCAATAGGATTCGACCCTCCGGGAGGAAGTTTCCGCAACGAGATGTATCCGCCGTACAAGGCCAACAGGGCGGAAACCCCGCAGCTGGTAATTGACGCGCTTGATCCGCTTATCCAGATATGTAAGGCGCTCAACGTACCTGTGCTCATGATTCCCGGCTTCGAGGCCGACGATGTGCTTGGCTCCGCCGCCAAGAAGGCCGCCAGGGAGGGCTATGACGTGTATATGGTCACCCCTGACAAGGACTATGGGCAGTTGATACAGAGGAACATATGGCAGTACAAGCCTGGCAAGTCCGGGGGAGAAGCGGAAGTCATTGGAATAAGCGAGATCTGCGCCAAATACTCCATCCTGGATCCGGTTCAGGTCATTGACATGCTGGCAATATGCGGCGATTCATCCGACAATGTACCTGGCGTTACCGGCATAGGAGAGGTGGGCGCAGGCAAGCTGATAAGCAAATACGGCTCCCTGGAAAATATCTACGCCCATCTGGCAGAACTGACGGAAAAGCAGCAGCAGATGTTCCTGGCCGCCCAGGACCACATCTATCTGAGCAAGGAACTGGTTACCATAAAGACGGACATAGAGATACAGCCGGCAACGGAAGAAATGGCCGTGAACATGGATTTCAGCCCGGAGATAGCGGATCTTTTCGCCAAGTACGAATTCGCCTCCCTGACCAGGCATATATCGCATATTTCAGCGTCAAAGCCGGCGGACGCGCCGGCGGCGTACGCGGCCGAGCTGGACATCAAGACGGTTTCACCGTCGCAGATGATCCTGCACGTATGCGCCGCCGGGCGCTGCGCCATAGTGGTCGAGCCCGGAGCCGGCAAAGGCATCTTTGCGGGCATCAGGCGCGTGACCGTGGCCACGCTGTACAAGGACCAGTGCTTTGCCAGCGAGGGCGCCGCCACTGACTTCAAGCGCCTGCTTGAGGACCCTTCAGTCCTCAAGGCCGGCTATGAAGTCAAGTACCAGCTGAACCTGCTGGCCGCCGCCGGCGTAAAGCTAAACGGCCGTATCCTGGACGTGGAACTGATGCATTACCTTCTCAATCCGGAGAAGACCCACAAACTGGACATCCTTGCAAAATCCTACCTTGGAACCAGCCTTGAGGATGGCGCCAAAGGGGATTTCACCGGCACCCTTTTCTCTGACGAGGACGCCCTCCCGCAGCCTTCCAGCAAGATAAAGGAGGCCGCAGCGATTATGCAGATAAGCGCCCGCATCTGGAACGAGATGAAAGAGGCCGGCGTAGTGCGCCTGTACGAGAAGATGGAAGAGCCGCTCATCAGGGTGCTCGCCTCCATGGAACGGGCCGGCGTCAAGATTGACCTGGAATCCCTCAAGGATTTCGCGGACTCCCTCCGCGCGGAGATCGCGGAAAAGGAAGCGCTGGTGCGCAAGCTTTCCGGCGAGCCCGCGCTCAACGTAGGCTCTCCCAAGCAGATAGGTGAGGTGCTCTTCGAGAAGATGAAGATCGACCCCAAGGCGCGCAAGAGTTCCCGCGGAACCTGGAGCACGGATGAAGAAACCCTCCTTGAATATGCGGAAAAGAACCCCATCATAGAGGCCATCCTGGACTACAGGGCCGCAAAGAAACTGCTTTCAACGTACATAGAGCCGTTCCCCGACTACATTTCCGAGCAGGACGGCCGCGTCCACACAACTTTCAACCAGGCGCTCACATCCACCGGAAGGCTGTCATCCTCCAACCCCAACCTGCAGAACATCCCCATCCGCACTGAGCGTGGCCGCGAGATCCGCAAGGCCTTCGTTCCTGAGGGCCCTGAAGGTCTTATCCTTTCCGCCGATTACTCCCAGATAGAACTGCGCGTGATGGCGCACATGTGCGGCGACGGCCATATGCTCAAGGCCTTCCGCGAAGGGGAGGACGTGCACGCGGCCACAGCCGCCAAGATATTTGGCGTACCGGTGGCCCATGTCACGGCGGACCAGCGCCGCAAGGCCAAGACGGCCAACTTTGGAATAATGTACGGCATCTCAGCGTTTGGCCTTGCGCAGCGCCTCAGGGTGCCGCGCAGCGAGGCCAAGAGGCTCATCGACGGCTATTTCGAGTCATTCCCCTCCATCCGCGCCTTCATTGACAACACCATAGCGCAGGCGCGCCAGGACGGCTATGTGCAGACCCTCTTCGGCCGCAGGCGCTACATTCAGGATATAAATATCCAGAATGCAACGCTCCGCGCCCTCGCGGAGCGCAACGCCGTCAACGCCCCAATCCAAGGCACCGCCGCGGACATCATAAAACTGGCCATGATAGCCGTTGACAAGGAACTGAGGGAATCCGGAATGAAGAGCCGCATGGTGCTGCAGATACACGACGAACTTGTCTTTGAAACGGATACGAAGGAGGTTGAGGCGCTCAAGAAATTGGTAACCCAGTGCATGGAAAATGTCATAAAACTTTCCGTGCCCCTTACCGTAGAATGTAATTATGGAAAAAACTGGATCGAAGCCCATTAACGACCTGGTGCAGGCCGCAATCCAAGGCAACGGGACGGCGTTCACCGCTCTGTGGGACACCTATATAGACCAGCTGCGCACCTTCATACGCTCCATGATGCGCCGCCAGGATGACCTGTACGTGGACGACATCTGCTCCCGCAGTTTCGAGAAGGCTTTCCGCCAGATAGGCAGCTACGACCCCGCCAAGAGCCAGTTCATAACCTGGCTCAGGGTAATCGCCCGCAACACCGCCCTGGACCTCCAGGAGAAGGAGACCCGCCTTCATCCCAAGGACCTTGTGTACCTTGACGATGACTCCGCCTTCGTTACAATAATGGACAGCATACCGGACCAGACGGACACTCCGCTTGACTCCATAATCCAGGTGGAGAGCGGGGAACTGACAGCCGGCTACGTCCAGAAACTGCCGGAACTGTATCGGGAGATTGCCCGCATGCGCCTTCTGGACGGAATGCAGTACAAGGAGATAGCCCAGGAACTGGACATGCCCCTGAACACCGTCAGGACCAGGATAAGCAGGGCCAACAAACTGATCCACGACATGCGCGTGGCTGAAGAACAGGAAGAACAATGAGTTTCGAGGAGTTCAAGGATATCGCCCTCATGGAATTCCCTTCACTGACGGGAGACCAGCTGGACAGGTTCCGCCGGATGGAGGAACTGTACCGTGACTGGAACTCCAAGATCAACGTCATCTCCCGCAAGGACATAGATTCCCTGTACAGGCATCACGTGCTCCATTCCCTGGCCATCGCAATGTATCTGAAGAGGGAAGGCCTCACGCTTGACGGCTTCTCCGTCCTGGACCTTGGTACCGGCGGGGGATTCCCCGGAATTCCGCTGGCGGTGGTGTATCCGGAGGCACGTTTCACCCTGTGCGACAGCATCGGCAAGAAAATAAAGGTAGCAGGGGGAGTGGCTGAAGCCCTGGGGCTGCAGAACGTGCAGTGCGTCAACGCCCGCGCGGAGTCCCTTGACAGCCGTTTTGACTTTGTAGTTTCCCGCGCGGTGACCACCCTGGACAACTTCTATCCTTGGGTGAAAGACAAATTCAACGGCAGCATCCTGTACCTGAAAGGGGGTGACGTAAACGCTGAAATATCGGATCTTACGCGTAAATTCCGCCTCCAAAAAGGGCAGGTCCGTACCTGGCGTATAGATTCCGTTTTGGATGACGAATATTTCGCGGAAAAATTTGTAATTCAAATTGAAAAGACTTACCTTTGCCCTCCCAAATCCGAATAATTAAAAAAATAATATAATGAAAAGGACATTCCAACCATCACGCCGCAAGCGCATCAACAAGCACGGATTCCGTGAGCGCATGTCAACGGCCAACGGCCGCAGGGTTCTTGCAGCACGCCGTCGTCACGGCCGCAAGAAATTGACTGTTTCTTCAGAGGACAGGTACTAGAAGTCTATTCTTCCCAGCGCGGGTCGGTAGTCCTGGCCGGGAGGATGGCGATAAGATAGCCGATTGCGGCTACGCAGATGGAAGTGATAGCGATATCGCTTCCTTTTATTATTACCGGGTACGCGTCAACCACGTAGTTGCCCGGCATCTTTATCATTCCGGTCTGCTGCTGTATGAATGCGAACAGCAGTCCCACGGCAAGGCCCGCCACAAGGCCCAGCAGGGAGATGTACCAGCCTTCCTGGATGAATATGCGGCGGATCTTCCTCTCCGGCATTCCAAGGCTGTACAGGGTTCCAATGTCGCCCTTCTTCTCAATTATCAGCATCGAAAGGCTTCCAAAGATATTGAATGCGATGATTATGATCACAAAGATCAGGATCAGGAAGATGGACGCTTTCTCGTAGCGCATCATCTTGAACAGGGTGCTGTTCTGCTGGTACCTGTCCTGGATTTGGAACCCGTCTCCCAGCCTTTCTCCAAGTTCCTTGGTGAACCTGCGCACCTGCGCTTTGGACGCGTTCGTGTCCAGCCACAGTTCAACGCCGGACACCTCGTCCTTGTAGCCGAGGAGCTTGCGGAACTCCTCCAGGGGGAGGAACACCATGTTGTTGGCATCGCCGGAATTCACGCTCACGATGCGGTCAGGGCTCAACTTGAGGCTGTGCAGCGACGCCATGGGGTTTGTCATGGAAATGTTGCGCGTCCTGTCCGGGAAGTAGATCTCCAGCTTGGACAGGAAGTTCACGTTGACGCCCATCTTGTAGGCCAGTTCGGCGCCCACGGCGCAGACGGCCAGGCTGTCCTTGTACAGCGACGCGTCCTCCACGCCCTTGGCCACGGCAAGGCCCTGGCGGGAGTCGTAGCTGAGGAAGACGTTGTCCTTGAGGATGCATCCCGATCCCGTGACGATGGACTGCTCCTGCATCCACGCGAATCCTTCGTGGGAAGGCACGAAAACCTTCCCGCTGGTGGGAACCACCAGCAGGTCAGGGTCCTGCATGTCCAGGGACTCCGTTATCAGGTTGTTGAAGCCGTTATATACGGAAAGGATTATGATGAGGGCCGCGGTTCCTATAGCCATGCCTATCGCGCTGATCGCCGATATTATGTTTATCACGTTGTGCGATTTCTTGGCGAACAGGTATCTGCGTGCTATGAACTGCGTCAGCCTCACTGGATTACATTTTTAGGAGCTGGTCGATATGCTCCGCGTAGTCAAGGGTGGTGTCAAGGTAGAAGGCCAGTTCCGGGACTATCCTCAGCTGTCTTCCAATCCTGTGGCCGAGCTCGCCGCGGTATGCCCTGACGTTCTCCTGCAGGATGTCCATCACCGCGGCGCTCTTGTCAGAAGGGAAGATGCTCACGTACACCTTTGCCACCGCAAGGTCAGGGCTCACCCTTACCTCGCTAACGGTGACCATGGCGCCCTGGAAGGCGGCCATGCCCTTGCTGCGCAGGATTTCCGCCATGTCCTTCTGGATCTCGCGGGCAACCTTGAGCTGTCTTGTAGACGGCGCTTTATCCATTACTTAACGTTTATGATGAAATAATTCTTCTTGCCTTTCTGGACCAGGATGTACTTGCCGTCAAGGATGTCCTCCTCGCCGACCTTGCGGTCCAGGTCCGTAATCTTGTCCTTGTTTATGCTCACGCCGCCGCCCTGGACCATCTTGCGGGCCTCTCCCTTTGAAGGGAAGATAGAGGTGCGCACGGCAAGCATGTCGAGCAGCTGGAGCGGAAGGTCCGCCTTGGCTATGTCAAAGGTGGGTACGCCCGCGAATACGGAAAGGAAGGTCTTCTCGTCAAGGGCGCGCAGAGCCTCGGAGGTGGAGTTGCCAAAGAGCATCTGGGATGCCGTCAGGGCGTTGTCGTACTCCTTCTGACCGTGTACCATTATGGTGACTTCCTTTGCCAGGAGTTTCTGGAGGCTGCGCCTTCCGGGATCCTGGAGGTGCTCCTCGATTGCCGCCTCTATTGTTGCGCGGTCCAGCATGGTGAAGATCTTGATGTATTTGCATGCGTCCTCGTCCGAAACGTTCAGCCAGAACTGGTAGAACTCGTACGGGGTGGTCTTTTCCGCGTCAAGCCAGATGTTGCCTTTCTCAGTCTTTCCGAACTTGCCTCCGTCAGCCTTTGTGATGAGCGGGCAGGTGAGGGCGTAGGCCTCTCCTCCGCAGGTGCGGCGGATGAGTTCGGTTCCGGTGGTGATGTTGCCCCACTGGTCAGCGCCTCCCAGCTGGAGCTTCACGCCCATGTTCTGGTACAGGTACAGGAAATCGTAGCCCTGGAGGAGCTGGTATGTGAATTCGGTAAAGGACATTCCCTCGGTTGAATCACGGCTGAGGCGCTTGCGCACTGAGTCCTTGCTCATCATGTAGTTCACGGTGATGAGCTTGCCAATGTCGCGGGTGAAGTTGATGAAGGTGTAGTCCTTCATCCAGTCGTAATTGTTCACCAGGACGGCCTTGTTGGAGGCGTCGGAGTCAAAGTCAAGGAAGCGGCCGAGCTGCTTCTTGATGCACTCTACGTTGTGGGCGAGGGTCTCCTCGTCCAGGAGGTTGCGCTCCTGGCTCTTCATGGAAGGGTCTCCGATCATTCCCGTGGCACCTCCCACAAGGGCTACGGGCTTGTGTCCGCACGCCTGGAAGTGCTTGAGTATCATAATGCTTACAAGGTGTCCTATGTGAAGGGAGTCTCCGGTAGGGTCAATCCCCACGTATGCAGCTGAAGGGCCTTTCATAAGTTCTTCCTCCGTGCCCGGCATAATGTCGTGGATCATGCCTCTCCATTTAAGTTCCTCTACAAAATTCTTCATATCCGAAATAAGGGTTAAAGGTGTTTAGTCTGCAAATTTAGTATAATAATTGTATATTTGCCCCTTGTATGAAAGGAAGGTTGTTATTTGTCCTGCTCATTTCGTTGCTGTTCGTTTCCTGCGGCGACAGGTTATGCCGTGACAAGAAGAACAGGTATGACAGGGTGATGATCCTGTATTCTGCAGGATGCAACTCCCTGAGCGGTGACCTTGAAGACAACATTGAGGAGTTGAAGACCGGTTTCGTCCCCGCCAAGAAGGACAAGAGGGCGTTGGTGGTGGTAAGCCACCTGGCCAACGGATACCTCTCCTACAGGCCGGAAACGGAATCCTATGTGATCAGGCTCTACAAGGACAAGACAGGGGTTGTGGCTGATACCCTCAAGACCATACCTGCAGGTAAATTCCTGACCCAGCCTTCAGTCATGAAAGAGACCCTTCAATACGTGAAGGACAACTTTAAGTCAGACCATTACGGGATGGTGTTCTCCTCTCATGCGACAGGCTGGTTGCCGGAGGGATATTATAACAACCCTGTTTCCAATCCAAGCGCTTCGTCAGCCACCATGCAGGCCCCGCGCCGCTCCCTGGACCTTCCGGAGGGTTCCGTGCTTTATTATGAGCCGGAACACGTACCCGGGATGCCCCTTACCAAGTCCATAGGCCAGGAAGACACTTATTCAGGTGATACCAAGATCTCCTATGAGATGAAGCAGACGGACTTTGTGGCCAATATCCCCATGCACCTGGATTATATTGTATTCGACGCCTGCCTGATGGGATGCATAGAGACCGCATATGAGTTGCGCGGTGTCTGTGACAAAGTCGCCTTCTCGCCCGCGGAGGTGCTCCAGTACGGTTTCCAGTACAAGACGCTGGCCTCCCACCTTCTGGAAGGGGAGCCTGACGTGTACAAGGCCTGCAAGGACTTCTTTGACAAGTACGACAAGCAGACCGGCGTAATGCGCTCAGCCACCATCACCCTCGTTGACTGCACCAAACTGGATAAGGTGGCATCGCTCTGCAAGGATTATTTCTCCCGTTACCGCAGCCAGATAGCGGCTGTTAATCCATCCAAGGTGCAGCGGTATTTCCGTTCGTACCATCACTGGTTCTATGACCTTGAGGACATACTGATCAAGGCCGGAATCACGGATTCTGAGAAGAACATCCTGGAACAGGCTCTTGACCAGTGCATCCTCTATAAGGCCGCAACTCCTACTTTCCTTCTTCCCTCAGCGACAAGCGTAGGCACCAACGACGGCTTCAGGATTGACGTGTATTCCGGCTTCAGCATGTACCTTCCGTGCAACGGAAGCGCTTATCTTGATGAATTTTACAAGACTTTGGCCTGGAATAAGGCTACCGGTCTTGTCCAATAAAATATTTTTCCTAAATTTGCGCCCGCATTAACAAAAGCCCCGAGGCTTTTTGGTGCAATGGGTCCCTGCAGCAGTAGGGATGAGTAACACTTTTTAAAACTTTTTGAAATGCAGCATTTTTCACTTAAGGGCCAGGTTCGCCAGGCCGCAAACAAAGCCGCCATCAAGGCTTTCCGCCGTCAGGGACTCGTTCCTTGCAATCTTTACGGTAACGGAGTTGACAATGTCCTCTTCACAGTTGACGCAAAAGAACTCAGTGGTCTTACCAACACCCCTGCTTCTTACATCGTTGACCTTACCCTGGACAACGGTCAGGCATTCATGGCAGTGCTTCACGAGCTTCAGTTCCACCCGGTATCAGACAACTGCCTCCATGTAGATTTCCTGGCAGTTACCGCAGACAAGCCGGTTGCCATTGACGTTCCTATCACAATTACCGGACACTCTATCGGCGTACGCCAGGGAGGTAAGTTCATCCAGAGGAGCCGCGCTCTCCGCGTGAGCGGTCTCATGGACGCTATTCCTGACGAGCTTCCGGTTGATATCACCAACCTTGGCCTTGACAAGGCTATCCGCGCTGCTGACCTCCAGTATGACGGCGTAAACATCGTATCCAACAAGGGTACCGTCGTATGTATGGTCAAGAGCACACGTAACTCCAACGCAGCAGCAGCTGAGGCTGCAGAGTAGTCATGTGGTTCGGGCGCCGGAATAATCCCGATGGAGACTCTGTAAACTATCTTGTTGTAGGTCTCGGAAACATTGGGCCGGAGTATGCCCTTACAAGGCACAACATGGGCTTTATGATACTGGATTCCTGGGCACAGGAGTCCGGTATCGTTTTTTCTCCCGGTAGATACGGCTCCACGGCCCTGATGACATACAAGGGCCGCAGGATCCATCTGCTGAAGCCTTCCACATACATGAACCTGAGCGGCAACGCCGTGAGGTACTGGCAGCGCAAGCTCAAGATTCCCCTTGCAAACCTGATAATCATCTGTGACGATTTCAATCTCCCATGGGGGACCATACGCCTCCGCAAGGGCGGCAGCGCCGGCGGTCACAACGGCCTTGAGCATATCGAGTTCATGCTGGAAACCAAGGAATACGCCAGAGTGCGTCTGGGCATAGGAAAAGACTTCGAACAAGGCGGCCAGATAGACTATGTCCTTGGACAGCTTTCTGAATCTGAGCTCGCTCAGATACCTGAATTGGCGTCCAAAGTGCTGCAGGGAGTGAGGGAATATTGCACCGTTGGAGCCGACTTTGCCATGAATACGCTGAATATTAGGCCTGGAAAAGCAAATATTTAGGTTTTTTCGCAAAATCCTGTTGTTTTTTCTGTAACGATTTCATATATTGCAAGTTGGATTAGAAAACTATCAAAAACCATTAAATAATTTGTTTTATGAAAAAACTTGTAGCTCAAATCAAAGAAGAGATCGCAGCTTTCGAGGTAAACGCTGAGGCTCAGGTAGTTAAAGGAAACAAGGCTGCTGGCGCACGCGCCCGCAAGGCTGCTCTTGCCCTCATGAAAGATCTTAAGGAATTCCGCAAAGTATCTGTAGAGGAAGCTAAGAAGTAATTTTTTTAGACAGTTATGCAACGTTTCTAAAACCGTCTGCATCATTAGTGTAGGTTTAGGTTTTAGTACACGTCTAAAGGTCGGCAGCCGTGATGGTTCCGGCCTTTTGCTTTTTGTACGATTATTGCTATTTTCGTATAGAAAAACTTACGTGGAAATGAAATTTAAACCGGTCCTGACAGCAATTGCACTTCTGTGCATATGCACGGCGCTGAGCGCCAGCCCCGCAAAGCGGGGAGTGCTGCGCCTTGCACAGCCGGACGGCTCTGTCCTCAGGGTCAGGATTACAGGTGACGAATTTTCCCATTTAATACGCATGGAAGAAGACGGGGCGGCTCTCAAGCTGGGCCCTGACGGCTTCTATAAATATGGTATGGTAGGCGCTTCCGGGAAATTGGAGGCCACGGAATACATTGCCGGAAGGCAGGTTCCAGACGACGTGCTCCTGAAGAGCCGCTCGGTGCCCATGAGCGTGGTTACAAGGGCGGGGCGCGCAAACAGGCAGCGCATGGTGATGCGCGCCAAGTCTGTCATGCGCGCCGATGAAGAGGAGCATGAAGAGGACCAGATTAAGAAGGTGCTGGTGCTGCTGGTGCAGTTCCAGGACCTGGATTTCACAAAGCAGCGTTCGGATTTCGAGACCCTCCTGAACAGGGCCATGGGCTATTATCAGGACCAGTTGGAGGGCAAATACCAGTTTGCCTTTGACGTCGCGGGAATAGTGACGGTCTCCAAGGGATACGCCTATTACGGAGAAGACGATGACGACGGCCTTGACAGGAGGCCTGAGGAAGCCGTGCAGGAGACCGTGAATGAACTGGACCCTGACGTGGACTTCTCCCAGTACGATTTCCTGTATATGTTCTACGCCGGAGGCAATCCGGGGGACGGAGGCGCGGACGATGACCATATTTGGCCGCACAGGATGACCACCACGATCAGGACCCAGGAGAAGAATTTCTACAGTTACGCCTGCTCTTCCGAGATGATTGTCAGCGAGAACACCGGAAGGCTCATCTTTACCGGCATAGGGATGTTCTGCCACGAGTTCGGCCACGAACTTGGCCTTCAGGACATGTACGATACGGATTACGAGCAGAGCGGCGGTACCGCGGAGGGCCTGTGGCACACCACGTCCATCATGGACGGAGGCTGCTATAACAACAATACCGACACGCCGCCATGCCTGAACGCCGTGGAACTTGACCAGCTGGGCATAATAGAGCCGGAAATGCTGGCGATAGGGGATTATGTTCTTAAGCCCCTGTCGGAGGAGAAGCGCTATCTGCGCATGGACACCGACAAGCCGGGCGAATACTTCCTTTTCGAATGCCGCGCCGCAAGCGGTTGGGACCAGTATATGGGCAACCTGGACGGCCTTTCCGGAAGCGGACTGCTCATCTACCACGTTGACCGCTCGGAGAATGACGCCGGCTATTCCCAGATTCAGGACCGCAACCTGACGGCCTCCCGGCGCTGGATCCTGAATGAGGTCAACTGCAATCCGCTGTTCCAGTGTGCGGACCTTCTGGAAGCGTATCCGTTTGCAACCACGATATCGGAGATATTCTATCCTTACCTGAATCTGGAAGAGTTCTCCGCCAAATCCATCCAGCCGTTCCGCTTCAGGGACGGGCAGGCCTCGCCGCTGTCCCTGCTCAACATCAAGAAGTCCGGGACATCGGTGACATTCACCGTTGCCGGTCCTATAGTGCTGGATACCCAGGCTGTACACCAGGACGCCTTCATCCTTAACTGGCATACGGACCTGGACGCCTTCAAGGATTCTCCGGCCCAGCTTGTCCTCAATACTCCGGATGAGACGCTGACCTATACGGTGCAGCCGTATGAAAGCGGCAAGTACGCATTCACCTTCGAGAATCTGCAGCCCCGCACCCAGTATTCCTTCTCGCTTTCCTATGACGTGGATCCGGAGGTGGATTCCTCCGTCTCTTCCTCCTTCACCACAAAGGCGTACAACGGAATGCCGTACATCTATCTTAACGATACTTACAGGACCATACTGGGTTACTTCACTGCGGAATCGCTCCTGCCGCTCAGGGTATACAACGTACCCGGTGCCACATCAGTGAGATGGACACTGGACGGTACGCCCATCCAGGTGGGCCCCGACGGCTATTACCACATGCGCAAGGGAGGTCTCCTTAAGGCGGAAGTCAACTATGAGGACGGCTCCAGGGACATAATAACCAAACAGACAACTTACAAATGAGACGCGCGCTGAACATATTCCTGTGCATAGCTGCGGCTCTGACGCTGAGTTGCTGCGGGCCAAGGCATGGATACGACAGGGACTTCGTCGAGTCCGACGTCATATCCCTGACTGTCAACAAGGTGAAGGCCTTCGAGTACGATCCCTCCACCTGCCAGCTCGGCTACAACGACGCCCGCAGGGAGTTCCGCGTGAGCACGGACAACATGTCGGACTACTTTGTGGTAACCCTTTCCAAGATTCCCGGCGGCAAGGACGAGCAGGTGACCGGCAGCATAACCTGGACCGGTGATGACTATAACCACACCCTCAACAACCTCAGTTTTGAGGTTGCCAAGATTGAGTCCGGCAAGATTTGGCTGTGGAACCAGTCCAACAAGCTGGCGGTTGTCATTCAGATACTGAACTAGCCTCCCCGTATTCCCGGGGGTGGTATTCTCCTATCGTAATAAGGTCTATGAGCCCGTCCAGGCGTTCCTGACCGAAATTCCATATGTCCAGCAACTGATTTGGATGGGAATAGCCCTCTATCTGGTCGCGGTATTCCACCATCTTTGCGGCGTAGTACGGGCCGATCCCGGGCAGATTGTCAAATGCGGCGGAGTCCGCCGCGTTTATGTCAATCTGCGGGATGCGTATGTACGGCTCGAGCCGCCTGAATACGGAATCCGCCACCACAAAGGATTTGGCGAAGTCCGCGGGACGGTGGAAGCGCCCTCCTTTCTCGCGGTAATTGACGATGCTGGCTGCCTGTTTCTCGCTGAAACCCAGCCTCTGAAGGTCCTGAAGGCTGACGGTGTTGGGGTCGAAGGGGAAACTTTCCACCTTGCGCTGCTGCTGCGGCGGCGCGGGCGCAATGGCTTCTGCCGAAGCCTTGTGCACGAACAGCGCCACCTGATAACCGATGATCAGAAATGCCAGGGCGATGGCCCCGGTCTTAAATGTCGAGTTCATTGTCTCTCTCCTCAATCTCCCGGCCTCGTTGTTTCTTATTGCTCTTTCCCGCAACTACAATGACTATCTCACCCTTGGGCTCGTGGGCGTGGAACCACGCCGAAACCTCCGCAAGGGTGCCTCTGACGTGCTCCTCGTGAACCTTTGATATCTCCCGTGCCACGGAGCATTCCCTCTCCGGGCCGAAGTGTTCCGCCAGCTGGTCCAGGGTCTTGACCAGCCTGTAAGGCGATTCGTAGAAAACCATGGTGCGGCTTTCCTCCGAAAGCTGCTCCAGCAGGGTGCGGCGCCCTTTCTTCTGAGGGAGGAATCCCTCGAAGCAGAAGCGGTCGCAGGGGAGGCCCGACGATACCAGCGCGGGGATGCACGCCGTGGCGCCCGGAAGGGTTTCCACCGTGATTCCCTCCGCCGCGCAGGTGCGCGCGAGGAGGAATCCCGGGTCGGAAATTCCCGGGGTGCCGGCATCGCTTATCAGCGCCACGTTGGCTCCCGCAAGGATCTTCTCCTTGATGATGTCCACCGTCTGGTGCTCGTTGAACTTGTGGTGGGACTGCAGGGGGACGTGGATGTCATAGTGCTTGAGCAGGACGGAACTGGTGCGCGTGTCCTCCGCAAGGACCAGGTCCGCGCCCTTGAGCACCTCCACGGCCCTGAAGGTCATGTCTCCCAGATTTCCCACCGGTGTGGGCACTATGAAAAGTTTCCCCGGCATCCTAGTTCAGCTTGCGCCTTACGGCCATCATGAAACGGTATACGGTGTCGGACTCCAGATTCCAGTCCGCATAATTCCCGGCTATGTAATCCAGGGCCTGCTGCAGGTTGTCCATCGCGTTCAGGTCCCTGATGGCTTCCTGGAAAAGGGACGGGTCCTTCTTGAACAGCGTGTTGATGAAAAGGAGGCGGTCGTTGAGGGAGATGGCGCTGAGGATGTTGGCCACAGGGGACCCTGGCATGTCAATTTCCCAAGCGCGGGTGCGCGTAACTACGTCCAGCACCGCCGGACTCTTGGGCAGGTCTTCCTCCTCTTCCGGAGCGGGGGCTTCTTCCACTGCAGGAGCGGGCGCTTCCGCTGGGACGGGCTCTTCCTTTGGAGGTTCGGGGACGAACTCTACCGGAATGTCTATGTCCAGGTCTACAGGCTCCGCGGGAACTGGTTCCGGTTCAGGAACGGGCTCCTCTGCGGGTACCGGCTCCTCAGGCACGGCCTGCAGGGCTTCCAGCTCCGAGAGTTTGTCAGAAATAGCCTTGAGGCACTCCTTTATTTCAGATAAAATAATCTCCGCTGTCCTTTCCATAACGTCAAATTTATTATCTTTGTATAGCCTATCACAAAAGTAAACAAATGTTTTCAGAAAATTTAAAAAAATCCGGTTCAGTAGAAGTTATTTGCGGTTCAATGTTTTCAGGTAAGACTGAGGAACTGATAAGGCGTCTGCGCCGCGCCCAGTTCGCCGGCCAGAAGATAGCCATCTTCAAGCCAAAGGTGGACGTGCGCTATTCAGAGGAGAACATTGTATCCCATGACCTCAAGTCAATCCCTTCAATCCCGGTTAACAGCCCCACAGAAATATTCCTCATGGACTCCGATGTCCGCGTTGTGGGAATAGACGAGGCCCAGTTTTTTGACGACACCCTGGTAAAGGTGGTCCAGACCCTTGCCAACAGGGGAGTACGCGTGATAGTGGCAGGCCTTGACATGGATTATCTGGGCAATCCTTTCGGCCCCATGCCCGCAATCATGGCCATAGCGGAAGAAGTGCAGAAGGTTCACGCCATCTGCGTGAAATGCGGCAACCTGGCAAATCATTCACACCGTCTTGTCAAGGACCAGAACCTGGTAGTACTTGGCGAGAAGGACATCTATGAACCACTCTGCCGCGACTGCTTCAACAAAGCAACCGCAGCAGAGAAGGAAGCCAGCAGGTAATTCCTAGATTTTGATCAGTTCGTAAGATCGGCTCCCAAGGCCGATCTTTTCTGAATGTTCCAGACAGGACTCCCATTCGGTTTCCGGACGGGAGTTGCGGAAATGGTCGTGATGGTCGTGGAAGTGCGCTGATCTGATGTTGTCTCCCAATTGGCTGTTAGGCAGTGGCTCGCAGGCCTGGCATGCGTCCACGCAGGCCTGGTCCAGGGCCACGGGATCGAAGGAGGCGAACATCCCTATGTCCGGGAGGATGGGTGCGTCGTTCTCCGAGTGGCAGTCGCAGTTGGGGGAGACGTCCACTATGAGCGATACGTGGAACTGCGGCCTTCCGTCCACGACGGCCTTGGCGTATTCCGCCATGCGGCGGTTGAGGAGCTGCGGGGCGTTGCCCTGGCTGAACTCTATCGCATCGAAATTGCAGGCGCCCAGGCATCGGCCGCAGCCTACGCAGTTCTGGTAGTTTACGGTCATCTTGCGGGAGGCGGCGTCGAATTCCAGGCCTCCGTTGGCGCATTCCCTCTGGCAGCGGCGGCATCCGCGGCAGCGGTCAGGGTCAATCTCCGGCTTGCCGCTGCTGTGCTGCTCGGTCTTGCCGGCGCGGGAGCCGCATCCCATGCCAATGTTCTTGATGGTGCCTCCGAAGCCGGTGAGCTCGTGTCCCTTGAAATGGGTGAGGGATATGAATACGTCCGCGTCCATGATGGCGCGTCCGATCTTGGCGTTCTTGACATATTCGCCGCCCTTTACGGGGACTTCAATGTCGTCAGTGCCCTTGAGACCGTCCGCGATTATGATAGGGCATCCGGTGCTCAGCGGGCTGAAACCGTTCTCCCAGGCGCAGTAAAGATGCTCCAGGGCGTTTTTCCTGAAACCGGGATACATTGTGTTGCAGTCAGTAAGGAAAGGCTTGCCGCCCAGTTCCTTGACGACGTCCGCCACCACCTTGGCGAAATTGGGCCTGAGGAAACTGATGTTGCCCAGTTCCCCAAAGTGCATCTTGATGGCCACGAACCTGCCGTCCATGTCTATCTGACCTATTCCTGCACGCTTTATAAGCTTCTTGAGCTTGGTTGGGATTCCGTCTCCGTATGCCGGCGTACGGAAATCCGAGAAATAAACTTTAGACTTTTCCATAAAACAAATATAAGTGAAAAATGCTATATTTGTGTGAATAAAACGATTACTTAACGATGGAAGGGAAAGAAAACTCCGTGAAGCTGTATTATAATACTGAGAGAGAGAAGCTGCAGATGCCGGAATACGGCCGTAACGTGCTGAGTATGGTGGAATTGCTTAGGGAAATCGAGGATCGTGACAAGCGTACAGAGCAGGCACGCGCCGTGATCAAGGTGATGGAAATGCTCAACCCGCAGGTGCGTCAGCAGGAAGATTACGAGCACAAGCTCTGGGACCACCTGTACCTGATAGCCGGGCTGGACCTGGACGTAGATTCCCCGTATCCCGCCCCCAAGCCTGAGGTCCTTCAGGCCAAGCCGGTGCCAATCCCCCTCAAGGACAAGCCCATCAGGGCAACCCATTACGGAAGGAACATAGAAAGCATCATAGACCTCATAGCGGGAGAGGAGGACGGAGAGGTGAAGACCGCCATGATCCGCTCCCTGGCCATATACATGCGCCAGCAGTACCTTATCTGGAACAAGGACAGCGTGGCGGACGAGACCATCTTCAAGGACATCGAGAGGATGTCTGAGTACCGCATCCGCGTGCCTCAGGACCTGACCCTCTCAAAGATAGCGTCCGATGTGTCATATTCCCGTCCGGGAATGGGAATCAACGTGGGCCAGGCGGTACAGAAAAAGAACAGGAACCGTCAGAATTCCCGCAGGAACAATAACAAGAAGAATAACAACAATAACAGATGAAGCTGAAGTGGGATGAAGACCAGAAAGCCCGGGCCATAAGGATACTGGGCATTCTGATTGCCGCATTGGGAGTGTTCACTCTGCTTTCCACGGTGTCATACCTGTTCACCTGGAAGACGGACATGAGCCTCCTTTCCAATCCGGAAATGATGGGTACGGGCGTGAAGGTGCACAACGCCGCGGGAAAGCTGGGATACCGTTTCGCGGATTTCCTCGTGGGCAAGTGCTTCGGCCTTGGCAGCCTTGCGCTGCTCATCCTGCTGTTCGCCCTTGCGGCAAGGCTTCTCCTGCACAAGTGGGACCAGCCGCTGCTCAAGACCACGCTTCTTGTCCTGAGCGGGGCGTTCGTCAGTTCTCTGGTATTCTCCTGCATAGCGGGGCTGGTGGGCACTGACGGTGCCTTTGGAACCGGCCTCGGCGGCCAGCTGGGATCTTTCCTGGTGGGATGGTCCAACAATCTCATAGGCAAGGCCCTCACCGCGGTGCTGGTGCTGCTCCTGCTGTGCGGATGGCTGTTCCTTATAAGTCCAAAGTTCGCTGCCATGCTCAAGAAGTTCTTCAAGAGCGATTCTTATGAGCCTGAACCGGAACCGGTTCCCGCACCCGAGCCGGAACCCGTGCGCGCCGCCGTGGCGGCGGCTCCCGTGAAGCCGGAGCCCAGGCCGAAGCCTGTGCCGGCTGAACCGGAGCCTCCCGTGGAGGAAGGCCAGGAAGAGGGCCAGGAAGAAGGAGGCATCACCGTGGTCACTGACGATACCACCACTGACCAGGTTACCGAGCAGCTGCCGCGCATAGACATCAGGGACGAACTCCCCAACTTCAAGTTCCCCTCCCTGGACCTGCTTGAGACCCACAACTTTGGAAAGCACTCCATTCCCAAGGACGAGCTGGACCGCAACAACAACAAGATCCGCGCTGTCCTTGCAAACTATAAGATCCAGATTGACGATGTGGTGGCCCAGGTAGGCCCCACCGTGACCCTCTACAAGGTTTACCCTTCCAAGGGCGTGCGCATCGCAGAGATCAAGCGTCTCCAGGAAGACATAGCCATGTCCCTGAACGCCAGGGGAGTGCGTGTCACCACCCTTTCTGATTCAGTGGGAATAGAGGTGGCCAACGACAAGGCGGAGATCGTTCCGCTCAAGGCCCTCCTGAACGATGACGCCTACCGCGAGTCCAAGGCTGAACTGCCGGTTGCCATAGGTTACACCATCACCCAGAAGGTGAAGGTGTTCGACCTGGCGGAGGCCCCGCACCTGCTGGTTGCGGGAGCTACCCGCCAGGGAAAGTCCGTGGGATTGAACGTGATAGTCGCATCCCTGATGTACGCCAAGCACCCTTCGGAACTGAAGTTTGTCTTCATTGATCCAAAGATGGTGGAATTCTCAGCCTATGGGCAGCTCATGAAGCATTACCTGGCCGTCCTTCCCGCCAACAGCGACGAAGAAGAAGAGGCCACGGCAATCGTAAAGCGCCCCAAGGATTCGGAGAAGGTGCTCAAGTCCCTCTGCGTGGAGATGGACGCCAGGTATGAGTTGATGAGCAAGGCGTATGTTAACAACGTCAAGCTTTACAACGAGAAATACAAGGACCGCCACCTGCTGCCCACCAAGGGCCACAAGTACATGCCATACATAGTGGTGGTGATTGACGAGTACGCTGACCTCACCATGACCGTTGGCGGCTCCCAGGAGGCCAAGAACTCCGCCAGGAACATCCAGACCGCCATCGTGCGCCTGGCCCAGAAGGGCCGCGCCGCCGGCATCCACGTGATCCTGGCAACCCAGCGTCCTTCAGTGGACGTGATCTCCGGTGTGATTAAGGCCAATTTCCCTACCAGGATCGCCTTCAGGGTAACCTCAAGGGTTGACTCCGGTACCATCCTGGACACTCCGGGTGCGGAGAAGCTCATTGGAAACGGAGACATGCTCTATTATTCCGGAGCGGACATTGAGCGCGTGCAGTGCGGCTATGTGTCCGGAAAGGAGATACTTGCAATAACCACCTTCGTGGGGAACCAGCAGGGATACAAGAAATCATACAATACGCCATATTACCTGCCTGACGTGTCTGAAAGCGCCGAGGCCGGAGGCATGGTTGACATGCACGACATTGACGACCGCTTCGAGGAAGCCGCCCGTATGGTAATAATGACGCAGAAGGGATCCACCTCTGACCTGCAGCGCAAACTGGGCATGGGATACTCCCGCGCAGGCAAGGTCATGGACCAGCTGGAGGCCGCCGGAATAGTGGGTCCGCAGGAAGGTTCAAAGCCAAGGCAGGTTTTGGTACAAGATTTGGATTCATTGGATAAGATTCTTAAAGCTTATCTGAAATGAAACGCATAGTATTGATCTCAATCGCACTGCTGCTGGCCGCAGCCGGCCTGCACGCACAGGACATACTTGCCCGCTTCTCTACTGACAGAATCACCTGCAAGTATTCCTACACTACAACAGTTCCATTCGCCCTGACATTCTCAGGTGACGCTGTAGTTCAGGGAGAATGCTATCATTTCAGCGGTAACGGCGTAGAGATTTACTGCGACGGCGAAAGCCGCTGGACAATGGACCCGGAGGCAAAGGAAGTATACATTGAGAACGCCGGAGACGCCATGAACATCCTTCAGGAGTTCCTGGAGTATTCAAAGGATATCAAGTATACTGGAAACGCCCTCACCGGCACCTTCAACGATCCCGAGGACGACAACGTGGTAAAGTTCAACCTCAGCTCAATCGAGTATATGGAGGCTACGGACGACATCTCAGGCTTCGTGCTTGACGTGGAAGCCCTTGGAGACGATTACGTGGTAACGGATCTCAGGTATTAGACTTATTCAGAATCGCGGACGCACCTGACGGGCGTTGCGACAAACTCCTTATAGAGCGGATGTGCCAGCACGTCCGCTATTTTTTCGTTGTTGTAGAGGTAGCGGCAGTATGCCTTTTCAGCGTCGGCCTCGGTGGAGGTCCAGTATGCGCAGAAACCAAGGGTGCTGTCAAAGGTGTAGATATCGCCGCTCTTGTTGGCGTAGCCGGTAGGGAGCATGTTCATGTACGAGGCCTCGGGTTCGGGCTTGCAGACGGTGTAGTATACCCAAAGTCTTTCTGAGTTGAGGTATCCGTTGCCCATGAGTTTGCCGGCTATTCCGGGGAAGTCTCCCAGAGGGGAGAGAGGGGTGTCGGTAAGGGTCTGGCACATGGAGGTCCAGTCCCCGTCGCTCGGGAGGCGCCAGCCCTCCGGGCAGGCGGCCATGGCCTCGTCCCAGGTGTAATACATTCCGAATACGTCAGACATTGCCTCGTAGCCGGAGTCCTTGATTCCCTTGTAGGCCTTTCCAAAGGCGCAGTATGCCAGGTTCTTTGTCATCCAGTCAAGGCCCGCTATGGTGGTGTACGGGTATTGGCGTGAATCGCGCGGGTCCGTGAAGGTTCCTCCCTGGGGGTTATGGGTGATGTTGGTGAGGGACTTTTCAGGATCTATGATGGCGATGGAGTATTCTGAGGTTGCGGTGTTGTAGCCCGGTGCGGATACGTAAACCTGTACCTGGGCGGTACATAGGGTGTCAGGGACAATGAAAATGAAGGTGTCCATGGTATCCCTGCTGGTCATGCCGGGGGTGAGCATGAAGGAGTAGGTGATCTTTGGATCGTCAGGGTCAGTGGAGTCCTTGCGGATGCCGTAAGGGGTCACGGAATATGTCTCTCCAGGATTGGCGTATGACGGCAGGGTCTCCTCGGTCTTGACCTCACCCTCGAAGGTGAAGTATGTTTCCTCCGGGTCATCCTCGCAGGAGGTGAAAACCAGGCCGCAGAGTAAAGGTATGAGCAATATTTTCCTGATATCCATAGATTTCATTTAACTTACAAATATGCACATTTTAAATGGAAATTCCGCTAACTTTGTACAAATACTTTACCACGGCGATATGAAACGGGGGTTCTTTCTCTTGATTACGGCACTCTTGTGCCTGTCCTGTTCCAGGGACAGATATATTGCCGTGAGCGGGTATGCGCAGGGCGGTACGTATACCGTCAAGCTGAACCTCAAGGGGGTGGAGACATCTCCCGCGGTCATCCAGGCCTCCATAGATTCCATACTGCTGGTTATTGACAACACCCTTTCCGGATACAACAGGAATTCCGTCCTGAGCCGCTACAATGCGGGTGAGGACGTGAACCTTACGCCAATGTTCCGGGACATACTGGCGCTGTCGCAGTCGCTGAAGGAGGAGACTGGGGGAGCGTTCGACGTGGGGGCGGCGCCGCTGTTTGACGTGTGGGGCTTCGGGTTCACCAGGGATTCGCTCCCTGAGCCGGAGCGGATCGCGGAGGCCATTGCCGCAAATGGCAGCAAGTTGAACTTCAATGCGATAGCCCAGGGTTACAGTTGTGACGTGGTGGCGGATTACCTGCACGGCATAGGGGTCACGGACATGCTGGTGGACATAGGGGAGATTTTCTGCGAGGGGCGCAATCCGTCCGGCCGCAACTGGACAATTGGGATAGACAGCCCGGTTGACGGGAACGAGACTCCCGGCGAGACCCTGCAGGGCGTCCATATGTGTTCTTTTGAGCCGCAGGGAATAGTGACGTCCGGGAATTACCGCAAGTTCTATGAGAAGGACGGGCGCAAGTACGCCCATACCATAGACCCCCGTACCGGCTATCCCGTGGAGCATAACCTGCTGAGCGCCACCATAAAGGCACCTACGGCCGCCCTGGCGGACGCCTACGCCACATACTGCATGGTGATAGGCCTGGAGGAGGCCAGGGCGTTCATCCTTTCCCGTCCGGACCTGGAAGGTTTCCTGGTCTATGACAGCGGGATCGGGATGGAGACCTGGGCGTCCGATGGGTTCCAGGTTACATCCCGCTGATAATCTGCAGCGAGGATATAAGCATTTCAATCGCTTTTTCGTTTATCCGTATGAGGAAGGCCGGGCATAGTCCCAGGCCCCAGAGCAGCGTTACTCCCGCTGACAGCGCCATGATTGCGGAGGTGAGGGGCAGGGATATCAGGTTGG
The DNA here is from genome assembly GCA_017619675.1 of Bacteroidales bacterium. Lineage (GTDB taxonomy): Bacteria > Bacteroidota > Bacteroidia > Bacteroidales > UBA932 > Cryptobacteroides. Next base: position 65,733 of record JAFZRX010000007.1, on the reverse strand, counting down.
TCAGGAGGAAGTACTTTGGGAAAGTGCCAAAGTGGATGTACGCTGCGGGGGCCGTGAATATCTGGCAGCTGATGCTCAGCGAAGCTGTCTCCCATATCCGGCGGGCGGGGTCCAGCCTGCCTTTCCGCAGGTCGCTTGCGGCGGGGTACCAGCCCTTGAGCACGGGATGGATGAAGATGATTCCTGCCATGGCCAGGTAGGACAGTTGGAAACCGACGCTGGAGATGAAGTCCGGGTGGAAGGCCAGCTGCAGGAGCAGGGCCGTGCACAGGCTGTGCGCGGGCGGGCTCCTGCGGACCTGACTGACGGCCGCCAGTTCACGCAGGATGATGAAGATGCAGGCCCTTTGGGCCGAAGGGCTGGCGCCGGTGGCGACGGTGAAAGCCACGGCGAAGCCAATGCCCAGCGCGCAGCGGACGGCCCGGGCCACCGGAGTGTGGCCCAGGAATGCCGTGGCGCTGCGCACCATCATGTAGATGAAGCCCATGTGCAGGCCTGACAGGGCCAGGATGTGGGAAGCCCCGCTCGCGCGGAAGGCTTCCGTCACGCCCCTGTCCAGGCCGCTGCGGTCACCGGTGAGCACGGCGCACACCAGGGCGGGGCTCTGCGGGTTGCTGTACGGTATTGACCGTATCAGCGCCCGCAGCCGCCCCGCGGCCCCGCGCAGCCCCGGCTCCCGCGTCATCCTTTCGGGTATCATCGTATATGAACAATAGCAGAACATTCCCAGCAGGAAGAACAGCAGGGGATAGAGCCATTTCCGGCTGGAATCATAGCATATCAGGGCCATTACCAAGGCGCACAGGCACAGGCATATTCCGGCGTATGCGGGGGCACCGTGCGGCAGGCCTGCGACAGAAGGGAGAAGCGCTCCCAGCGCGGCGCCGGCAGCGAAAGGAATTGATAACTTTTCCATAGTTCAAGTTGTTGCTAAAGTACGCAGAATTACGTACCTTTGGCACACTTTAAACGTTTATTTGAATATGATTATCCTGGTTATCAATTGCGGCAGTTCTTCTATCAAATATCAGCTTCTGGATATGAAGAACGATGATGTTTACGACCTTCTTGCCAAAGGAATAGTAGAAAAGATAGGCCTGAGCGAGGGAATGCACACCTACAGGCCTTCAGGTAAGGATAAAGTTGTAAAGGAACTGCCTATACCGGACCACAAGGTGGGAATGCAGCTCGTACTGCAAGAACTGGTGGATCCGGATCACGGTGTACTTAAATCTTTCGAGGACATAGAGGCTGTGGGCCACAGGATCGTGCAGGGAGCGGACTTCTTCTCAGGAAGCGCCCTCGTGAACGAGGATGTTATGGAAAAGATCCGCATCTGCTGTGACTTCGCGCCGCTCCACAACCCCGCCCATATCCTGGGTATCAGGGCAATGCAGCAGGTACTGCCTTCAGTTCCCCAGGTTGTAGTGTTTGACACCGCCTTCCACCAGACAATGCCGCCGTACAACTTCATGTACGGACTTCCATACAGGTATTACAAGGACTATCACATCCGCAAGTACGGCGCCCACGGCACCAGCCACCAGTTCGTGGCCCAGAAGGGAGCCAAGATGGCCGGCATAGACTTCGAGAATTCCAAGATTATCACCTGTCACCTTGGAAACGGAAGTTCAATAACTGCCGTCCTTGACGGAAAGTGCCATGACACCTCAATGGGATTCACCCCGCTCGCAGGCCCCATCATGGGAACCCGCTGCGGCAACATAGACCCCAACATCGTTCCTTACGTCATGAAGAAGGAAGGCCTCACACCTGACCAGATGACCGACCTCATGAACAAGAAGAGCGGCTTCCTAGGCCTGTCAGGCTATTCTTCAGACGTGCGTGACCTCAACGTCAAGGCGGAAGAGGGTGACCAGCGCGCAAAACTGGTGTTCAAGGTGTTCACCCACGAAATCATCAAGACCATCGGTGCCTACATCGCCGAGATGTCGGGAGTTGACCTCATCGTCTTCACCGCGGGTATTGGAGAGAACAACGCCCGCCTTCGCCGCAGGGTATGCGAGAACTTCGCGTTCATGGGCCTCGCGTTCGACTATGAGACCAACGCCGGCGCCCACGGAGACGCCATCATATCCCTGCCTGAGTCCAAGATCAAGGTAGTTGTGGTCAGCACCAACGAGGAACTCGTAATAGCCCGTGACACCATGCACCTTGTCCAGGAATCAGAAGAATAATCAAACAATCAACCACATATGATCACAAAATTCGAAGACGTATTCGCCGAGCTTAAAGCAAAGGGCGTATGTAAGAGACTCGTCGTAGCCTGGGGCGTTGACGAGCACAGTATCGAGGCTGCCTACAAGGCAGTGGAAATGGGTTTCGTCAAGGCTACACTGGTAGGTGACGAGGCTCTCATCAAGGATGTATGCCTCAAGAACGGAATGGACGTTGCAAAGTTTGACATCGTCAACAACCCCGTAGAGGCAAAGGCGGTTGCTCAGGCTGTACAGCTCGTACACGACGGCCAGGGCGACATGCTCATGAAGGGACTCTGCAGCACTGACAAGTTCCTCCGCGCCATCCTCAACAAAGAGACCGGACTTCTCCCCGCAAAGGGCCTTCTGAGCCACGTGGGAGTAATCGAGAACCCTCTCTATCCAAAGCTCATGTTCCTCAGCGACATGGCGGTAGTGCCTCAGCCGGATTTCCGCCAGAAGGTAAAGATCTCAGGATTCCTCCTGGGAGTTGCCAAGTCCTTCGGTATCGCCACCCCTAAGATCGCGTTCGTAGCCGCTTCTGAGCAGATGCTGGATTCTATGCCCGCCTGCATCGAGGGCGCAATGCTCGCCAAGATGGCTGACCGCGGACAGCTGGGCGCCTGCATAGGCGACGGCCCTCTGGCCCTTGACGTCTGCATCGATCCTGAGTCCGTACAGATCAAGAAACTCAAGAGCCCTGTGGCAGGAGACGCAGACTGCCTCCTCTTCCCCAACATCGAGTCCGCAAACGTATTCTGGAAGACCAATTCAAAACTGGCTCCGGGCGTAAGGCAGGCTGGTATGCTCGTGGGAACAACGGCTCCTTGTATCCTTGCCAGCCGCGCAGACAGCGTTGACACAAAGCTCAACTCTATCGCAGAGGCTGCAATGTTCGTGAAATAAGACTATTCGCCGTAGAATAAGTTTCTTTTAGGAAGCAGGGGGGAGAATTCCTCCCTGCTTTTTATGAACAGCGCCGCTATGTCATTGGTGAAGCGGGACGCCCGGTACGTGCTGGTATTTGTGATCATTATCCAGCATTCCCCGTCGGGATAATACTTTATGAGGGCGGAGGTCCCGGAAAGGGTTCCGGTACGGGTCCATTCGCCAGTTTCCTTGGTGTCTATCCAGCCCAGGGCGTAGGTGACGCTGTCCGTGGGGGAGGTCATATCCGCTATGCTTCCTGCCGACAGGATGTCCGGCACCTGCAGCCTCCCGTCTATGGAGGCGACCAGCCTGGCCACTTCAGGGGCCGATGCCACCCATGCGCCCGCGCCCTTGAGCGCGGGGATGTCGTTGCCTCCGTAGCAGCGCTCCACCATCACGGGAGTGTTGTCGTACTTGGAGACCTTGGCTTCGTTCCGCATTGGGAAGTAGCGGGTCTCGTTGGGGTACCTGGTATCGTAGGAATTGGTTCCAAGGTGCATGTCGTAGCAGCCGGCGGGGAGCAGGACGTTCTCGTATATCCACTGCTCGTACGGTTGCCCCGTGACCTTCTCGATTATCATCGAGAGGAGCAGGTAGCCGTAGTTGGAGTATTCGGAAGCCGTTCCCGGGTCATAGGCGAGGCGGAGCGTCAGGGCGTGGCGCGACAGGGCGGCCGCGTCCGGAGGAGCGGTCCAGCCGTAGCGCCGCATGAGCTCGCGGGTGCTGAACATTGGGTCTCCCATCCTGCTGGTAAGCCCTGCGCTGTGGCGCAGCAACTGCTCCACTGTTATGTCAAAATAGCGTCTGTCAGAGATATATCCGGTATACGGTTCATTCCCCAGGATACCGCCGTTCGGGGTGAAAACCTTGTCCGAGAGGCTCAGCTGGCCCCTTTCCTGGAGTACCATTATCCCTATGGCGGTGATCAGCTTGGACACGGACGCAAGGCGGAAGATGGTGCTGGGGCCTACGGCCACACCACCGTTGTCCGCCTGTCCGTAGCCCTTGGCGTAGACCAGCGAATCGTTCCGCATTATGGCAAGGGAAGCGCCGTGGATATTCCACTGGCGCAGGAAAGCCTCCATATTTGCGTCAAGGCCTTCGAGCTCCGGGATATCGGACATTTCATTGGTGAGGGTCTGGTTGAGGATTACGGGCACGCGCACGGGGCCGTCCTGGGGCAGGAACTGCCAGGCCAAGGTTGCGGCTGCCGCAATCAGGAGAAGTATTATGTATCTAATCCTCATTCACTAAATAAGGCCGCGCATCTTCCCGTACTCAATTATCAGGTCCGCGGTCTTGTCCGTTCCAAGGGTGGAGCGGTTGATGCAAATATCGTAATTTGAGGCAATGCCCCAATGCTTCTGGGTAAAGAAATCGTAATAGCGGGCGCGGTCCCTGTCGCGCTTGTCAATGATGGAAACGGCTTCGTCAGGGGTGACGCCGTCCCTTTCGCAGACAAACTTGATGCGGGACTCCATATTGGCGCAGATGAATACGTTAAGTGGCCTCATGTCCCTGAGCACGTAGTCCGAAGCCCTTCCCACAAAGATGGCGCTGCCTTTTTCCGCTATGCTGCGTATGGTCTCGCTCTGTATGCGGAAGAGTTCCGCGTCACCAATCATGTTGCGGCTGTAATTGTTGCCTCCGAACAGGTTTGCCAGGAAGAAACTGCGTTTCTTTTCATCGCTGCGCATGAAGAACTCCTGGCTGTACCCGCTCTGCCGGGCAGCCTCCGTAATGAGTTCCTTGTCATAGATAGGAATTCCGAGCTTCTGTGACAGGGCGTCGCCCACGGGTTTTCCTCCGCTGCCGAACTGCCGTCCCACGGTTATCAGTATGTGCTTTTCCATAGCGCTATTTTATGTTACTGCCAAGGATTGACGGATCGTCTCCGTCATTGAGCTTGTTTAGTTTCTTGAACAGGGCGGCAATGAACAGGAACGATATTACTATCGTTATGCCGTCCGAAATTGGGAAACTCATCCATATGCCCTGCTCCTGGAATTTAAGAGGCAGGAGATAGAGCATTGGAAGGAGGAATATCAACTGCCTGGAAAGGGACAGGAAAATGGATTTGTTGACCATTCCAAGGCACTGGAAAAATGTGGTGGTTATCATTGTGAAGCCTACCAGAGGCATCATCAGGTTCATTGTCCTGAGGCCTTTCTCCGCAAGCCCCAGAAGGTAAGGGTCATTTGTGAACAGGCCCACCGCAGCGCCCGGCAGGAGTTCGGAGATAAGGAAACAGAGCGTGGTGGTAAGTATAGCCCACTTGGCCGTGAGCTTGAATATCTCCTTGACCCTGCTGTACTGCCTGGCCCCGTAATTATAGCCCGCGATAGGCTGCAGTCCCTGGTTGAATCCCATCACTATCATCACGAACATGAAGGTGATGCGGTTCACTATTCCGTACGCTCCAATGGCCAGGTCCCCGCCGTACTTGCCCAGCTGCTGGTTCACGAAGAGGTTTACCATGCAGGCGGCGGCGTTCATCAGGAACGGGCCAAGTCCTATCGCTAGTGATTGACGCGCGATCCTCCAGTCCAGCTTGAACAGGCCCTTGGGGAAGTGCGGGACCCTGCTTCTGTCAAGGAAGAAGCGGAAGGAATAGGTCAGTGCCATGAACTGGCAGAGGATGGTGGCGATAGCCGCTCCCTTGATTCCCATCCCCAGTACGAAGATGAAGATAGGGTCCAGTATGGCATTGGAGGTTACGGTGAAAAGGGTAAGCCCCATTGCCACCTTTGGCTTGCCGCTGGCGCGTATTGCGCCGTTCAGGCCAAAGTAAAGGTGGGTAATGACGTTGCCAAGGAGGATTATGGTCATGTACTCCCTTGCAAAGGGGAGGGTGGCGTCGCTGGCGCCGAAGAAGCGCAGCACAGGCTCCAGGAAAAGGAGCATGAACGTAGTGAATATCAAGCCGATGGCTACGTTCAGGGTAAGGACGTTGCCCAGCACCTTGTTGGCGTTGTCATAGTCTTTCTGTCCCAGCAGTACGGACATCAGCGTCATTCCGCCCACGCCCACCAGGGTGCCCAGGGCGGAGGAGAGGTTCATCAGGGGGAAAGTCACTGCAAGTCCGGATATGGCGTAAGAACCTACATCCTTTATATGGCCGATGTAGATGCTGTCCACCATATTGTACAAAGAAGCCGCGGTCTGGGCGATGATTCCCGGGACCGCGTACATTCTGAGCAGTGAACCAATCTTCTTGGTTCCCAGCTCGGTAGGAGCTACGACTGAGCCGGCCATACTTTAATCCTCTGCTTCTTCTTCCTTTTCAAGGAGTTCTATCTCAAAGGCTATGGGGCTGAGCGGCGGGATGACAGGCTCGCTTCCGTTGATGCCGTATCCCCATACGGAGTAGAAGATGGCAAGGCCTTTCTCGCCTCTCTTCATCTTGGACAGGGCGTATGTGAAGCCGTCCACGAGGTTGCTGGCTTCAGAGCCCATGGTTATGCTGGTATATTCCTCCGGTTTCTTCCAGTTTACATATACCGGCCCGTATTCGCTCTTGCTGATATGGTTGTCCTTGCAGACATACTCGTCAGTGCTGTCAAAGATATGGTCGTTGAGCAGGAAACCGGTGTAATTGATATAGACTTTCTCGGATTCTCCAATCTCCTCGTCAGGATCCAGGGGAGGGGTGATCTGGTAATAGTAGAAGCCGTATTTGCCCGTGGTGTCAAGGGAGGCGTCCGGGTGTACGCGGCGGAGATAGGCTTCAATGGAATCAGTCTGCCATTTGCCTATGTCAACTGCGGAATCTACCATGGTCACGGTATAGATGGAAGACTCCTGGCCTTTATTCTTCATATAGTCCGCAGGCTTGTCATATCTTGAGGATGTGAGCAGCCAGCCCGGGACCACAACCTTGCGCGTACCGCCAATCCTCATTCCGGTGAAGAGTTCGTCTTCTCCTGCAAGGCAGCCTGAAAGGCCGTCCGTCTTGCGGTAGAAAGCGCGCGGGCCGTAGTAATTGACATATTCGAATGTGCCAAGCTGCTTGGATACGCTTTCTTTGGATGTGGCTATGATTGTGCCGTTGAGGTCTGTCACGGTATAGTCGATATAGACAAAGGGAGTGGTCTCCGCGTCGCCTATGATGGCTCCGGTGCCTGGCTCGTCTTCCAGGATATAGCTTCCAAGCGTGGTTTCCTTCCACAGATACTCAGGATGCTTGGCCCTCTGGGATATCACCCAGCTTTCCAGATAGCGGATCTCCGCATCGTTGGGGCCTTCTTTAGGACTCTTGGCGCAGCCCGCCGCAAGGGCGGCCGCAATTCCGAGCACCAGTATCAGATTCTTTTTCATATAATGCCTTATTCGTTTTCTATGTCAATTACCCAAATCCTGTAAATAAGGGGAGAACCTGCAGGAATCGTGCCTGCGATCTTGTTCCCGTTGCCATATCTGGCGGGGAACATGACGTAGCACTCCTCTCCCGGTTTCACGCCCCTGAGGCCTTTCCTGAGGCCTTCCAGTACGTTTTTGTCCTTCAGGTCCAGGACCGTGCCGCTCTCATAGTCCACGCCCGTAAGCTGCCAGCCTGCGGACCTTGCTATGTCAGCCTGGTTGGTGGCGAAAAGGTTGCCTGCGCTTACGCCGTTCTTAAAAACGTATCCGGCGTAGAACAGTTTTACCAGTCCGTCCGCAGCAAGGGCCCCGCCTTCTCCCTGGACAACCGTGAGCCTGGCAATGTCTCCGTCCCGCTCTACGGTATATTCCGGGTGCGACTCGAGTTGGGAGTCGATATAATTGTTGATATCGGTTACCTGGTTTGAATAGCCCGCGTCATCCTTGCCGCAGCATACGGCAAGAAGGACGGCGGCGATCAATGCGGTAATCCTTCTCATTGGTTATCCTCCTTCTCAAAAAAGGCCCTGGCGCTCTTCTCTATGTAGGACGATGCCTTCCCCTTGAAGACTATGTCCCTTGGGATGAGCAGCTTGCCCCCCGCGGCGTTCTCGTGCCCGCCTCCGTGGAAGTATTCCACGGCGAAGCGGTTGGCGGAAGTTCCCTTCTTAGAACGCAAAGATACACGGAATTGGCGGATTTCCTCGCGCAGGAGTATGCTTACGCGCACATTTTTTATGGCCAGGGGCAGATTTACTATTCCCTGGGTGTCTCCTTCCTCAATCTGGAACTTGCGGAGCATCTTCCTGGTGAGGACCATGTAGGCCACTCCTTCCGGGGTTATGGTGAGGCCCTTGTCCAGCAGGTGGCCTATCAGGCGCAGCCTGCCTTCTGGGTATTCGTTGTATACGTGTTCCAGCACCTTGTCCCTGTCCACGCCGCAGGCCAGCAGTTCCGAGACCGCGGTGAGGGTGGAGGGGAACACGGAGTTCGCAAAGTTGTTGGTGTCCGTGGTGATGCCGGTAAGAAGCGCCGTGAGGCAGCGCATGGGCAGTTTGGCCGTATCCCCGTCAATGTCCGGCATGGCCTTGAGCACCTGGAGGCAGAGCTCGCAGGCGGATGAGATCTCCGTTTCGGAGAAACACAGGTCAAAGGAGCCGGCGTCGGGGGAGAGGTGGTGGTCGATGAGCACCTTTGGCATCTTTGTGCCCTGGAAGATTTTCTGGATGTCTCCGGTGCGGCTCATGCCGCTGCAGTCCACGCATAGGAGAAGGTCCGCGTTCTGCATGGCCTTGCGGTATTTGCGCTCGTCCTGCCTCAGGGATTGAATGTATTCCGTCTCACCGGCCGTGAACAGGAAATCCAGGCCGTGGCTGTAGTTGTCCTCGAACCAGAAGAACACTTTCTTGCGGCGGACCTGCTCCAGGTAATGCTTGAAAGCCAGGCCGCTGCCCAGGGCGTCTCCGTCCGGGTGCACGTGGGTCACTATTGAAACCACGTCCGCTTTGTCTATCAAGGAGTTGAATACCGCTATCTTCTGAGGGGTGAGCGAGTGCATTTTTCCAAAAATTTCCAGCGCAAATTTAGCAAGAATAATTGCATTTCAGAAATGAATTATATAACTTTGTCAAGATTTAGAATCAAAATAAAACACACAATATGAACAAGGTATTAAAATCTCTTTTGACTTGGTTGGTTCTTCCTGCCTTAATCGCCCTTCTCGTGTATGTTATCGTTGACAGTATCATGCAGCCTGTAAGGTTCAATAAGGAAAAGGATTACCGTCAGTCCGTAGCAGTCCAGCAGATGAAGGACATCCGTACCCTTCAGGTGGCTTACAAAGGCGAGACCGGTAAATTCGCCCCTTCAATTGACTCTCTCAAGCAGTTCTACAACACCGGAGACATGTCAGTTATCATGCAGATCGGTTCCGCAGATGACTCCGTAGCAGTTGCACATACAGACGCTGTAAAGAAGTCAGCCTCCTTCAAGAACCTCAAGGGCAACGACCTTAACCAGGCCCTTTACCAGGCATATCTCGCAGGAGACAACAACCTGGTATTCACCGTAGCCAACAAGATCCCCGTAAGGGACACCCTCTTCAATGACCGTCCTGACTTCAACGTTTCCACACTTGACGTCATCCCGTTCTCAGACGGCGACAAGGTTATCATGGAAGAAATCGTAAAGACCGTATCAGGTGTGCCCGTTCCTCTGTTTGAGGCCAAGATACCTTACAAGTCCCTTCTCAAGGGCCTTGACAACCAGCTCAGGATCAACCTGGATGCAGAGCAGAGGGATATGAACCGTTATGAGGGTCTCCAGGTAGGTAGCATCACCGCACCTAACAACAACGCAGGAAACTGGGAGTAATCCTATGGATCAAATACCTAGATGCACCTTGGTGCCTACTCGTTTATGCAATGAGAAAGGACCAAGGTGCTTTCTTTCTGAGGTCGCTCCTCTGGAAGATTCGGAAAAAGTAAGGACTGCGGAAATCCCGCAGTATGAATCCACGCTGGTCTATGCCGGCGCGGACGTTCCGGAATTATACAACGTGCTCAAGGCGCTCCCAAGATGCGCGGAGCACTACAAGGTGGCAGCCTCCATCAAGGACGGATGGCTGCACCTGGCGGTGGCGGAAGGGGAGAGGCTGCTCTTTGCCAATGTCTTCCGCTCACCAGCCTTCTCCACGGCGGAGTACTTCATCTTCAGCGTAATGAAGTCCCTTCAGTTGAACGTGGAAATGTCATCGGTGTATTTCCTTTCCCCGCTCACGCGTGAGGAGAAACTTTCCCTTTACCGCTACGTAAAATCCGTGGAGCGCTTATGAGGATAATCGGCGGAAGGCTCAAGGGACGCACCATAAACCCTCCTGCGGGATACAAGGCAAGGCCCACCACGGATTACGCCCGCGAGGGGCTTTTCAATATCCTGAACAACGAATACGAGTTCGAGGACCTCAAGGTCCTGGACCTGTTCGGGGGTACGGGCGCCATAGCCTTCGAGTTCGCCTCGCGCGGCGCCGCAAAGGTTTACTGCGTGGAGATGCTCAGGGAGAACGCATCGTTCATAAAGACGGAGGCTCAGCGTCTGGGGCTGGACAATGTCACCATGGTGCGGGACAACGTCTTTGATTTCCTGCCCCTCTGCCGCGAGAAGTTCGACATTGTGTTCGCGGATCCGCCGTATGCCCTGGACAACCTCCAGGCCCTGCCTGACAAGGTCCTTGAAGCGGGCATACTGCACCCCGAGTGCTATTTCATCCTGGAGCACAGTTCGGAACACTCCTTCAAGGAGCATCCTAATTTTGTTAAGGAACGCGTGTACGGGCGCGTACACTTCTCCTTCTTTGTACCGGAGACTAAAGCCCTTTAGCCTTCCCCTCGTCCCAAATCTCATCCATCTGGGCCAGGGTCAGGTCCGTCAGTTTTATGCCTTTCTTTATGGTGTTCTCTTCCAGATATGTGAAGCGGCGCCTGAACTTTGAGCAGGTGTATCCCAGCGCCACCTCAGGGTCTATCCCGTAGAGGCGGGAAGCGTTTATTACGGCGAAAAGCAGATCCCCGAACTCTTCCTTCATATGCTCGGGATCAGCCTCTGCGCAGGCTTCCTCCACTTCTCCCAGTTCTTCGTGGACCTTGTCCCAGACATCCTCCCGCTTCTCCCAGTCAAAACCGCATCCGCGGGCCTTTTCCTGCATTGAGAGAGCTTTCAGGAGGGCCGGCATGGAGTCCGGTATACCGGACATTATGGTCTTGTTGCCGTGCTTCTCCTTTGCCTTTACCAGTTCCCAGGTATCGGCAATGTCCTTTGCCGTGAGTTCCTTCCCGGCATCGGGGCCAAAGACGTGGGGGTGGCGGAAAACCATCTTGTCGCAGACCTTGTTTATGGCATCGGCAATGTCAAAGGAGCCTTCCTCCTGGGCTATGCGGGAGTAGAAGACCATATGGTAGAGCAGGTCGCCTATCTCCCCGGAGGTGGCGGCGCTGTCTTTCTTGACTATGGCATCGCTCAGTTCGTATACTTCTTCTTCCGTGAGGGGCCGGATGGAATCCATGGTCTGGGCGGCGTTCCAGGGGCATTTTTCCCTCAGTTGGTCCATTATGTCCAGCAGGCGCTCAAAGGCGCGGAGCTTTTCTTCTTTTGAATGCATCAATTAATTCTTAAATTTGCGCATAAATATAGAATTTTACTTCGATGAATCCAACCAGATTTGTTTCTGCCGACGAGGCTGTCAGCCATATCAAATCCCATAGCCACATCCATCTGAGCAGCGTCGCAAGCGTGCCGCACATCCTTATCCAGGCACTCTGCCGCCGCGCGGACGCGGGTGATGTAAAGGACCTGAAGTTCCACCATTTCCACACTGAGGGTCCCGCGCCGTATTCCGAGCCAAAGTATGAGGGTATTTTCACGGAGCAGGGTTTCTTCGTAGGGCCTAACGTGCGTGCGAACGTGAACGCCGGCTATGCGGATTACCTGCCGGTACACCTTGGCGAGAGCCAGGCCCTGTACCGCAGCGGCGTAATCAAGCTGGGAGCGGCGCTGGTGCAGGTTTCCCTTCCGGACCAGAACGGATACGTGTCTCTGGGAACCTCCGTTGACTGCTCCATCGCAGCCATCGAGAGCGCGGAACTGAGGATCGCGGTGGTCAATCCCAACGTGCCTTTCGCCCACGGGGACCTCATCCACATAAGCAGTTTCGACTATCTGGTAGAGGACGATACTCCCCTCATTACCAAGGACTTCGCCGTGCCTACGCCCACTGAGGAAATCATCGGCCGCAACTGCGCCGCCCTGGTGGAGGACGGAGACTGCATACAGATGGGAATAGGCGCCCTGCCAAACGCCCTTGCCGCACAGCTGTCAGGCCACAAGAACCTTGGCCTGCACACTGAGATGTTCGCGGACGGGCTCATGCGCCTTATCAAAGCCGGTGTCATTAACGGCGCCAACAAGGCCATTGACAAGGGTTGCGTGGTGGCTTCCTTCCTCCTTGGCAGCAACGAGCTGTATTCGTTCATAAACGACAATCCGGGCGTCCTCATGAAGGATATCCAGTATACCAACGACCCTTGGATAATCTCCCGCAATCCCCACATGAAGGCCATCAATTCCGCCACGGAAGTTGACCTTACCGGACAGATAAGCGCTGACTCCATTGGAACGCGCATCTTCTCCGGAACCGGCGGACAGCTGGACTTCGTGCGCGGCGCCACAATGTCAAAGGGAGGCAAGTCAATCACCGCCTTCGCGTCCCGCACCCTCAAGGGAAAGAACAAGATCGTGGCCGAACTGAACCCCGGCGCCGGGGTGGTGACTCCACGCGCGGACGCGCACTGGATTGTCACCGAATACGGCGCCGTTGACCTGTACGGCCGCCCGCTGCAGGAGCGCGCCAAACTGCTCATCAGCATCGCCCATCCTGACGACAGGGAGATGCTTGACAGGCAGGCTTTCGAGCGCTTCGGCCCCCATTATCATAACTTCAGCATCTAAGACATGGCCTGGACTGAGCGTACGGAGCTGCTCGTGGGTCCGGAGGGCCTGGGCAGGCTGCGCGCCGCCGCGGTTGCGGTGGTGGGCTGCGGCGGCGTAGGAGCCGCGGCGGCGGAAATGCTCGCCCGCGCCTCCGTAGGCCACATAGCCCTCATAGACTCTGACTGCATAGCGGAATCCAACATAAACCGTCAGTTGCCGGCCCTGCATTCCACAGTTGGCCTTTCCAAGGCGGATGTCCTGGTGGGCAGGCTCAAGGATATCAATCCGGACCTTGACATACTTACGGTAAATGATTTCCTGACTGAAGAGAACGTTGCGGAAATCATCGGAAGCCTTTTTCCGGGCATGGACCTCTATGTGGTGGATGCCATTGACACGCTCTCCCCAAAGATAGCCCTTATCCAATACTGCCTCTCCAAGGGCGTTCCCATGGTTTCCTCCATGGGAGCCGGGGCAAAGTTCGACGCCACCGCGGTGCGCGTGGCCGACATCTCCAAGACGTACGAATGCCCCCTTGCGCATATGCTGCGCAAGCGCCTCGGACGTCTTGGCATCAGGACGGGATTCCAGGCCGTCTTCTCCACTGAGGTTCCAAAGAAGGAGGCCATGATCCTGGAGCCCAGCCGCAACAAGAAGTCCCAGGTGGGTACAATTTCCTACCTCCCGACCGTCTTTGGCTGCGTCTGCGCCCAGACGGCCATAAAGCACATAGTGGGAATAGGATAATTTTTATTATCTTTGCACCCTTGTTAGAAGAGTATGGCAGAGAATTCATTACTTGAGAAAGTCCTCAGTCTGCAGGATAAATTCAACTCCCTCCAGGAGCAGCTGTCCGATCCGGCCGTGATTTCGGACATGAAGAAGTTTGTTCAGCTGAACAAGGACTACAAAGAGCTGGAGCCTATCATAAAGGCCGGCCACCAGTACAAGAAGATGCTGGATGACCTGGCATCCGCCAAGGACATTCTTCTCAACGAGAAGGATGACGAACTGCGTGAGATGGCCCGTGATGAAATAAACGAGATTGAGCCCCAGATCCCCCAGATGGAGCAGGACATCAGGCTCATGCTCATCCCTGCCGACCCTGACGACGCCAAGAACGCCATGGTAGAGATCCGCGGCGGCACCGGCGGCGACGAGGCCGCCATCTTTGCCGGCGACCTCTTCAGGATGTATGCCAAGTTCGCTGAGAAGAGAGGATGGAAACTGGAGGTTACAGACCAGGCTCCAGGCACTTCCGGCGGCTACAAGCAGATAGTCTTCAAACTTAGCGGTAACGACGGCGTCTACGGCGTAATGAAATACGAGAGCGGCGTCCACCGCGTCCAGAGGGTGCCCCAGACGGAGACCCAGGGCCGTATCCAGACATCCGCGGCATCCGTGGCTGTGTTCCCGGAGGCCGGGGAGTTTGACGTTGACCTCAGCTGGGATGACATCCGCCTGGACCTCTTCTGCGCATCGGGCCCGGGAGGCCAGGGTGTGAACACCACCTACTCCGCCGTGCGTCTCACACACATCCCTTCAGGCCTGGTGGTACAGTGCCAGGAGGAGCGCTCCCAGCTAAAGAACAAGGACAGGGCCTTCGAGGAACTCCGTACCAGGCTCTACAACCTTGAGCACCAGAAGTATCTTGACGGCATTGCCGCAAAGCGCAAGACCATGGTGTCCACAGGAGACCGTTCCGCCAAGATCCGCACCTACAACTATCCTCAGGGCCGCGTAACCGACCACCGTATCAACTGGAGCATGTACAACCTGCCTGTCTTCATGGACGGAGACATCCAGGAGTGCATAGACCAGCTGCAGATTGCGGAGAATGCGGAAAGGCTCAAGGAAGCCGGAGAATAATCACAGATCCCCTATATTATGAAGAAGATCCTTACCAGGATGCTCGTGCTGGCATCCGCATTTCTGGCTGCGTCCCTCAGCCTGGGAGCCCAGGACTCCTACATCGTGCTGCATTACAATTTCGAAGAGGTTGAAGGCGAAACCGTCAAGGACGCCTCCGTCTCCGGAATCGACGCCAAACTCATGGGCGGCGCGACGGTTGAAAACCTGGGTCCGCTCAAGGTTCTAAAACTTGGCCCTGAGACCGCCTATCTTGACATGACCCCCGCGGCCGGCGAACTGCTTGGAACCCTTGGGGATTTCACAGTTTCCGTCTATTACCGTTCCAACGTCAATCCACGGTTTCCCGGTTACGGTTACTTTGTGTGGATGTTCTCCACGGAGGAGGCCTGCGGCCCTGACAGCGGCCGCTACTTTGCCTACCGCATAAACGAGCAGAGGGTGGAGACCAGCGTGGGCGGCTACAACCACGAGTCCATCATCATGAAGGGCGAGAAATCCGAGACCGAGCGCTGGATTCACGTGCTCTATACCCAGAAGAGCGGCAACGGTGCCCTCTATATCAACGGAAAGAAAGTGGGGGAGAACCCGCAGATGCCCCTTATGAAGGTCAACTTTGAGCAGAAACCCCAGTACAACTGGCTTGGCCGTCCCGCCTTCAAGGGAGACAACTACCTGCATCACAGTTACATAGCGGATTTCAGGATATACGAATGCAGCCTCGATTCCGACCAGATCGAACGTCTGGCCGCAAACGTGGCTGTACTCAATTCTTTGGAATAAATCCCGCTATTCCACCTTCCTGAAGGCGATGCAGCCGTCATGGCCGCCAAAGCCGAAGGAATCGCTGAGGCCCAGAGTGATCTGGGCTTTTACCGCTTTATTGGGGGTGTAGTCCAGGTCGCACTCCGGATCAGGGTTGTCCAGGTTGATGGTAGGAGGGATGATGCCGTTCTGGAGGGCCAGTACGGTGGCGATCGCCTCTGCCGCTCCGGTGGCTCCGAACAGGTGACCGTGCATTGACTTGGTGGAGGAGATGTGACATTTGTATGCGAAGTCTCCCATGGCGAGCTTGTATGCCTTGGTCTCTGAGACATCGTTCAGATGGGTTCCGGTGCCGTGGGCGTTGATGTATACACAGTCCTTCTTGGGGTCGAACTTAGCCTCTTCCAGCGCTTCGGTTATACATCTGGCCTGGGTTGATCCGTCCGGGCGCGGCGCGGTGGAGTGGTATGCGTCGCAGGTGCTTCCGTAGCCCACGATCTCGGCATAGATCTTAGCCCCGCGGGCCTTGGCGTGCTCGTATTCCTCGAGGATGAGGGCGGCGGCGCCGTCGGCCATCACGAATCCGGCGCGGTCAGCGTTGAACGGCAGGGAAGCATGCTTTGGGTTCGGCTCCTTGGTGATAGCCTTGCAGCTGTTGAAAGCGGCCAGGCCGATAGGGATGGTGCAGTGGTCTGAACCTCCTGCTATGATGGCATCGGAATAGCCGTGCTTGATGTTCCTGTAAGCCTCTCCAATGGAGTGGGTGGAGGATGCGCAGGCTGTGAGGATGTCAATGCAGGAGCCCTTTGCGTTGAACTTTATGGCAATCTGTCCTCCTGCGATGTTGGAGATCATTGTGGGGATGAAGTTGGGGGACACCCAGCGTCCTGAAGGATCATCGAACATCTTCTGCGTTTCGCGGTAGATGGTTTCGAAACCGCCTATTCCGGAACTCATGTAAACGCCCAGGCGGAATGGGTCAATGTTCTGGCTCTCGTCCTCCGCGGCGCTCAGGCCTGAGTCCTGCATGGCCTGCCATGCGGCTGCCATCGCATAGATGGTGAACTTGTCCTGTTTGCGGCAGAACGGCTTGTCCATGCCGTATTCCTCCGGGTTGAAATCCCGTATCTTGCCTCCTATCTTGACCTCGAGCTGGTCAGTGGGGAATTCATTGATATAATCTATTCCGCAGACTCCGTCCAGGAGGTTCTGCCAAAAAGTCTTGACGTCATTTCCGACAGGGGTTATTGCCCCAAGTCCCGTAACTACTACTCTTTTGTTCATAAGGGTATGGTTATGTCTAAAATGCAAAGTTAATAAAAATTCATATATTTGTATATGTTTTCACTGAGCGGCAAGGTTCCCGGATATCTCCTGGGGAAATACCAGATGGGGGTGACAGTGGTCTTTACGCTGTTGTTCGCCATCATTTTCCTGCTCATCGTACCCCCGTTCCCTGACAACACTTTCTGCATCATTTCCGCCGCCCTGCTTCTGGCTAGCCGCCTGCTTCTGTATAAGATCGGCAAGAAAACAGCCCCTACGTATCTGGGTTATATCATCTGGTGCCTGGTGGAGGCGCTCCTCATAAGCCTTCTTTATACCTTCGGCTTTCAAAAGCAGTTCCAGCTGCCGGTCTTTGGAATGACCCTGGCCAAGATGGTCTTTGTCCTGGCCCCGCCGCATATCATGTCGGCGCTGTACTTCTCCATGCAGGAGAAGGACAATGTGATAAGGCTTATGAACTACGGCAACGTTGTCACTGACGAAACCTTTACGGCACAGAACAGCCAGAAGATCACCCTTTTCGATAACAACGGCGTGATGAAACTGTCCGTTTCCGCCTACAACCTGTATTTCATTGAATCAGATGACAACTACATCAAGGTCTGGTATCGTGACAACAACGGCACCATGAAGCAATACATGCTCCGCTGCAAGCTCAAGACCGTTGAGGAAAGTTTCGCGGACAGCGACCTTGTCCGCTGCCACCGCCAGTACATCGTGAACATGGCCCACGTGGCAATGCTCTACCGCCTGAAGGACTCCTATGAACTCCGTCTTGACATAGAGGGCATGGACCCCATCCCCGTCACCAAGACCTACGAGTCCAACGTCCTCTCCCGTTTCAACTCCAGATAATAACGTTCGAACCCCTGACCGTGTCCTCGCTTCCCGCTGTTATTTGCGGTTCTTCTTCTTTGTGCGGAGGCGGGAGTAGCTTTGTACAAGGAGTTCGTCGGCCATGATGCGCCTGACGGCCAGGGCGTCAAGGGCGGAGGCGACCAGGGGGAGGATGGCGGTGAACTTGAAGACCACGCCGTCAGGCGCGTTGAAGTACTTGGCCAAGAGCCAGATCTGGAAGCCCAGGAGCAGGAGGCAGGCGACCACTGCCACGCGGATCTGGATGCCTCGGTGCTTGAAGAGGATCAGCGCGGTGAAGTTCGCGAGGGCGATTGCGATGAGGAGGCACAGGAAATACACGTTGTCCGTGAAATAGATGTTCTCAGTTGCACCTCCGGTGCCGATTGCCACTGCCAGGGGGACGAAGAAAAGGGCCGCTACGATGCCGCAGGCCAGGGCAAGATATAGGGTTTGGATTCTCTGCCACATAATGTCTTTGTTTAAGCGGCGTAAAAATAGGAAAAATCGGTGTAATATGCTATTTTTGCTATCTACGTAGTTAAAGCACTGAATTATGAGAATACCTGAATCTGAACTTATAATACACGCGGACGGATCCGCGTTCCACCTCCATATCAAGCCGGAGCAGCTGGCTGACAACGTCATCCTTTTTGGAGATCCCGGCAGGGTAGAATTGCTGGCAAAGCATCTGGAGAACATAGAATGCCGCAATGCGTCCAGGGAGTTTGTTTCCGTTACCGGAACCTATCACGGCAAGAGGATAACCGCCCTTTCAACCGGAATTGGAACGGACAACATTGACATTGTAATGACTGAACTGGACGCCCTGGCCAATGTGGATTTCAATACCCGTGAGATAAAGCCGGAGCACCGCACGCTCAATGTCCTGCGCATTGGCACCTGCGGCGCCGTGCAGCCGGACATCCCGCTGGGCTCATTCATCTTCTCCGTTTACTCCGTAGGCTGCGACGGCCTCCTGAATTGGTATGCAAACAGGGACAATGTGAGCAACCTGGATATGGAAAAGGCCTTCTGCAAGCACGTTCACTGGGACAAGCACCTTCCGGCGCCGTATTTCATCAAGTCTTCGGACTATATGATTGAGAAGTTCAAGGACTGCACCGTCCCGGGCGTGACAATATCCGCAAGCGGATTCTACGGCCCTCAGGGCAGGGTAGTGCGTCTGCCTCTGGCAATGCCGAACATGATAGAGGACTTTGAGTCCTTCCGCTTCGGAGAATACCGCATAACAAACTTTGAAATGGAGGGATCCGCCCTTGCAGGCCTTGCAAAGCAGCTGGGACACAATGCGGGAACCGTATGCTGCGCGATAGCCAACCGCCATCTAAAGAGCAGCAATACCAATTACCAGCCTTATGTAGAGGGGCTTATAAAACTGGCCCTGGATAAACTTCTAGACTAGTTGTTATATAGGTCAGCCGCTGTGGCCTTTGCCCAGGAAGGAACCGGAATCGAAGGGTCGTCGATCATTGCATCGACGACTCTTTTGGTTTTCTTCATGACGTTGCTCTCCAGGAACTGGATCTCGTCAAGGAAACTGGTTATCATGTTGTTGGCAATCTCATGGCCGTGGCCCTTGAACCTGAGCACGTTGACGCTGTAGCCCTGGTTCAGGAACTCCTTGGCAATGGTGTTGGTGCCCGCGAACGCCAGGTTGAGGAACTTGATGCGGTTGTAAGGGACCAGTTTGTCGTCAGTGCCGTGAAGCATCAGCGTGGGGGCGGGTTCGGTCTTGTATCGGGGAAGGCCTTCGTCAGAGAAGATGGCGCCGCTGAAGGACATCACGCCGGCAAAGCGGAAGTCCGCCGGAAGCACCTGGGCGTAGGACGTGCGGTTGCACAGTTCCCAGTCCGCCTGCAGGGCGGTTATGGCGCCTGCGGAGGAGCCGCTGATGACTATGTTGTCCTTCTGGACTCCCAGTTCGGCGGCATTCTCCAGGATGAAGTTGACGGCGCTGTACAGGTCCTCCATTGCCATGTGGATGGCCTTCTGCAGGACCTTGGAGTTGGTTATGCCAACGTTTTTTGCTCCCTTGAGGCCAAGGCGGTAGTCTATTGAGAACACCCTGTAGCCGTTGTCTGAGAGCATCTTGAACCAGGGAAGGTAGGATGCGTTGTTCCTTTCTCCGCCAATGAAGCCGCCTCCAAAGACAAAGATGATGGCGGGTTTGGGGACTCCGTCTATGGAAGTGGCGCTGCCTGGGGCGGGGTTATACATATCCATGAACAGGTCGCAGGTGTCCCTCTGGGCGAACATGTATGTCCCTGAAGGTTCGATGGCCTTTTTCTGGTCCTGGGCGTATGATATGGCGCAGAACGCCGCAATGGCGATTGCAGTGAAGACTATTCTTTTTACAAGTTTCATTTTAACTGTAGATTTTAGGTTTCCCTATTACGATGTGTATGATGCGTTTTGGCGGGACGGGCGCGGACTCCGGCTTCTTCTGCTGCGGGGCGATGTCCTTGAGGTAAGCGGCTATTGATTCCCTGTCTATGCCTTCTATGTCAAGGTATGTCTTGCATACTGTCCCTGCCGTGCGGGTTATGGCCAGCAGAAGGTGCTGCGCCCTTGCTTGGAAATCCCCGCAGGAGGATGCCTCAAGAAGGCTCATGTTCAGGGTGTTGCGGGCTTCGCGAGAGAAGATGAGCTTGGACTCTTCTGAGTAGGGGACGCTCTCGCGCCTGAAGATCTGAGACTCCACGAACAGTTTGAAATCCGCAAGGTCCACGCCCAAGGCGGTAAGCGCGCTGCAGGCGGAATTGTCTCCCGCGCGGAGCAGTCCCAGCATAAGATGGTCAGTGCCTATCTCATAGGCACCGGTGCGCATCGCCTCTTCCCTGGCATAGTTCAGGATGCGGTTCAGTTCGTCTGATACGTGCATTTCCATCGCTAACAAAAATAGGAAAAATAATCACAGAAATGTCGAATTTTTTAGTTAAATTTGCGTGTTTATATATAAGATATGGCAGAAGAAAACATCATAGAACATAATCACGGCTATATAGAACCTGTGGAGATAGACCATGAGATGCGCACTGCGTATATCGACTACTCTATGTCGGTAATAGTCTCAAGGGCCCTGCCGGATGCAAGGGACGGTCTCAAGCCAGTGCAGAGAAGGGTTCTGTTCGGCATGGACGGGATGGGCCTGAGGTATCAGGGCGCCACCCGCAAGTCCGCCGGAGTGGTCGGTGACGTGCTCGGAAAATACCATCCTCACGGAGATTCCAGCGTATATGATGCAATGGCCCGTCTTGCACAGTGGTGGAACCAGAGATATCCCCTCATATTCGGCCAGGGCAACTTCGGAAGCATGGACGGCGATCCCGTAGCCGCCATGCGTTACACGGAGGCCAAACTGGAAAAGATAACTGAAGACGTCCTCGCGGACCTTGACAAGGATACGGTAGACATGCAGCTCAACTATGACGACCGTCTGGAAGAGCCCACCGTCC
Organism: Bacteroidales bacterium; assembly: GCA_017619675.1. Classification (GTDB taxonomy): domain Bacteria; phylum Bacteroidota; class Bacteroidia; order Bacteroidales; family UBA932; genus Cryptobacteroides. The sequence goes on along the minus strand of JAFZRX010000007.1, from coordinate 44,486 downwards.
TGCCAACCAAGGTCCCCCTGCTGCTGCTCAACGGATCATCCGGAATCGCTGTGGGAATGGCCACCAACATGGCGCCCCACAATCTTGGAGAATGCTGTGACGCAATTTGCGCTTACATAGACAACCCTGACATAACTACTGAGGAACTGATGCAGTACATCAAGGGACCTGATTTCCCTACCGGAGGCATCATCCAGGGCCGTCAGGGCATCATTGACGCTTACGAGACAGGACGCGGCAGGGTAGTGGTACGCGCCAAGACGGAGATCGAGGAGCTGGACAACGGCCGCGAGGTCATAGTCGTCACTGAAATCCCTTACATGGTGAACAAGAGCGACATGATCAAGCGTATCGGAGAAATGGTGGAGGACAAGAAGATAGAGGGTATCTCCGACATCCGTGACCTCTCCGCCAAGGGAGACGTACGCGTAGAGTTCTTCGTAAAGAAGGACGCAAACGCCAGCGTGGTGCTGAACACCCTGTTCAAGTACACCGGTCTCCAGTCCAGTTTCGCCATCAACAACGTGGCGCTGGTCAAGGGCCGTCCGCGCACGCTGTCCCTCAAGGACATGCTCGCTTGCTTCGTTGACTTCCGTCACGAGGTAGTAGTGCGCCGCACCCGCTTCGAGCTTGAAAAGGCCAAGAAGAGGGCCCACATCCTGGAAGGACTGCTCAAGGCAATCGACGTCATAGACGAGATTATCGCCATAATCAAGCAGTCCCAGAGCGTGGACGAGGCCAAGGCCAAACTCATGGAAACCTTTGGTTTCTCAGAGGTTCAGGCCTCAGCCATCGTAGAGATGAGGCTCCGCCAGCTCACGGGCCTTGAGAAAGAGCGCCTGCAGGCGGAATACGACGACCTTGAGAAGTTCATCGCCCGCTGCGAGGAAATCCTTGCCAGCGAGACCGAGCAGATGAACATCATCAAGGCTGAGTCCATGGAGATGAAGGCCAAGTACGGCGACGCCCGCCGCACTGAGATAACCATGAGCGCGGAGGAATTCAACCCCGAAGACTTCTATGCCGATGACGATGTGGTCATCACCATCTCCCACCTGGGATACATCAAGCGCACCGCACTCACAGAGTTCCGCACCCAGAACAGGGGCGGCGTGGGTGTCAAGGGTGGCGCCACCAGGGACGAGGACTTCATCGAGCATATCTACGTGGCCAACATGCACTCCACAATGCTCTTCTTCACCCAGAAGGGCCTGTGCTACCGCCTCAAGGTATACGAACTGCCGGAGGGCACCCGCTCTTCCAAGGGCCGCGCCGTGCAGAACCTGCTTACCATAGATGCGGATGACAGCATAAAGACATACCTGAACGCCAAGTCCATAGAGGACCCCGAATACACTTCCAGCCACTTCGTAACCCTGGTTTCCCGCAACGGAATCATCAAGAAGACCTCGCTGGAGGCTTACTCCAACAAGCGCAGCCGCGGCAAGGGCATCATAGCCCTCACAATCAAGGAGGGCGACGCCCTGCTTGACGCGGTGCTCACCAACGGCGCTGAGCAGATCATGATCGCCTCGCGCGAGGGCCGCTGCGTCCGCTTCGAAGAAAGCGGACTCCGCGAGCTGGGCCGCAGCGCTTCCGGCGTCCGCGGCATCAACATCGACGAAGGCGACGAGGTTGTCGGAGTCATCACCTATGACCCCGCCGCAGAGGACGCCGCACAGCACACAGTGCTGGTTGTAAGCCAGAACGGCTTCGGCAAGAGGTCGGATCCCGAGGACTACAGGCTCACCAACAGGGCGGGCAAGGGAGTGACCACAATGAACGTCACTGATAAAACTGGCAAGGTTGTTGCCATAAAGAATGTGACGCCGGCGAACGACCTTATGATAATCACCCAGTCCGGACTCACTATCAGAATGAGTGTCAAGGACATACGTGAAACCGGAAGGGCCGCGCAGGGGGTCAAGTTGATAAACATCAGGGAAGGGGACAGCATAGCTGCGGTATCGGCCGTAGCGGCTTCCGAGCAGGAAGAGGCTCCCGCAACTGAGCAAAATGAAATAGAAAGTAGTAATTAATCACAACATTTTTAGCATTATGAAAAGAATTCTTATCTCATTAGCGATGATCGCCTCCGTGATGGTTGGCTATGCACAGCCTAGAGGCGGCGGAGCCCCCAGGGGCGGAGCCCCGGGCGGTGGCCCTGCAGGTGGAGCAGCCCGCTTCACCGCTGCCGTAGAGGCAGCTGAAAAGGATGCAGCCGATGCCAAGAAGGCTGCAAAGCTTGCTACATGGACAAAACTGGGAGAAGCCTATATGGCAGCATATAACGCTTCCGCCGGTGACGGTTGGCTCGGAGCTTCAGCTCAGGACCTTACCCTCATCCTCAGGAATGCAAGGCCTACATCCCAGGAGCAGGTAGAGGTAAACGGCCAGAGCCTGACCAAGTCATCCTATGGCGCTTACAACTACTATACGAACGAAATCGGCAATCTTGTTGCCATGGAGATCGCGCGTCCTGCGGTTCCTGACGCTTTGTGGAAAGCCGCCGAGGCTTACAAGAAAGCGGGCACCCTGGATCCTAAGGGATCAAAGAGCAAGGACCTCATCGCTGCCATGAGCAAGATTGTGGACAAGTTCAATGACGAAGCCTTCAGCTACTACACCCTGGGCAAGATGGCAGACGCCAGCGTCAGCTTTGAAAGGGCCGGAGAAGTCAGCACATGGGCTCCGTACAACAAACCTGATCCTGACATGTTCTATAGCGCCGGTTATACAGCATATGAGGCTGGAAACTATGACCGTGCAAAGAGCTTCCTTGAGAAGTGCCTTACTATGGATTATGCAAAGGACGGCGAAGTTTATGCTAAGTTGGGCGACACCTACGGCAAGCTTGGTGACAAGGACCTTATGAAGAAGACCCTCGAGGACGCTTTCCAGAAGTATCCTGAGAGCCAGGGAATCCTCGTAAGCCTCATCAACTTCTACCTGTCAGAGCAGGCAGATCCCAACAGGCTCTTCGAACTTATTTCCGCTGCAAAGGCCAAGGACCCCAACAATGCATCACTGTATTATGTAGAGGGTAACATCAACCGCGAGCTTGGAAATATCGAGGAAGCTGTAAAGAGCTATGAGCAGAGCGCAAAGGTTAATCCTAACTATGAGTTCGGTTACATTGGAGAGGGAATCATGTTCTACGACCTTGCCGTAGAGATTCAGGAGAAGGCTCAGGAAGAGCTTGACGACACCAAGTACGCCGCTCTCGTAGAGGATTTCGAGCGCAACCTCAAGGCTTGCATCGAGCCGTTCGAGAAAGCCCTCGCAATCACCAAGGACAACGAACTTAAGGTCAGCATCGCTGAGTATCTTAAGAACGCATGCTTCCGTTTCCGTGAGGAGGATCCTGCTTACCAGGCTAAATACGATCAGTATAACGCGATAGTCAACGCGGCCAACTAGTTTTCAAAGGCCTTGACTATCTTGGTCACCAAGGGGTGTCGCACGATATCTTCGTTAGTAAAGGAGATGACTGCGACACCCTTTATATTTTCCAGCAGCGAGACGCCTTTGAGGAGTCCGCTGTCTTCTTTTTTGGGGAGGTCCACCTGGGTGGCGTCGCCGGTCACTATGAATTTGGCATCGTTGCCCATACGGGTCAGGAACATCTTCAACTGGCCCATGTTGGTGTTCTGGGCCTCGTCCAGGATAACGCAGGCCCTGTCAAGGGTGCGGCCGCGCATATAGGCGAGCGGGGCTATCTGGATGGTCCCGTCGGCCATGAATTCCTGTAGTTTGCGAGAAGGGATCATATCTCCCAGGGCGTCGTACAGGGGCTGAAGATATGGGTCCAGTTTGTCCTTGAGGTCTCCCGGGAGGAATCCCAGGCGTTCGCCCGCTTCCACGGCGGGACGGGTGAGAATGATGCGCTTTATCTCCCTGTTCTTGAGGGCGCGCACGGCCAGGGCTATTGCCACGTAGGTCTTGCCGGTTCCGGCGGGACCAAGGGCGAATACCAGGTCGTTCTCGAAGTAAGCCTTGACCATTTTCTGCTGGTTGGCGTTGCGGGCCCTGATGGCCTTTCCATCCGTAGAGTGTACTATCACGGCATCTCCGTTGAGGAGGAATTTTTCCGGGGAATTCTCCCCGTCAAAGATGTCCTCCACGTCGTATATGGTGAGGCTTTTCTTGATGTGGCACAGGCGGATGAGTTCGTTCAACTTCATGCCGAATTCCTCTATCTGGGAAGGATTTCCGTCCAGGATGATGTCCGTTCCTCTGGCCGTTACTTTTAGGCCCGGGAAATAACTGCAGAATTCTTCAAGGATCTTGTTGCCGGCGCCGTATAAAACTATAGGCTCTACGTCTTCCAGTTTAATGGTCTTCTTCATACATAGGCAAATATAAGAGTTTTTTTCTCACGCAAAATCATTAACTTTGCAAGTTATGAAAGTATTACGTGTCCTGGCATTCCTTTTAGCCCTCTGTGCGGCCGTCAGCTGTGATTTCATGCGCACGGTTGCAGGTCGTCCCACGTCCGCCCAGATCGGTCAGATGCTGGCGGAAAAGGAGGAGCGCGAGGCCAGGGCCAGGCAGGAAGAGGAGATGCGCGCGGAGCAGGAGCGCCAGAGGATTTACCTGGCGGATTCCCTCGCGGCCGTCGAGGCCCTTTCGGAGATTGATTTCATAAAGCTGAAGGACCTTAACGTGCATATCAATACGCCGCTCCCAGCCTTGTACAACGTAGTGCTGGGCGCTTTCTCAAGCGCTGAAAACGCTGAAAAACTTGTCGCCACCGTAAAGGCCGCCGGATATGAGGCGTCACCTTATCAATACCGTAACGGAAAGACCGGCGTGGTGGCCTGCAGCAGTGACAGTTTTGTACAATTGGGCAAGTCTTTTGCTAAACTCAGGGAGGAAAAATTCTGCCCGGCGGAAGCCTGGGTGCTTGTAAATGAATGAAATTATGAAAAGGATCCCGTTAGCAATTCTTGCCTTAACCCTGACCATCCCGCTTAACGCCCAGTTCATGGGCGGCTCATATAAAGACCTGGAAGACAGCGAAACCGTATCCGCTCTCAAGGAGCACGTGACCTTCCTGTCCTCCACCTTCCTGGAGGGGCGCGCCCCCGGATCGGAGGGAGAACTGGAGGCCGCCATCTACCTGACGGAAATCTTCGACAAATACGGCCTGGACGTGCTTTCCGGCCCGGAGGGCGACGAATTTGGCGTGATGCAGGAATCCGGCGACACCCTTACCTCCCGCAATGTAATAGCCTATATTCCGGGCTATGACGCCTCCATGAGGAACAATTACATTGTGATAGGCGCCCGCCTGGACAACACGGGTACCTCAATGATGACCGTGGACGGGGAAGCCCGCAAGAACATATATTACGGAGCTAACGGCAATGCGTCCGGAGTGGCTGTCCTGGCGGAACTGGCCAAGCGCCTGAGCACCAACGCGCTGCTCCTGCGCCGCTCGGTACTGCTCATAGGCTTTGGAGCCTCCACGCAGTCCTATGCCGGCGCCTGGTACTTCCTGAACCGCGCCTTCACCGCTACGGACAGGATTGACGCCATGATCAACCTTGACATGCTGGGCACCGGGAACCGCGGCTTCTATGCCTACACAAGTTCCAATGCCGATATGAACGCCCTTCTCCAGAACGTGAACAGCGAACTCCACCCAATTGTGCCGGAACTTACCGCGTCGGAGCCTTTCGCATCGGACCACAGGGCATTCTATGACAAGGAGATCCCGTCAATCTATTTCACCACCGGAAGGTATTCCGAATGGGGCTCCGTCCGTGATACTCCGTCAATAATAGACTATGGTAACATGGAAAGGGAACTGGAATACATATACAACTTCTCCGTATCCCTGATTAATGGTCCAAGGCTCCTCTTCCGCCCTCAGGAGGCTGTTTCCAAGACCCTTGCGCCAACCGTGATACCTTACTATGACTGCACCACCAAGCCGTCCTTCCTGAACAGCTATGACCCCAAGGTGTTCCTGGAGCAGTGGGTGTACAAATACCTCAAATATCCCCAGGAGGCGGTTGACAACGGAATCCAGGGTCAGGTACTGGTGGGATTCGTGATAGACGAGAAAGGAAAGATTACTGACGTGCAGGTGCTCAAGGGAGTTGACGAACTCCTTGACCAGGAGGCCGTAAGGGTCATTGCGGCTTCCCCTACGTGGAAGCCGGGCACCCTGAACGGCAAGAAGGTCAAGGCATCCATGAACCTGTACGTGGAATTCAGACTTGAAAAAAGATAAAGAATAATATATGGAGTACGATTTTAAATCAATTGAAAAGAAGTGGCAGGCTTACTGGGCATCCAATAAGACCTTCAAGGCAGAAGTGGACGAGACCAAACCTAAATTCTATGTCCTGGACATGTTCCCGTATCCGTCCGGAGCGGGCCTTCACGTAGGCCATCCCCTGGGATACATCGCAAGCGACATTTTCTCCAGGTACAAGCGCCTCAAGGGATTCAACGTCCTGCATCCTATGGGATACGACGCCTTTGGCCTTCCCGCCGAGCAGTACGCCATCCAGACCGGCCAGCATCCGGAGATAACCACCACAAACAATATAAACCGTTACCGCCAGCAGCTGGACAGGATAGGCTTTTCATTTGATTGGGACAGGGAAGTGCGCACCTGTGACCCCAAGTACTACAAGTGGACCCAGTGGGCGTTCCTCAAGATGTTCGACAGCTGGTACGACCCCGCACAGGACAAGGCCCGCCCTATAAGCGAGCTCATCGAGAAGTTCCAGACCACGGGATACGAAGGCGTTACGCCGGAAAAGTGGGCTTCCGCATCGGAAAAGGAGAAATCCGACATCCTCATGAACTACCGCATCGCCTATCAGGGAGAGACCGCGGTGAACTGGTGCCCCCAATTGGGCACCGTGCTCGCCAATGACGAGGTCAAGGAAGGCCTCTCCGTGCGCGGCGGCTATCCTGTGGAGCAGAAGAAGATGACGCAGTGGCAGCTGAGGGTCAGCGCTTACGCGGAAAGGCTCCTCAAGGGCCTGGACACCATAGACTGGACCGACTCCCTCAAGGAAATGCAGCGCAACTGGATTGGAAAGTCTGAGGGTACCGAAATGGTATTCAACACCATCTGCGGCGACAGGGAGATGCCCATCACCATCTTCACCACCCGTGCCGACACCGTGTTCGGCGTCACCTTCATGGTGCTCGCCCCTGAGAGCGAGCTGGTGGAGAAGCTCACCACCCCCGAGCAGAAGGCTGCCGTAGAGGAATATCAGCAGTATGTCAAGAAGAAGACTGAAAGGGAGAGGATCGCAGAGACCCGCACCGTCACGGGCGTGTTCTCCGGCTCCTACGCCATCAATCCTCTGACAGGAGACAAAGTTCCTATCTGGATCTCAGAATATGTCCTTGCAGGCTACGGTACCGGCGCCATCATGGCGGTTCCGGCGCACGACAGCCGCGACTATGCCTTTGCCAAGACATTCAACCTGCCTATCGTGCCCATCATAGAGGGCTGCGACGTTTCCGAGGAGAGCTTCGACGCCAAGGAAGGCAAGATGTGCAACTCAGGGTTCCTGAACGGCCTTGATGTGAAGGAGGCCATTGAGGCAGCCAAGGATTACGTTGAGGCAAACGGCCTGGGACGCCGCAAGACCAACTACCGCCTCAGGGACGCCATCTTCTCCCGCCAGAGATATTGGGGAGAGCCGTTCCCTATATATTACAAGGACGGTATCCCAACTCCCATCCCAATGGAGAGCCTCCCTCTGGAACTCCCTGAGATCACTGAATTCAAGCCTACGGAGGCCGGCGAGCCGCCTCTCGCAAGGGCCAAGGGCTGGACTTGGGACGGCTATCCGCTTGAGAAGAGCACCATGCCTGGCTTCGCCGGTTCCAGCGCATACTATCTCAGGTACATGGATCCCACCAATGACAATGCCCTGGTAAGCGAGAGGGCTGACAATTATTGGCGCGACGTGGACCTGTACATAGGCGGTACCGAGCACGCCACCGGTCACCTCATCTACTCTCGTTTCTGGAACAAGTTCCTCTATGACCTGGGATATGTCTGCGAGGCCGAGCCTTTCAAGAAACTCATCAACCAGGGTATGATCCAGGGCCGCTCCAACTTCGTATACCGTATAGTAAATACCAATACATTCGTCTCCGCAGGCCTCAAGGACAAGTACCAGACCACCGAGATCCACGTGGACATTAACCTGGTAAGGAACGACAAACTTGACCTGGAAGGCTTCAAGGCCTGGAGGCCGGAGTTCCACGACGCCGAGTTCATCTTGGAGAACGGCGAATACGTCTGCGGCTGGGCCGTGGAGAAGATGAGCAAGAGCATGTTCAACGTGGTGAACCCTGACGATATCTGCGACACCTACGGTGCCGATACGCTCCGCCTGTACGAGATGTTCCTGGGTCCCCTGGAGCAGAGCAAGCCTTGGGACACCAAGGGAATCGACGGCGTGAACCGCTTCCTCAAGCGCTTCTGGAGGCTCTTCGAGAACCTGAGCGAAGAGAAGGCGAAGCCTGAGGAACTCAAGGTTCTGCACAAGCTAATCGGCAAGGAGCAGGAAGACATAGAGAACTTCTCCTTCAACACCACTATCAGCGCCTTCATGATCGCAGTGAACGACCTGATGGCCCTGGGATGCAGCAAGAGGGAGATCCTGGAGCCCATGGTAGTGCTCCTGAGCCCCTTCGCGCCGCATATAGCGGAGGAACTCTGGCAGATGCTGGGACACGACGGAAGCGTCGCGTACGCATCCTTCCCGGAGTTCATCCCCGCTCTCGCGGCGGAAGACATCGTCACATATCCGGTGCAGTTCAACGGCAAGATGCGCTTCACCGTGGAACTCCCCAAGTCAGCCCCTGCCGCTGAGGTGGAGGCCTTTGTAAGAGCATATCCGCAGACCGCCAAGTATGTGGGCGACCTGCACATCGTAAAGGTAATCGTGGTCCCTGGAAAGATCGTGAACGTTGTAATCAAGTAAAAAGGTTTGAAAAAGGCTGTAGCTAAAACTATTTGGGAATATCTCGCACTTACAGTAGCGGCATTCATCTTTGCTTTCGCATGGGAAGGCTTCATGATTCCCAACGGGATGTCCGCCGGAGGAATGATGGGTCTCTGTACGGTGATCCAGTATGCGACCGGAGGACTGATCCAGGCATCAGTTTCATATATCGTTATCAACGCCGTGCTCATACTGGCGGCAGTGCTGCTCATGGGCATTGGCTTCGGGTTCAAGACCATATACTGCATTGCCATGTCATCCCTGGCAATGTCGCTCATAGCCTCAACTCCGGCGCTGCACAGCGTCCAGGGGCAGTTCTTCTATGTCAGGGAGACGCTTGTGATTCCGGTGTTGGCCGGAGTCCTGGAGGCCACCGGCATTGGCCTGATCCTCAGGTACGGTGGCAGCACTGGCGGAACTGACATCGTGGCGCTCATGGTGAACAAATACTGGCCGATACAGTTGAGCAAGGTATTCTTCTATTCTGACTTTGTCATTATCTGCCTCATCCTTTTCCTCCCGGAAAAGTCATTCGCGGATATGATTTACGGACTCATAGAGATAGTGGTGTTCACAATGTTCATCGATACCATTGTGGGAGGACGCCGTTCTTCCTACCAGCTGCTTGTATTCTCTGACAAGTACGAGGCTATCGCTGACCACATCATCAACAACATGGACAGGGGAGTGACCCTTCTAAAGGCTCAGGGATGGTTTACAAAGAAGGACCGCAACGTCCTGCTTATCCTTATCACCCAGAAGCAGTTCCCAACCCTATCCAAGGTTATCAAGGACCTGGATCCAAAGGCTTTCATTTCCGTCACCAACACGCATAACGTATTCGGGGAAGGCTTCGATGAGATAAAGGCCGGACTAAGCCCCAAGAAGAAAAAGGAAAAGGCTGATGAAAGCTAAGAAGATACTGCGCGGGGTAAAGGAGTACGTCCTCATAACCCTTGGAATCCTCTGCTATGTGCTGGGATGGACCATTTTCCTGGTTCCAAACAACCTCATCGGCGGCGGAGTGACAGGTATCGCGTCAATCGTACAGTATGCGACCGGCGGAGCGGTCAAGATGGGTTACACCTATTTCATCATCAACGCGGGTCTTCTCATAGCCGCCCTGTTCGTGCTGGGCAAGAACTTCGGCATCAAATCCGTCTATGCCATAATCATAGCGTCCATAGGGTTGAATATCTTCCAGGATATAATTCCCATGAGCCTGATTAACAGCCTGGCCCTTGAAAACGGCAAGCTGATGAGTACGATCATGGGAGGTATCCTTGTGGGAGTAGGAATTGGATTGTCTTTCTCACAGGGAGGCAGTACTGGCGGCACGGACATCATAGCCCTGATGATAAACAAGTACAGGAACATTTCCCTGGGCCGTCTCATCCTTTTCATGGATGTGATAATTATCCTGTCCTCACTCCTGGTGCCTTCATATAACGCTGAAGGCCAGTTGGTTCCGTTCGTGGAGAAGGTTACCACTGTGGTCTACGGTCTCATCCTCATAGCCGTGATGACCTCAGTTCTGGACATGTATATGGCCGGCTCCAAGCAGTCCGTACAGCTGCTTGTCTTCTCCAAGAAGTATGACCAGATTGCCGATGCAATAACCCGCGGCCTTCACCGCGGCGTCACCGTGCTTCAGGGCCAGGGATGGTATACCAAGGAAGAGTCCCACGTACTGGTGGTCCTCACCAGAAAGACGGACCTGAGCATGCTTCTGCGCTACATCAAGTCCATAGATCCGGATGCATTCCTTTCAATAACCTCGGTATCAGGGGTTTATGGCAAGGGCTTCGAGAAGATAAAGAAGTGATCAGTCCGTAAGGGCTGCGCTGACAATCCTGATTCCAGTCTCGCAGTCCTCCAGCATGTGGCGGGCTCCGTATTCCTCAATGGTGTACCAGCCTTTATAGCCGCTTTCTTTCAGTTTGTCAATGATATCCACAATAGGAATGCATCCCGTTCCAACGGCGACGCATGCCATGTCGGTGGGTGAAGTCCTGTCCTTGAGGTGTACGTGCCCTATCTTGGGACGGAAATGCTCATACTGTTCCATTGCGTCCTCGCCTGCGAACTGGAAGTTACCGGTATCGAACACCAGGCCCAGGTCCTTGGCCGCCACAAAGAGGGTGTCTATCAACTTGGAATTGTAGCAGAGGGAGCGGCGGTTGTCATAGTCTTCTACCATGATGGTGTATCCGGCGTCAGCCACCCTCTTGGTGAAGGAGGCGATGCGCTGTCTGGCATCGTCCCTCTCTTCCTTTGTCAGGCCTCCCTGGGGCATGAGTCCCGTAACCAGCAGGAGTTTGTCAAAGCCCCGTTCCGCCATGAACTCAAGGGTCTTGTCCTCCAATTCCCGGGTGTCCTTATTTGAGTAGTTGATCTCAGTTATGGCGCAGGCGTGGGCGAATCCAAGGCTGTCAAGGGTATTGATCTCCTCCGGCCTTTGGAACACCCTGATGTCGGCTCCCGTGTAACCCATCTCCTTCAGGCGGGTTGCCGCTTCTGCAAATGAGATATTTTCCTGGTGGGCGATGGTTTCTATGTGGTCGCAGAAGATGGAGATCTTGGGCTGGGAATCCGCCTTGTTCCCGCAAGAGACTGCTGCGAGGCAAATGAGCGCTGAGAGTGCAAATGCTATCCTTTTCATGGCTTCTGAGGTGATAATGACCAATAAAGATATAAAAAAAGAATTAATTTGTCTTTAGACCCCCACCTGATAATGTTTCCGGTGGGGTATCTTTTTTATTTTTATTATCAAGAAAATGTTTTAAACGATGAAAAAGACAACGGATCCCTTTAGGAAGACTATGATTATCGCTTCCTGTGTCGGCTTTACGGCCATGTGTGTAATGGATGTACTGATCTGCGGCCACAGGTTCTCATTGATGAACCTGGCCGCCTGCCTGCTTTTCGCGGACACTTTGCTGCTCTTGACCCCGTCATTCCGGCAAAGTTCCGTTCCTACCTGGTATCTGGCTGCGGCTGCCACAGTCTGCAGCATCCTTGCTTCCGCTCTCCAGTTCATCGTGCAGGAAACCGCCGGCATCGCATTCCGGTTCTTCCTGCCAATGGTCGCCGCCATAGCCGTCACGCAGGCTGACGGCGTAATCAGGACCCTTGGCAGGTACAAGACCATCCGCGCGCTTTTCAAGACAGCGCAGGTGATGCAGGATATAGAGGACCGCGCCCGAATGCAACGGACGCTGGTATTCTATATATCCATGCTCACCGCCTATGCGGGCCTGTGGATAGTGAGCATCGTCATACTGCTGGCGCTGTTTGTCCTGCAAGTCCTCCCTCACAAGGTGTTCCTCCTGCTTTCCAGGCACAAGTACCTCCAGATCCTTTCCATTGTCAAGGGCCGCCTGAAGGACAACATAGTTCTGGAAGAGGGGGAGGGCAAGGACATGGCGGTAACCTACCGGAGGGCCCAGGAGTACATGGAGAGCGACAAGCCGTACCTGAACCCGGCGCTCTCACTCGAGGACCTTGCAAAGGCCATAGGCACCAACAAGGTCTACCTGTCAAGGACCATCAACGTGGTGTCAGGCAGCAATTTCTGCCAGTTCGTGAACTATTACAGGGTCAAGTATTCCAAGGAACTGATGCGCGGCAATCCGGGCAAGAAGATGATTGAGGTTGCACTGTCATCCGGTTTCAACTCGGTTGTCACATTCAATATGGCTTTCAAGCTCAATGAAAACTTGACCCCCAGCGAGTGGCTCAGGGAGTATAATGCGGTGGAATTTTAAAAAGTAATCGTTATATTAGCGATATCTTAATTGATTCCTATGAAACGTATACTCTTTTTTACAATCTGCGCAGTTGCGCTATGTGCTTGCAACAACGCCAAGGACGAGATTCCCGGCCTTAAAGACTTTATCAAGGATGACTTCAAGATTGGAGTCGCCGTAAGCCCTTTCACCCTCCAGGGAGAGTCCGGGGAGATGGTCAAGAAGCATTTCAACACCATGACCGCGGAGAACGCCATGAAACCCGCCAGCATCATCCAGCAGGATGGTTCATACAAGTGGGACGACGCTGACAAGATCGTGGCCTTTGCTCAGGAGAACGGCATGAAGATGCGCGGCCACACGCTTGTATGGCACGGTTCCACCCCCAGGGGCTACATGAACGACGCTGACGGCAATCCTCTCACCAAGGAGCAGGTCATGGCCAAGCATGAAAACTACATCAAGGCCGTATTCGAGCATTATCCCAAGGATGTGATCTTCTGTTGGGACGTTGTCAACGAAGCCCTCGCTGACGAGCCCGGCGAGTCAATCTACCGTACCCGTTCCCCATGGTATCAGACTTTCGGAGGCCCCGAGTTCATAGAGTGGGCCTTCAGGACAGCAAGGAAATACGCTCCGGAAGGTGTTGAACTCATCTACAACGACTACAACCTTGTTGATCCCGCCAAGTTGGAAAGGGCCTGCACAATGCTCAAGGACATGCTCGCCAAGGGTGTCCCCATTGACGGCGTGGGCATGCAGGCGCACTGGGACAACTCCGTCACCGAGGAGATGATCCAGACCGCCATCGACAGGTTCTCAGCCCTTGGACTGGATGTCCAGATCACTGAGCTTGACCTTACCTGCTTCAACAACTATCACGGCCCTGGTGCCGCTGAGCGTCAGCAGGTCCGTCAGGCAGTCCACTATACCAAGGAGATGGCGGACGCGCAGGCAGATGAGTACGCTATGATTTTCCGCACCCTTCACAAGAACAAGGACAAGATATCCTCCGTTACTTTCTGGTGCCTCACTGACCGTACCAGCTGGCTGAACAACTTCACCATCCGCGGACGTCTTGACTATCCTCTCCTCTTTGACGCCCAGAACCAGCCCAAGAAGGCCTTCTTCGCCGTCAAGGACGTCTTCACCAAGAAATAATCTTGATTGACGCTCGGACGTAGTTCTGGGTGGAAAAGTGCGACAATGCAGGATTAAACCGAAAGCACTTTTCCACCCAGAATCACATCCTCGCTTCCTCTACCAGGCGTCCTATAGGTTAGGCCAGGAGGAGGGGAGAGGGGAAGTTATGTCCAGGGGTTCTTTGCGGACGGGGTGGAGGAGTTGGACGGTGCGGGCGTGGAGGGAGATTCCTCCGTCAGGGTTGGAGCGGGGAGCGCCGTATTTAAGGTCTCCTTTGATGCAGCAACCGATGTTTGCCAATTGGCAGCGGATCTGGTGGTGGCGTCCGGTGAGGAGTTCCACTTCTACCAGATGATAGCGCTGTGTGCTTTGGAGGTAGCGGTAGTTGAGGCGGGCGAGCTTGGCGCCGGGCGCGCCTTCCTTTGAAACGAAACTCTTGTTGAGTTTCTCATTGCGCGTAAGCCAGTTCTCAAGCGAGCCCTGCTCCGGGTCAGGCTTGGCGCAGCAGAGGGCCCAGTAGGTCTTGTGGACCTGGCCCTCGCGGAACATTTGCGAGAGGCGCTCAAGCGCCTTGGAAGTCTTCGCGAACACGCAAATGCCGCTCACGGGCCTGTCCAGGCGGTGCGGTATTCCCATGAACACCTTTCCCGGCTTGGCGTCCCTCTGGGCTATGAAGGCCTTGAGGGTTTCAGCCAGGCATTCGTCGCCTGTCTTGTCGCCCTGTACAATCTCCCCGGACCTTTTGTTGAAGACAAGCAGGTGGTTGTCCTCGTAAAGTATACGGTCACGTATGTCATTGAATTCTGCCTGCTGCAGCGCCCTGTATTCCATATGCTGCACAAAGATATTGATTTCTGCCAAATTGTCATAAAAAAAGCGGTGGCACAGGTTTAGATACAATCCTAGCCGTCGCATTATTGTGACATAGTAGCAGTAAACAAATAAAAACAGACAGATATTATGGGAAAAATTATTGGAATTGACCTTGGAACCACCAATTCATGCGTGGCCGTAATGGAAGGAAACCAGCCTACCGTTATCATCAATAACGAGGGCGAGCGCACCACCCCGTCCGTAGTGGCTTTCACCGACGGCGGAGAAAGGAAGATAGGAAACCCTGCAAAGCGTCAGGCTATCACCAACCCTAAGAACACCATCTTCTCCATCAAGAGATTCATGGGAGAGACCTTTGACCAGGTGACCAAAGAGGTAGAGCGCGTACCTTATACAGTAAAGAGGGGAGACAACAACACCCCGCGCGTTGACATCAACGGACGCCTTTATTCTCCTCAGGAGATCTCAGCCATCATCCTCCAGAAGATGAAGAAGACCGCAGAGGACTACCTCCGCCAGGAAGTGACAGAGGCCGTGATTACCGTTCCTGCATACTTCTCTGATAGCCAGAGGCAGGCTACCAAGGAAGCCGGAAAGATTGCCGGACTTGACGTAAAGCGTATCATCAACGAGCCTACCGCAGCGGCTCTCGCATATGGTCTTGACAAGAAGAACAAGAATATGAAGGTGGCTATATACGACCTTGGAGGCGGTACCTTCGATATCTCCATCCTGGAGCTCGGAGACGGTGTGTTCGAGGTTAAGTCCACCAACGGAGACACCCACCTTGGAGGTGACGACTTCGACCAGGTAATTATCAACTGGCTGGCACAGGAGTTCGCCGCTGACAACGGAGGAATAGACCTCAAGAAAGACCCTATGGCCCTCCAGAGGCTCAAGGAGGCTGCAGAGAAGGCAAAGATCGAGCTTTCCAACCAGCTCTCTACCGAGATCAACCTGCCTTACATCATGCCTGTAGACGGTATTCCCAAGCACCTTGTAAAGACCCTCACCAGGGCCAAGTTCGAAATGCTTTGCGATGACCTGTTCAACAAGAGCATCGAGCCTTGCCGCAAGGCCCTCGCAGACGCCCATCTCACCGCTTCTGACATTGACGAAGTCCTGTTGGTTGGTGGATCAACCCGTATCCCTAAGATCCAGGAGCTCGTAAAGAACTTCTTTGGCAAGGAGCCTAACAAGAGCGTCAACCCTGACGAGGTTGTAGCGATTGGCGCAGCCATCCAGGGAGGCGTGCTTGCAGGAGACGTAAAGGATGTGCTCCTTCTGGATGTAACTCCGCTTTCACTTGGAATCGAGACCCTTGGCGGCGTTATGACAAAGCTCGTGGAGTCCAACACCACAATCCCTGTCCACAAGGACCAGATATTCTCCACCGCATCGGACAACCAGCCTTCAGTTGAGATCCGCGTGCTCCAGGGAGAGCGCCCTATGGCAAAGGACAACAAGCAGATAGGAATCTTCCATCTTGACGGAATCGCCCCCGCTCCGCGTGGAATCCCTCAGATCGAGGTATCCTTCGATATCGATACCAACGGTATCCTGAGCGTGTCCGCAAAGGATAAGGCTACCGGCAAGGAGCAGAAGATCCGCATCGAGGCCTCTTCAGGCCTGTCCGACGCCGAGATCCAGCGCATGCGCGACGAGGCCAAGGCCAACGAGGCCGCAGATGCCGCGGAGAAGGAAAGGGTTGACAAGATCAACAACGGCGACGCCCTGGCCTTCCAGTGCGAGAAGTTCCTCCGCGAGAACGGAGACAAGATCCCTGCAGACAAGAAGGGAGCCATAGAGACCCCTCTGGGAGCCCTCAAGCAGGCTGTAAAGGATCAGAACGTTGCTGACATCGAAAGGTATACGGAAGAGATCAACCGCATCATGGGCGAGGTTTACCAGAGCATGTCAGGCCAGGCCGGCCCTCAGGGAGGATACAACCCGGGAGCACAGGGCGGATATGATCCGGGCGCACAGGGTGGTTACAACCCGGGCGGCGCACCAGGCGGTGACAACCAGGGCCCAGATGAGCAGTAATATTATGAAAATCATACATTTAGCAACCGTTTGCCTCTGCGCGGCAGCTCTGCTGAGCTCCTGCGGCGGAGGCAAGCCGGTTTTGAGCGAAACCCAGCAGGCTGTGGTTGAAGCTCTTTCCAGGGACATGGACGGGGAGTTGGACTTCCAGTTCGATTCGTTCGAGAAGATCGACTCCACCACCATAGGGACCGAGGTGGACCGCCGCATAGACGCGTTCACCACGGTGCTCCTCCAGAACTACAGGCTCTATAACGGGTACGTAGCGGCCAAGAAGAACAAGAACGCCGCAAAGAAGCAGCAGAGCATAGAACTTGATACGGAGATGCTCAGGATGCTTCAGGAGTATAAGGGTTCCCTTGGCGCGGATTCCCTGAATATAGCCTACTACGATTACAAGTTTTCCGGTCAGGGAAAGGAGAACGGCGTGACCCATATCTACAAGGAAACCTACGCCGCAATCACCCCTGAAGGGGAAGTGATAGCGGTTTCCTCAAGCCTGAAGAACCTTCATACGGCAACGGGAAAGGTAATTCCGGGATACTCCGCCATACTGGCCGGCATCCCTGACGACGAAGAAGTTGAGGAATAGCGTTTTGGATTGGCGGTATTAATTAGTATCTTTAAAGGAAACTAACCTGATACCGCTTATGTCTTCCAAAAACGTGTACCTGCCTTCCAAGCCCAGGTACGAGATCCTGGACGGCCTGAGGGGCGTTGCCGCCCTGCTTATACTGGCCTTCCACATATTTGAGAATGAATCCCACAGCACTGCAACCCAGATTATCAATCATGGGTACATGGCTGTGGATTTCTTTTTCCTGCTGTCCGGTTTTGTAATAGGCTATGCCTATGACGACAGGTGGGACAAGATGACCCTTGGCGGCTTCTTCAAGCGCCGCCTGGCAAGGCTCCACCCCATGGCCCTGATGGGTACCTTCATTGGAGTCCTGCTCTTCTTCCTTGGGGCCGACGGCTTCCGCCTTGCAAACGAGGCTCCGGCCTGGAAGATGATAGTGTGCTTCCTTCTGGCCATCTTCCTGATTCCTGTGGGACCGTCCATGGACTTCCGCGGCTGGCGTGAGATGTACCCGTTCAACGGGCCCACGTGGACGCTCTTCTACGAGTACATAGCCAACATCCTGTACGCCCTTTTCATCCGCAAATTGCCAAAATGGGCCCTGGGAATATGTGTGGGACTGTTCGCATTCCTTCTTGTGGACCGTATATTCGGTCTGGGGACCTTTGGCGTGGTCTATAACGTCGGGCGCCTCGGCGGCGGCTGGACGCTGGAGCAGAATCACCTGTATACGGCCATATGCCGCCTGTTGTATCCGTTCTTCTGCGGATTGCTTTTACAGCGCATCGGCAAGTTCATAAAGGTGAAGAACGGCTTCTGGTGGTGTGCGCTGGCAGTGGCGCTCATGTTCTGCCTTCCGCGCTTCGGCGCAGCCCCTTCCTTTGACAGGGCTACGGGCATGCGCGATCCGGGCGGAGTCATTTACAACGGCATCTACGAGGCCCTCTGCGTGCTTGTGTTCATGCCTCTGGTAATCCTGATGGGTGCCGGAAGCACCGTAAGCGGCAAGTCGCAGAAGATATGCAAGTTCATAGGAGAGATATCATTCCCCCTTTATATCACCCATTACCCAACAATGTACCTGCATGTGCAGTGGGTTAACATGCATCGTGAGGCGCCTCTGGCACAGCACATTGCGGTTGGCGTCTCCGTTTACATAATCTCCTTGCTGGTTGCATACGCATGTTACAAGCTGTATGACATCCCTGTGCGGGAGTGGCTCAAGGAGCACTGGCTCAAGAAGCCGGCAAAGAAAGCGGAAATTCAAGTGTAATGACCTATATCATGGCAAAAGAAAACGTATTTCTACCATCAAAGCCCAGATATGAGATTCTGGACGGACTAAGGGGCGTTGCGGCGCTTCTGATAGTCGTTTATCACATTTTTGAAAATGAATTCATGTATATCCGTGGCCAGGCCCAGTGGGTCAACCACGGATATCTTGCCGTGGAATTCTTCTTCCTTCTCTCAGGATTCGTGATAGGCTATGCCTATGATGACCGCTGGGACAAGATGACCTTCTGGGGTTTCTTCAAGCGAAGGATAGTCAGATTGCACCCTATGGCCATAATGGCAACAATCATAGGTGTGCTGCTGTTCTACCTGGGCGCCGACGGCTTCCGGCTGGTCAATACCGCTCCCGCCTGGAAGATGATATTCTGCTTCTTCTGCGCCCTGGTGCTCATTCCTCTGGGGCCCAAGATGGACATCCGCGGCTGGCAGGAGATGTATCCGTTCAACAGCCCCCTATGGACATTGTTCTACGAGTACATTGCCAATATCCTTTATGGCCTGTTTATCAGGAAACTCCCCAAGTGGGCGCTCAGCATCCTTGTAGCCCTGTTCGGAGTCCTTCTGGTGGACAAAGCCGTGGGTCTTGGCATCTTTGGAGGTTACACCTATAATGTAGGCAGCATGGCAGGAGGATGGTCCTGGAACCAGGCGGGAATCTACACAGGCTTCGCCCGATTGCTCTTCCCGTTCTTCTGCGGACTCCTCATCCAGCGCACAGGCAAGGTGATCAAGGTCAAGGGAGCCTTCTGGTGGTGCGCCCTGGCGCTCGCCGTAATGATGTGCATCCCAAGGATAGGCGCCATGCCTACCTTTGACAGGGCTACCATGACCATGAACCCGGGCGGCGCCGTCTATAACGGAGCCTACGAGGCCTTCTGCGTCATCTGCCTGATGCCTCTCGTCATCATGATGGGCGCCGGCGGCAAGGTGGGCGGAAAGAGCGCCAAACTCTGCAAGTTTATCGGCGACATCTCATTCCCACTGTACCTTGTACAGTATCCAATAATGTACATGCACGTACAGTGGCTCGCCAACCACCGCGAAGCACCTCTGGGCCAGCACATCTACATGGCGCTGTCCATCATAATAATCTGCATCCTGGTGGCCTACGCCTGCTACAAGCTCTACGACCTCCCCGTCCGCGAGTGGCTCAAGGAGCACTGGCTCAAGAAATAATAAAAAAGCCCGGCATCTGCCGGGCTTTTTTATTATTAAGCTTTGCCGTCGGAACCGAGGACGTCGACGATCTTCTGGATGTACATTTTCTTCATCTCGTCGCGGGCCGGCTTGAGATACTGGCGCGGATCAAAGTGACCCGGGTTCTCATAGAGGTCCTTGCGGACAGCGGCGGTCATTGCAAGACGGGAGTCAGAGTCGATGTTGATCTTGCATACTGCGCTCTTGGCTGCGAGACGGAGCTGCTCCTCAGGGATACCAACTGCGTCAGGAAGCTTGCCGCCGTACTTGTTGATCATGTCAACGTACTCCTGCGGAACTGAAGAAGATCCGTGGAGGACGATAGGGAAGCCGGGGAGCTGCTCCTCGACGGCCTTGAGAACGTCGAATGCGAGCGGCGGGGGAACAAGGCGTCCGGTCTTGGGATCCCTTGTGCACTGCTCCGGTTTGAACTTGTATGCGCCGTGGCTTGTTCCGATTGAGATAGCGAGGGAGTCGCATCCGGTGCGGGTAGCGAAGTCAACTACCTCTTCAGGCTTTGTGTAGTGGGAAACCTCTGAGGCAACCTCTTCCTCAACGCCTGCGAGTACGCCCAGCTCAGCCTCTACGGTTACGTCGTACTTGTGTGCATAGTCAACAACCTTCTTTGTGAGGGCGATGTTGTCCTCATAAGGGAGGGATGAAGCATCAATCATTACAGATGAGAAACCAAAGTCAACGCAGCTCTTGCAGAGTTCGAAGCTGTCGCCGTGGTCAAGATGGAGAACGATCTGCGGGTTCTCCCAGCCAAGTTCCTTTGCATACTCAACTGCGCCCTGTGCCATGTAACGGAGCAGGGTCTGGTTTGCATAGTTGCGCGCGCCCTTGGAAACCTGGAGGATCACAGGGGAGCGGAGCTCTGCGGCGGCCTGGATGATGGCCTGGAGCTGTTCCATATTGTTGAAGTTGAATGCAGGGATGGCATAT
Organism: Bacteroidales bacterium; assembly: GCA_017619675.1. Lineage (GTDB taxonomy): Bacteria > Bacteroidota > Bacteroidia > Bacteroidales > UBA932 > Cryptobacteroides. Next base: position 23,706 of record JAFZRX010000007.1, on the reverse strand, counting down.
CCGCCTTTGACGGCCTTTGCAAACATCTCTCTGGTGTTTACAAGACCCAATTCTTTATAAGAAACCATAATTTTATTTTATAAATATTTGATGCGGTTTAAGCAATCGCAAAAATAGTTATTTTTGTATAAATATAGAAATTGCATGGGCAATAAAGTAATGATATTTTCAGCACCTTCCGGGGCTGGCAAGAGCACGGTGGTGAATCACCTCCTGGAACTGTATCCGCAGTTCGAGTTCTCCGTGTCCGCAACCTCCCGCGCGCCGCGCGGAGAAGAGAAGGACGGAGTGGAATACTACTTCATTGACGCCGACAAATTCCGCGAACTGATTGCGCAGGACGCGTTTGTGGAGTATGAGGAAGTGTACGAGAACCGTTTCTACGGAACCCTCAAGTCAGAGGTGGAAAGGATATGGGCAAAGGACAAGGTGATCCTGTTTGACGTGGACGTGAAGGGAGGCTACAACCTCAAGAAATACTTTGGCGACAAGGCCCTTTCCGTGCTCATACTGCCGCCTTCGCTGGAAGTGCTGGAGCAGCGCCTGCGCGGCCGCGGCACTGACAGCGAAGAGGCCATAAAGGAGCGCCTGGCAAAGGCCGCGTCGGAACTGGAGTTCGCCCTTGGGAAGTTCGACATAGAACTGGTGAACGACGTCCTGGCTGATACATTCCGCAAGGCGGAAGACCTCACTGACAAATTCCTGTCCCTATGAAGATAGCGGTATACTCAGGCTCCTTCGACCCCCTCCATATAGGCCACCTGGCCATTATGGAGTATATCACGCAGAAGGAGGACTTTGACTGGGTATACCTGGTAGTTACCCCGCAGAACCCCCTGAAAGACGAGGGGAAGGCGCGGACGGGGCGGAAGCGCTTCCGCGCGGCAAGGCGCGCGGTGCGCCGTCACCCCGGCCTGCGCGTGAAGGTGGACCGCATTGAACTGCGCATGCCGCCTCCCAACTATACCATAAAGACGCTTGACGCCCTGCGGGAGCGTGAGCCGGACAATGAATTCACCCTGGTGATAGGCGCCGACAACCTGGAGCGTATGCGCAGGTGGAAGGCGTATTCCAGGATACTGAAGGAATATGGGGTGCTGGTATATCCGCGTGAAGGCGTGGATTCGGCGGCCCTGCGCGACAGCCTCCTTGCGGAGGACCCCGCGTACAGGATACGCCTCATTGACGCGCCCATGGTGGACATCTCTTCCACTGAGATAAGGGAGGCGCTTGAGAGGGGAGAGAACATGGACAAATGGCTGATGTGACAATTCTAACGATATGAAACTTATAGTAGACAGCGGAGCCACCAAGACTGACTGGTGCGCCATCCGTCAGGACGGAACAATAGGACATTTGCGCACGGAGGGCGTGAACCTTACCACTATGCCTTCCCAATCCATTGACAGCTATACCCAGAAGGCCATAGCCGCTCTCAATACCAACTACGAGCTGGTAAGCGAGGTGCATATCTATGCGGCGGGCCTGCTTGAGCCGCGCACCAGCGGAAACGTAGAATACGCTTCCGACCTGCTTGCCGCGGCCCGCGCCCTCTGCGGCCACCAGAGCGGCATAGTTGCCATAATGGGCACCGGTTCCAACAGTTGCTTCTACGATGGCCAGAATGTGGTCCAAAATGTCCGTTCCGGCGGCTTCATCCTGGGAGACGAGGGCAGCGCCGCCTGCCTTGGCAAGATGTTCATATCGGACTTCCTGAAAGGACTGGTGCCAAATGAGATCGCTGAAGAACTGGAGGCTTCCTTCAAGGTGGATTACACCACCGTTGTCAGGAATGTCTACAAGGGTGAGACCCCTTCCCGCTATCTGGGATCCTTTGCCCCGTGGCTCATAGAAAGATATTCTTCATGCGAATACATCCGCGACCTTATTAAACTGAACTTCAGGCTGTTCATTGACCGTGCCCTCAGCCGCTACGAATACAAGGAATATCCCGTGGGCCTGGTGGGCGGATTCGTATACAGTCTCAAGGATGTCTTCACGGAAGTGGCCGCCCCTTACGGAATAAAGATTTCAAGGATAGAGGAATCCCCCATGAAGGGACTTATCGAGTACCATTCCAATGATTGAGAAATATCCGTCAAAACTGCTTGAAGACGCCGTAGAGGCCATAGGGACCCTTCCCGGAGTGGGGCACAGGAGCGCCCTGCGCCTGGCCCTGCATCTGCTGGGGCAGCCGCAGGAGAACGTGCACCACTTCACCTCCGCCATCAACAACCTGGTGGACGGCGTGCGCTACTGCAAGGAGTGCAGGATGATTTCCGACAGCGAGACTTGCTCAATATGCGGGGACCCTTCCCGCGACCACCGCACGATATGTGTGGTGGAGAGCGTCAGGGACGTCATGAGCATTGAGAACACCGGCCAGTACAAGGGCGTGTACCACGTGCTGGGCGGCATCATCTCCCCGATCAACGGAATAGGCCCTTCGGACCTGACAATCAAGGAGTTGGTGGAAAGGCTCCGCGCCCTCCAGGGAGAAGGCGTGGAAGTGATCCTGGCCCTGAGCGGGGACGTGGAGGGGGAGACCACGTCGTTCTATATCTACAGGCAGATAGAACACCTTGGCGTCAAGGTGACGTCGCTTGCGCGCGGACTTGGCTTCGGCGATGACCTTGAATACGCGGATTCCCTCACGCTGGGACGCTCCATCGTCAACAGGATTGAATTCAAGCCATGACAGTGCTTTTTTCCGTAGTTCTTTTCGCCCTGTCGCTCTGCGCGGACTGTTTTGCGGTGAGCCTCTGCTCCGGCACAACAATGGCCCGGGTGGACTGGAAGGACACCCTCATTGTGGCCGCTGCATTCGCCATTATCCAGACAGGTTTCCTGATGGTGGGCTGGGCCTTCGGCAGCGCAATTGTCCCGTACATTGGCAAAGTGGCCCCGTGGATAGGATTCCTGCTGTTGCTCTATGTGGGCGGCAGCATGTTCCTGGAAGGAGTCAGGGGAAAGGATGAGGTCCGCAACCTGAACGGACTGCGCAATATCATCCTGGGCGGCATAGCCACCAGCATTGATGCGCTGGCCGTTGGAATATCCATGTCCCTTAGCGGCGACTCCTTTGCCGAGATCGCACCCAAGGCCATAGCCGTGTTCATAGTCACCTTCCTGAGCGTAGTCCTGGGAATAATGGGAGGCAAGGCCCTGGCCGGCAAGGTGGGACATATCGCAGAAATTATAGGCGGTTTGGTGCTTATAGGCATAGGCATAAGTATTCTACTTAAATAATTTTTTCTATCTTTGCGCCGTCGGCTTCTCCGTGACGTCGGCTAACCCGTAAGTTTAACACCCTTCCGACTATTGCCGGGACCAACACTGGAAGGATTATGATCAAGATTTTCTACAGGCGCGGGAATGAGATTTTACTCTCCCGGTCTCAAACGGAGTTTGCTACTATCAGCAAAGAAAATGTGCTCTGGATAGATATCCTGGAACCAACAGGAGAGGAAAAAAGAGCAACCGAGGCTTTCCTTGATACAGAGGTTCAAAGCCGTGACCAAACTGAGGAGATTGAAAGTTCCTCCCGCTTCTGGGAGGAAGATGCAGGGATATTCGCCAACACGTTCTTCCTGTCACCTGCGGGAGACGAGATGGCAATGGACCCGGTTTCCTTCATAATCACAGACCATACGCTTACAACGCTGCGTGACATACCGCTGCGTTCCTTCGACCTGCTTCAGATGAAGATGCAGGCCAGGCCTGAGATGTTCCCTGACGCCTTCTCCCTTTTCCTTGAGATAATGGAGAAGAGGGTGGACCTTGACGCGGATATCGTGGAGCTGTTCTCAAAGGACACCTCCCAGTACAGCAAGCGCATCAACCAGCAGGAAGATATCAACGAAGCCTTTCTCCTTGACATCAACCAGTTGCAGGAAAATGCAATGATGATAAGGGCCAACATAGTGGACAAGCAGAGGCTGCTTTCCAACCTTGTGAAGAGCCGCCGCTGCCCCAAGGACCCGGAACTCCGCGAGGAACTCAACGTGCTCCTGCAGGACATCGCATCGCTCATCAACCATATCAACTTCACCTTTGAAAGGCTTGAGTATCTGCAGGATACGGTGCTGGGAATCATCAACTTGGACCAGAACCGCATCATGAAGATCTTCACGGTGATCACGCTCCTCATCATGCCTGCTACCTTCGTGGCAAGTTTCTACGGAATGAACGTTGCGCTTCCGTTTGACAAGTACCGTCTGGCGTGGCTGGGCATACTTGGAGTAATGGCTCTTTTCGCCTTCCTCCTCTGGTACGTTTTCCGCAAAAAGAAAATGTTGTAAATCAATTATTTTTACTATATTTGCGCGCTCGTTTCAGAGGGCGCTTTTTTTGACCCCTTTGCAAGAGCACAAGACATAATGTTAAACCCCTAGTTTGTTTTAATTTACAATTATGGAAGAAGAAGTAAAAGTTGTTGAAGCACAGGAAACTCCTGAAGTAGAAGTACAGGAAGCTCCCGTAGCTGAAAAAGAAACCAAGAAGAGTTCTCTGAACGCTTCAGTCGCCCCTGAGGATTTCGACTGGGACGCATTCGAGCAGGCCGACTATTATGGCGGCACCAGCAAGGAGGATGTCAAGGCCGCTTACGACCAGACCCTCTCAAAGGTTGTTGAGAATGAAGTAGTTGAAGGAGAGGTTACCGCAATCAACAAGCGCGAGGTAATCGTATCCATCGGCGGAAAGAGCGAGGGTGTCATCTCCGCTCCTGAATTCCGTTACAATCCTGACCTCAAGGTCGGTGACAAGGTAGAAGTGTTCGTAGAGAGCGCTGAGGACAAGAAGGGCCAGCTTGTAATTTCCCACAAGAAGGCACGCGCCCTCAAGTCTTGGGATAGAGTTAACGAGGCCTACAACAGCGGCGAGATCGTAAAGGGCTTCGTAAAGACACGCACAAAGGGCGGTATGATCGTGGACGTATTCGGAATCGAGGCATTCCTTCCGGGTTCACAGATCGACATCAAGCCCATCAGGGATTATGACGTTTACGTAAACCAGCCAATCGACCTCAAGATCGTCAAGATCAACCAGGAGTTCCGCAACGTGGTTGTATCCCACAAGGCTCTCCTCGAGGCAGAGCAGGAGCAGAAGCGTTCCGAGCTTATCGGCAAGCTGGAGAAGGGCCAGGTACTGGAGGGTGTCGTAAAGAACATCACCAACTACGGAGTATTCGTAGACCTTGGCGGAGTGGACGGTCTCATCCACATCACAGACCTCTCTTGGGGAAGGATCAACCATCCGGAAGAGGTTGTTACACTTGACGAGAAGATCAAGGTTGTTGTCCTTGACTTCAACGAGCAGCAGAAGAGGATCGCCCTTGGACTCAAGCAGCTTACCGCTCATCCTTGGGACAACCTGGATCCTAACCTTGGCGTAGGCGACAAGGTTCGCGGTAAGGTGGTTCTCATCGCTGACTACGGCGCATTCGTAGAGATCGAGCCGGGCGTAGAGGGACTTATCCACGTATCTGAGATGTCCTGGAGCCCCAGGCTTCACTCAGCACAGGAATTCCTCAAGGTTGGCGACGAGGTTGAGGCCCAGATCCTTACCCTTGACCGCGAGAACCGCAAGATGTCCCTTGGACTCAAGCAGCTTTCAGCAAATCCTTGGGAAAGCATCCGCGAGAAGTACCCTGTTGGCTCACAGCAGAAGGCTGTCGTTCGCAACATCACCAACTTTGGCGTATTCGCAGAGCTGGAGGACGGCGTAGAGGGACTGGTTCACATCAGCGACCTTTCCTGGAACAAGATCAAGCATCCTTCAGAGGTTGTAGCCCCTGGTGACACCATCGACGTTCAGATCCTTGACTTTGACGAGGCCAGCCACAAGCTCAGCCTTGGCCACAAGCAGGTACTCCCTAACCCTTGGGACGAGATCGAGAAGAACTTCCCTGTAGGATCTACAGTAGAGGGAACAATCGCATCAGCCACCGATAAGGGCGCTACCGTTACATTCGAGGGATCAGACGCAGAGGGATTCGTTTACAGCCGCGACCTCGTAAAGGAAGACGGCAAGCAGGCAGTGGTAGGAGAGAAGCTCCCGTTCAAGGTAGTTGAACTCCGCCGCAGCACCCGTAGGATCCTCCTCTCACACCTCAGGACCTATTCAGAGGCCAAGGAGAGGGCTGCAGCAGCCGAGCAGGACAACACCAAGAAGGCTGTCAAGAAGATCAACGCCAATGTAGAGAGGACAACCCTCGGTGACATTGACGCCCTTGCAGCACTCAAGGACAAACTCGAGAAAGGTGAGTAATTTCATACTAACTGTACTGGGTACGGCATCGGCCGTGCCCATTGCAGACAGAAATCCAAGCGCCCAAGTACTGAACGTGCACGGGCGCTTGTTCTTGATTGACTGCGGCGAGGGCGCCCAGCAGCAGTTCAGGCGCCTGCATCTGTCATTCCTGAAGGTGGAGGCCATTTTCCTGTCGCATATCCACGGCGACCACTGCCTGGGACTGTTCGGCCTGCTGTCAACCATGTCCATGTACGGCCGCACGCAGCCGCTGCGAATCTTTGCGCCCCGCTCCTTCGGCCCCATCCTGAATTTCTACAAGAGTTATTTCGGGACCGATGACACGTACCAGGTGGAGCACGTGGTGCTGGATGCCAAGGAGCCTGAGGAGATCCTCAGCATGGGAGATCTGGTAGTCAGCGCGTTCCCTTTGAGGCACAAGATTGAGTGTTTTGGCTTCGGCTTTGCATATAAGGGGAAGTACGCGTACGCGTATTGCAGCGACACCACGCCGTTCCCGGAGCTGCCGCAGTGGGTCAAGGGAGTGAAGTATCTCTATCACGAATGCACCTACACCAGGGAGTTCGCGGACAAGGCGGCGGCGCGGTTCCACTCCGTGACGGACGACGCGGCGCGCTGTGCCCTGGAGGCAGGCGCGGAGCGCCTGGTGATCGGGCACTACTCGTCGCGCGTGCGTGACCTGTCGCAGTTCGAAAGGGAATGCCGTGAAACTTTCCCCGATACTGTGGCGGCAAATGATGGAGATGTCTTTGAGATTTACTAACTTTGGGATATGAAGAAGTTGATATCATTATTCGCACTGTGCGTGTGCGCATTCCTGGCGGCGGATGCCCAGAACACCACCAACACCAATCCGCAGCAGGCTTACATAGATACTTACAACCAGATTGCCGTGAGCGAGATGCAGCGCAGCGGCATCCCCGCCAGCATCACGCTGGCCCAGGGAATGCTGGAGAGCCGCTACGGCCTGTCGGACCTCGCGGCCAAGGGCAACAACCACTTTGGAATCAAGTGCCATGACTGGAAAGGCCGCAGCATTACCATGGACGACGAGAAGAAAGGGGAGTGCTTCCGCGCATACGACACTCCGGAGGAGTCCTTCAGGGACCATTCTGATTTCCTTCGTTTCAGGGACCGCTACCGTTTCCTTTTCGACTATGACATCACGGACTACCGCTCCTGGGCATACGGCCTCAGCAAGGCCGGCTATGCCACGGATCCGGAGTATCCAGCAAAGCTCATCAACCTCATAGAGGAATACAAGCTTAGCCAGTTCGACAAGCTGAGCCGCAGGGACCAGCGCAACCTCCCGGAAACACCCACCAGCCTGGAAGCGGTTTTAAGGCTTGAGGGCAAGGCCCTGGAAAAGTTCTCCTTCCCGCTTTCACGTGCCGTCTATTCCCAGAACGACGTCCCGTTCATCTATGTTCAGGAAGGTGAGAGCTTCAAGAGTATAGCGGAGTCCAACAATCTGTTCCTCAAGGAGTTGCTCAAGTTTAACGACCTCTCAAAGGAGCAGGAGCTCAAGCCGGGCGACGTGGTTTACCTCAAGAACAAGAAGAAAGAGTCCAAGAAGGGCCTTGACAAATACGTGGTGGAGGAAGAGGGGGAATCCCTCTGGGCTATCTGCCAGAGATTCGCCGTCCAGCAGAAGGAGATTGAGAAGATCAACGGATTTGACAAGAAACACGTTCTGCACGAAGGTGACATGATCCTTCTCCGCAAGCCTAAGAAATGACCTCCAAGAAGAAATCCGTAAAACAATCCGGAAAGAAAAAGCAGGCGCCAAAGAAGACCAGCGCGATAAAGATCCTGGCCTTCTTGGCGCTGTTGGTTTTTGCCGTGGTCGTTGGCGGATGGTTCTGGAACTGGTATAGCGACAACCGCAGGCCAAACTTCATACGCGAAGCTGTCATCTACGTGCGTGAGGATTCTTCAGTGGACGAAGTCTACGCCCAGATAATCAACGAGGCGGGAGTCAGGCGCCCGTACAGCCTGGACCACGCCTTCAGGGACAAGCAGGTGGCTGAATACATGCAGCCGGGCCGATATGAGATCAAGCCGGAATACACCAGCGTATACGTTGCGCGCATGCTCAACAACTGCTGGCAGACGCCGGCGCACCTGGTCCTTTCAGGGACCATGCGCCAGAAGAGCCAGCTGGCCTCCAAGATCAGCAACCAGCTGATGATAGACTCCCTGGAAGTCATCAACGCCCTGTCCGACAAGGACTTGCTTGCGCAGTACGGATTCACCCCGCAGGACGTTTTCTCCCTCTTTATCCCGGACACCTACGAGATGTGGTGGACCGCAGACATGAAGGACGTCCTGGCAACCCAGAAGAAGGCGTACGACGCTTTCTGGACGCCCGAGCGCCTTGCAAAGGCAAGGGCGCAGGGCCTTAACCAGAAAGAAGTCTCCATCATCGCCTCCATAGTCAAGGGAGAGACCAATTACGAGCCGGAGATGCCAAAGATCGCCGGCGTGTACCTGAACAGGCTCAAGCGCGGAATGAAGCTCCAGGCGGACCCTACCGTGGCCTTCTGCCTCAATTATGAAGTCAACAGGATACTCAACAAGCACCTTCAGATAGATTCCAGGTACAACACCTATATGTACGCCGGACTGCCTCCGGGACCCATTGCGGTGCCCACCAAGGCCTGCCTGGACGCGGTGCTCAACCCGGAAGGCAACTACCTGTATTTCTGCGCCAATTCCAATTTCGACGGCTCCCACCTGTTTGCCACAACCTATACCGAGCACCTGCGCAACGCGCGGGCGTTCCAGCACGCGCTTGACGCGCGGGGCAGGTAGGGAGGGGAATTCCTATTTCTTTTTTTTGATGGTGGCGGGAACGGACTTTTCCTGCCATATTACCTTCTGTACGCGGTAAGGATATAACTCCTTCATCCTCTTTGCGTTGGGACAGTCGCTGCGGTGGATCTTGATGCCGGCCGTGCGGGTCACGAAGCCAAATACGTCATCACCGTACTGAGGGTTGCAGCAGGCGGCCATCTTGTACTCCAGGCCCTTTACGCCCTTGGCGTTGATGACCATTATCTCGTTGCTGGGACTCCATTCCTCCTTGACGCTCTTCCTCTCCTTCTCGTTGGTGTGCAGCACCAGCAGGTCAGGGTTCAGGATGTAGTTCTTGATGTCGTTGACGTCAATTTCCCCGCGTCCTATGGCGGCCATGAAGGAGATGACCGAAGAGTATTTCAGGAAGTGCATCATGTCTGCAACCTGGTCGTCCCCAAGGGTCATCTTCCAGTTCTTGAGCCTCCGCTGCAGGAGCTCGCGGCCCTGGGCCGCCTGGCTCCGCAGCTCGGCGTCCAGTTCAACCTTGATCTTGCTGCGCGCCTTGGCAGTGACAACGTAGTTCAGCCAGTCAGCGTTCGGCTTCTGGCTCTTGCTGCTCATGATCTCCACAACGTCTCCTGTGTGGAGTTTCTCCTTTATGGATACTCCCTTGCCGTTGATGCGGCCTCCGGTACACTTGCAGCCCAGTCCTGTGTGGATGTTGAAGGCAAAATCCAGTACCGAGGCCCCTGCGGGAAGGATCCGGAGTTCACCGGTAGGGGTGAACACGAATACTTCCGAACTGGGAGGCGAAGGCAGGTCCTCTGACTTTGTGTCGAACCTGTGCTCCAGGTTGTAGCGCACGCTCTTAAGCCATGTGTCCATGGCCTGCTCGTGCTTGATGCCCTTGTAGGACCAGTGGGCGGCCTGGCCGTTCTCTGCCTCGGCGTCCATCCTCTTGGTGCGTATCTGCACCTCCAGATAGGCCCCGTGGGCGTTCTTAACGGTTATGTGGAGGGATTCGTAGCCGTTGGGCTTGGGATTGGTTATCCAGTCGCGCAGGCGGGACGTATCGGCCTCGTATTCCTCGGTCACGTATGAATAGACGTTCCAGCAAAGTTCCTTCTCAAGGACGTGGTCCTCAGGGTCGCAGTCAATGATGAAGCGGATGGCAAAGACGTCGTAGACGCCCTCGAAAGGCACTTTCTGGACCTGCATCTTCTTGTAGATGGAGTAGGCTGCCTTTGTGCGCACTTTCAGCTTGTACTCGATTCCGGCCTTGCGCAGCTTGTCCTCCAGCGGGCGTATGAACTCCGCCGTAAGCCTTATTCGGTCTTTCTCAGTGGCTTTCAGCTTGCGGCTGATCTCCCTGTACTGCTCTGGCTCCGCATAGTTGAAATAGATGTCCTCCATCTCGCGCTTGATGTTGTACAGGCCAAGCTGATGGGCAAGGGGAATGTACAGCATCAGGGTCTCAAGGATGATCCTCTCCCTGTCTGTCTTGGGGAAGATGCTCAGGGAACGCATCACCTCAAGGCGGTCCGCAATCTTGAGCACCGTAACGCGCGGGTCTCGGGAGTACTGGACTATCAGTTTTTTGTAGTTCTCCGCCTCCAGGCGCGTGTCCTTGGGCCTGATGCTGGCAATCTTGTTGAGGCCGTCCACCAGGATGCGCACGTCTTCAGGGAACTCGCTTATGTCAACCTCCGGATGGAAACGCGTGGCTTCATGCAGGTACACCGCGGCGATGCAGGTTTCCGGAAGGCCTATCTCGTCCGCCACTATGCGCGCGACCGCGCTGGCGTGCTCGTACATAGGCGCTCCGTTCCCCCTGACGTCACCGGCAAGCGCCTTTGCGGCAACCTCCCTGGCTCTTTGAAGCAAACGTTCCATAAGCGTACTAAATCAATTGTAAATATATAATAAAAAATACAATGTTTTATCTTACAATTTATAACTAAAACAATGCACGGGGATTAAAATAAACGCTTTACGATGCACACAAAATCCCTATTATTGAAGTTGAACAAAATAAATGCTTACAGATTGAAATGATATAAGATATTGATATATAGCAAATTAATAAAATTTAATTTGGAATATTAAAAAAATATAACTAACATTGTACCAGAAAGCAATGTTAGTTAGCAGTTATCAAATAGTTGTTTTAGACAAATAGTTAGTAGTGTAATACCTTAAATGTCTTTCCAGACTTTAAGGTATTGTTGTAATGCCCACATCTCGTCGCGATACTTAGCCGCCGCAGCAAAGTCAAGGTCTGCAGCGGCCTTTTTCATGCGGCGGCGGGACTCTTCCACCATCTTTTCCACCTGCGGACGTCCCATGGAGCGGATCACCGGGTCCTGGAGCACGGCGGCCAGGTCCGCGGCGATGTAGCCGTCCACGTAGGCGCTGGCGCCCTCACGGACGGAGTCGTGGCCCAGGCCCACGGACACTGAGCCGCGGCCAAGGTCGCTGGGGCTTGGGATGTAGCGCGGATCGTCGTAGGAGTTGGCGGCGCTGACGCGGCCTGAAGGGCCGTTGTCCCGCCCCAGCTCGCTGGCCAGCACGTTCTGGCGCACCTCTATCTGCTGAGGAGTGATGCCGTGCAACTTGTTGTATTCCATTTGCTTGGCCCTGCGGCGGTTGGTCTCGCGTATGGTCTCGTCCATGGACTTGGTGATGGTGTCGGCATACATTATGACCAGGCCGTTGACATTGCGCGCGGCGCGTCCCGCTGTCTGCGTCAGCGAGCGCGTAGTGCGCAGGAAACCTTCCTTGTCGGCGTCCAGGATGGCCACCAGGGACACTGTGGGAATGTCCAGGCCCTCGCGAAGCAGGTTCACGCCCACCAGCACGTCAAACATGCCCCGCTTGAAGTCCTCTATGATCTCGACCCTCTCCGTGGTGTCGATGTCGGAGTGCATGTAGCGGCTGCGGACGCCGGCGCGCGCCAGGTAACCGTCCAGTTCCTCCGCCATGCGCTTGGTGAGGGTGGTTACCAGTACGCGCTCGTCGTTCTCCGCGCGCTTTACAATCTCCTCCAGCAGGTCGTCCACCTGGTTCTCCACCGGCCTTACCTCTATAGGAGGGTCCAGCAAGCCCGTGGGGCGCACGATCTGCTCCACCACCAGGCCCTCTGACTTCTCCAGTTCGTAATCCGCCGGTGTGGCGCTCACGTACACCTTCTGCCCCGTGATCTGCTCGAACTCCTCGAAGGTCAGCGGCCTGTTGTCGCTTGCCGCAGGCAGCCTGAAGCCGTATTCAACCAGCACGGACTTGCGGGAATGGTCCCCGCCGAACATGGCATGAACCTGCGGCAGCGTGACGTGGCTCTCGTCGATGAAGGTTATGAAATCCTTTGGGAAATAGTCCAGCAGGCAGAACGGCCTCTGTCCCGGCTCGCGCCCGTCAAAGTAGCGGGAATAGTTCTCTATTCCGGGGCAGTAGCCCATTTCCTTGATCATCTCCAGGTCGTATTCCACCCTCTGTTTCAGGCGCTTGGCCTCCAGCCCCTTGCCAATCTCGTTGAAGTAGTCCAACTGGTGTTTGAGGTCATCCTGGATGTGGCTTACGGCGGCTATGCTGCGCTCCTTGGTGGTCACGAAGTTGTTGGCCGGATAGATGTTTATCTGGTCAATGGAGTCTATGTGAGCGCCCGTGACGGGGTCAATGATGCTCAGGGATTCAACCTCGTCGCCAAAGAACTCTATGCGCACGGCGTCGTCCGCGCCGCCCAGGTACACGTCAACCGTGTCCCCGTGCACGCGGAAGGAGCCGCGCTTGAAATCCGCCTCCGTGCGGTTGTAGAGCGCGTCCACCAGCTGGTACAGCAGACGCGTCAGGCTGCGCTTCTCGCCGCGTTTCACAGGGATTGTCTGGGCGTGGAAGTCATCCGGGTTTCCTATGCCGTAAAGGCAGGAAACGCTGGAGATGACTATCACGTCCCTCCTGCCGCTTAGCAGCGATGACGCGGCGCTCAGGCGCAGCTTCTCTATCTGGTCGTTGATGCTGAGGTCCTTCTCTATGTATGTGTCCGTAGAGGGGATGTAGGCCTCCGGCTGATAGTAGTCGTAGTAGGATACGAAGTACTCTACCGCGTTGTTTGGGAAGAAGGTCTTGAATTCACCGTACAACTGCGCCGCAAGTGTCTTGTTGTGGCTCAGTATGAGGGCCGGACGCTGAAGGTTGGCTATCACGTTTGCCATTGTGAAGGTCTTTCCGGAGCCGGTGACCCCCAGCAAAGTGACATCACCAACGCCCTGGTTCAGAGCGTTGGTGAGTTGCGCGATGGCCTCCGGCTGGTCTCCGGCAGGCTTGTATGTGGATTCAAGCCTGAACTTCATCTAGTCAGCCTTCTTTTCCGGATCGCGTGTGCTGCCAAAATTGACGGCCATGTCACCGGTGGCATTCTTTCCAAAATCGTAATCCTTGCCAGGAAGGACTGCGTTGAGGATGATGCCTACGAGGGCTGCCACAGCAAGACCGCTGAGAGAGGTGAAGCCGATGCTGATAGCATCGTTTGCCCCGTACTTGATGCCGATTGCAAGAACCAGGATAAGCGCGGCGATGATCAAGTTGCGGGAGTTGGTGAAGTCAACCTGGTTTTCAATGAGGTTGCGGATACCCACGGCGGAAATCATACCGTAGAGCACCAGTGAAACGCCTCCTATGGTTGCTGCCGGCATTGCGCCTATGAGGGCGGCGAACTTGGGGCAGAAACTCAGGACGATGGCGAACACCGCTGCAAGGCGGATTACGCGGGGATCGAACACCTTGGTGATGTTGAGCACACCGGTGTTCTCTCCGTAGGTGGTGTTTGCGGGGGCGCCGAACAGGGAAGCGAGGGAGGTGGCGAGACCGTCTCCCATGAGCGTCCTGTGAAGGCCCGGATCCTCAAGGTAGTTGATTCCCACTGTAGAGGAGATTGCGCACATGTCGCCGATGTGCTCCACCATCGTTGCCAATGAGATTGGCACGATGGCGATGATGGCGGCGACGATGAGGCCCCAGTCAGGGCTCTTGAACACTGACATTGCAGTGTTCTGCCAGTGGAAAGGAACTCCAAGCCAGGCGGCATCTTTCACGCCGGAGAAATCAGCGAGGCCGAAGCAGGCGGCTACGATGTAAGAACCCAGCACTCCAAGAAGGATAGGCACGATCTTGATCATTCCCTTGCCCCAGATGTTGCAGACAACGATGATTGCAACGGCCAGGAGGGCGATCCACCAGTTCTGGGCGCAATTCTGGATTGCGGAACCGGAAAGGGTGAGACCGATTGCGATGATGATAGGGCCTGTCACTACAGGAGGGAAGAATTTCATAACTTTCTTGGCTCCGAAAGCAGCGAAGAGTCCGGCAAGGATAAAGTACACGAGACCTGCGCAGAACACTCCGATGCAGGCATACGGAAGAGCCTGCTGGAGCGTCAGTCCGTAACTGTCCATTCCCATCTGGGTAACGGCCGCATATCCGCCGAGGAATGCGAATGAAGATCCCAGGAAGGCGGGAACCTTGAACTTAGAACAGAAGTGGAAGATCAGGGTTCCAAGGCCGGCGAAAAGGAGCGTGGCTGATACGGAGAGACCTGTGATCACAGGTACGAGGATGGTGGCTCCGAACATTGCGAACAAATGCTGGAAGCCAAGCAAAGTCATTCTGCCTGCGCCAAGCTGGCGGGCATCATAGATAGGTTGGTTTGAGCCGCTTAGTTTCATACCCTAAAGATAGAAATAATATGGCCGAGCATCTTTTATGCCCGGCCATTAGTTTTTAACATAGTTGTAAACAACTATTTGAGCAGTTCGCGGCTGCGTGCTATGAATTCCGCGAGGTCCTTGCCCTTGAGCATGCCGTTCTCCAGCAGGGCCAGGTCGGCTACCTGCTTGAGCAGGGTGCCGCTGTTCTCCCTGTCCGCCCATATCCTGGCTATCACAGGGTTCTGCATGTTTACAAGGATGTTGTATGACTCAGGCATCTCCTTGTAGAAGTTCATGCCTCCGCTCAGGGCGCTCATGTCCCTGAATCGGCGCATGAACTCGCTCTGGGTGATGGTGACGGGGGCGCCGTCCTCGCCAAGGTTGCGTGCCTCCACGTAGTAGTCGTTTCCGGCCGGGAGGACGGATTTGAGCAGTTCGTCCAGGGCCTTCTTGTCGTCGTCGCTCATCTCCGGCTTCACCTCTTCCTCCTTGGGGATGAGGTTCTCCACGCTGTCTGAATCCACGCGGCAGAAGCGGCAGTCCTCCACCTTCTGCTCCAGCAGGTTCACGAAGTGGGAATCCAGTTCGCAGTCAAGCAGCAGGACGTCGTATCCCAGGGCCTTTGCCTGCTCTATGCGGGAATACTGCTCCTGGAGGTTGGTGGCATACAGGAAGACCACCTTCTTGTCCTTGTCCGTCTGGGTGGGGGCCACTGCGTTCTTGTACTCGTCAATGCTGAAGTACTTGCCTTCCGTGTTCTTGAGGAGGGCGAACTTGACGCCCCTCTCGCCGAACTTCTCGTCCGACAGCATTCCGTATTCGATGAACAGCTTGATGTTGTCCCATTTCTGCTCCAACTGGGCCCTCTGCTCCTTGAAGATCTCCTCCAGCCTGTCCGCAACCTTGCGGGTGATGTAGGTGGATATCATCTTCACGTTCCTGTCGCTCTGCAGGTAACTGCGGCTCACGTTCAGGGGGATGTCGGGGGAGTCTATCACTCCGTGGAGCAGTGTCAGGAAGTCCGGCACTATGTTGTCCACGTGGTCCGTCACGAACATCTGGTTGCAGTACAGCTGTATCTTATGCTTGTCAATGGCCATCCTCTCCTTGATCTTGGGGAAGTAGAGCACGCCGGTAAGGTTGAACGGGTAGTCCACGTTCAGGTGGATATAGAACATAGGATCCTCTTCCGTCGGATACAGGTCGCGGTAGAACTTCATGTAGTCCTCTTCCTTGAGGTCAGCGGGTGCCTTTGTCCAGATAGGGTCTATGTTGTTGATTACGTTGTCCTTTTCAGTGTCCACGTACTTGCCGTCCTTCCACTCCTGCTCCTTGCCGAAGACGATCTTCACGGGCATGAACTTGCAGTACTTGTGCAGAAGGTCCTGGATCTTGGTGCGGCTGGCGTATTCAGCGCAGTCGTCGTCAAGGTACATCGTGATGACGGTGCCGCGGGTCTTCTTTGCGCTTTCGCCTATCTTGTATTCAGGGGATCCGTCGCAACTCCACTTCACTGCCGTGGCGCCTTCCTTCCAGGAAAGGGTGTCGATGGTCACCTTCTTGGACACCATGAAGGCGGAGTAGAATCCCAGTCCGAAGTGGCCTATGATGCTGCCAATCTGGTCCTTGTATTTTTCCAGGAACTCCCCGGCAGATGAGAACGCTATCTGGTTGATGTATTTGTCAACCTCCTCCGCGGTCATTCCCACGCCGCTGTCGCGAACCTTGAGGACCTTCTTGTCCTCGTCCAGCTCGATGCGGATGTCCGTGTTGCCAAGGTCTCCCTTGAAATCACCGCTGGAGGCCAGCGCCTTCAGTTTCTGGGTGGCGTCAACCGCGTTGGCCACTATCTCCCTGATGAAAATGTCCTTGTCCGAATAGAGGAATTGTTTGATTACCGGAAAGATGTTGTCCGTTGTTACGCCAATCTTTCCCTTGGTCTGAGTACTTGCCATAATATGAAATGTCTCCTTTTAGATTTCGTTTTTTTCTAAAAGGAGACAGGTCAAAATATATTCCAATTATGGGTTTTATGCCATATTGTCAGTCAGGGTGACTATTTGTACATGAAGCGCTTGATGCTCATCTTAGGAGTCTTCTCGAAAGGTGCCAGCACAACTTCCACCTTGGAAATCTGGCTGTACTTGGGGAAGATGCGGTTTACGTTGTGGCGGATCTGCTCGGGGATGTCGGAGACGGTCTCCTGGTCCAGCTTGTCCTTCTTTATGGAGTCGCTGTCAAGATAAACGAGTGCGATGAGTGCGCCCGCGCGGTCCACTACCACTGACTCTGAAACGTAGTTCTGGTTGTTGATCACGGCCTCCAGTTCCTCAGGATAGATGTTCTGTCCGTTGGCGGAGAGGATCATGGTCTTGCAGCGTCCCTTGATGAAGATGTTGCCGTCCTTGTCCATGATTCCCAGGTCTCCGGTGCGGAGGTATCCGTCCTCAGTGAAGGCGTTGGCGCTTGCCTCGGGGTTGTTGAAGTAGCCGCTGCATATGTTGAGGCCCTTCGCAAGGATTTCTCCGGCGATGTGCTGGGGATCCTCGGAGTCGATCTTGACCTCGGCGCAGTCAACGGGGCGTCCGCAGGAGCCCGGTGCGTATACTGCGGCATCGGCGTATGCCAGAAGCGGCGAAGCCTCAGTCATGCCGTAGCCAACGGTGTAGCGGATTCCAATCTTGCGGAATACCTTCTCAACCTCAGGATTGAGGGCTGCGCCTCCCATGATGAAGTTGCGTACCTTTCCGCCGAAGGCTTCCTCCAGTTTCTGTCCTATCTTCCTGTATATCACCTTTCCAATTCCGGGGAGGGCCAGGAGGACCTTCATGTACCACTTGCTGATGACAGGCTTGATGCTTGACTTGTAAACCTTCTCCATTACAAGGGGAACGGTGCATACCATATAAGGCTTCACGTCCTTCATGGCCTTGAGAAGCAGGGTGGGGGAAGGGGTCTTGCCCAGGTAGTGGATGGTGCATCCGTTGCAGAGAGGATAGATGAACTCGAATGCGAGGCCGTAGATGTGGCCCATAGGGAGCATTGATACGATCTCGTCCTCGTCATCTACATATACGTTGCGTGAGGCAAACTCCACCATTGCGGAGAAGCACTCGTAGCGGAGCATTACGCCCTTGGGGGCGCTGGTGGTTCCGGAGGTATAGTTGATGATGCTTATGTCCTTCTGGTTGTCCTTGGGGTAGCATACGTTCTCCCTGCTGAATCCCAGGGGATATTTCTTCTTGAAGTTGGCGTCAATGTTGTCGAATGCGGCCTGGACGTCCTTGTTGGCGCAATAGAGGAGGGTGTAGTCCGAATTGTCGACCACGGCTATCACTTTTGGCATGAGGGCTATGTCCATCTTCTCCCAGATCTCCTTGTCGGTGAAGAGGATGCGGGCCTCTGAATGGTCCGTAAGGTGGCAGACGGCCTCAGGGGTGAAGTCGCTGAGGATAGGTACCACTACTGTCTCATATGTATTGATCGCCAGGAAGGTGTTGGCCCAACGGGCTGTGTTCTTTGCGCTCAGGGCAATCTTCTCGCCTTTCTTGATTCCGGCTTCCTTGAAGAAAATGTGGAACTTCTCAATGTTCTCCGCCATCTGGCAGAATGAAAAAGTTTCGCCTCTGTAATTGCACAGGGCAGGTCTGTCCCAATCTCTCTTGATAGTCTGCTCAAGTATACTGAAATAATGTTCCATGTGTTGTTTAGATTTTTTTAACGCCGCAAATTTACCCCTGCCCGTACACCTGCCCAACACTTTTTTGTAAAATGTGGTGAAAAATACCGATATTTGGGGTGAACTGCCCAAATGTGTGGTGAAATAATATGAAAAGAAAACCGATAGTAGCGCTTATTTACGATTTTGACGGCACTCTTTCGCCGGGAAACATGCAGGAGTTCGGCTTCATCCAGGCCGTGGGGAAGACCCCCGCGGAGTTCTGGGCGCTGAGCGACAGCATTGCAAAGGGGCAGGACGCCTCCAACGTCCTGGCCTATATGAAACTGATGTTCGACGAGGCGCACCGCAACGGCATCCGCCTGCGCAAGGACAGTTTCAAGTCCTTCGGAAGGGACATAGAACTGTTCGAAGGCGTCAAGGAGTGGTTCTCACTTGTCAACAAGTACGGACGCGAGCACGGCGTGCGCATAGAGCACTACATCAATTCCTCAGGCCTCAAGGAAATCATCGAGGGCAGCAGCATAGCAGGCGAATTCAAGCACATCTTTGCCGGAACCTTCATCTATGACGAGAACGGTGACGCCCAGTGGCCTGGAATAGCCGTGGACTATACCGCCAAGACGCAGTTCCTTTTCAAGATAAACAAGGGTATCTTCAGCGCCCAGGATGCAAAAGTGGTCAACTCCAGTATCGCGGAGGACAAGAAGCGCATCCCGTTCACACACATGATCTATTTCGGCGACGGAGAGACAGACGTCCCGTGCATGAAGATTATCACGATGTTCGGAGGCCACTCAATTGCGGTGTACAATCCGGCCAACGACAAGAAGAAGGCCACCGCCTTCAAGCTCAAGCGTCAGGGACGCGTGAGCTTCACGGCGCCGGCCGTCTTCACAAAAGAAAGTCGCGCATACCAGGTAGTATGCGCGATCATAGACAAGATCCGTGCGGATGTGACCCTTCAGTCCCTCTCCCGCTAGTCCTTCACCAGACGCACGTCAAATATCCTCGCTCCCATTGAGTTGGCCTGACCGCGGAAGGTTATCCTTACCTTGTCCTTGCCCTGCAGGGATGACTTTGGAAGGGCGTATTCCTTGCGCTCTATCTTCTTCTGGCCGGTAGCCGGGAACGCGGTTTCGCTTATGATAAGCTCGTCGTCTACAAGGATGTCCAGGGCGCGCGGCATGTTGGGGTTGCCCGATGTTTCGTTGCCCCAGTAGCCAACGCTCAGTGAGAGGTCTTCCAGGTTGTCGGTGAACAGTTCGTAACTGAAATATCCACCGCGGCGGATGGTACGGTACGGCTTGTTGTCCTCGTTTCCGGTCTGGGAGTTCTCGTTCTGCATTTTGTGGTCAACCTCCGGCTGCTGTTCGCCGGGGGTTACGGCATCCACGGTCCTGCGGTCAAGCGCCAGCATGGCGGCTTCTTCCGCGCGGATCTGGGCCAGCATATCGTCATAGCCGTCCTCGGTGAGGTTAAGGAAGTATATGGCGTAGCGGCTGTCGTGCAGGTAGAAGAAAGGCTCCAGTTCAAGGTTGTCATATTTGCGGTCGTTGAACAGGCCGGCTACGGTGTAGTGGAGAGGCTTTCCTGGAACCGCCTGCATGTGCTGTACGCGCTGCTCGACGCTCTCGCGGGTGCCCACCATAATAGGGGTCTGGTCGATAGGAACCAGCGGTCCGGAGGCAATGTGCGCCCAGCGGCCGTCGTCGGAGATGAGCCCGTCAAGGTGCTCCGTGCCTGTCCTTGCGGCCAGCACTATGGGACCCTTCTTGACCGCCAGGTACTGGGGAACGTACTCCAGTTCCTCTACTGAAACCTTCATTGGAAGGCTGATCTCCACAACGTCTCCGTTCTTCCATTTGCGGTCTATCTCCACGTATGACTGGGGCGTTGCACCGGCTGCGAATTCTTTTCCGTTCACCTTGATGCTGTATCCCGCATCCGTCCATTCAGGGCAGCGGACAAGCATCTTGAACTTCTTGGATTTCTTGAGGTTTACGGTAATCTTGCTGCCTTCCTCATAAGGGAAGTTGGTTTCCTGGGTAATGGTTGCCTTGTTCTCCTTCCAGTTCAGTCTGGAGGCTACGAACAGGTTCACGCGGAGTTCGGAGTCACCGTCGTGGGTGTAGATGAACTCACCGTATTTACCGTGGTTCTCCATTCCTGTGCCCACGCAGCACCACATTCCGCTGTTGGGCTGTGAGTAGACGCGGTAGTGGGCGGGGCGCATGGACGTAAAGTAAACATATCCTCCGTGCTCCGGATGCTGGGTGGAGAGGATGTGGTTGTACATTGCCTTCTCATAGAAGTCAGCATACTTGGCATCGGGGTCTATCTCAAAGAGAAACTCGGTGAGCCTGAGCATGTTATGTGTGTTGCAGGACTCCGGTCCCTCGCGGTGCTCAATGTAACTAATGTAATCCGCCGCGGCAGGGAAGTGCTCGCTGCGGCTGTTGCCGCCGATCACCACTGAGCGGTAGTTGGCAACCCTGTCCCAGAAGAATTCCGCCGCTTCGCGGAAGGTGGGGTCTCCGTCCTGCTGGGCGATTCGGGCATAGCCCGATGCCTTGGGCACCTGGGTGTTCGCGTGCTTGTTGTCAAGGTTGTCGTTGTGCGCGGCCATCGCGTCCAGCAGCTGGTGATGGGCGAAGCGCTTAGCCGCTTTGAGGTACTTGGCGTCGCCAGTCATCTGGTACGCATCGGCAAATATCTCGTCCATTCCTCCGAACTCGGTGTTGCACATCTGCTCCATCTGCTCGTCGGTGAAGTCCTGGAAGATTCCCATGCCCCAGTCGCACATCTTGAGGAACATCTCCTTTGCGTCCTCGCAGCCGGCATACTGCCAGGCGTCGCGGAGGCCTGCGTACAGCTTGTGCACGTTGTACCAGGGCACCCACGCGCGCCGGTAGAGGTCCATGTTGCCTTTCTTGAGTTCGCCCCAGAGGGTCTTGCTGTTGGGCACGCCTCCAATGTAGCCGTCTCCGTTGGCGTCCTGTGCGCGCTTAAGTTCAGAGAGCATGTACTGCAGCCTGTCATAGCATTCCTGGTTGCCGGTGGCGGCGTAATGGATGGCCAGTGCGCCCACGTAGTGGCCGCCTATATGGCCGTCCAGGCCTTCCCAGTTAGGGAAATAAGGGGCCTTTGGAGTGAGGCCTGCCTCTTTGAGGAACGGGGCCAGGAGCCTGTCCACGTCATACTCAAGAAGGACCTCCACATTCAGGTCCTGGGCATGCTTGAACGGTCCGTCAAGGAGTTCTACATCGCTCAGGCTGAAGGTGTTATGATATAACTTGTCCTGCGCATTGGAGACAATGCGGCTGAAGGAGAGTATCAGAATCAGGAAGATAGTGATGCGCTTCATAATGGTTGTGTGTTATGTGGTTTCTACCTAGTGTTGCTTTATGAGGTTGAGGAATTCATTGCGGGTGCGGTCATCGCTCAGGAAGATTCCGCTGAAAGCGGATGTGGTTGTTATGGCGTTGGATTTCTGGACGCCGCGCACCTGCATGCAGGTGTGGTTGGCCTCGATTACCACTGCTACGCCCATGGGATGCAGGGCCTCCTGGATGCAGTCCCTGATCTGCACGGTCAGGCGCTCCTGGACCTGGAGCCTGCGAGCGTAGGTCTCCACCACGCGGGCAATCTTGGAAAGGCCCGTGATCTTTCCGTCAGGGATGTACGCCACGTGGCACTTGCCAATAAACGGCAGCATGTGGTGCTCGCAGGTGGAATACAGTTCTATATCCTTCACCAGCACCATTTGGCGGTATTTCTCCTCGAACATGGCGCTCTGGATAATCTCCTTGCCGTCCTCGCCATATCCTTTGGTAAGGAACTGCAGGGACTTAGCCACCCTTTCAGGTGTCTTGAGGAGCCCTTCGCGGTCCTGGTCCTCTCCCAGAAGGCGCAATATTTCCTTTACATGGGCTGCGATTTCTTCCGTCACAGCCGGGTTGTAAGTTTCTTCTTTCGTGTAAGCCATGATACAAAAATATAAAAATATTTGCAGTATTGAATTTTTATCTATATTTGCGCCGAAAACCAAAAACTGATACGCAATGTCATACTGGACCCTAGAACTTGCCAGCAGCCTGGACGATGCACCATGGCCGGCAACAAAAGACGAATTGATAGATTACGCTAACCGTTCCGGTGCTCCTGAGGAAGTTATGGAGAACCTCACCGAGCTTGAGGACGACGGCGAGATCTACGAAAGCATAGAGGATATCTGGCCGGATTACCCCACCAAAGAAGATTTCTTCTTTAACGAGGAGGAGTATTAAGAGGCATTTTTACTCTTAAAATACTAATTTACAGCGAGATAAGCAAAGATAATTTGTTTGTCTCGCTGTTATTTTAAGGCGTTTGTTTGCCGAATTTGTTTGTCTAAATAGCTAAAAATCGCTAAAAATAGTAGTTTGTTTGTCTAAAAATCATTATGTTTGTACATCCTCGTGAGTATTGGGGAAAGGACAAACAATGGGCAGACCGAAACGAATATATCCCCTTGGGAAATTCAGGCTCCGGACACCGAAGAATCCGGAAAAGGAGAAGGCATATCCGATTGAACTGGAGTATACCTGGAATCGGCAGATTGTCCGGAAATCGACGAATGTCTTTGTCAAGGAGAGCGACTGGAACCAGAAAGGGAATCAAGGTCGTGGAGAGATCCGCGCCAGCTACGGCGAAGAATACAAGCGACTCAACAGGATGCTGCTCTCCCGTGTTGAGCGAGTCGATTCCCTGCTCGCTGAGTATAATGAAAAGCATCCGCACCAGATCACGGCGGCTGTCATCACCGACATTCTTGCTGACAAGCCTCTTCTGAGAAAAGACCAGGGGAAGGATTTTGTTGAGTTCACGATCGAGCGTTTGAATTCCGACTATGCGCGGAATCGGATTGGGAGGAGCCGTCTTGAGAACGGGAAAAGCGGAATGAACATCTTCCAAACCTTTCTACGTGCAAAGAAACTTGGAACCTATCGACCGGATTCCATCTATGTCGGGGATATTACCCCAGAGTTGGTCGATGCATACATTGAATGGAGAAGGGATGTTAAAAAGAACAGCGACGCCACCATCAACCATGCCCTGACGCCTATTCTCAAAGCTTGTTCTTATGCAAGCGACCTGGATCTTATCGACCCTGCCATCAATCTGAGGATCCAGGATATGCGTGTGATCACTAAGCTTTCGTTGACAGAGGAGGGTTTTGAAGGTACTTTTGACGGGAAGAGCCTTTCCAAAGAT
>JAFZRX010000001.1 GCA_017619675.1 Bacteroidales bacterium | reverse complement strand
GAGACGCTGAATCATCTGTCATTGCAGTCCACCCTTTCGGAATACATCCTTTCTGCAGACTTGCGTCACTCTCTGGGCGCCCGCTTCGTTTTGAGCGAGGGCGCCAAGCTGCGCCTGGCGCAGTTCGAGCCGGGGCAGATCAGGGAGATCAAGAAGCGGACGGATGCCCGGCTTTCAACTTTCTGGCTGCAGCTGGAGTATTCCATTCCGGACATCCTTTCCCTGAAGGCGGTAGGGCGCGGGAACATCTATCATAACCTGGAATACGATGGCGTGACAAGCATTTCAGTCAGCCGTTCCGGCGCGGACCGCATCGATCCTGAGGTGAGCCTGTCGGCCAGATGGGACATGACCCCGCACTTGGCCCTGGAGGCCACGTATGACCGCACAAGGCAGTACTACCATACGCTGGAGGGACTTCCGGTTGGATGGTCGCTGGATATGCTCCTGCCGTCAGGCGGGTTCATCCAGGGCGGCAAGACGGCAGAGCCGGAGACGGCCACCCAGGGCGGCGTTGGACTGTCAGGTAGGTTCGGGGACCACACGGCATCGGTGGGCGGGTTCTACAAGGAGATGTACAACCTGTTCTACAACAAATACTCCCAGGCGCTTTTCAGCGGAGCGCTGGCATCGTGGGAGCAGCACACCATACTGGGCAATGGCACCTCATACGGAATGGAGTGCCTGTACGAGTACGCCCACGGGGACTGGTACGGACGCGTGGCGTACACCCTGTCCAAGACCACCAGGCACGGCTTCGAGGAGCTGAACGAGGGCAAAACGTTCCACGCGCGCTTCGACCGCCGCCACGTACTCAATGCCACGGCCCAGTGGAAGGGCTTTTCAGCCACTGTAACCCTGCAGAGCGGCCACTGGGAGAACGGGGCCGCAGAGACCTACCCTCTGCCGATGCTGGGCGAGCCGGACTGGCAGGCGAAGTACTACTCAGGATACAACAACTACCATATGCCCACGGTCTTCCGCCTGGACCTTGGCTGGCAGACCGGGTTCAAGACGGGAAAAGTACAGCACGTGGTGAATGTGGGGGTGTGCAACGTCACCAACCACTTCAATCCGTTTATGCTGTACTTTGACACCAGGACCGAGTCCTGGAAGGAGATTGCGTTGCTGCCGATACTGCCAAATTTCAGCTGGAGGGTGGAATTCTAGATCCTTCGCTTCGTCAGTTTTACAGTAAGATAGGGAAGATATTACTTATAAAATAATTATTTTTGGTATCTTTGGGGATTGTAAAGCCGCGGAAGCCAAATGCAAAAGATAATCATATTAGATTTCGGCTCACAGACGACTCAACTCATTGGCAGAAGAGTCAGGGAAATGGGCACCTTCTGCGAAATACTCCCCTACGACAAATTCCCTTCCGGAGACCCTGATGTGATCGGGGTTATCCTCAGCGGGTCGCCGCTGAGCGTGTACGCTCAGGACGCGTTCCGCCCGGACCTGTCGGGGATTATCGGGAAGTATCCGGTGCTGGGAATCTGTTACGGAGCCCAACTGTTAAGTTATACGTACGGTGGCAAGGTTGAGTCTGCAGGTACCAGGGAGTACGGCAGGGCTTCGCTGAGCTATGTCAGCGAGGAGAGCCGCCTGTTCAGGTTCATTGCCAAGGATTCGCAGGTGTGGATGAGCCATGGCGATTCCATCACCGCGATTCCGCAGGGCTACCGGCTGGTGGCGTCCACCCCCAGCGTCAAGTATGCGGCGTTCGAGAGCTGCAGCGCGCCCGTTTGGGGCGTGCAGTTCCACCCGGAGGTGGAACACACGCTCATAGGGCGCCAACTTCTGCAGAACTTTGTAATTGACATCTGCGGAAGCCGCCGCGAGTGGACCGCGGACTCCTTCATCGACACCACTGTGGCCGAACTGCGTGAGCAGTTGGGCGACGACAAGGTGGTGCTGGGCCTGAGCGGCGGCGTGGATTCCTCCGTGGCCGCGGTGCTGCTGAACAAGGCCATCGGCAAGAACCTGAACTGCATATTCGTGAACCACGGCCTGCTGCGCAAGAACGAGTTCGAGAACGTGATGCGCGACTACCGCGGCCTGGGCCTCAACGTCAAGGGCGTGGACGCCTCTGAAAGGTTCTTCGAGGACCTTGCGGGCGTGAGCGAGCCGGAGAAGAAACGCAAGATAATTGGCGCGGACTTCATCAAGGTGTTCGATGCGGAAGCCTCCGCCATCCAGGGCGTGAAATGGCTGGCGCAGGGCACCATCTACCCGGACAGGATTGAAAGCAAGAACATAACGGGCAAGGTCATAAAGAGCCACCACAACGTGGGCGGCCTGCCCCAGACAATGAAACTTCAGCTTTGCGAGCCCCTCAAGTGGCTCTTCAAAGATGAAGTACGCGAGGTGGGGCGCCGCCTTGGAATGCCGCACCATCTGATCGAGCGCCATCCTTTCCCGGGACCGGGACTGGCCGTGCGCATTATCGGGGACATTACCCCGGAGAAAGTGGCCGTTCTTCAGGAGGCCGATGCCATATTCATAGACGCCCTGCGCGAGTGGAAACTCTACGACAAGGTATGGCAGGCGGGCGTCATCCTGCTTGCGGACAGGAGCGTGGGCGTGATGGGCGACGAGCGCACCTTTGAAAGCGCCGTGGCCCTGAGGGCCGTGACCAGCACGGACGCCATGACGGCGGACTGGGCTGACCTGCCGCGGGAATTCTTGAGCAAAGTTAGTAATGATATTATCAACAAGGTGAAGGGAGTGAACAGGGTATGCTACGACATATCCTCCAAACCCCCGGCAACCATAGAATGGGAATAAGGCGATGAAAAAGATTGACGTAGTGCTGGGTCTCCAGTGGGGAGACGAGGGAAAAGGCAAGGTTGTGGACGTGCTCACGCCCGCGTACAAGGTTGTAGCCCGTTTCCAGGGCGGCCCCAACGCCGGACACTCGCTCCAGTTTGACGGCGAGTCGTTCGTGCTTCATACGGTTCCTTCCGGAATATTCCGCGAAGGATCCATGAACATCATTGGCAACGGAGTGGTTGTAGACCCTGTTATCCTGATGGACGAGATCCGCCAGATAGAGGCCACGGGAGTTGATACCACGCACAAGCTGAAGATATCGCGGCGAGCGCAGCTCATCCTGCCTACGCACAGGATGCTGGACGCCGCAAGCGAAGCCGCCAAGGGCAAGTCCAAGATTGGCTCCACGCTCAAGGGAATCGGTCCCGCGTACATGGACAAGACAGGCCGCAACGGACTGCGCTTCGGCGATGTGCTGTGCGATGACTTCCTGGACAGGTACAACGCCCTCAAGAACAAGCATCTGGGAATGCTGTCGCTGTATCCGGGATTCGAGTTCGACCTGAGCGAGTACGAGGCCAAGTGGATGCAGGCGGTGGAGGATTTGAAGCGCTTCCCCTTCATAGACAGCGAGTTCGAGGTTAACAAATACATTGACGAGGGCACACCAATCCTGGCGGAAGGAGCGCAGGGATCGCTGCTGGACATAGACTTCGGGTCGTATCCTTTCGTGACATCGTCAAATACGCTGGCGTCAGGCGCCTGCACCGGACTGGGCGTGGCGCCGGGGAAGATCGGGAAGGTATTTGGAATATTCAAGGCGTACTGCACCCGCGTGGGCAGCGGCCCCTTCCCCACCGAACTCTTTGACGAGACCGGCGAATTCCTTCGCCGGGAAGGTCACGAGTTCGGGGCCACCACGGGCCGCCCGCGCCGCTGCGGCTGGCTGGACCTCGTGGCCCTGAAATACGCCGTTATGATGAACGGCGTCACGGAACTGATAATGATGAAATCCGATATCCTGAACAGCCTGGACACCATAAAGGTGGCGGTGGCATACAAGAGGGACGGGCAGACGCTGGACAGCTATCCGTATGACGGAGGAGTTGACGTGGAGCCGGTCTATGAAGACATCAAGGGCTGGAAATCTGATATCTGCGGTATACGCGACTACGAAAAACTTCCTAAAGAATTCAAGGATTACGTAGCATATATTGAAAGGCAGACCGGCTGTCCCGTGACAATAATCTCAGTGGGACCTGACCGCGACGCCATAATAAGGAGGTAAATTATGTGTGGTATAGTAGGTTACAACGGCAACGGACACGCCTCTCCAATCCTGCTGGAATGTCTTTCCAAGCTGGAATACAGGGGCTATGACTCCGCCGGAATAGCTGTCAGGGGAACTGACGGGAACATCAGCGTGGTAAAGGCCAAGGGCCGCCTCAAGGTACTTTCGGAGAAAGTGGACGGAGGCAGGGCCCTGCCTGGAAACATTGGAATAGGCCACACCAGGTGGGCCACCCACGGAGAGCCCAGCGAGGCCAACGCGCATCCGCACATTTCGGGCAACGAAATGGAGGACTCCGCAGTGGTTGGAGTCCACAACGGCATCATTGAGAACTACCAGGAACTCAAGGAAATGCTCACCAAGGCCGGCTATATCTTCTATTCCCAGACGGATACGGAGATAGCCATAAAGTTGGTGGACTATTATTACAAGGAGTTCCCTGATCCAAAGCAGGCGCTGTCGCAGACAATGATGCGTCTGCGCGGATCCTACGCACTGGCATTCCTGTTCAAGGATTATCCCGATATGATATGGGCCGCACGCAAGGACTCCCCTATGATAATTGGAGTGAAGGGCGACGAGTCCTTCCTGGCCTCCGACGTTCCGGCAATCCTGAAATACACCCGCGATATCTACTATGTGGGCAACATGGAGATAGCCTGCCTGGGCAAGGGAAACGTAGAGTTCTTTGACATTGACTGCAACCCCCTGGAAAAGGAGACGGTTACCATCACCTGGGATGCCGACGCCGCGGAAAAGGGCGGCTTCGAGCATTTCATGATCAAGGAGATACACGAAGAGCCCCGCGCAATCAGCGACACCCTGAACTCCATCATAAAGAGCGGCGCCATTGACCTGAGCGGCTCCGGCCTCACGGACGATGACATCCGCGCCGTGACGGACATCCGCATCGTTGCCTGCGGAAGCGCATGGCATGTGGGAATGTCCGCCAAGTACGTTATCGAAGATATCGCACGCATACCCGTAGGCGTGGAACTGGCATCTGAGTTCAGGTACAGCAGGCCCATCATGGGCGCGGGCACGCTGGTGATTATCATATCGCAGTCCGGCGAGACAGCGGACAGCCTCGCGGCTTTGCGCGAGGCCAAGTCGCTGGGAGCCAAGACCTTGGCGATAGTGAACGTACTGGGCAGCTCTATCGCCCGCGAAGCTGACCACACGCTGTACACCCTGGCGGGCCCGGAGATAGCCGTAGCCACCACCAAGGCCTACAGCGCGCAACTGGTGACCTGCTATTCCATAGCAGTCCACTTTGCGCGCGTCCGCGGCCTCATAGACGAAAAGCAGTACGCAAACTATATAAGCGAACTCCTCTCCATCCCGGCAAAGGCTGAAAGCCTGCTGGAGGACAAGGAGCGCATCCAGTGGTTCGCCGCCAAGTACGCCAACGCGCACGACGCCTTCTTCATCGGTCGCGGGATTGACTATTCCATTGCCCTGGAAGGAAGCCTCAAGATGAAGGAAGTGTCCTACATCCACTCCGAGGCGTATGCCGCAGGAGAACTGAAGCACGGCACCATCAGCCTGATCGAGGACAAGACCCTGCTGGTGGGAATACTGACACAGGACAGGCTGTTCGAGAAGACCGTCTCCAACATGGTGGAATGCAAGTCCCGCGGCGCATACCTGATGGCAATTGCCGGAGCCGGACATTACCAGATCGAGGACACGGCGGACTTCACGGTATATATCCCCCGCGTTGACGGCCACTTTGCCGGAAGCCTGGCAATCATCCCTCTGCAATTGTTCGCATATTACACCTCGGTTGCAAGGGGCCTTGACGTTGACAAACCCAGAAATCTCGCTAAGAGCGTAACAGTAGAATAGACTATGAAAGCAGTTGTAAAGACAGACTTGAATCTTCCCCAGATAAAGGGCAAATATGTAGGCAAGGTACGCGACGTGTATGACCTTGGCGAATACCTGATGATGGTAGTGACGGACAGGGTGTCCGCATTTGACGTGGTACTGCCGGAAGGCATCCCGTATAAAGGCCAGATACTCAACCAGATAGCGGCCAAGTTCCTGGACGCCACGGCGGACATACTCCCCAACTGGAAGATAGCCGTCCCGGACCCCATGGTCACAATTGGCCACCGCTGCGACCCGTTCAAGGTGGAGATGGTGATACGCGGTTACCTCACAGGGCATGCCTGGAGGGAGTACCGCGACGGCAAGCGCACCCTGTGCGGCGTGCCTCTCCGGGAAGGCATGGTGGAGAACCAGAAGTTCCCGGAGCCCATCATAACCCCTACCACCAAGGCAAGCGAAGGCCATGACGAGGACATCTCCAAGGAGGAGATCATCGCGTCAGGCCTGGTTGGCAAGGAGGACTACGAGGAGTTGGAGAAGTACACAAGGGCCCTGTTCGAGCGCGGCACGCAGATGGCGCGCGAGAAAGGCCTGATCCTGGTGGACACCAAATACGAGTTCGGCAAGAAGGACGGCAAGATATACCTGATGGACGAGATCCACACCCCGGATTCTTCAAGGTACTTCTACCTGGAAGGATACGAGGAGCGCCAGGCCCGCGGAGAGCGCCAGAAGCAGCTCTCCAAGGAGTTCGTGCGCGAGTGGCTGATGGCCGGCGGTTTCCAGGGCAAGGAAGGCCAGAAAGTGCCCGAAATGACCCCGGAAATAGTCAACGGCATCACTGACCGGTACATTGAGCTGTACGAGCATATAACAGGCGAAAAATTCGAGAAAAAACGCTACAGCGCCGATTCTATTGAGAAGCACATTAAGGATTATTTGAAATAAACTATGATAGAAAGGTATTCCCGCCCCCAGATGAGGGCCGTTTGGACAGAAGAGAACAAGTTTGACGCATACCTCAAGGTGGAGATCCTCTCCTGCGAGGCCTGGTCGGAACTGGGCGTCATCCCAAAGGAGGACGTGGAGAAGATCCGCCAGAAGGCCACCTTCAAGGTGGACCGCATCAAGGAGATCGAGGAGCAGACCCGCCACGACGTGGTGGCCTTCACCCGCGCCGTGAGCGAGAGCCTTGGCGAGGAGCGCAAGTGGGTGCACTACGGCCTCACTTCCACCGATGTGGTAGACACCGCCAACGGCTACCTGCTGAAGCAGGCCGATGAAATCCTCCTGAAAGACCTGGAGGCTTTCATCGAGGTGCTTCGCAGCAGGGCCCTGGAATTCAAGGCTACCCCCTGCATCGGGCGCACGCACGGAATACACGCCGATATCACCAGTTTCGGCCTCAAATGGGCCCTGTGGTACGAGGAGATGAAGCGCAACATAGAGCGCTTCAAATACGCGGCCGCGGGCGTGGAGGCCGGCAAGATGAGCGGCGCGGTCGGCAACTTTGCCAACATCCCGCCGTTCATCCAGGACTATGTCTGCGGCAATCTGGGCATCGCTTCGGCCAACATATCAACGCAGGTGCTCCAGAGGGACAGGCACGCGTACTACCTGGCCACGCTCAGCGTGATTGCATCCACGCTGGAGCAGATGGCCTTTGAGGTACGCAACCTCCAGCGCACTGAAGTGCGCGAGGTGGAGGAAGCCTTCGGCAAAGGCCAGAAGGGCTCCAGCGCCATGCCGCACAAGCGCAACCCCATCAGTTCGGAGAACATCTGTGGTTGCGCGCGCGTAATGCGCGGCTACATGCTCACCGCATCGGAGAACGTGGCGCTGTGGCACGAGCGCGACATATCGCACTCGTCCACGGAGCGCATCGTCCTCCCGGACGCCACGGAACTCCTGGACTACATGCTCAACCGCTTCAAGGGCATCCTCCAGAACCTGGTGGTCTTCCCGGAGACCATGCTGGCAAACATCTACCGCACCCACGGCGTGATCTTCGCCCAGCGCGTGATGAACGCGCTCATCGGCAAAGGCCTCAGCCGTGAGGAAGCATACGACACGGTACAACCCATCGCCATGAAAGCCTGGAGCGAAGGTCTGGACTACGCAACCCTGCTCCAGCAGAGCGAAAAGGTTATGGGCCTTCTTAGCAAGGAGGAACTGGATTCCTGCTTCACGCTGGACTACTATTTCAAGAACGTGGACTTCATTTTTGAGAGGGTGGGAATAAAATAATCCAAAAAATATTTGCATTATTAAAAATCTTTCATAAATTTGCTCACAGAAATGAGAACAAATGGTGCATACTTCTGGTGGTGGCGACTGACTGATTAAAATCGGACAGCTGGCCAGGCGTATATGCACAATTGAATAGAAATCATATATTATTATCATAAAGGCTGTCCGTACAAGACAGTCTTTTTTTGTATTACCTTTTAATTTTTAATTACAATGAAACAGAAGAAATTCATTCTCCCGGAGAGCGAGATTCCAACAGCATGGTTCAACATCCAGGCTATCATGCCCAACAAGCCGCTCCCTATCCTTCATCCGGGAACGCGTCAGCCCCTCAAGGCAGAGGATCTGTATCCTATTTTCTGCGAGGAATGTTCAAATCAGGAGCTCGACACTACAAACGAGTGGATTCCTATTCCTGAAGAGGTACGCCAGCAGTATGCTGCCTACAGGTGCACCCCGCTCGTAAGGGCTTACGAGCTGGAGGAGGCCCTCGGCACCCCTGCCCACATCTACTTCAAGAACGAGAGCGTATCCCCTGCCGGATCACACAAGCTGAACTCCGCCCTCGCCCAAGCTTACTATGCAAAGAAACAAGGTATAACCAATATTACAACCGAGACCGGAGCCGGCCAGTGGGGCGGCGCCCTTTCCTATGCCGCAAAGAAGTTCGGCATTGACTGCGCAGTGTATATGGTAAAGGCCAGCTACAACCAGAAGCCTTACAGGCGTTCCATCATGCAGTGCTTTGACGCGGCCATCACCCCGTCACCTTCAATGTCAACCCGCGCCGGAAAGGACATCCTCACCATCAACCCCAATGACCAGGGTTCCCTTGGTACAGCCATCTCAGAGGCCATCGAACTTGCCGTTTCTACTCCTAACTGCAAATACACCCTCGGCTCAGTGCTGAACCACGTATGTCTGCACCAGACCGTTATCGGCCTTGAGGCCGAGAAGCAGATGGAACTCGCAGGAGAGTATCCGGACATCGTTATCGCCTGCTTCGGAGGCGGCTCCAACTTCAGCGGAATCGCATATCCGTTCATGAGGCACAACATCCAGGAAGGCAAGAAGACCCGCTTCATCGCAGCCGAGCCTTCATCCTGCCCCAAACTCACCCGCGGCAAGTTCGAGTATGACTTTGGCGACGAGGCCGGACTCACCCCGCTCCTCCCTATGTACACCATCGGCCATACCTTCAAGCCCGCGACAATCCACGCCGGAGGCCTCCGTTACCACGGAGCGGGCGTGATCATGTCACAGCTCATGAAGGACGGCTTCATGGAGGCAATCGACCTTGACCAGACCGAGACCTTCAAGGCCGGCGTGCTCTTCGCAAGGACAGAGGGTATCATCCCGGCACCGGAGTCCTGCCACGCAATCGCAGCCACCATCAGGGAGGCCCTCAAGTGCAAGGAGACCGGCGAGCAGAAGACCATCCTCTTCAACCTCTCAGGACACGGATTCGTGGATATGAGCGCATACGACCAGTACTTCTCCGGCGAGATGAGCAACTACGTGCTCACAGACGAGGAACTGGCCAAGTACCAGGCCAGCGCAGACGCACTGAACCAGTAGTATTATTATTTGATTATCTTATAGACCTCTTCCGGATCATCGGTCAGGAAGAGGTTTATTTGTTGATACTTTCCCCTTTCCCTCAGGTCCTTGATGAAAGGATAGACAGGGATTTCCTTTGTGAAGAATTCCGTTCCCAGGAATATCATCGGGCCGAAATAGCCGTTGGTGTCGTAATGCAGCTTGGCAGCGTTCTGGAATATCTCCTGGATAGTTCCTGCAGAACCGGGAGTCACTATGATTCCGCCCCAGGGGATGCTCAGGAGCATGTCTTCCCGGACGCTGTTGGTGAAGAACTTGGCTATATGGGTTGCAAACGGCGTTGAAGGTTCGTGGCCGTAGAACCATGTAGGTATGGAAAGGCTCTTATACTTTTCCTGGGGATATTTCTGGATTACCTCGAAGGCACTCTTCACCCAGAGGGAGGTGTCGTCACCGTCGTCCTTGGCCAATATGGCGATGGCTTCGTCCAGTTCGGCGGTGGGGCGGCCTGCCATCCACGCACCCAGGTGCGTGGCTTCCATGGCCCCCGGCCCGCCGCCGGACGCCATCAGCTTGCCTTTCTCCGTAAGGCGCTTGCTGATGGCCGCGATCTTGCGGTAGCCCTGGTCCGCACGGCGCAGGCCGTGCCCTCCCATTATGGCTACCACGTCGCGCGCATCGTACCGGCGTATGAAGTTCATCAGTTCGTCATATATGGAATGGTCGTGAAGGGTGCGGGCCAGCATTACGCGGATGTCCTCGCACATCTCTCCCTGCGCCCTGTATTCCTTATATACCCGATGGTCGAAACAGCGCTTGAAACTTGACGGATCTTCCGTAGTGAACCCTTCATACAGAGTAGAAGCATTATACAGATTTGGGACGAACGCATGATACGGCTGCCCCATGCGAGGCAGAACCAGGCAATCCTGAAGGAGCCTGTACTGCTGCGGCAGCAGTTCGCACCCAAAGAAGCAGCAGTCCACAAACCTGTGGTTCAATGCATACTCCTGCGCCTTGGGCTCTGTAAAGTCTATATATTGGAAAGCGTAATGCCCCACCAGCCCGGTATTCTCCTCCGGCTCCGGCAGCGCCTCCACGCTGTTTATCTGAACATACGGATACTCTTTCATACCCCTAAAGATACAAACTTTCCCTTAATAATACACGTAGGCGAGGGACGGATTGGGTGCGTGGAGCTAATTATCTGTAAATCATTCAGATACTCGTTTTAACGGTAACTTTTTCGGCACCGTTAAAATGATCTTCTTATTGATTATCAAGCAGTTACGCCCACGCGCCCCATCCCTTCCTCCATCCGCATCAGGGCCGGGGCGGATGGAGTGGAACTATAACAGTATGATAGAAGAATGTAAAGACCAGAAGGTGCCTGGCGTCCCCTATTGAGGGACGAGGGGAACGATCAGGGTGCTACGTAAGTATAGTTGGTCAAAAGGCGGAAGTTAAGGGAAGTAGTTAAAAAATTAAGGAAAATAGTTGTGTAACTATTTTTTTTAGTTATATTTGTGTCAAACACGGACGGATATGAAAAGACTGACTAAGAAAGAAGAGGTTATCATGGAGCATTTCTGGGACAGAGGACCGCTGTTTATCAGGGAGTTACGTGAACTGTACCCGGAGCCCAGGCCGCATTTCAGCACGCTGTCAACTCAGGTGCGCACTCTGCAGGAAGAAGGCTTCATAGACCATAAGGAGTATGGTCCCACCTACCAGTACTTTGCAAAGATCTCCAGGGAGGAGTACAAGCAGCGCTCCCTGATAGGTCTCATTGACAAGTACTTTGACAACTCATATATCAATGCGGTTTCCGCTCTTGTAAAGGAAGAGAAGATCACCGTTGATCAGCTAAAGGAATTGATCGACCTGGTAGAAAAGAACAAAGAGTTATGATGCAGTTCCTGATTTACGAAGGCAAGGCGGCCCTGGTGCTGCTGGTATTCTACCTGTTCTTCCGTTTCCTCCTGAAGAAGGAAACCTTCCACAGGTTCAACCGGGTTGTTCTTCTTGCGACGGCGGTATTGTCGTTCATACTCCCCTTCTGCATTATAACCATTAAGAAAACGGTAGACATGACCACAGAAGGCACGGTCTCCCCTATTGAAGTAAGAGGGGTTGCGCTGCCGGCCGCGGAAGTGATAAACGCAACTCCCTTGTGGCAGACAGCCCTGTTCGTCCTTTTCTGGGCCGGCGTCGCCTTTGTGCTCATACGGGTTGCAATCTCCATCCTTTCAATTCGCCGCGTCATCAGGCAGGGGCAACTAATAAAGGAAGAGGACGGCTACAAGATTATAGTGACCGACAAGGACGTAGACCCTTTCAGCTGGATGCGCTATATTGTCATGTCTCAGGAGGATTATGCCAATAACTCCGGCACCGTAATAGCCCACGAAAAGGCCCACATCAAGTATGGTCACTCAATTGACGTGCTCCTGGTGGACATCCTTTCCGCATTACAGTGGTTCAACCCTGCTATCTGGATGCTCCGCTCAGACCTGAAGGAACTTCACGAATACGAGGCGGACGACGCCGTCCTCCGCAGCGGAGCCAACTTGACAGACTATCAATATCTATTAATAAGAAAAGCTGCCGGCAAGAGCGGCTACTCAGTTGCCAACAGCTTTAATCACAGTATCCTTAAAAATCGTATTACTATGATGTCGAAATCCAAATCCCCTCTCGCCAGAGGGTTGCGGGCACTTTATGCGCTCCCGCTCGTTTGCCTGTGCCTTGCGCTTCAGGCCCAGACCGTCATTGTTCCAAAGGAACAGGACAAAGATACAAAAAAACCACAAATAACCGTACGTACTACTGATGGCACCACCCCCCTCTACATAGTATTGGAATCGGGACAGGAGAGAGAGATCTCCTCAGAGGAATTCTCCCAGATTGACCCTGGAAGAATCAAGAGCATGGAAATTCTTAAAGACCAGCGAGCCATAGATCAATATGGTCCCAAAGCTGCAAATGGCGTGGTCAAGATCACGATGAAACTGCCAGATGAAATTGACGAAGAGGTAGTAGTTGTACGCAAGGAAGCGGTACCTATTACAGGTCGGTATGACGCTGTTGCGAGCAAGCCTTTGATCTTGATGAAGCAGATTACCGGAAATGAAGTGGTTCTTTCCGATGAAGAATATGATAAGATAGACCGTAGCCGTATTAATTCCGTCGAAGTCCTTGGAGACCAGGCCTCGATCAAGAAGTACACGGATTTATACGGAGAGAAGGCAGCTGGAGGCGTTGTCCTCATCACTATGAAAAGGCCCCAGGAACTGGATGAAGTTGTGGTTGTGAGCTTCAAGGACCAGAACGATGAACCAGACAAATTCTATCTGGTCTATCCCGAAACGATGCCAAGATTCCAGGGAGGCGATATGAGTACCTTTACTCAATGGCTCGCCCGCAGGATTACTCATCCCTGCAGCCATTCCGGAACGGTCAAGGTTGGTTTTGAGGTTGGAACCGACGGCTCCGTCTCAGACGTGAAGATTATGGAGAGCGTCTGCGAGGAAATTGACGCTGCAGTCCTTTCTGTTGTCTCCCAATCTCCCAAATGGGAGCCTGCAACCGATGGCGGACACCCGGTAGCCCAATACCTCACTATCCCCATCGTTTTCCGCAAAGACACCAAATCCAGATAGTTTGTCAGGGTTTCCGGAGGTGGTACCTTGAAAACCTTCCGCTTCGCTCCATCCCGTCTGGCGCAAGCGCCATCCACCCGTTCACGAGGCCACGGGCGGCCACGGGTTTTCAAGGTACCACCTCCGGGAGCCACTCTCCGATGATTCAAGGAAATTTAACTATTTAGGTTTTCTGCGTCTATATTACGAAACTAGGTGTTTATGAAAAAAATCCTGATTGCAGTTCTAATATGTCTTTGTACGGGTCTGGTGTCCCGGGCACAGTTCATAATAAACGATAACATTATGACGGGAAGGATGAGCGAGGTCACGGCCACGGTAGTGGACTCGCTCAGCAACGAACCCGTGCCGTTCGCATCGGTTTATATCATTCCTTCCAAAGATACGGTGATTACCAACCTGACGCTGTCTGACGCCAAGGGCGAAGCCAAATTGGAGGAAATCCCCTATGGAAGCTACACCTTCCACGTGGAGATGATGGGCTACAAGCCTTTTGTCACGGAACGCTATTTCCGCAACTCAACGGAGGACATGGGTACCATCAGGCTGCAGGAGGACGAGTATTTCCTGGAGGCGGCGACGGTGACGGCCGTGGGCAATCCTATCGTCATAAAGAAGGATACGGTGGAGTTCAACGCATCGTCCTT
The DNA here is from genome assembly GCA_017619675.1 of Bacteroidales bacterium. Lineage (GTDB taxonomy): Bacteria > Bacteroidota > Bacteroidia > Bacteroidales > UBA932 > Cryptobacteroides. The sequence continues at coordinate 114,766 of JAFZRX010000001.1, read as the reverse complement.
CAGGGTAGGAGCCAACGCCATGCTCAAGGACCTGCTGCAGCGAATGCCGGGAATGGAAATATCGGAAGACGGCACGGTGAGGTTCAATGGCGAAGCCATAGACAAGCTCACCGTGGGCGGCCGCACGTTCTTCTTTGGCGACCAGTCCACCGCTCTCAACAACCTCCCCGCATCGGTGGTGGACAAGATCCGCGTCATTGACAGGGAGTCCGAGGAAGCCAGGGCATCCGGCATACAGAGCGGAGACCGCGAGAAAGTCCTTGATGTAGGGCTCAAGCAGGAATACGAGGAAGGCTGGTTTGGAAACGCCGGCTTCAAGGGAGGCACCACCATCAGCGGCGACAGGGCCGATGAGCCGCTCCGCGACAACCGGGGCTTCCTTTACAGCGGCAACGCCCTGATATCCGCATACACCAAGAAGGACCAGGTTACAGTGATAGCTAACACCCAGAACGTGGATGACTCCAACGTGAGTATCGCATCCATAGGCGACGATGGCGAAATAACAATGCTCAACCAGGGCCTCTCCACTGCTACGCAACTTGGCCTCAACGCCAACACCTCGCGCATCAAGGACGTTGAATCTACCGTGAGCGTGAATTACAAATACTCCGATACGGATTCCGGGACCCAGTCCGACCGCACCACATACCAGGAGGACGGCAACCTGGCTTCCAGCACCACAGACGCAGGAAAACAATACTGGGACACCGTCACGGCCAATATGGAATTCAAGAAAGAGGCCGGCAAGGTATGGTTCCACGTCCGCCCTTCTTTCCGCTTCAGCAAGGATGTAACCCGCACTTCCAACAACTCTGAAACATTGCGTGAAGGAACCTTTGTTAACAGTTCCGAGAACAACACCAAAGGAAGCAGCAAATCCACCTCCACCGGCTTTTCAGCCGATGCCACATTGCGCGAAATAGGCGGCAAGGACGGCCGGACCCTGAGACTAGGATTCAACTCCGGATTGGACTGGAACTCCGGACTGAGCGACGAGACCTCCATCCTCAGGATGGTCTCCGGAGAGGACGTCCGGACTATGCATTACGACTCCAACGGCAACAACTCCCAGTTGTCCGGATCCCTCCGGTGGGCCGAGCCATTTGGAGAAAAATGGAAGACCAACGTAGACCTGGACATTTCCAGTTCAAAGAGAAATGACATACGGGATGCCTTCGATGCAGCCGGCAGGAACGAATTCTACTCCTCCGTAAGCCAGACCAACTATATGAACCAGGTATACGGCGTAGGTGCCCAGTACAGCTTTGGCGAAGGCAGTTATGTCTCTTTCAGCGGCAAGATGAACGGAAACCTCAACGAGACCTTCTCAAAGAGCTACGGCATAGAGACCACCACCGGCAAGGATGAATGGACCTGGTTCTTCCTCCCAAGTTTTGAAATCCAACACAGCAAGGGAAACGACCGGTATATGTTATATTTCTCCAGCTACAATATGCGTCCGAGTCCTTCCAGGATGCTGCCTGTTCTGAACATCGGCAATCCTTCCCGCCTGAGTATGGGAAACATATACCTCAAGCAGAACAGCCAGACGTACGTCCAGGCTCAATGGTCACGGAACAACAGGGAGAAGTTCTCCACCTTGATGATGTATCTCTATGGACAGATAACCTCCACCCCTGTAAGGAACGCCCAGTGGTATGACGCTTCCGGAGTAATGTACTCAATACCGGTCAACACTCGCAAACCAAGCGTAAGCGGCTCGTTGACAATGAGCTATATGACTCCTCTGGACAAGGATAAGGTCTGGTCCCTGGCCCTTTCCGCCTACGTGGATTATTCCTCCTCAGCAAGTTACCAGGCCAGGACCATCCTGCCTGCCCTGGACAAGGACAGCTTCGACTACGCCGCCTTTATGGCCGATTTCTGGGGCGATGACTCCGGAGACCGATTCTACGGAGGCAAGAGCGGCTTCAGCGAAAGCAGGACCAGGAGCATCTCCCCATCCGGCAATCTGTCTTTCAGGTATAACAAAGACAGCTTCTCCGCCGAACTGGGAAGCACCCTGCAGGGACGTATTGCACGCTACTCCCTTGATCCCAAGGCAAATATGAACACTATGGATGCCAAGTTCTCCGTGCGACTCAATTACCTCACAAAGAACCAGTACGAGTTCAACACTTACGCATCCTACAACCTCTACAAGGGCTACCCTGCCGGTTACAATCAGCCTGAACTGCAATGGAATGCCGATATCTCCAAGAACATTGGCGCATTCAACCTGAGCATCAAGGTTAACGACATCCTCAACCAGACCCGCAACCGCAGCTACACGGTCAACGAGAACTATGAAGAAAGTACGTACCGCCTCAGATTGGGACGATACGTACTCTTTGGAATCAAATGGAACTTTGGCAAGATGAATGCCGCCCATAGCCAGCGCGCCCAGCAGGCCGCCTGGGACATGGTGTTCTAGTTGATCAGGTAGGTCTTGGTCTGGCCGCGGTAGGTGCAGAGGACGGTTGCCCTGCCCCACTCTATGCGGGAAATCTGATAGACAATCTCCGGATCTGAAGGGATGACCCTGATCTTAGAGTTCTCCTGGAGAGGTCCGTATGCCTGATAGTGGCTCTGGTCCGTGTAACCGTTGAGACCTGTGGAGCGGATAGGCTCCGTAGGCATTACTATTTCCTTGCCGTCAACAAGAATCCTTACGGTTGGAGGAACCTGCCTCTTGATTGCAACGCTGTTGGAGCTGAATCCAAGGCCGTGGAGGTCGAACAGGCCCCTGGGGCGCTGCTGGCGGTTGTTCTGGGCCGGGGCGCCAGGGCGCTGTGGCATCTGGGGCATTTCAGGGCCCTCAACAACCAGGTAGATGGCGTGCTTGCCGCTGAGGCCTTCCACATACTGCGCTACATCAGCGCTGAAGCAGGCGGCCTCGCGCGCCGCACCTTCGGGAACCTCTATGACCGCAATCTCCTTTCCGTTCCAGGTGGAGTTGGCGTAAGGGCCGTCCAGCATGACATGGATCTTGAACGCCTGGGTGTATGTAGGCGTGAGATACAGGTTGATCTTGGTTCCGTTGCCAGGCTTTGCACCGGCGAAAGCCTTAACGCCCTTGGTATCCTTGTCAAGTCCGCCAAAGCCGAAATACTTGAATCCTATGATACCGCCGTTGGTGATGCCTGCGAGGTCCATGTTGTTGTCCCAGGTATCCCAGGTATCCTGCATCCACTGGTCGTTGGACATATAGCAGGCATAGCCGGCAGAGTAGTACTTGTAAGGATCCAGACCGAAGATCTGGAAGCCCTCGGAAGTAACCTCCGCTCCGGTATAGGTATCGCCGTTGGAAGCGGCTGCTACCCACTTCTCGTCCTTTGCGTAAGGGTCATAGCCGGTGATTTTGACCACGCCGCCCTTTGCCACTGACTTCTGGTCCCACTCGATCTTTACAGGGGCCACCATGGACTGGCGCGCGTTGCCGAAGCCGCGCGGCGGCCTGTGATAGAACACGTACCACTGGCCGTTGATCTCCTGCAGTGAGCCGTGGGTGTTGTGGGCGGAATTGGTAGTGATCAGTTCGGTTCCGTTCTCATTTGGAACTACTCCGCGGGAGTCAACCAGCACGCCGCCTGAACGCCATGGGCCAAGGGGTGAATCTCCAAAGGCATAGCGCAGGGCTGAATTGGTGCTTCCAAGGCCGTAGTCAGGGCCTGAATAGCCGGAGAATACCATCACATACTTGTTGCCCACCTTGCGGATGGAAGAAGCCTCGAAGAAGTTGAACTCTCCGGGGTTCTGGTCTGCATACAATGCCGGATATGTGGTTCCCTCAGGATCGCGTACAACGCCGTAGCGGGAACTTGCGGGGATGAAGTAATCGTGGATCTCCGTTCCGGGACGCTTGCTGTACATTGTATTCTGGTCCAGTTCCACAGCGGTGGAGCGCTGGAATCCATAATATACATAGGCCCTGTAGCCAATCTTGTAGTCAGGGTCCTTCTTGTCAGTGATCTCCTCGATGAATACTGAAGGGTCGAAGTCTATGAGGCTGCCTTCCAGCACGCCCCTGCCGTCTTCAGTCACATTGATAGGTACGAACGGGCCGTCAGGCCTGTCGCTCTTGCACACAGTGGCTATACGTCCCGCTCCGCGGCTGTGCGGATACAGGTAGTATACCTTCTTTCCGGTCTCCTTGTCTTTCACCTCTACCAGGTCCGGGGCGTACATTGTGTCCCAGCGGCCGTTGACATACCACTTGAAGGCGGAGCCTTCGTCAACCCACTGGCTGAGGTCCTCTACAGGGGCGGACCAGATGCGTACGTCCGGGCCGCAGTACTGGGTGAAGGCCACGTCGTGTGAGCCGATGATGTACGCGCGGTAATGTCCCGGGTTGTCCGGATCCTCGAACACGCGCGGCTCGCCGTCAGGGATATGCTCCCACAGCGGAAGATAAGGATTCTGGGCATTTGCAAGCACGAAGCTCAGGGATGCCATCAGTAATAATGCTAGTTTTCTCATAAGCGAAGAATTGTAGATGTAATAAAGATAAGTACTTCTTGCGACAATTTCAAAACATATATGTAAATTTGTGATGCAGAATTCATTGGAGCATGAAAGCAAAGACACGGAAAATCTTGATAATAGCAGGCGCGGTGCTGCTTGCACTGGTAGCCGTCAGGCTCATGTTTACACGCACCACGCTGCCTTTTGGAGCCTTCCTTCTGGCCGGAATGGCCCTGGCATACCTTATATGGAGGGCCTTCGTGAAGAACAGCAGGGAGGAACTGAGGCAGAGCGCCCGCAGGGAGAATATGCTGTCTGAACAGATCAGTTCCCTCAAGCAGACAATAGACCTCCTGAACAGGGAACTTGAAGAGAAGAACAACAGCAAGATCAACGTGGTTGGGCTGAACCCAATCCTGCACCTGGCTGTCCTTAACATTGATTCCTCCTTCACCAGGCCCTATATAAGGCAGAAGGACAACATCTCCTTCTTTGGCGCCCTGCGCGCTGAAATAAGCGCGGAATACGGCATAAAGATGGAGGACGTACTCTTCAAGTACGACAAGGACTCCAACTCCCTTTTCCTCAAGAACTTCCACCCGGGACTCATATCCTACTCCCGCAAGCAGCTCAACTGGGACTTTGCCAACGCATACAAGTACGTGAACATCCTTGGCAAGCAGGTCTATCTCCCTGCCGACGCCTACGCCAAGTCCACCTCCGACGAACTCCGCCGGGACCTTGAGATTGAGATTGACGAGCGCAAGATAGAGGAATTCGACTGGCTCTCCCCCATGATCTCCACTCAGGTCTGCGACGTGCTCAAACTTATGATAGGAAAGCCCGGCGTCAATGTAATCCTCCTCCCGGACGATGCGGAGATCCCGTCCCTGACGGAAGGCGAAGACCAGCCCTTCGTGAAGTTCGCCCAGATCAAGGAGATCCTGGCTATCCCGGAAGAAGAGGCCGCACCTGCGGCGGAAGAGGCCCAGGCATGAAGCGCATCCCCATCAAAATAGCCGAGGCCGCCTTGCTCTGCACGGCGGTTCTTTGCTTAAACTCCTGCTTTAACAGAACTAAGCAATCTGCTGAAGCCGAAGCGGTTACCATAGAGGAAGAGGTTGCTCCATCATTCCAGCCGGGCGACCAGATCCCCGATAAATGGATCTCCGACGCCTTCTTCAGCGTCTCCCCCATAAGCGACGAGATCTTTGCCCTGATGGAAGGCAACTCCTACAAGGAAGGCTGCCCCGTGGGCCGCGATGAGCTGCGCTACATCACAGCCCTGCACAAGGACGCCCAGGGGCGGACTCTGCTGGGCGAGATGGTGGTGAACGCCTCCATCGCGCAGGATGTCCTTGAAATCCTGCAGGCGCTGTACCAGGCGTCCTACCCCATCGAGAAGATGCGCCTCATTGACCATTACGGCGCGGACGACCAGGCCTCCATGGAAGACAACAACTCCTCCGCATTCAACTTCCGGCCGCGCGCCCACCAGACCGCGATCTCCAAGCACGCCCTTGGCCTGGCCATTGACATCAACCCCCGATACAACCCATATGTCATGACCACGGACAGCGGCTACCGGATAGTTGAACCCGCCTCTTCCAGGGAGTATCTGGACCGGTCGGCGGACTTCCCGTACAAGATAGAAAGGGACGATCTGTGCTGCACCCTGTTCCGCCAGCACGGCTTCTACTGGGGCGGCGGCTGGGCCTCCCGGACCAAGGATTTTCAGCACTTCGAGAGGTAAAAAGGCTCTGTAACAAAAATGTTAATATTATATACAAGATTGTTACACGCATTGATAATCAATGCAAAACTTTTTGTTTTTGAAATTTGCCTTATTATTCCTACTTTTATAAGACTTAATTGACAAACCAACCGTTTTACTTATGAGAAAGATACTATTATTGGCTGTTCCGCTGTGCCTTGCAATGGTTTCCTGCGGACCAAAGATCGACCCTTCCAGGGTAGTTGCCAATCCGGTCAATGTGCAATACGCCTTCCACCGCCAGGAGATGCCAAGGGAGTACCCGGCGGAGATGCTCGCCCGCATGACGCCGGAGCAGAAGGCCCGCATGGAGGAAAGCGCCCGCCGTCAGGCGGAGGTCGCGCGCCGTACCAACGGCGCCCGCGAGGCCGCTGACCCCGTCTGCCTTGTCTACCACGACAAGTACTACCTCTTCCCTTCCAAGTCCGAGGGTTACTACACCTCAACTGACATGCAGCACTGGTCCCACATCAAGACCAGCATACTGCCAATAGACCTGTACGCCCCCGCCCTCATGGTATATAAGGACGAACTGTACTGGGCCGTATCGGACGTAAACGTCCTCTACAAGACCTCCAATCCGGACGACGGAGAGTCCTGGGTACTGGTTACGGACCAGCTCATGCCATATCCGGAAAGGCCCCGCGCAACCGCCCACGACCCCGAACTCTTCGTGGATGACGACGGCCGCGTATATTTCTACTTCGGATGCAGCAACGTAGCGGATATCAGGGGAATAGAACTGGATCCAAACAACAATTTCGCATCCATAGGAGAGTCTTCAGTATCCCTCATAGACCATATGGAGGGCACATACGGCTGGGAGCGCCCGGGAGACAAGAACGAGCAGGAGAAACCCGGCTGGAACGAGGGCGCAACAATGTTCAAGTACAACGGCAAATACTATCTGCAGTACGCAGCGCCGGGAACCGAGTTCGAGACCTACGGAGACGGCGTATACGTTAGCGACAAGCCCCTGGGGCCCTTCATCCACATGGATGACTCCCCCATGAGCGTGAAGCCGGGCGGATGGATGACCGGCGCCGGACACGGCTATACCTTCAAGGACAGGTACGGCAACTTCTGGCACGTGGCTTCCTGCGTGATCAGCCAGAGGATGGACTTCGAGCGCCGCGTGGGCTTCTTCCCGGTATTCTTCACCAAGAAGGGCAACATGTACGCCCTGACGGACTTCTCGGACTCCCCTTACGTACTTCCTGACAAGAAGGTTAACTTCCAGAAGAAGGCTCCATGGACCGGCTGGAGAGTCCTTTCCGCCGACAAGGCGGTTACCGCCTCCTCATCCCTTAACGGCCATCCTGCAGAGTTTGCTACCGATAACATTATCAAGACTTTATGGAGCGCCAATTCAGGTGACAGTGGAGAATGGCTGCAGATTGACCTTGGCAAGAAAGACAAGGTTTACGCGGTGCAGACAAACTTCGCTGACCAGGACTTCGGGTTCTTTGACCCGGACAATGCAAAGTCTCCTTACCGCTATCTTATAGAGTATTCAACTGACGGAAAGAAATGGTCAGTTCTGTTCAACAAGGCTGACAACCAGAACGACAACCCGCACGAACTGCTGGTATGCGAAAAGCCCGTTAAGGCCCGTTACATCCGCATAACCAACTGCGACAAGCTCACCGGCAAGTTCTCCATCTTTGACCTCAGGGTGTTCGGATTCGCCCCCGGAAAGGCTCCCAAGAAGGTTACCGGCATCCAGGCTGACCGCAGCGGCGACAGGCGCAACATGACCATCTCCTGGACACCGGTTCCTGACGCTACAGGCTATATCCTGCGCTGGAGCACGGAAAAGGATGAACTGTACCACGCCTGCGAGGTAAAGGATCCAAAGGTAAGCCTTGGCCTTTTCTCCTCCGACACAGACTATTACTTCACCGTAGACGCCTTCAACGAGAGCGGCGTGACAAAGGGCAAGGAAATAATCCACGTAGATTGATGCCCCAAAAAGACCAGATCCGCGACATGTTCGACGGCATCGCCCCGGACTATGACCGGCTCAACCATATCCTCTCCCTTGGAGCGGACCGCTCCTGGAGGAAACGTTCAATAAGCGCTGTGGTTTGTCCTGACAAGCCACAGCGTATTTTGGACGTGGCCTGCGGCACCGGGGACTATAGCCTGGCCATGGCCAGGGCTATGCATCCCGGAAGCCGCATTACGGGCGTGGATATCTCCCAAGGGATGCTGGAGATAATGAATCGTAAAGTCCTGGAAAACAACCTTGAAGATAGAATCACCGAAATCAATGCCGATGCCGCTTCACTCCCCTTCGGCGACGGGAGCTTCGACTGCGCGTCCATCGCCTTCGGCATTCGCAACTTCCAGGACAGGGGCGCGGCCCTCAGGGAAATCCACCGCGTCCTGGACAAAGGCGGCAGGCTGGTGATCCTGGAACTGTCCACTCCTGGGAACAGAATCCTCCGCTGGTTCTATATGCTGGGATTCAGGACTCTCGCGCCCCTCATTGGAGGCCGTTTTTCGGGCAATAGGGAGGCTTATAGGTATTTACCGCTGTCCGTATCGGAATTCCCCGGGAAGGAGGAATGGGCGGCGTTTATGCGCCAATGCGGCTATGCGCGGGTGGAACACCGCGCATTCAGCCTTGGCGCATGCCGGATGTACACCGGCGTAAAGGAATAATCTATAGCGTAACCGCTATTCCGGAAAGCAGGGCGAAGAAGAATGTCCCGGTCACCAGCAGGGGCAGCATCGGGTCCAGTTCCTTCCCTTTCTTTGTCCACACTCCCCTCAGATGGAATACGAAGAACGGCATGGTCAGCACGAAGATGGCCGCCGCCGGCTTGGCCTTGCTCAATATAAAGAACACGGCCATCAGTATCCAGGCTGCGGCAATCAGGCAGGTCTGGTATATGCGCGCGCCCTTCTCCCCCAGCCTGAGGGCTGTGGTGCGGCGCTTGCCCGCATCGGTCTTCATGTCGCGTATGTTGTTCACGTTGAGCACCGCCACGCTCAGGCAGCCTATGGACGATGCAGGGAGCAGGATCGAGGCCTCGGGGATGCTTTCGGTCAGGAGATAATATGCCCCGCACACGGTGACCAGGCCGAAGAAGATGAAGACGAAGATGTCGCCCAGGCCGCGGTAGCCGTAGGGCTTGCGGCCCAGGGTGTAGCGCATCGCCGCGGCGATGGCGCAGGCCCCCATGGCCACGAACAGCAGCGACACCGGCCGCATCAGGTTCCCCAGGCACTGCCATATCATCAGCACTCCGCTGACGCAGCAGGCAAGGACCACGATCAGGATGAGACCGCGCATCTGGTCCACGGTCATGTCGCCGTCCATTATGGAGTAATGCGCCCCCTTCCGTTTCTTGGTATCCACCCCGTTGATGGCATCGCCAAGCTCGTTTGAGAGGTTAGAGAGAATCTGTAGGAGAACTGTTGTAAGTACAAGAAATACAACCTTTAACGGCTCTATACTGAAAGTATCACTTGCCAGCAAAATTCCCAGTACAATCCCGGAGAGGGACAGCGGCAGCGTCCTCAGGCGCATGGACTTTATAATGCTTTTCGCTTTCATCATCTACAAAAATATCAAATAAATCATTATCTTGCTTCCATAATCACAGATTACCTAAAATGAATTATCTACACAGAATCTTCATCGCGCTGGCCGTATGCCTCGCGGGCTTTGCCGCAAACGCGCAGACTTCCCTGAAAGACGCATACAAGGACGCATTCAAGATGGGCGTCGCCATTGGCCGCATGCAGATAAGCGGCAGGGTTCCCCAGGCCACGGACCTTGTCCTGCAGCACTTCAACTCTATCTCCCCTGAAAACGACATGAAGCCGGAAGTGATCCATCCCAACCCGGACACCTGGAACTTCGGCCCCGCCGACGACTACTGCAAGTTCGGCCGTGACCACGGCCTCCACGTGCACGCCCACACCCTGGTATGGCACAACCAGACCCCCGATTTCTTCTGGAACCATGCGGACGGCACCACCAAATCCCATGACGAACTGGTGGAGACCATGCGCAACTACATCGAGACCGTATGCAAGCACTTCAACGGAAAGGTGGACTCCTGGGATGTCCTGAACGAAGTGATAGGCGAATACGGCGAGTACCGCGACAAGGGCTGGATCCACGCCTTTGGCGGGGACGGAGAACTTGTCGCCAGGCTGGCGTTCCAGTTCGCGCAGCAGTACTGCGATCCCGACATCGAACTGTATTACAATGATTTCAACGCCTGGCGCCCCGCAAAGGTGGACGGCATCTGCAAGATGGTGGAGATGCTGCGCGCCAACGGCATCCGCATAGACGGAATAGGCATCCAGGGCCACTGGGGCCTCAACTACCCCAAGACGGAATACATTGAGCAGGCAATAGAGCGCTACTCCGCCCTGGGCCTCAAGGTCATGATCACCGAACTGGACGTCGACGTGCTGCCGGTTACCAAGGAGGCACAGGTGTTCGGCCAGTCATTGTCAGACCCCATGTACCAGCTGGAAGAGTTCATGGAGTTCCTGAACCCTTACAAGGACGGCCTTCCTGACGAGGTCGAAGACCAGCACGCGCAGCGCTATGCGGAACTGTTCCAGATCTTCTACAAGTACCGCGACAAGATTGACCGCGTGACCTTATGGGGCCTGCAGGACGGCAATTCATGGAAAAACGGCTATCCGGTGGCCCGCAGGACTAACTATCCGCTCCTTTTCAAGCGCGACTACAGTCCTCACAAGGCACTGGATGCCGTTTTGCGCGTTCCTTCGGAAGCGCAGAGGGTTATTCCAAGGTTACAGTAAAGTTTGTCACCGGCCTCCCCTCTTCGTCTACGAAGCGGGCGCAGAACTCACTCATACCCGGGCCGTTCATCACGGCCGCGCGGATTACATTCCTGCCCTTTTTGAGAGTTATCCTCTTGGAAAGGGCATTGTCTATGTTCATGTGACGGTCTCCGCTCACAAGGATGAGTTCCTCTCCGTTCACCCAGAACATGGCGGCGTTGTTGGCGCCTATCGCCAGGCGGACGTTTTCTATGTCCTCTTCACAATTGACGATGGTCACGCCCCAGAAAAGGACGCCGTACCGGGTGTTGCCAAGGTTGGCGGCCATCCTGAACAGTTTCTGGAAGAACACGTCGCTGTCCAGGGCGTGCCAGTAGAGGTTCACCTTGCGGAGCCCCGGGACAGGGGTATCGGCCGCAGGGCGGCCTGCAGTCAGGTTCACCGGAGGCTGGACCTCCATCTCCACCCTTTCGCGTTCGCCGTCCTTGGGAATCTTGGAAAGTTGGCCGGGGAACCATTCGTGCAGGATGGATTCACGGGTATAGCTGTCGGTGAACACCCTGTTGGTGCGGTTGGGGACACTGATGGGGTCCAGGAGGAGCCATCGGCGTATGAAGCCTCGGTCGTCAGGGCGGGCCGCAGGGGTCTTCACGGGAGTGAAGTATCCCTGCAGGGCTGCGGCGATCTCCTTCTGGCTGGGGTTCTTCTGGGCCGACGCGTCCGGGCAGCAAAGAATTGCCATTAAGGCAAATGACAGTATGGTTATGGTCTTTCGCATGGCAAATCAGTTTTGAGGGTCATAAAGCCGGAACTTCCACTTGGAGTTGTCGGAGTTGAAATCGAACTTGGCCAGCGTTGGGGTAACGTCGCCAATCGCAATGAGGGCGTAGTTGCAGTCCGGATGTCCGGGCACTTCCTTGGGCATAATCCTGTAGTTGCCGTCCGTGAGCTGGTCGATGCGCCAGAGCTGGTTGGGGGCGCCGGTGAAGGCAGGCGCCACTTCAACCTCAGCGAGGGCGTTGGCGGTGAGAGCCCGGTCAGTGCCGGATATGGTTATCTTGTAATACGGGCCTCCGAGGTATCCGCCGGCCTCAGGCACTGGGGTTATGGTCCACCTCTGCCAGGGGCGGTCGACGTAATAGTTGCACATTGCCTTGACGGTTCCCTGCGGCCAGGAGTCCTGGACGTCCTCCAGTTTCTGGCTCTCCACCTTTACCACTGCCTGGCCCGATGCGTTGCGCGAGGCGCCGCCCATGCCGCCCTGGGTGCGGACGAAGTCCACCATGGCCTCCAGGGCGTAGCCGTTGCGCTGGGACTCTATTTCATACGAGCCCTTCAGCAGCGGCTCGCCCGCTACCGGCCATCCGTCCACCCAAAGCAACGGTCTGATAGCCAGCACGCTGCGTCCGCTCTGATCAAGGTCTGCTTCAAAGTGGAATGACATCTTTTCTATGCCGTCTTGAATGACGAAACGGCCAAAGTGTCCGGGGCCTATGCGGCGTCTTTCGGAAGAGATGACCTTCTTCCCTCCGCCTTCCAGCATGGTGCGGCCAACATTGTCGTAGAACGGTCCGTTGACACTCCTGGAACGGCCTACATAGATGGTGTAAGTGGAGTTGGCGCCGTCACAGCAGGAGCCGTGGGTTCCCAGCAGGTAGTACCAGCCGTCGCGGTATATCATTGTAGTGGCCTCGCAGTCTATGGCAATGTCTATGGCTTCGTTGCCTTCAACACGGAAACCGGTCATGGGGTCCAGTTCCACCTGGCGGATATTGCCATAATAGGTGCCGTAGGTGCACCAGAGGCGGCCGGTGTTGGGATCCAGGAACAGGCCCACGTCAATGGCGTCGCAGTCTTCGTCGGGCAGGGAGTGGGCCACCTCCACGGCTTCCGTATATTCAAAGTCCGGGGAGTTTGGGTCCAGGGTCTTGTTCCACATTGTGAGGATGCGTCCGGCGTGGCCGCCGCCAAGGCCGCCGCCGGTGGCGCTGTACGCCACAAGGTACCGGTCGCCAATCTTCATGGCGTCCGGGGCGGCGCCTCCGCCGGGCCGCACTGCCCCACTTTCCCAGGTCCACCCATCAGCGGAGATCAGCCCCCCGCCGCCGGTACCAAAGGTGTAATACTTTCCGTCACATTCCACTATGGTGGACGGGTCGTGTATGAACGGGCTCCCCACCTGGGCGTATGCGGAAACGGCGGATAATGTGGCGGCTGCCGTGAGCGTCGCCACTGTCAGTCTCTTTCTCATATCCGGGATATTCTAAAGTCCGAAGGATTCCTGAAGCCTCTCAAGCCATTTGCCAAGGGTGTCCATCCACTGCTCCCTGTACGGGAAATCAAGATGGTCCGTCCAGCCGTGGCCGCCCTCCTGATAAATGTTCAGGGAAGCGGGTACCTTGTTGGCTATCAGGGCGTTGTAGTACTCTATGCTGTTGCGTACTGGAACAACGTTGTCGTCCGTGTTGGCCATGATGAATGCAGGCGGGGTGTCAGGGGTGACGTGCTTCTCGTTGCTGTATTCGTCTATGTTCCTCTTGTTGATGTTGTTCCTGCCTACCAGGTTCTGGATGGATCCCTCGTGGGCGAAGGACGGGTCCGCCGTTACAACCGGATAATAGAGGATCTGGAAGTCCGGGCGCTGGACCGCATTCTTATACTTGGTGGCAGCCATGGTGGCCAGGTGACCGCCGGCTGAGCATCCAACAACGCCTATCTTCTTGAGGCCCAGCTCCGCGGAGCGCTCACGGACTACGCGGAATGCCTCCTGGACGTCGTCCAGCGGCACTTCCGGGTGTCCGTTGGGCAAGCGGTACTTCAGTACCACTACCGTTATTCCCCTGTCGGTAAAGAACGGAGTGTTGGCATATCCCTCCGTGCCGTAATATACGGAACTGTAACCGCCGCCGGCGCAGATAATTACCGCCATCCCGTTAGGTTTCTTGGGGATGAAGAAAGACAGCGTGGGCTTGGTAATGTTCATGGCAAAGGTGCCCCTGTCCCTTTCCTCTCCTGTCAAGCCGTTATCCGTAGGCGCGCCATTGGGCCACAGGTCAATGACATAATCCGGCTCCACCCTTGGAGCATTGATTGTCTGAGACGCCTGCGGCGCGGCAAATGCCGGCCTCTGGCCTGCCGTAGGACCTGCCGGCCTGTTGCCTGCCGGCTGCGCATATAAAGCGGATGCGCCCATCAGCGCTGCCGCTAAGAGTATGATTATCTTTTTCATACCCTAAAGTTAATTATTATTTGTTATTTTTGAAGTGATATGAAAAAGAGTATTGCAACAAGTGCCGCACCGGCGGCGAGGGGGCCGTATTCACAGGCCGTCCTGGCAGACGGGACCCTCTATGTGTCAGGACAGATACCGTTCAATCCGGCGGACGGGACCATCCCTGTAGGAATCGAAGCACAGACCAGACAGAGTCTGGACAACATAGGAGCAATCCTGAAAGAGGCCGGCATGGACTACGGCAACGTGGTCAAGACGGACGTCTTCATGCAGGACCTTGGACAGTTCGCCCAGATGAACGCCGTCTACGCCCAGTACTTCCCCTCCACCAAACCCGCCAGGGTCTGCTGCCAGGTAGCCGCCCTCCCCAAGGGTGTCCTGGTGGAGATCGACGCCATCGCCGTCGCCGACCGCCCCAGCGACTAACTGCCGTGCAGTTATCGCTCCTCCCCCCCCGGCTTCGCAGTAGCACCCGCCTCAACACCCGGACGATGTGCGTGGTACGTAACTGGCTGATTATAAGCAATTAGCCACAAGTTGCCCTACCCATAACGGATAGGGTGCCCTTATTGATATACTTGATTATCAACCTTTTACACTCCACGAGCTGAGTAACAGGGTCCGCAAGAGCCACGTGGTCGTAACCGCTTGATAATCAACAAAAAGGACACTTTAACGGTAACGATTTCACCACCGTTAATGTTGTCTTTTCCTTGAATATCAATCACTTACCTCCACGCACCACTGTCCGCATTTCCAGAAAGAATACTCGTCCGGGCACGAAAAAGGGGTCTGTGGTGCCCGGGTACGCATGTGGAGCGGAGGGCGGGGGTTGCCTCCGGGAAGGCGTGTCCACCCTCGGACACGTCAGAGGGAGGGGCCCGAAGGATACAAGTTATTGCAAAGCAATGACGCAGTAGACTTTGGGAGGGATGGAGTGAGCGAAGCGAACGGAACCTTCCGGAGGCAACCCCCGCCGCAGCGTGAAAAGGGATCTTCGGGGACGGAGGGAGGATGACAGTGGGGTAATTGGGTTTTAATCGAGGACAGTGACGGTCATGGGGATGTCGGAGAGGGGGCGGTCACGGGAGTCGGTGGCGGCCTGCTGGATGTCCTCGACCACATTGAGGCCGGACTCGACCTCTCCAAAGACGGTGTACTGGCCGTCAAGGAAGGGGGTGCCGCCTACGGTGGTGTAGATCTCTTTCTGCTCCTGGGACATCTTGCCAAGGCCCTGTTCACTGACGGTTTTCTCTGTCTGGGCTATGAGTTTCTCCTGAAGGGCCATGAGGCCGTCGCGGTCACGGTTGCGGCGGAGCTGCATGACCTCGTCGCGATGCTCCTGGACCAGGGCGTTGAAGACGGTCTGCTGGGCCTGCATCTCCATTTGGCGGGCCAGTTGGCCCATCTCCCCCTGTGAATAGGTCTTGCCCCAGACAATATAGAACTGGCAGCCGCTGCTGCGGCGCTCGGGGTTGACTTCGTCACCCAGGCGAGCCGCGCTCAGCGCGCCCCTCTTGTGGAACAGGGCCGGGTTGAACTCCGCCGGGAGGGTGTAGCCGGCATCCCCGCTGCCAAGCGGCTTGCCTGCCGGCGCGCCCTTGCTCTGCGGGTCGCCGCCCTGGATCATGAAGTCCTTTATCACCCTGTGGAAAATGGTCCCGTCATAGAATCCCTCGCGGGCCAGTTTCAGGAAATTGTCACGGTGTGCCGGGGTCTCGTCATACAGACGGACAACTATGTCGCCAAGAGGCGTGGATATCTTTACTTTTGCCATAACTCAATTCTAATTATTGCAAATATAACTATATTTGACCGTTTAAGAACCACACTATGGACAAAGCGGAAAACTATAGATATACACTGGAACGCCTGAGGCTCCTCATAGGCGGCACGGACATTATTGCGGACATGGCAAACACCGCCGCCATGCTTCACCAGCAGATGAAATTCTGGTGGACCGGCTTCTACCGGGTATGCGGCGACAGGCTGGTCCTGGGACCGTTCCAGGGCCCGGTGGCCTGCACCTCCATTCCCTTTGGGAAAGGAGTCTGCGGCACCGCCTGGAAGGAAGCCAGGACCATCATAGTCCCTGACGTGGACCAGTTCCCCGGACACATAGCCTGCTCCAGCGCCTCCCGCAGCGAGATAGTGGTTCCAATCTGGCAGAAAGGCCAGATCATAGCAGTCCTGGACATTGACAGCGAAAAACTGGACAACTTTGACCATATAGACCGGGATTACCTGGAAACCGTCTGCTCAGAACTGTCCTGCAGCATAAACCCCGGCCTGAGGGATTACATCGCGGAAAACATCATCCCCAGATACGAGAAGTTTGACAAGGGACATGCCGTCAGCCATGTCACCATGGTGATGGAGCGGGCCCTGAAACTGGCCTGCCGGTATGACGTGGATCCCAACATGGTCTACACCGCCGCAGCATACCATGACCTTGGCGTGGAAGAAGACCGCAAGACCCACAACATAATATCGGCCAGGATGATACGGGAAGACGGCAACCTTTCCAAATGGTTCTCCCCGGAGCAGATAGACACAATTGCCGATGCCGCGGAGGACCACCGCGCCTCCCTGGGCTACGAGCCCCGCACAATATACGGCAAGATTACCGCCGAGGCGGACAGGCTCATCTTCCCGGAAATGGTAGTGGAAAGGTGCATCCAGTACGGCAGGGCCAAGCACCCTGAACTGGACAAGGAGCAGCAATGGGAAAGGGTCGCGGCCCATCTGGAAGACAAATACGGCCGTAACGGATACCTCAAGGTATGGCTTCCGGAATCTTCAAACGCCGCAAATCTTGAAAAACTGAGGGACATCATAGACGACAGGAAAGCCCTCAGGGAACTGTACGAGAAACTCTACCGCTAGGACTCCCTGATCTTCACGTCCAGATGAGGATAGGCGAAGTGTATCCCCTTCTTGGGCAGTTCAGTATACATCCTCTGGTTAAGGTCGAACGTCACGGCCCAATAGTCCTCCGTCTTCACCCACGCCCTTACCGTGAAGGTGATGTCGCTGGCATTCTGGACTTCCAGGGCTGCGAACGGATCGGCAGCGCCCTCCGTGCTTGAATCCAGGATGCGGGGATCTTCCTTCATGATTTCAACAAGCGCGTCTATGCACTCCTGCGCGTCAGTCCCATACGCTACGCTTATGCTCCTGTCCACGCGCCTGATTGGCCTGGTTGAGAAGTTTGTAACATTGCCGTTGGCCAGCGTTCCGTTTGCCAGGACTATCTCTTTGTTATCCCTGGTTATAAGCCTGGTATTCAGGATGTTGACTTCCTTTACGAAGCCACCGAAGCCTTGCGCCTCAATGTAGTCCCCGGCCTTGAAAGGCTTGAAAACAAGTATGATGATGCCGCCTGCAAAGTTCTGGACGGTTCCGCTGAGCGCCATGCCCAACGCCACTCCCACAGCGGCCAGCAGGGCCGCGAAGGAAGTGGTGTTGATGCCCAGGGCGCTCACGGCAACCACGATGAGCAGCACCGTCAGCACCAGCGTCACAAACGATATGATAAAGGAAGCCACGGTCTTTTCCGTGCCCTTCTTGTCAAATACCCTGTGGAGTATCTTCTTCACGCGGCGGATGAGCCAGGCGCCCACGATGTAGATGGCGACGGCTCCCAGCACCTTCAAACCAAAATCCAGGGCCTTGCCCAGAAGGTCCTGGGCAACTCCCTGCGGATTGTTTGATATCTCTGAGATTAAACGTCCGCTCTGGGTCTTGATGGTGTCCGCAAGGTTTTCCGCCTCCTCTGCCGCCACTATGCTCTGTAGTATCGTTTGAATCATATCAAAAATCAATTTAATGCAAATATAGATATTTGTTTTGAATAAGGTTTTGGCTAATTTTGGGTATGCCTTACATAAACGAAAATTTCATGCTCACCTGCGACGCCGCAAGGGAGCTTTACACAAAGGGAGCAGAGGGCCGGCCTATCATTGACTACCACTGCCACCTCTCCCCCGAACAGATTGCAAACAATATCCAATTCAAGGACATAACACAGCTGTGGCTTGCTGAGGACCATTACAAATGGCGCGCGATGAGGGCCAACGGCATACCGGAAAAATACGTAACGGGAAAGGACTGCACCTCATGGGAAAAGTTCAGCAAATGGACTGAAACAGTCCCCTACACAATGCGCAACCCCCTCTATCACTGGACCCACCTGGAACTGAGCCGCGTGTTTGGAATAGACAAACTGCTAAGCCCCGCCACCGCCAGGGAAATCTTCGAGGAGTGCAACGCAATGCTGGCCCGCGAAGATTTCCGCGGCCAGAGCCTGATCAGGCGCTTCGGCGTAGAAGTGATATGCACCACGGACGACCCGGCCGATGACCTCCGCTGGCACAAACAGATAGCGCAGAATCCCTTCGGCACAAAGGTACTCCCAACGTGGAGGCCGGACAAGGCCATCGCCATAGAGAATCCAGCCGCCTACAAGGCGTACATCGACAAGCTGGCCCAGGCCGCTGACATGGAGATCGATTCCTACGCCGCCCTGCTGGAAGCACTCCAGAAGAGGCACGACTACTTCGAATCCCTGGGCTGCCGCCTCTCGGACCACGGCATGGAGACTTTCTATGCCGATGCGTACACCGCATCGGAAATAGAAGCCATCTTCAGGCGCACGCTGGAAGGCAAGGCCCCGGACGAGGCGGAAATTGGCAAGTTCCGCTCGGCATTCATGCACGACATGGCCGTGATGGACGCTGAATCCGGATGGGCGCAGCAATTCCACGTGGGGCCGCTCCGCAACAACACATCCAGGCTTTTCAGGTCCTTCGGACCGGATGCCGGATGCGACTCAATGAGCGACCTGCCAATCGCCCGCGCCGGCAACCTCTTCTTTGACAACCTTGACAAGGAGGGCAAGCTGGCAAAGACCATCCTGTACTGCCTCAATCCAAAGGACAACGAGACAATGCTCTCCATTGCCTATAACTTCAACGACGGGTCCATCCCGGGCAAGATGCAGTTTGGCGCCGCCTGGTGGTTCCTGGATCAGGAGGACGGCATGCGCAGGCAATTGGACGTCCTGAGCAGCCAGGGCCTGCTGAGCCGCTTCGTAGGCATGCTCACGGACTCCCGCAGCTTCATCAGCTACACCAGGCACGAATACTTCCGCCGCATCCTCTGTGACGTGATAGGCCGGGATGTAGAGGCCGGCAAACTGCCCGCCGAGGAGATGGATTTCCTGATCAAGATGGTGGGAGACATTTCATACAACAACGCACGCGAATATTTCAAATTCTAGATATGGAACTGAAGCAAAACTGTAAATACGCCCTCCTGGTGCCTACCAGCATGGGACTCAGGATATGTCCGGACAACGGTCAGCCGGTCTGGAGCAGCAATGTCTTCCGCATGCAGGCAACCAGCGCGGAGACCAACGTGGCCAGCATCTCTTCCCTGCTGGGCCTCAACGTGAAGGTCCTAACGACCTTTGTGAAGGGAAGCCCGATGGCCGCGTTCATCAAGTCCGACCTGCGGGGCCGCGGGATGGACGTCGAAGGTCCGGAAGTGCCTCAGGGCGGTCCCTGGGGCTATCGTCACCAAATCAACATCGCTGACTGCGGCAGCGGCGTACGCGGCCCGCGCGTCTGGAACGACCGCGCAGGCGAGGTAGGCCGCACCCTCAACGTGAAGGATTTCGACCTGGACCGCATATTCGGCGTGGAAGGAGTGCAGATGGTGCACCTTTCAGGCCTGATCGCCGCGCTGAGCCCGGAGACCGGGCGCTTCTGCCTGGAGATCGCCCGCGCGGCAAAGGCCAGCGGCTCGCTGATCAGCTTCGACATCAATTACAGGGCGTCCTTCTGGGAGGGACGCGAGCTGGAACTTCGCGATATCTTCAGCGAAATCTGCAGCGTGGCGGACGTGCTCATCGGCAATGAGGAAGACTTCCAGCTGAGCCTGGGCATCGAAGGCCCGGAGGCCGGCGGAAGCGACGTGGCCGCAAAGATCAGCGGCTTCAAGGATATGATAGGCCGCGTGAAGGCCGTATATCCGCAGGCGCAGGTGTTCGCCACAACGCTGCGCCAGGTGAACGACGCCAACAGCCACAACTGGGGAGCCATCCTGCTGGAGGGCGACCAGTGGCACGTGGCGGAGCCGCGCCAGATTACGGTCCTTGACCGTATAGGCGGCGGCGACGCCTTTGTGGGCGGCCTCCTGTACGGCATCCTCCGCGGTTGGGAGCCTGAGAAATGGCTCCAGTTCGGCTGGGCCACGGGAGCCCTGGCCACCACCTACCTGACTGACTACGCCCAGGTGGAAGACGAAGACCAGGTATGGTCCGCCTGGAAAGGAAACGCACGTGTAAAACGATAGGACATGCTTTACTACTCACGCGGCTCCAAAGACGATTGCATCAGCCCTGCAGAGGCCCGCAGCGCCCTTTTTGAGGCGTTTAGGGCCCTTGGGACAAGGCGCCGCGTGCTTGCCATCCCGCCGGATATCACGCGCCTGAATTCGTACGCGGGCCCGATTACGCGCTTCGCGTACGAGTACTGGGGCGCTGCGCTCACGGACGTGATGCCCGCATTGGGCACCCACTCCCCCATGAGCGCCGCCCAGATAGACGCCATGTTCGGCGGAGTCCCCCAGGAACTGTTCCGCGTCCATGACTGGCGTCATGACGTGGTCACAGTTGGAGAAGTCCCGGCGGACTTCCTTAAAGAGGTGTCTGAAGGGGTCATAGACGAGCCCTGGCCGGCACAGGTCAACCGCCTGCTGCTGGACCCGTCCTTCGACCTGATACTTTCAATTGGCCAGGTAGTCCCGCACGAGGTTATTGGAATGGCCAACTACACCAAGAACATCTTTGTGGGCGCCGGCGGCAGCGCCGGCATAAACCTGAGCCACTACCTTGGCGCCACATACGGCATGGAGCGCATCATGGGACGCGCTGACTCCCCCGTCCGCACCGTCCTGGAATACGCCAGGGAGCATTTCATAAAGGACCTGCCAATAATCTATATCCTGACAGTTATAGCCAAAAACCCAGACAGCGGAGAACTGGAGCTCAAGGGCCTGTTCATCGGGGACGACATGGAGTGCTTCCGCAAGGCGGCCGCCCTGTCGCTTGAGACCAATTTCATAATGGTTGACAAGCCCCTGGACAAATGCGTCGTATACCTTGACCCTGAAGAGTTCAAGAGCACCTGGCTGGGCAACAAGGCCATATACCGCACCAGGATGGCCCTGGCGGACGGCGCTGAACTGACCGTCCTGGCGCCGGGCTTAAAGGAATTCGGAGAGGATCCGACCAACGACATGCTGATCCGCAAATACGGCTACCACGGTACGCCCGCCACGCTGAAGGCGGTGGCGGAAAACCAGGACCTTCGGGACAACCTGGGCGCCGCTGCGCACCTGATCCACGGCTCGTCCGAAGGGCGCTTTACCATTACCTACTGCCCCGGCCCGGGTGTGACCAGGGAAGAGATAGAGGGCGTAGGCTTCCAATACGGCAGCCTCTCGGATGCCATGGAAAAGTACAATCCGCAGTCGCTGAAAGACGGCTGGAACACAATAGGAAACCAAGAAATATATTACATATCAAACCCGGCCCTGGGCCTCTGGGCGCATCCGGACCGGTTCAAAGACTAACTATATGGAAATGAAATCTGATATCGGCCTCATAGGCCTGGCAGTAATGGGAGAGAACCTGGTTCTCAATATGGAGAGCAAGGGCTTCCGCGTTAGCGTATTCAACCGCACGGTACAGAAAGTGGACAATTTCATAAACGGCAGGGGCGCCGGCAAGAACATCTACGGCGCGCACAGCCTGGAGGACCTGGTATCCTCCCTCAAGAGTCCCCGCAAGGTGTTCCTGATGGTAAAGGCCGGAGCAGCCGTGGACGACTACATTGACAAGCTGATTCCCCTCCTGGACAAGGGAGACATCATAATTGACGGTGGAAACACCCATTTCCCGGACACGGCGCGCCGTACGGAATATGTACACAGCAAAGGACTTCTGTACATAGGCACGGGCGTATCCGGCGGCGAGGAAGGCGCCCTCAAGGGGCCTTCCATCATGCCGGGCGGATGCCCTCAGGCCTGGCCGGAGGTGAAGCCCATCCTCCAGGCCATCGCAGCCAAGGTTGCCGACGGCACCCCCTGCTGCGACTGGGTGGGCCAGGGCGGCGCCGGCCACTTTGTAAAGATGGTCCACAACGGAATCGAGTACGGTGACATACAGCTCATCTGCGAGTGCTATCACATTATGAAGGAAATCCTGGGCATGACCAACGAGGAAATGCAGGCAACCTTCACGGAATGGAACAAGGGCGACCTTGACAGTTACCTGATAGACATCACCAAGGATATCCTCGCAAAGAAGGACGAGGATGGCCGCTATGTCCTGGATTACATCCTGGACACCGCGGGCCAGAAAGGCACCGGCAAATGGACGGCGGAAGCCGCCCTCGATGCCGGAGTGCCGCTGACGCTCATCGCTGAAAGCGTATTCGCGCGCAGCCTCTCCGCCATCAAGGAAGAGCGCGTCGCCGCCTCCGATATCCTCCAGGGCCCCTCTCCAAAGGCCTTCACCGGGGACAGGAAAGCCTTCCTCGAGGACCTGCGCAAGGCCCTTTTCGCCGCCAAGGTCATTTCCTACGCACAGGGCTATGCCCTCATGAAGGCGGCTGCAAAGGAGTACGGCTGGGACCTCAACTACGGCGGCATCGCCCTTATGTGGAGGGGCGGCTGCATCATCCGCAGTGTCTTCCTTGGCAAGATCAAGGAAGCCTTCGACAAGAACCCTGACATCGCCAACATCCTGCTTGACCCTTACTTCACGCAGAAACTTGCCGATGCCCAGGACGGCTACCGCCGCGTCCTCTCACAGGCCATCCTGAACGGCATCCCAGCGCCCTGCATGGCCGCGGCACTGGAATACTATGACGGCTACCGCTGCAAGCGCCTCCCCGCCAACCTGCTCCAGGCCCAGAGGGACTTCTTTGGCGCCCACACCTACGAGCGCACTGACAAGCCGCGCGGAGAGTTCTTCCACACCAACTGGACCGGCCACGGCGGCGACACAATCTCAGGATCATACAACGCATAATAAAGACAACAGATATGAAGATAGGAAAATACTCATTTGGCGTAGGAGACCGTTTCTCCCATGAAGGCGTCAACCAGCTAAAGGCCCTCCTCAAGGCCAAGGAAGAGTTCGGGGTTCAGTTCATCCCCGTATGGAACAAGTCCAACCGCGAGCACGTGATTGTATGCACGGAGCCCGGTGAAGTCCGCAAGGAAGCCGAGGCCGCCGTCAAGGCCCTCGGCTATGAAGGCCAGTACTTCGTGGACGCGGACCACATCAACCTTGGCAACGTGGACCGTTTCATAGAGGCCTCTGACTTCTTCACAATCGATGTGGCAGACTACATCGGCAAGGAAGGCTCCCTGGAGGAGCGCTTCCTCCCCGCCATCAAGGAAGCCGGCAAGATCTACCGCCACATCGCCGCAAAGAAAGGCGCGGACAACTTTGTGACCGAAGTCTCCTTGGACGAGGTCGACAACGCCCAGAGCCCTGAGGAACTCCGCTACATCCTCAAGGAACTGGCCGCGGAGAAGGTTCCCCTGCAGACCATCGCCCCCAAGTTCACCGGACGCTTCAACAAGGGTGTGGACTACCGCGGAGACCTGGCCCAGTTCGAGAAAGAGTTCGAACAGGACCTCCAGGTAATCGCCGAATGCGTCAAGGAATACGGCCTTCCTGACAACCTGAAACTCTCCATCCACTCCGGATCGGACAAGTTCAGCATCTACCCCATCATGGGAAGGCTCATCCGCAAATACGATGCGGGCATCCACATCAAGACCGCCGGCACCACCTGGCTGGAGGAGATCATCGGCCTCGCAGTGGCCGATGAGAAGGGCCTCGCCCTGGCAAAGAAGATCTATGCCGGAGCCCTGGGCCGAATGGAGGAACTCACGGTGCCCTATGCCACCGTCATCGACGTTGATACAGCGCAGCTGCCTTCGGCGCAGGAAGTTGAAAAGTGGGATGCCGATACCTTCGCCCGCACAATGAGGCACAACCCTGCGGACCCGCTGTTCAACCCGTCGTTCCGCCAGCTCATCCACGTCAGCTACAAGATAGCCGCCGAACTGGGCGACGAGTTCTACCCGGCTCTCGAGAAGTACGCCGACGTCATAGGCAAGGAAATAGAGGACAACCTCTGCGAGAGGCACATCAGCCGCCTTTTCAAATAAATCATCAGCACAATGCAATTCATTCAGCAAGAACTCGACTGGCTTTCACAACTGATAACGCTCAGGCTCAGGACTTACTTCAAGCAGGAGGCCGGGGATATTTACACAATAGCCCCGCCCCCTGCTGAAGGCCAGCCTGACGCCTACGCCCGTTTCATAGTCTCCCACGGCCTCCAATTCCAGGACCGCGCGGCGCTGGCAATGGCCTTCGCCCCGTACCTGAAGCCGGAACTGATGGACTGTTTCTGTATCAAGAACTCAGACACGGGCCTCCGCTTCGCGGAGTTCGGATGCGTTGAACGTACCGGTGGCAGGATCCTCTCCCCCACCCTTGAAACGGTATTGTTCATCCTGTCCGCAGGAGACATAGACCGCCGGTTGGAACTTGCTTCCTACTTCATTTCCAACGATCTTTTCACCAGTCACTGCCTTATCAAGGACCCGGCCGTGAAAGACACCGAGGACTTCTCTTCCTGGATACTACGGCCTTCCGAGGAACTGCTGGACCAGATGGTCCTTGACAAGCCCTTCCGTCCGCATTTCTCCGAGGACTTCCCCGCCAGCCTCATCAAGACAGAACGCTCCTGGGAGGACCTTGTCCTTGAGGAGGACACAATGAAGCAGATCCAGGAGATCCTCCTCTGGACCAAGTACGGTGAATCCGTACGCCAGGAATGGGACCTCCAGCACAAGATAAAGCCCGGATACAAGGCCCTGTTCTACGGCCCTCCGGGCAGCGGTAAAACCTTTACCGCCACCCTGCTGGGCAAGGCCACAGGCCTCGACGTCTACCGCATAGACCTGTCAATGCTCGTATCAAAGTATATCGGAGAAACGGAGAAGAACCTCTCCAAGGTATTCCGCCTGGCGGAAGGAAAGAACTGGATCCTCTTCTTTGACGAAGCCGACGCCCTCTTTGGCAAGCGCACCGGAGTCAAGGACTCCCACGACAAATACGCCAACCAGGAAACCGCCTACCTGCTTCAGCGCATCGAGGACTACCCGGGCCTGATAATCCTCTCGACCAACCTCAAGTCCAACCTGGACGAGGCCTTCGCCCGCCGTTTCCAGAGCATCATACGCTTCCGCATGCCCGACACTGCCCAGCGCCTCCAGCTATGGAAGAACACCTTCTCCCAGAAATGCTCATTTGACGATGACGTGTCCCTTGAACAGATTGCCGCTGACTACGAACTCTCCGGCGGCAGCATAACCAACGTTGTCCAGTACAGCTCCGTCCTCGCCTACAGCCGAGGCAGCAGCACAATAAAGAAAGATGATATCATCGAAGGGATCCGCCGCGAATTCCTCAAGGAAGGTAAAATAGCCTAGCGCCGCACCTACTCACCAACCTCTTCCAACAGATCATTGATCTTTTCTACTATATCTTCCTGTTGTTCACCTTTTTCACCAGGAAGTTTCTTGCTGACATAGTACGCTTTATTTTCGTAATCATAATCTATCCCTCCTATCTTTGCCATATAATATGCATAGAGGGCTATGTCCAAATCATAATTATGCTCTTCGTCGGGTAGAGATAATTTACCCCGGGCCCCATCCGTAGCAATGCTTGCAGTGGTACCAACAACTACATCTATAAGGAATTTTTTTGCAGGACCGGGCACAAACTTATATGCAATAGCCTCTCCGACTCCTCCGCCAAAAAGACCTACACCCGTTCCCTGGGCCATATTACCTAAATCATATTTACCTGTCATCATCTGGTCGACTCCTTCGACAGTAGCTCCGACAGCGCCAGAAATTACTATATTCATGACCACGCTTCCTGTTGACAAAGCTGAACCCACTCCGGCAGTGATGACAGAAAGACATACTGTTTTCATGAAAGAAGAGATCATATCATATTGCTCTTTCCCATTATCAGCATTCTTCATATATATGCGCACTCTTTCCCGCGCTTGTGTAATGATAGGAAAACTCTGGGCGAATAATATACAACTCTTCTGAACATCGCTGCGCTCATTGATACTCTGAATATCCTTTTTGGCATACTCAATAATGTTGTATAGGTCATGCAGATCCATATCTTCATTTCCGAGCCATTTTATAAGAAAGGTCGGGCGCCAATCTCTTTCATCAGCTAAGATTTTGTTCGAAATGCTGCTCTGCAGTCTAGTGCTCAATTGTATCCAATCTTTCTTCGCTTTTAGAACCTTGTCAAGTGCTTTCCTGACAAAGACAGGGTCTTTTTTCTTTGTAATTTCAGGAGAATTGAGCTGATCTATGAAAGGGCCCAGAATCTCATCGAAAGCATCATTTTCTTTATAATATAGATAGAGCAACGCTGTCCGATGTTTTGAGAACAGGGAAACAAACTCATCATCACTTATCATTCGCAAGAAGAACCCAACGTTATAATTGTGGATCAACACGTCGCAGAAATCGTATGTATTCAATTCCTGCATCAAAGGAAGAGCTTGTTCGTATTCTCCTCTATCCAGCACGTCATCAACAATAATCCTGGTATCATGATAATCGTTTGTACCCAGTTTTTCTTTGTCTGATGGAGATTCTGCTGTATATTTTGCCCTTAAGAAGTTATCGTATGTATTAAGATCTTCGTTAATGTCACTGAACCAACCATCCTTTGGGTTCTCTGTACCACCTCTGGAAATGATTCTATTAAATTTATCCGGATCAGAGAGTCGTAACCTTTTGAAGGATTCCGGATGAAAACTATATATAGACGATAGCAGATTTGGAGACTCCTTAGATATTGCTACGAAATGATTGGTATGAACACAAAGAAGCCTATAAAAATCTTTCTCATTGATATTGGCCATCTGTTCGCTTAGATCGTTATAATCATAGCGTTTTTCTTCAAACAATTCCAGGATTTCGGAGACGTAATTCCTTTCTTTTTTGACTCCATTGCCACGAATGCCATCAACGACTGGTGAAACCGAACCGTTCTCTTTGTTATACTGTGATGAACTGGAGGACGTAGCTCTCTGCTCGCCTGGTATGTGTGTATTTTCTGGTATCCCGCCCATGACAAAATAATTATGTCCTCAATGAATGGAGCGCATCAAGTATAACTGAAAGATATGCTTCCATGCTTGCTCTAAGATATGCCATACGTTTTATTGCAGGTACTGCTCCATCGTTTAGTGCTGTGACTTTTGTTTGAATATCGACAAAATCATCTTTTGATACTATAGTCTTTCCTAGGTAAGTACGTTCCATACGACTGTTAAACTGATAATCATTCGAATAATTATAGACCATCATATTGTTTTCACTACCTGTTATCGTATGGTTGACAAACTTATCTCCATCTAAATAAATATGTGTACCATTATCATTCTTCCAGTACGCCACAGCTTCCTGGTAGCTCCAAATCTTTGAGATAGTTGTTTCCAATTCGGCACCCATCTCATCAAATTTAGCTTGTGCATCCAAGATTAATCCAGGAATGCCTTTCTCTTCCTTGTTAAGATCTTCAGCTAATTTGTTCTTCCTCAAATAAGTTTCCTTATCGATTATCCTCTGCCCATCATACATCCCTGTTATCTCATTTGCTGGAGACAATACCGCAGGAACGCCAAACATAGGTGTCGTCCTTCTGCCGACAGGCATTGGCGGATGGTCGGGAGCCCTGTTGACATACCGTCCCGTCTTACTGTCTATTTGTATATCGAAATCTATATCGGCGGCACGTTTGTGAATAAGATATGATTGAATCTCAAAAGGCAGTTTATAATCAAAATCAATTGTTTTTAAATTAGCAACCTTATTGGCCAACTGCGCTATTGACCCCCAAAAAGAAGGATCCAAAGTGAGATTATACGCGGAATTCGACGCCATATTGATGAAGACATTACTATGGCTAAGAATTTCGCCTAGTTTTGTAGTGGAGCCTAGAATACCGCCTGCAAAAGCGAAAGCGGCCCCAGTTGCGGTTCCTTGTAATATGGTAATTATGGCGTCCAGACCTCCCCCGGAGACATCGTTTATACCTTTTGAGATTTCCGTAACTACATTGTCAAGAAAGCCGGCGGAAGCTCCTGCAATAATCCCTGATACGAAAGATCCGCCAAGAACTGATGCGCCAGCGGCAGAAGCAATGGCAAAAGAAGTTGATTTTGTAATATTTAAGAAGAGCAGCCAGTTATGGGCGCTGATGTCCATATTGATTCCATAATTGTACATATAATCTGCAATCAATCGGACTGTCTGGCTTTGTTTCAATACTGCTATGGAAATAACATCAGAATCATTACTCCTTTTAGCCTCAAGTAACTTGTCCTCAGCATCTTTCAAAACCAAAAGGCAGCTATCCGGGTCATAACTGATACCTCTGGATTTGTGCATGACTTCACTGGTAACACGACTCTCCCTATTGACAAGATCTTTTGAATTAACCTCTGACCTCAATTTACCTATTGACCAAAGAAGGTCATCAAGTTCTTTTGATACTTGCTTAAAAATACGTTGCTGATTAAGTCCTGTCTTCTCTTCTACTGATGGGGATGATTTTTCATTATCATTTGGCGCATCTTTGACACTGGCAACAATAGGAGAAGATGACTCTTGTGCCTTGTTATAATTAGAAGAATTGGAAGGGGCGGGTTTGTGCTCGCCAGGTATATGAGTATTTTCTGGTATTCCGCCCATGATGATGCAGGTTTAGGAGAAACTCCCTTAAATATAGGAATTTCTTTTTAAAAGAGGGATATGTCGGCCTTATAAAATTACAGCGGGATGATGCCTATGCCGGGGAGGTTTGGGAGGGTGAGGCGGCCTTTCACTACTTCAACGCCCTTGAAGAGGTCGTTGGAGATGAGGAGGTTGCCGTCAAGGTCCGCGAAGTCTACGGCCGGGGAGAGCTGTGCGGCGGCGGAGACCGCGCAGGAGGTCTCGGTCATGCAGCCAAGCATGACCCGGAGGCCCAGGGCGCGGGTGACGTCCACCATCTTGTGGGCCTCGCGCATGCCGGTGCATTTCATCAGCTTTATGTTTATGCCGCTGAAGGCGCCGGCCAGGCGCGGGATGTCAGATACGCGCTGGACGGACTCATCGGCAAAGATGGGCACGGGGGCGCGCTCGGTGATCCAGGCAATGTCGTCAAGGCGGTCGACGGCCATGGGCTGCTCCACCATCACTACCCCGTTCTCGTGGAGCCAGAAGATCTCGTCAAGGGCCTTGCTGCGGTCAGTCCAGCCCTGGTTGGCGTCCACGGCCAGGGGGAGATTGGTGACCTCGCGGATGGTTTTGATCATCTCCTCGTCATTGTCAAGACCTACTTTAACTTTGAGGATGTTGAATCTGTCAGCGCATTCGAGGGTTTTTTCACGCACCACGTCAGGGGTGTCGATTCCTATGGTGAAGGTGGTGGAAGGGGCCTTTGCAGGGTCGTAGCCCCATATCCTGTACCAGGGCTGGCCTATAATCTTGCCCACAAGGTCATGAAGGGCTATGTCAACTGCGGCCTTTGCGGCGGTGTCACCGGGCGAAAGGGAATCCACATAGGTGAGGATCTCCTCCATCTGGAGGGGATCAGGGAACTGGCCAAGGTCAACCTTTTCCAGGAAGGAGGTCACGCTCTGCACGGTCTGACCAAGGTACGGGGGCATTGACGCCTCGCCGTAGCCGGTGAGGCCGTCATAGTCTATCCGTACCTGCACGCCGGGCGTGCTGTTGCGGCTGTAGGAGGCCACGGTGAATGTGTGCTGGAGTTCCAGTTCGTACGGGAACCAGGTCAGTTTCATCTTGCCGCCGGCGGTCTTGCGGCGGTCCTGGCTGCAGGAGGCCAGGCTCAGCGAGCCTGCGCCCAGTGCAGCTGCCGCGCCCACGGCGGCGGTGGTCTTCAGGAAATCCCTTCTGCTTTGCTTTTTCATGCTGACTTATCTTGTGAATGTGAATTTAAGAACAATATTTCTAAATTTGCACATAAACCCTGTCAAGATGAAAGAATCAAACAAACAATTGATATGGTGGCTGGGAGCCCTGGTAATGGGAGCGGTATTGGGCTTATTGAAGAGCGATGCCATCAATGCGGTGTGCAATTTCATAGCAACGGTCTATACTAGGCTGTTCCAGTTCCTTGCCGTGCCTACGGTGGCCCTGGCAATCATGACCACACTCATTTCCTTCGGCAGGCAGAAAAGCACAAAAAGCATATTCCTGCATACAATCACCTATACCCTTCTCACGACATTCGTGGCCGCCCTGGTGGGCCTGGTGATGTTCAAGGTGATAGCCCCTGAGAGCATCCCGCAGCACATGCTGTCATCTTCTGCTGATGTAGCAACCGGCACTACCTTCTATGACCATATCATTTCCGTGATACCAAACAACATTGTGCAGCCTTTCCTCTCCGGCAATGTCCTTTCCATCCTTCTCATAGCGATTGCGGTGGGCCTGGGCATAGCCTTCATGACGGAATCAGAGCGCAAGGATATCCTGATAAAGGCCATCGAGGGCGTGCAGGAACTGTTCTTCATCCTGATCAAGGCCCTCATCTGGACGCTGCCGCTGGGAATCACCGCCTTCGCCGCGCAGTTGGCCGCTCAACTCAGCGGAGGCATTATCCTGGGCTCGCTGGGCAAATGGACGGCTGTCATCCTCTCCGGCAACATCATCCAGTTCTTTGTCATATTGCCGCTGTTCCTGCTCATCAGGAAGATAAACCCCCTCAGGGTTTTCAGGGCGATGAGCCCCGCCGTGATGATGGCGCTCTTCACAAAGAGTTCCGCAGCCACCCTGCCCGTTACGCTCTCCTCCGCTGAAAACAGGCTGGGCGCCAATCCCAAGGTAGCCCGATTCGTACTGCCAATATGCACCACCATCAACATGAACGGATGCGCGGCGTTCATCCTTGTCACATCGCTCTTTGTGATGCAATGCGGAGGTATGAGCCTGAGCCTTCCGGCCATGCTGCTATGGGTTATTATCTCCGTATTTGCCGCCGTTGGAAACGCGGGCGTCCCCATGGGATGCTTCTTCCTGACGGTATCGCTGATGACGGGAATAGGAGCCCCCGTAGAAGTAATGGGGCTCATACTCCCAATCTACACAATTGTGGATATGGTGGAGACAGCAGAAAACGTATGGTCCGATTCCTGTGTCTGCGCCATGACTGACAAAGACCTCAAGGGCCGTATCTAGTCGTAAATATAGAACATCCTCTCCATGAGGGTCCATTTCTCAGATGAAGTGGACCCGGGCTTGCATGCCTGGAACACGGCAACGGTGTCCTCCCATTCCGGCTGGCGAGGGAGCGTTGCCAGTTTGGCCATTGCGGAATCCCAGTCAAAGTCCAGAGGGGTTTCCACGATCATGAAAAGGCGGTTCTCAAGAATGTATATTTCCATCTCAAGGATGCCCACCGCCTTGATTCCGTCGCGGATCTCTTTCCAGTGGAGTTCCTTTGAATGGAGTGATTTGTATTTTGCTATGGCCTCCGGATCGCTTACCAGGTCAAGTGTCTGGCAATAGCGCTTTACGGGCTGGCCGAAATCTTTCTGTCTATACCCTGTTGTAACAGTATCCATTTCTCCTAATCAATAACTTTATATCCTTTCCATCCGTAGTATGCGCACACAATGAAACATACCAGCGGGATTATGTAAGCGATGTAGTAGTGGGCGGGGTTCCTGTGCATGAGGAATGCGGTAAGCTGAGGCAGGCAGGCGTTGCCCACGATAGCCATCACCAGGAATGCGGAACCGCTCTTGGTCTTCTCCCCGAGTCCCTCAAGGGCCAGTGAGAACTGGGTGGGATACATGATGGACATGAAGAAGGAAATTCCCATCATGGCAAATATGCCCACCTTGCCGCCAAACAGGGCCACTATGAGGCACAGGACCACGTTGGCTATGGCGTATACCGTAAGCATGTTCTGCGGCTTGAAACGGCCCATTAAAAGGGTTCCTATCCATCTTCCAAGGAGGAAGAAGAGCATGTAGAGTCCGAAGTAGGTTGTGGCACGGCCCTCGTCTATTCCGGCGTAGGTGCAGCAGTAAACCAGGAACAGGCTGTTCACGGCTGTCTGGCCTCCGTTATAGAAGAACTGTGCTATCACGCCCTTGCGGAGGTGGGAGCGCTTCAGGACGGAGAAGTCAATGAGCTTCTCGTCCTTCTTCTGCGCGAGCTCCTCCGGGGTCTTGGGCAGATGCATTACGATGAAGATGATGGCCGCTACCAGCAGGATGGATCCGAGGATCAGGTACGGCGGCTTCATGGCGTTGGCTTCCGCCTGGATGTAGCCGTCCCAGCCTCCGGGATAGTTGGCGGGGATGGTCTCGCGGGTGAATTCCTGGCCGCTGAGAACCAGCTTGCTCAGGAACATGGCCGCTATGAAGGCTCCAAGTCCGTTGAACGCCTGAGCCAGGTTGAGGCGCCTGGGGGCGGTCTTCTCATCGCCCAGAGAGGTTACATACGGGTTGGCCGCAGTCTCCAGGAAGCACATTCCGGTTGCGATGATGAAGAAAATTGCCAGGTAGAACGGATACTGCTTTACGGCTGCCGCCGGAAGGAACAAGAAGCATCCGAACGCCGCAAGCGCAAGGCCGAATATGATACCTGCCTTGTAGCTGTAGCGCTTCATGAACATGGCTATCGGAATTGGGAAAATGAAGTATGCCAGCCAGTATGCGCTCTCAGTGAATGAAGCGGTGAAGGTATTCAGTTCGCAGGTTTTCATCATCTGCCTGATCATAGTGGGCAGGAGGTTGCTGCTTATCGCCCAGAGGAAGAAGAGCGAGAATACGAGGCCCAGTGCCAGGGCGGTGCTGTTCTTTTTTTGCTTTTCCATAACTTTCTATGAATTATTCCAGCGGACACCCATCTGGTCTCCGATTATTTCTTGAACTTCCTTCACCATCTCCCAATCAATTGGAGTCTCCGCGTTCTTGATGTTGTTCAGGACGTTAACGGGGCTTGCTGAACTGAAGAGAGTTGTTGTTATCGCAGGATTGCTGATGGCGAACTGGATTGCCAGCTTCTCAATAGGATAGCCTTTCTTGGCGCAGTATTCCGCAGCCTTTGCGCAGGCCTCGACCAACGGCTTGGGAGCCGGGTGCCAGTCAGGGATTCCCCTGGATGAAAGCAGGCCCATTGACAGCGGAGAAGCATTGATGATGCCTATACCCTTCTCCTTGAAATAATCCTGGTATTCCAGCATGAGAGTGTCGTTCAGCTCGTAATGGCAGAAACAAAGGATTGACTCTATGCTTCCCGGTTCTGCGTGCTCCACGACCCATTTGAGGTTCTCCGGCTGGAGGTCAGTGATTCCAACGTGGCCCACATAGCCTTTCTTCTTGAGTTCCACCAGCATAGGTACGGTCTCGTACGCCACCTGGCTCAGGTCCGCGAATTCAATGTCATGGACGTTTATCAGGTCAATGTAGTCTATGTTAAGGCGCTCCATGCTCTCGAACACGCTGGCCCTGACCCTGCGGGCTGAATAATCCCAGGTGTTCACCCCGTCCTTTCCGTACCTGCCCACCTTGGTTGAGAGGTAATACTTGTCACGGGGTATATTCTTGAGGGCCTTTCCCAAAACGGTTTCCGCCTTAAGGTGTCCGTAATATGGTGATACGTCTATGAAATTGATTCCGTTGTCTACGGCTGTGTAAACGGATTCAATGGCTTCGTCCTCCTTGATTGTACGGAACACTCCCCCAAGGGATGATGCCCCGAAAGCCAGGCGCGAAAGCTTCAATCCGGTCTTGCCCAGTTCGCTATATTCCATTTTTGATAAGATATTATTAACTTTGAGAAAATTAGTGATTTTTAACTGCGACAATATAAGAACACTTAAATTAATATTCAAGGATTATATTATGAAAAGGTTTGAATTTATTGCTGTGACTTGCCTTATTCTGGCATGCTCCACACTCTTTGCACAGAACCCACGTCCAGCGCGCAATCCTGACGGTCCTTTCAAGGTTTCCATCGGTGAATGCACCCACGGCCGCGTAGAGGTCACTCCCGCAATTCCGGCCGACGGAATTGAACTGCCAAAGGGAACGGTCCTCAAGATCAAGGCCTATCCTGATCCCGGATATGCCTTCGAATGCGGCTACATGGCCCAGAACGGCAGCTTTGTCTATTATGACGAGTACTACACCCCTGAATTTGAGGTTACCGTAAACACCACCTGCTCTGTAGGTGCCTCCTTCGTGGAGCCCGAGCGCCTGCAGGGATACAAATGCATACGGGACGTAGCCTATGCAAAGCCAGGTGTAAAGACCCTCAAGTACGATGCCTTCATCCCTGACGGAGCCAAGAAACTCCCCGGCGTGGTGATCATCCACGGAGGCGGCTGGCGCATGAACTGCGAGGACGTGATGAAGGGCCTCGCCCGCGAACTCTGCAAGGACGGCAAGTACGTGGTGTTCAGCATTGACTACCGATGGATTGGCAATGCCGACGGCGATGCCGAGCCCAATACCATGACCGATATCATCGAGGACTGCTACGGCGCCATCCTCCATATCCAGGAGCATGCAAAGGAATATGGCCTTGATCCCAAGAAACTGGCCGTTACCGGTGACAGCGCCGGCGGACACCTCTGCGCGGCCGTTGCCAACATGGTTGAACTGGTGGGTGACGGAGGCTTCGGCAAGACCCCTGGAGTATACCAGTATCTCCCTACCTATATGCCCAAGGGAATGAGCGCGAAGAAGGCTCAGAAGAGCCTGAAGGCCATTAAGGCTGTAGCCCCCAACTACGGCATCTTCAACCTTGCAGGAGTCCAGAGGTACGGACGTGACCTCCCTCTGGAAGCCCAGAAGGCCTGGGCTCCGCTGGAGAACATCCCCAACCCCAAGAAGCGCAAGATACCGCAGTGGATCAACCGCGGTACCGCTGACAACGTTGTTAGCGACGAGGGCAACCAGGAATACTACGACGCCCTCAAGGCAGCAGGCCAGGAAGCCTATTATGTAAAGGTTCCCGGAGCCGCGCACGCATACTATGACTGGAAACCGGATACAGCCACTAAGGAAACCTTTATCAAGTACGGCGCACCTTACGCCAGGCAGATGGAAGACTTCTTCAACACGGTTTTCTACAAAAAGTAAAAATATTTCCAACCTTTTGTTCCGGGGCTCCGTCTAAAGGGTGAGAATTTTAATTGATAATGTTATGCAGATTACTGATTTACTTACCGCTTTAGGAGTATGCGTCGTCCTCCCCGTCCTGATTGTATGGCTTGTTCTCAGGTCCCGCAAGCACGAAGTTGACCGCAAGACCGAGATTCTTCTCAAGGCAATTGAGGCCGGCATTCCCATTGATGAGAATCTTCTTAAGAATCCCAAGAAGCCCAAGAGCATAAAGAAGGACCTTATGGAAAGGTTCACCGGAGCTTGCGTCACCACCTTCATGGGCATCGCCTTCCTGGCTCTGTCGCTGCTTCCATCAGACAAAGGTTTCGGGATGTTTATAGGATCTGCAGCTCCGGGAGCCATCCTGCTGGCAATAGGAATCGCTCTATTCATTTCTTACTTCTGCGGCAGGAAGATGCTTGCCAAGGAGATAGAGGCAGAAGAGAAAGAGTTGAACGGGAAGCCCCAGGAGTAAATGACATCGGAGCAGTTCATCGACCTTGTAAGGACTGAGCAGGAGCCGCTGAGGAGGTTCCTGCTAGCCCTGTGCAGCGGTGACGCTCCCCTGGCGGATGACATAGCCCAGGAAGCGCTGATCAGGGCCTATGTCTCTTCCGGGTCTTTCCTTGGCCGCTCCAAATTCAAGACCTGGCTGTTCAGGATCGCATACAACTGCTACATAGACAATTTCAGGAAGAAGACCCCGCAGAGGGTGGATGCGGCCGCCAGCGAGGCGCTGAACCTGCCGTCAGGCGACAGCGCCGACGGCGGCTTCCGCTACCAGCAGCTTTACCAGGCGCTGGACCGGATTCCTGAAAAGGAAAAGGCGGCCATTGTGCTGTTCTATTTCGAGGACAAGAGCATCAAGGAGATAGCCGTTATTATGGATATGCCCATAGGGACGGTAAAATATAATCTTTCAATGGGAAGGAACCATCTTAGAGAGTACATAACAATATGAAAGACAGCAATATAGAAGACATCTTGAGGCAAGCGAAGCCAGTGGTTAAAGAAGACCCTACCTTCCTGATGGAAACCCGCCGCCGTATGGAGCAGGTGGAAGGCATCAAGAAGGAAGTGGACCTCCAGCACAAGAAATCACGCATTATACTAATAGCAACCCTGGCTACCGGACTGGTGGTGGGTATGCTTGCAATGGCCATTGTATTCCTGTACCCTTCCCTGTTCCAAGGCTTTGACAGTTCCTTCCTGGCCGGCATAAAGGATTTCCTTGTCAAATGGAAACATTTCCTGCCGTATCCCGTAGCGGCAATTGCCATAGCACTGAGCCTGGTGCTCACCTTAAAGCCAAAAGAAAGTCTCAGTTAACGTATGAATAACTTCAAATACTTCATCCTGGTCCTGGCCGCCCTGATGGCAACAGCCTGCACAGATTCAAACAAGGCATATGTGCGCAAGGCGGTGCGCATTATGGATAAGGAAGGCCTGTTTGCCCAAGGCCAGCAGTGGGACACTGCCAAGGCCGAGGCGCTGGGGGCGAAGCCCGCCAGCCTGGAGGCCGCGCGGGACGTGGTTGCCGCGGCCCTGAAGATAGCCGGCGGCAAGCACTCCTTTTTGCAGGACGCTGAAACAGTGGCGGAGAACGCCGCCGCGGACGATTGGCCTGCGCCATCGGCCAGCATTGAAGCCGATGGCATCGCCATCGTCAAATTGCCGCCCTTCTCCGGCAATAGCGCTGAGGGCGTGAAATACGCCAACGCCATCCTGGACGCACTGTCAGACGATATACAGGTCTCCGGCGCCGTGATTGACCTCCGCGACAACCGCGGCGGAAACATGTACCCTATGATCGCCGCCATCCATCGTTTTCTGCCCGATAACGAAGATGACGAAATCCTACGCTTCCGCACCCGCAAGCGCACTCAGTGGGTCATGCTGGAAAACGTCCTGCAAATTGCCGGCGTCCAGCGTCAGCCGCGCATCGAATGCCCCGTGGCCATCCTCACAAACGAATGGACTGGCAGTTCAGGCGAGGCGGTGCTCCTCTGCTTCCGCGGGCTTGATAACGTCCGTGTATTCGGCTCCCCTACCGCGGGATACGCCTCGTCCAACCAGCCTTTCACGATGTCAGACGGCGCTACAATGTGGCTAACCACCGGATGCGACGTCGCCCGCACCGGCGAAGCCTTCTGCGACGACCCCATCAACCCGGACGTAAACACAAAGGCGCCCCTTGAGGACGCCCTTGAGTGGTTACGCAGCCA
The DNA here is from genome assembly GCA_017619675.1 of Bacteroidales bacterium. Classification (GTDB taxonomy): domain Bacteria; phylum Bacteroidota; class Bacteroidia; order Bacteroidales; family UBA932; genus Cryptobacteroides. Next base: position 76,963 of record JAFZRX010000001.1, on the reverse strand, counting down.
ATAGAGGCTATTTTAATTCAGCGATAATCTTAGGAAGGAGGTCCCTGTCTGCCGGTAGCCAGTCAAGGGAATCAATCTCCCCTGCCCCAAGCCAGCGGGCGGCCTCGTGCTCGTTCAGGTGCAGCGCTTCGGAGCGAAGCGAACACATGAAGCAGTGCAGCGTGAGGTGAAACGCAGGGTAATCCCATTCCACGGTATCCACATAGGAGTCGACCTCGATGTCGGCGCAGAGCTCCTCGCGGATCTCGCGCTCCAGCGCCTCCTGCGGTGTCTCCCCCGGCTCCATCTTGCCTCCGGGAAACTCCCACCGGTCCTTGAAATCTCCATACCCCCTCTGGGTGGCAAATATCCTGTCACCCTTCCTTATCACCGCCGCCACCACCTCTATTCTTTTCATATAACAAAGATAACAATTTCCAGTCATTAATCGGTCTTTGGAACACACCGGGACCGTTTTTGGCCTATTTCCGGCCCCGGTGTGGGACAAAATAACACACCTGGCCAAGTCAATGTGCCACAGAAGCCTATCCAGGGCCTATCGGTGTGGCCCGGTGTGTAAATCCGGAACACACCAGGACCACTTTTCCCCCTTTTCCGGCCCAGGTGTGTTCCAGAGTCTGACGGAAATGATTATATTTGGTCAGTTAATCCTAAAATAGTATGAAAAAGTTATTGTTGTTTCTATTGGTAATTGTGGCACTGGGAGCTATCGCCGCTTTTACCTGCCCGGACAAGCAGGCTCACAAGGATGCATTGCTGTCGGTAGTTAACGAATCCATTAACAACAGGCTGCAGCAAGAGAACCTTGAAGGACTGGGGTCAATAGTTGGCTCCATCGGCAGCGGTGTGGCTGGAGCCTATCTGGATAACAGACTTGTAGTTAAGGACCACTTCCTCTGCTCAACCGGCGAGATCCAGAATCTTTCCGGAGATGTAAAGCAGGTATCTTTTGGCATCTTCGGTCACGTATACCCCCTGAACAAAGATGACCTGAGAGAAGCCATGGGCGTCTCCAAATCAAAATGACATTAACCCTCTAAGCCGAGGACCCTTGTAACAACCTTTGCCGGGGTTCCGTAGGTATATTTCAAGACATCTGAAATTACCCTTTTAGTTTCTTTAGAGAGTGTTTCAAGATTGGCTTCCCGGCCACATATCCGGGAAGCTATTTCTTTTGCCTTCTGCCTGGCTGACACATCATTGCATAAGTACACCTCTTCGTGGGTACTTAACTGTTCATCCCTGTTCCTGTAAATGAAATAGTTAAGGGACTTGGCGGTCTTCATCAACTTGTTAACGTGAGAAGGGTTGATCAAGGAAAGAGGATCCAGGGCTCCATTCTCCATCATCTTTATTCCAGAAGGCATCTCATAATGTGTATGGAATACCTTTCGCTGGGCTCTCGGAGACAATTCCAAATCACGGGAACCGTACAGGAACGGGTCGTTCCTGAAATGTGCCGATACAGATGACCATGGATAATAAAACGGGTTGTTGGTCAACCCTGCCTTTACCGGATTATAATAATCATAACCTATGCAGTTCTTTACATCCTCATAGTCCTCGCATTTCCTTATCTTTGATGGGACACGTGCCCAAACCTTGTTCACTCCGTACTTATTGGAAAACCACATAGAGTACCGTTTCTTCAGATTGACCAGTTGCCTGTCTATATTGTCCAGGATTCCATAAACCACCAGATGGATGTGGTTGTTCATTATGCAGTAGCAAACAATCTCGCATTGAGGATCCGCCCCAAAAGTCAAAGCGATAAAGAACAGAATCTGGCGAAAGTCTTCCTCATCTTTGAACAGGTCAATGTCCAACCCTTTAGTGCTGATATGATAATAGTGCTTCTGGTTCATTTGTCATCTGATTTGATGACGCAATATAGCAGAAGCGAGCCGTTTACCTCAAAAGTACACGGCTAATTTATAAAAAGTGCCTTGCAGGCTTGTGAACGGCCTCTTTCAGCCGGCTTAAAGTTTTAATTTTTATAAAAAGGGCCGGGAGGTGAATTCCCGGCCCTGGTAGAGGGGTTATACTCTGATGAATGGCCTAAAGTCGTGCTCGGCGCGTTTTGGTGTAATCCAAATGCTCACTCCCTTATCTGCGATCCATCTTGCATACAAAGCCTTTTCATAATCAATATCTCCATCTGGGATATCTTTGTTCAGACAAGATGTCCATAAATATGAAGGAGACTCCAGGTTGCCGCCCATGAAATTGACTCTGGCTTCCAATGCTTTCTTCATGCCCTGATAATGGTTCATATTCAGTTTAAGCATTTCTTTACGAGAAGGAAGATACCAGAAAGAAACTGAATCATGACCTAAACTGTCTATAACAGCTCCAGGATCGCTTGATGAAATATACTTCAAGGCTGGATAACGGGTTTGGAACTCATACAGCAACCTAACCGGAATCACATCTTCATTGTCGGGACCGGCATTGTTGTATTGGTGATAATGAGCGGTTAATTTAAATCCGTCTTCCTCATGACAAGTACATTTGCCGAACAGTTTATCAGCATATCTCCATTCATATCTGGAACTTATCACATTACCATGATGGCATTCAGACCACATCACTCTTTGCCCGTATGAATGTATAGCCATTGCATACAGGTGTGTCTTTCTATACTTGGATTTTTCTTCTACTCCATCAGGTTCATAAGACACACCCATTTCATGCAACTCATCCCAATAATAAGTGAAATCTATTCCATGATTAACAGGCCAATAACCTTTGTCAGCCATATCGACAACAATTGCGATTGGCCCGGCTTTAGCAAGCGCTGCGGAGGAATATCCCTTAAAGATATCCTTATATGTGTCTTTAATCAAGCTCCTTCCATGAGCGTCCTTCATTATCCTGAGACCGCCGTCAATGGTTCCAATCCTACCACCGATGCTGTGTTTAAAGCCTCCTGGAATAAAAGTAGATAAATAATCCAAGGGCTTTGGTTCTTCTGCACAAAACTGAACAATTTGTAACTGAACCTCCGTCTTAGGTTTGCTATTATCGTGCCTCTTGGAAGTAACATATGTACCATAATTATTACTGTCTTTCCAACCAGGATTACCGGCATAATAAGAAGCGTTCTTAGCTACGGTAAACTTTGTTGTTCCTGACTTTTCTCCCGGATCATCTTTAACAGTCATGCTTTTGATATTATCACGCATATAATTGCTGTTGCTCATAAGCCTGACTGCCTGTAGAGCCGTTTCGGGCAATACTTTGAAATTAATTTCAAAACTTCCCCCAGGTTTCACTTCAAGGCCTGTGGTAGTGAGCAGCTTAGAATCAAAAGGGGCATCTGTAAAAAACTCAGAATCAAGATCTTTAGTTGTCCTGACTATTTGAATAGAGGTTGGTTTATCATATATGCGGACATATATTGAGTAAGAGGCAGCGCTATTCTTTGAACGGGCTGTCAAGAGAACGCTATCTTCAATGATTTTGGATAATTTGTTCGGAAGATTGGAGGAGATTTTGTTTACTCCTTTTGTTTGTTTGAGGGCAGTCAGTCTTCCATTCTCATCAATCTTGGCATACATATCTTTCCCTTCGGGAAATGAGAATGTGACATCTTTAATAGTACCTTCACCTTGAATATCCAATAAGGAGGAGACTTCATAGTAGTCATCAACATCCATTTCTAAGATGAAAGGCGACATATCAGGGCCTCCTGCAAAGGATGGTTCTACAGCACAATACCAGTCTGTAGGTTTTCTGAAAGATAGATCTGTAATGGGCATAATAGGTTATTAATTAGGGTTAATACACATTTGACCATTTTTCATGGCATATACAAATATAACAATTTCAGTGAATTATGCACGGAAATTACAATATTTATTAGCATTGGGACGTTCTGTTACCAGGAGTACTCCACGGTTAGCATGGCGTTGAAGCCGGGCATTGGGTAGCCCTGGACTACCTGGTAGGACTGGTTGAAGATGTTGTTCAGGGCGAGGCCGACGGCCAGTTGGGGCACCATGCCCCGGCCGGCATGGCCGTAGAGCGTGACCTTGCGCGACAGAGAAGCGTCGCTGAGGGACCAGGGAGCGATGCGGTAGGTGTCGATGTTGGCGGTGCGGGACCAGCGCTCCCCCGTCAGGGTTGTGTCCCAGGTGATGGACCAGTCTTCCCACTGGAAGGCCAGGTCCAGTCCACCGCTGTGAAGCGGGATATACGGGATCTGGTTGCCCCAGGTCTGACTGCCGGGGCTGGTGTGGTCCAGGGCCTGCTGCAGGGTGTAGCGGAGCGTGAGGGCGAGGCGGCGCTCCGCGCTGCCAAGTCCACGCTCCAGCGAAACCTTTGCGTCCAGGCCCGTGACATCCACCATGCCAATGTTGAGCATGGTCCAGCGGAACTGGGAGGATGTGGGAAGGGCCACTATCTTGGAGTTGACGTTGTTGTAATATGGGGAGAGGCGGGCCTCGACGTCCCAGGCGCCGGCGCGGGCGGACATCCTGATGTCTGCCCCCAGCTGCGCCGCGGACTCGGGCCTCAACGCCGAATTCCCCATCAGTGAATAATAGAGGTCGTTGAACGACGGAAGGCGGTAGGTTCGCTTGGCAAAGGCGTCTATCTCCAGCCAGGAGGCGGGGCGCACGAACAGGCTGAGGGATGGCATCCAGGCATCCCTGAAGCCGCCCTCGCACGACCAGCCGCCCGCATTGCGCTGGTCAAACGTGTCCCAGGCGCCCGTGTACGCGATGTTTGCGGCTGCGCGGAAGCGCTCCCACGTGAGCAGCGTCGCCAGGGCGCCCGTGAACGTAGTCCTGCGCGGCTTTACGAACTGGCCCACGTCGGAGTCCAGGGTGTTTCGCTGCAGGTCCGTGCTCAGGTCCACGGACCAGGGGTCGCTCAACCCCAAGGACTGGGCCAACGACACATACGCGGACTGCTGCCTGTAATGCAGGTTATACGGCATTGCCATGGCGTTCTTCTCCGGATGCGTATTGTAGTGGGTGTAATTGTTGGCGTATTTGAACTTCAGCGCTGTGGAATAGCGGTCCGTCCAGTCCTTTGTCCAGCCTCCCTGGGCAAATACGTCCTGGTCCGCCTGGCGCTCCGCGCTGAAGGGGAACTCCTCCGAGCGGCGGATTACCGGTCCCGGGAAGCCGCGTTCGGAGCCATACCCGTACAGCATCAGGCGCCACTTCCCTCCCAGCAGCATTCCGGAGAGGCGCGTGTCCAGGCGGAGACTCCTGATGTCGCCATTCTCCCGCGTCAGGGGCGTACCAAAATAATCGTACTTATACTTTCCGTTGCTGGTCAGGAACTCAGCGCCCACCCTCAGGATGACTCCCCCGATGCGCCTGTCCCATTGAACCGAAGGGTTGAAAGTGCCAAAGGAGCCTCCCCTGAGGCGCACTTTTCCAGCACTGTCCCCCACCAGCAGCAGCGGGTCCTCGCTCACCAGATGCACGGCTGCGCCCGATGCGTACTCCTTGGCGGTCTGCAGGCGCTGTGTCTTCACCGCGTTATACAGCGACACCGCGCCCAGCCCGTCCACGGAGAATCGCCCCAGGTCCACCTGCATGTTCTGGGCGTTGTCAATCTGGATTCCATCCAGAAAAACGCCCACATGCTCGCTGCCCAGGCTCCTCACGTTGATGGTCTTCAATCCCCCCACTCCACCGTAATCCTTCACCTGGACGCCCGTGAAGCGCCTCAGCAGTTCACTTACCTGTGCCGATGGCCTCACCTGCCCCGCCAGGAACGCCACCTGCTCCGAGGCCCTCACCACAGGAAGCACCTTGTAGGAATACACCTGCGCCGCTACAAGGGTATCCGTCTGCTGCGCCCAAAGGCTGCAGCAGACGGATACCATCATCAGCGCTATGGCACTCCTCCGGCGCACTAATAGATTGCAAAGTGCCCCGGCATGATTCCGGCCTGTACGGACCACACGCTGTTACCGTGCCAGTAATAGGTAACCGATCCCGGATTGTAGTAGTCTGTGGCTATTTTCTCCAGCTTGTCTTCAGGATCCGTATATGTATAAATGCCGAGCTCTCCAATAAAGATGACATTCTCGTTCAGGACACCAATTGAGTACGGCGTGGCGTGATTCAGATTCAGGGTCAAAGGAGTCTTGACTCCATTCTTAACAGTATAGGCGCTGTATTTATGGTCCACCTGACCGGTCCAGTCAAACTCCGTTTCGGTTCCAATACAGTAAACTGTATCGCCGCATATATTGGACACCGTGGCATAATCCGACACGTGTGAGGGGCTGTCCGGATTTGCGGCAGTAATCATATACAGTCCGGAATGCACGTCCCAGTAATTGCCCAATGTGGTGAAATAGATATTGCCCTTGCTGTCCGCATAGGCGTTCTTGAGGTTAACCTGCACCTCAACCGTCTTGGTCACCTTGAACGATGCCGCGTCAATGATGCTCACCGTATTGTCGTAGGAATAGGTTGGAGGCAATGTCAAACCGCCTGAATTTGCCACATACAGTTTTCCTCCGTAGTAGGCAATACCCTCCGGCTGATAGCCCACTTCCACTGTTCCCTCAACCTGCTTTGTCTTGAGGTTGATGCGGTAAACCTGACCCTTTACATTGGAGTAGTCCACCAGGTCCCAGCCTTCGTAGGTCGCATACGCTCCCGCCCAGGATGTCACATAGGCATAGTTGGCGTCATACGCAATGTAGCGCGGCGTAGGCACGTTTATGACATTGATCTCGGTCTCGTCTTCGGCGGAGATCACCTCCACAATTCCGGAGTTGTTCACCACTATCCAGACCTCATTATTGATTACAGCGATGTCATTTCCCACGTCTCCCAGGCCCGCGCCCACTGAAGAGTTCATCTTTCCAAAGGCGTCGGAGATATAGATTCCGGCAGGCAGGCGCAGGAAATCCAGCGTGGCGCTGTTGGAGCCCATGCTACCTTCGTTAAGCACGAAAATCTTCTGGGCGCTGTTGGCAAAGTTGTCAACGTTTACCATTACGCCGGTAAGGCCGTTGTCCTTGGGTGGTTCCTGATGTTGTTCAATTTTCTGGCAGGCGCCCAGGAATAGAGCGCCGCAAAGCAATAGCAATGCAGATTTTTTCATGTGTATGATTCGTTTCACGCAGACTTGTCCCCGAGTCCGATTGTTAAACTTGACAATGGCAGGTCTTCTGACTGGTCCCGGCCCCGGCCTTCTCATCCCCTGGGGGACAATGGCGTATGATTCGGAGCCGTTATGGAGTACACAGCTGCGGGCACAGTTCCGGATTGTCACCGGCTTCCCTATTAAGCTGTCCGGACAAAGCCCGGCGGCAGCACCATTACCTGAACAAAATTACAAAAAAATGCGTAGATTTGTCTAATTCATGATTATTCAATCAATCTGTCACAATATTATGTGTAAAAAAACTCTACTCCTATTGACCTTGGCCGCATCCCTGCTGCTCGCAGGATGCCAGCAGACCAAGTACGAATACCCTTACCAGAACCCCAAGCTCAAACTTGAGAAGAGGGTTGACAACCTGCTCTCCCTCCTTACCCTGGAGGAGAAGGTTGGACTCATGCAGAACGGTTCCATCTCCATTGACAGGCTTGACATCCCCGCCTACAACTGGTGGAACGAGGCCTGCCACGGTATCTGCTACGACGACGTTACCGTATTCCCTCAGGTTATCGCCCTTGGCGCCACCTTTGACGCTGACCAGCAGTTCGAGATTTATACCGCCGTGTCCGACGAGGCCCGCGCCGTCTGGAACACAACAGACCATCATCAGATGGGCGTTACCCAGACAAGCGGCGGCATCTGGCACAACGGCCTTTCCTTCTGGTGCCCTAACGTAAACATTTTCCGTGACCCAAGGTGGGGACGCGGCCAGGAGACTCCTGGCGAGGACCCTTACCTGAGCGCCGTCATGGGAACCCAGACCGTTCTGGGAATGCAGGGCAACGACAAGAAATACTACAAGGTTCACTCCTGCGCAAAGCACTACGCTGTTCACAGCGGACCGGAGCCCCTGCGCCACCAGTTCGATGTTTCCGTATCTATGCGTGACCTCTGGGAGACCTACCTCCCCGCTTTCCAGACCATCGTGGAAAAGGGTAACGTACAGGAAGTAATGTGCGCATACCACCGCTACGAGGGTGAGCCTTGCTGCGCCAGCGACAGGCTCCTCCAGGACATCCTCCGCGACAAGTGGGGCTTCAACGGAATCGTAGTAACTGACTGCGGCGCCATCGGAGACTTCTACGGAGCCACCAGGCACGGCACCCACGCCGACGCCGCTTCCGCTTCAGCCGACGCCATCCTTTCAGGAGCCGACGTCGAGTGCGGAACCAGCTACAGGGCGCTCCTCGAGGCCGTTGAGAAGGGACTCATCTCCGAGGCCGACATCGACGTAAACGTACGCCGCATCCTCACCTCACGCTTCGAACTTGGTATGTTCGACCCTGAGGAGAGCCTTCCTTGGGCTTACCTCGGCGAGGACGACCTCAGCAGCCCCGCTCACACAGAGCTAGCTAAGAAGGCTGCCCGCGAGGCCATCGTCCTTCTCAAGAACGAGAACAACGTCCTTCCTCTCCGCAAGGACAACATCACAATCGCAGTTGTCGGCCCTAACGCCGATGACGCACGCGTAATCCTTGGCAACTACAACGGCTATCCTACCGCAGCCAACACCAAGACCATCCTTGGCGCGATCAAGGACGCAGCCCCCGGAGCAAAGATCATCTACGAGCGCGCTTGCGACCTCACTGACCCTTACATCACCAACCACTTCATCTCACGCATGAACGACGGCAAGGGTCTGCACGCAGTATACTTCAACGGAACCGAGTGGTCAGGCAACGCAGCCGCCACCACCGACTACACCCAGCCTCTCAACCTGAATACCACCTCCCCCGCCCTCGCACACGAGGACTGCCCTTGGATTGACGGTATCAGCATGACCAACTTCTCCGCACGCTACACCGGATCCTTCGTTTCCGATTTCACCGGCGACATGGTCTACAGCGTACGCGGAAGCGGCAAGTACACCTTCAAGGTTAACGGCAAGACCATCGCCGAGCAGGCAGGCGCGCCTCAGGGAAGAGGCGGCTTTGGCGGTTTCGGCGGCTTCGGCAGAGGAATGGCTCCTACCACCTTCCCCGTAAAGGCAGGCCAGAAGTATGACGTCGAGATCGAGCTCGCACAGCCCGAGGCCCGCTCAGCAACCTTCACATTCGACATCTACAGCCGCAGGCCCGCAGACTTCGCACCTGTACTGGCCAATATCAAGGACGCTGACGTCATTGTAATGGTAAGCGGTATTTCTTCCGATGTGGAGGGCGAAGGCCACGACCGCAGCTCCATCGAACTTCCTCAGGTTCAGCAGGACCTCCTCGCAGCTCTTGACGCCACCGGCAAGCCGGTAGTTGTCATCAACGTATCCGGAAGCGCAATCGCATTCGGCAATGTAGAGAGCAAGTACGACGCCCTCATCCAGGCATGGTACGGCGGACAGGCCTGCGGTATCGCCGCAGCAGACGTCCTCTTTGGCAACTACAACCCTGCCGGACGCCTTCCTGTAACATTCTACGCTTCCAGCGACCAGCTTCCTGACTTCCAGGACTACTCAATGGAGAACAGGACCTACAGGTACTTCAAGGGACAGCCTCTGTACGCATTCGGCTACGGACTCAGCTACACCACCTTCAGCTACGGCCAGGGCAAGGTTTCAGGCAAGCCTAACGCCATGACACTCACCGTTCCCGTTACCAACACCGGCAAGCTCGCAGGTGACGAGGTTATCCAGGTTTACGTAAAGGCCCTGGACAACCCTGACGCTCCTATCAAGGCCCTCAAGGGCTTCAAGAGGGTCAACATCGCAGCCGGCGCAACCGAAACCGTTACCGTCCAGCTCAGCGACGAGGCATTCTTCTTCTACGATGCCACCAAGGACGGCCTCTCCCTCAAGCGCGGCAAGTACCAGATCCTCTACGGCGGATCCTCCCTGGACAAAGACCTCCAGTCCATCGACGTCCAGATCTAATTATGTAATATCCTGACCTCGGTCCGGATGGGTACTGGGGAGTAAAGTGCGACAAAGCAGGCTCACGCCGAAAGCACTTTACTCCCCAGTACCGCATCCTCCCCTTTCCACAATAATACCGTCAGCGGAGTCCCGGGCTCTCCGGGTGGTGGAACTGGGATTTATTTCTGCTCCTGGTGGAACCAGTCGACGGCGAGTTTGCCGCCGGGGGTGTCTGCGGTGGTGTAGCAGTAGATTGCGGGACGGTAGCCTACGAAGTAGTCAAGCGTGAAGCGCATGCGGAGTTCGTAGTCAGTGACGGTCCAGCTGTTGCCGTCAAGGGAGTAGGACATCTTGGCGGTGTCATTGTTGAAATTGAAGTCGATCTTGAACCAGACGTCGTTGCCGGTGAACGGGATGCGCAGGAACTCCTCCTGGCGGTTCAGGCCAACCAGGGCCTTGCTTCCGTCTTCCGCCACTTCGATCTCCAGGGCCTCGAAATTGCTCTGGAAGGCGCACAGGCCGGCGTGGTCGCCCGGCTTGAGGCCTGAGACGTCATACTTGACGGCGCTCTCGCAAGCCGGGCCCACGGTGCGCTGTGTAAGCGTGTTGCGGGCATCGGCGATCTTGGTTGCGGGAAGGGCGCTGAGGGTCATATAGCCAGGCTTCTCGCTGAGCGACCAGGCGTTGTTGACCGGCTTGTGATTCCACTGCCATACAAGCGCCAGGTCCGTGGAGTCGAACTCGTCGCTGGCCCAGGTGTAATTGTCTCCGTCAGGCTTGAGGTTAACCTCGAATTCCTTTACTGGAACAGTTTCGTCTCCAAGGATGGGCCAGTCGTCCTCCCATTTGACAGGCTGGAGGGTAGGGATACGTCCAACCGCACCGTGATCCTGGAACATAACCGCATACCAGTCTCCCTTGGGGGTGTCGAAGATGGCACCCTGGGCTACGCCGTCGCCGCGGCCGTCAAACGCTCCGCTCAGGACCACCTTGCTCTCGTACTCGCCCAGGAGTTCCTTGCTTCGCCAGCAGGTCTCCGTGCGCACTCCGCCGCGCGGCCAGTCAATCTCCAGAACATAGTAGTAGTCTCCGATATGATAAATATGGGCTCCCTCCGCCCTCAGGTTCATTCCCTGCCTTGGCGATGAGATGAGCAGCTGGTCCACTCCCCCTTCCTTCACCGCGGAAAGGTCCGGTTCCAGCTCGGTTATGCGGAGGTCTCCGTTACCCCAAACCACGTACACATGGCCGTCCTCGAACAACAGTGATGCATCGTGGAACGGACGGTCTATCACGTGCCTCTTCCAGTAACTCTTGGTTATGTCGTCAGTATAGTAAACATATGTCTTGCGCTGGTCGTTGGCTATGAACAGAGCGTAGTAAACGCCGTCCACATACCTCAGCGAAGTGGCCCACTGGCCTTTGCCGTATGCGTTCCTGCCGTTGCGCAGGTTGTAGAAATCATCGTCGTTGAGATAATCGTAGACGTAACTGATTATCCTCCAGTGAACCAGGTCCCTTGAGTGCATGATTGGCGCACCAGGGCAGAAGAACATGGTTGTACTTACCATGTAGTAGTCCTTCCCCACCCTGATCACGTCATTGTCTGGGATGTCGGTATAGGTCAGGGGATTTACACACACTGTAACCGGCTTGGCGCATGAGGCCAGTGCCAGGACGGCTGCAAGAGCCAGGATTAGTTTTTTCATATGGATTGGCGGATTGTTATTTCTTCAAATTTAACAAAATATGCTTACAATGAGTATATTTGTGTATAAAAAAGAATGACATGAAGATTGTATTCCTTGATGCGTCAACGCTGGGAGCGGCGTCGCTGGAACCCATAGCAGAGTTGGGAGAATTGGTGTGCTATCCGTATTCATCGCCCGCTGAGGCGCTGGAAAGGGTGGCTGACGCGGAAGTGCTGATCATTAACAAAGTGAAGGTTACGGCTCAACTGATGGACGCGGCGCCAAGACTGCGGCTCATCTGCGAGGCGGCCACCGGCGTGAACAACATTGACCTGGAAGCCGCCGCGGAGCGCGGCATCCCCGTCAAGAATGTCGCCGGCTACTCCACTGACTCCGTGGTGCAGCTGACCTTCGCCCTGATCCTGAACCTCCTCTGCCGCACCGCGGAATACGACTCCTATGTCAAGGGCGGCGAGTACTCCGCCAGCCCTATCTTCACGGAAGTAAGCCGCCCGTTCATGGAACTGGCGGGCAAGACCATGGGAATAGTGGGCATGGGTACTATCGGGCAGCGCGTCGCCAAGGCGGCACAGGCCTTCGGCATGGAAGTCATCTACTTCTCCACCTCCGGCACTTCGCATTGCAAGGATTACCCCAGCGTGGGCATTGACGAACTGATGTCCCGCTCGGACATCGTGAGCATCCACGCGCCGCTCAACGCCCGCACCAACGGGCTCATAGGCGCGCGTGAACTGGCCCTGATGCGCCCCTCCGCCATCATCATCAACATCGGCCGCGGCGGCATCGTCAATGAGCAGGCCCTGGCCGATGCCATCAGTTCGGGGGCCATCGCAGGCGCGGGCCTGGACGTCTTCACGTCCGAGCCCCTCCCTGCCTCCAACCCCCTCCTCCACACCGCCCACCCGGAGCGCCTCTCCTTCACCCCTCACATAGGCTGGGCCAGCAAAGAAGCCCTGAACCGCCTGGTCCAGGGCATAGCCTCCAATATTCAGGGATAACTATACATGCAGGGAGGGATGACCCCCTGAAACCGTCTCGCTACGCTCAACCCCACCATTCCGCTTCGCTGCATGGTCCCCCCTCTTATGGTGCCGAGGGTGGCACAGGTTTCAGGGGGTCATCCCTCCCTGCTGGAAAGTATTTCCTATTTCTCTATGAGGGACATGATCAGGTCAAGGGTGCCCTGCTCACCCCAGGTACTGACATTGATGGCAATGTCGTAGTTGGTGGCGTCATTGCGCTCCTTGCCGGTGAACTCGCGGGTGAATTCCTCGCGGGCGTCGTCTACCTGCTTGATCTGCTTGGTGGCTTCCGCACGTGAGATACCGTACATCTCCATCACCTTGAGGATCCTGTCTTCAAGGTCAGAGAACAGGAAGATGCTGATATGGTTGGGGTGATCCTTGAACACCTCGAAGCCCAGACGGCCTACTACAACGCAGGATTCCTCCTCCGCAATGGACCTCATGATGTCCACCTGCTCCTTGTACATCTGGGAGGATGTCATGCCCATGAGATCTACGCTGGGAGTGCTTATCATGGCAGGTGAATTCCTGTAGAAATAACTTACTCTCTCCCAGAAGGAAGGTTTCTTGCGCTCCATCTTCTGGATTTCCTCCTCCTGCATATTCAGTTTTTCAGCCATTCCTGAAAGGATCTGGCGGTCAACGATCATGACGCCAAGGTTGGCTGCCAACTTGTTGGCTATCTGGCGTCCGTTGGTACCGAACTGGCGGTTTATGGTAATGACAAATTTCTGCTGAGTATCCATCGTTAATTAGTTTTAGTCTTTCAAATATACACATTTTTTACTATTTTTGTATCCCGTATTTATCATTCATTCTCATGAAATACGGTTTCGACAGCGACAAATATCTCAAGATCCAATCCGAACGCATCAAAGAAAGAATCGCCGAATTCGGCGACAAGCTCTACATGGAATTCGGAGGGAAACTTTTTGACGACCACCATGCCAGCCGCGTCCTCCCCGGATTCGAGCCTGACAACAAGCTCAAGATGCTTGACCAGATCAAGGACGATGCGGAAATAGTCATTGTAATCAGCGCGGTAGACATAGAGAAGAACAAGATGCGCGCGGACCTGGGCATCACCTATGACGTTGACGTCCTCCGCCTCCGCGACGAGTTCATCTCCCGCGGCTTCCTGGTAAGTTCCGTGGTCATCACCCACTACAACGGCCAGTCCAGCGCCGACGCATACCGCAGCCGCCTTGAATGGCTGGGAATCAAAGTGTACTACCACCACACCATCGAGGGCTATCCCAACAACGTTGACCTCATTGACTCTGACGAAGGCTTCGGCAAGAACGACTACGTTGAGACCACCAGGAAGCTGGTCATTGTCACCGCCCCCGGCCCCGGCAGCGGCAAGATGGCCGTATGCCTGAGCCAGCTGTACCAGGAAAACCAGCGCGGCATCAAGGCGGGATACGCCAAGTTCGAGACCTTCCCCATCTGGAACCTCCCGCTCAAGCACCCCATCAACATCGCATACGAAGCCGCCACCGCGGACCTCAACGACGTCAACATGATCGACCCGTTCCACCTGGAGTCATACGGAAAGACAGCGGTCAACTACAACCGTGACATAGAGATCTTCCCCGTCCTCAAGGCCCTGTTCGAGGGCATCTACGGAGAAAGCCCCTACAAGTCCCCCACCGACATGGGCGTGAACATGATCGGCTACTGTATCAAGGACGATGAGGTGTGCTGCGAAGCCTCCAAGCACGAGGTTATACGCCGCTACTACGAAGCCCTGGGACGCCTGGCCGACGGCCAGCGCAATGACAGCGAAGTGAACAAAATCCGCCTGCTGATGAAGCAGCTGGGCATCACCACGGACTACCGCCGCGCCACCGTGGCCGCGCGCGAGCGCAAGGAGAAGTCCGGCGTGCCGTCGTCCGCCATCGAGCTGCAGGACGGCACTCTGATAAGCGCGGAGACCAGCCCCCTTCTGGGGCCCAGCGCCGCGCTCATCCTCAATGCCATCAAGCACCTCGCCGGCATCGACCACCAGACCAAGCTCATCCCTGAGTACATGATTGAGCCCATCCAGAAAACCAAGGTATCCTTCCTCCACGGAAAGAACCCCCGCCTCCACACTGACGAGGTCCTGGTCGCCCTCTCCGTGCTCAGCATAAATGACGAAAACTGCCGCAAGGCGCTGTCCTGCCTGCCGCTGCTCAACGGCTGCCAGGTACACTCCACCGTGCTCCTGAGCGAGGTGGACCGCAAGATATTCAAGAAACTTGGCGTGGGCCTCACTTGCGACCCCGTAAAAAAGAATTAGAGATATATGGTAACTATGATCATCTGCATCGCACTCCTGATTGTGGGGTACGTGCTTTACGGAAAGTTTACTGAGAGAGCCTTCCAGCCTGACCCGGAAAGGAAGACCCCCGCCTACACAAAGTTCGACGGCCTGGACTACATCCCCATGCCAACCTGGAAGGTCTACATGATCCAGTTCCTGAACATAGCGGGAACCGGCCCCATCTTCGGAGCCATCCTGGGAGCCATGTTCGGTCCTTCCTGCTATCTTTGGATAGTCCTGGGATGCGTCCTTGGCGGAGCCGTTCACGACTATCTTTCCGGAATGGTATCCGTTGAGAACGGAGGAATCGGACTTCCGGAGATAGTTGGCAAATACCTGGGCAAGAGGACAAAGGCCGTGATGCTGGCGTTCAGCGTCCTGCTGCTCCTCCTCGTGGGGGCCGTGTTCGTATACAGCCCTGCCGTTATCCTTGGCAACATAATCAAGGAAGGCAGCGTGTCCGTTCAGATGATCTGCGTGGCCGCAATCCTCATTTACTATGTGATCGCCACGCTGGTTCCTATTGACAAGATCATAGGCAAGATTTATCCAATCTTCGCCTTCTCCCTCATATTCATGGCGGTTTCAATGCTGATATGCCTCCTGGTTAAATGGCCCGGCGGAGTTCCGGAGATCTGGGACGGCATGCAGAACAGGACCCCTCAGAACGGCAGCATATTCCCCTGCCTGTTCATCTCCATAGCGTGCGGAGCCATCAGCGGATTCCACGCCACGCAGTCCCCTCTCATGGCCAGGTGCATCAAGAACGAGAAACTCGGCCGTCCGGTTTATTACGGGGCAATGATCACTGAAGGAGTCATCGCCGTTATCTGGGCAACCGTATCGGGATATTTCTTCTATGCCGGAGGCAATGTGGAGATGGGCGCTGAGAACATCACCGCCGCGCCGCAGGTGGTCAACGTTGTCTGCAAGCACTGGCTTGGAACGGTAGGAAGCATCCTGGCCCTGCTGGGCGTTGTCGCGGCGCCTATCACCAGCGGTGATACGGCCCTGCGCTCCGCCCGCCTCATCATAGCGGACGCCTTCAAGATTGAGCAGAAGGCCATCTCCAAGCGCCTTGCGGTGAGCATCCCCATTTTCGTAGTCACCGGCCTGCTGCTCTGGTTCAACATTGCCAACGCAAACGGCTTTGATGTGATCTGGAGATACTTCGGCTGGTCTAACCAGACGCTTTCAATATTCACTTTCTGGGCGCTGACGGTCTACCTGGTATATAAGAGAAAAGAGCCATACTTCCTGATGGCCCTTTTCCCCGCGTGCTTCATGACTTCCGTCTGCACCACGTTCATATGTACCGCCAAGATAGGCTTCAACATTCCTGTGGCCTACACGGCCTACATTGGAATCGCAAGTTTCCTGATTCCGCTAGTCCTGTTCTTTATCTGGTACAGGAAACGTCAGGCTAAACTGCTTTCTGAGCAATAAGATACTCGGCAATCTGCACGGCGTTGAGCGCCGCGCCCTTCTTGATCTGGTCCGCTGAGAGCCAGAGGGTTATGCCGTTCTCATTAGTGAGGTCCTTGCGGACGCGTCCAACATAGACGTTGTCCTTGCCCGCCGTATAGAGAGGCATAGGATATTCATGCTCTTCAGGAACGTCCTTGAGGGTGACTCCGGGAGCGGTGGCCAGCGCCGCCTGAACGCGGCGCACGTCCAACGGCTCCTCCGTCTCGATCCACACCGCCTCCGAATGGGATCGGAGAGCTGAAATGCGTACGCACATTGCGGAGCATTTCACGTCCGAGTGCATGATCTTGCGGGTCTCGTTGAACATCTTCATCTCCTCCTTGGTATAGCCGTTGTCAGTGAACACGTCCACCTGGGGGATTACGTTATATGCCAGCTGGTAGGCGAATTTCTTTACCGTCACGGGCTTGCCCTCCGCCAGGTCCTTGTACTGCTGCTCCAGTTCCGCCATGGCCTGGGCGCCTGCGCCCGAAGCGGACTGGTAACTGGCCACATGGATCCTGGTGATGTGCGAAAGCTTCTCGATGGGCTTGAGTACGACCACCATCATGATTGTGGTGCAGTTGGGGTTGGCGATGATTCCGCGGGGGCGCACCAGGGCGTCCTCCGCGTTGCACTCGGGCACTACCAGGGGCACGTCATCGTCCATCCTGAAAGCGCTGGAGTTGTCAATCATTATGGCTCCGTACTTGGTTATGGTCTTGGCGAATTCCTTGGAAGTTCCGGCTCCCGCGGAGGTGAACGCTATGTCCACGTCCTTGAAATCGTCGTTATACTGGAGAAGTTTTACTTCATACTCCTTTCCCTTGAATGTGTACTTGGTCCCGGCGCTGCGCTCGGATCCAAAGAGGACCAGGTCGTCAACGGGGAAATTCCTTTCTGCGAGAACCTTCAGGAACTCCTGGCCTACGGCTCCGCTTGCACCAACAATAGCTACTTTCATCTTATGCTTGTTTTTTAAGGTAATCCTTGAAATCACTGAAATCTTTCGAGAGGGCAACGGACTGCTTCTCCCCCTTCATGAACTCCGCCAGCCTTTCCGGTATGGCAACGGGTTCGCCAATCACTTTCTCCACCGTGTCCTTGAACTTGGCCGGATGGGCCGTCTCGCAGAACACGCCGGACTCGCCGGGCTGCAGGCCGTCGCTCAAGGCGCGGAATCCGCATGCCCCGTGCGGGTCCAGCAGATACGCGTTATCGCGCCAGCACTCCAGAATGCTTTTCTTTATGGTAGAATCGTTCACTACGGCCCCTGAAATGTCTTTGCGTATATTTTCCCAGCTGCCCCCGTAAAGGTCCAGGATACGGGCGAAATTGCTGGGATCGCCCACGTCCATGGCGTTGGCCAAAGTCTGCACGCTGTGCTTTGGCGTATAGACTCCGGTCTGGAGGTATTTAAAGAAAACGTCGTTTATGTTGTTGGCAGCGATAAACCTCTTTACCGGCAGTCCCATGGCCTTTGCGAACAGGGCCGAGCAGATGTTCCCGAAGTTGCCGCTGGGCACGCACATCACCAGGTTGTCCGCCAGTCCGCGCGCCTTCATCTGCGCGTAAGTGTAGAAGTAGTAGAAGGACTGCGGCAGGAAGCGCGCCACGTTTATGCTGTTTGCGGAGGTCAGCTTCATCAGGGAGTTCAGCTCATCGTCCATGAAGGCGTTCTTCACCAGCGCCTGGCAATCGTCAAATACGCCGTCGATTTCCAGCGCCGTGATGTTCCTTCCCAGCGTGGTGAACTGGCACTCCTGGATGGGGCTCACCTTCCCCTTTGGATAAAGGACGAACACGCGTGTGCCCTCCACGCCCAGGAAGCCGTTTGCAACGGCGCTTCCCGTGTCGCCGGAGGTGGCCACCAGCACGTTCACCAGGCCGCTTCCGTCCCTGAAGTACTGCAGGAGCCTTGCCATGAAGCGCGCTCCCACGTCCTTGAAGGCCAGCGTGGGCCCGTGGAACAGTTCCAGGGAATATATGCTGTCCGTAACCTTTACAACCGGGCAGTCGAAACTCAAAGTGTCATAAACTATGGCCTTGAGCCTTTCAGCGGGGATATCCTCCCCAAAGAATGACTCGGCCACCCGGAACGCTATCTCCTGGAAAGACAGTTTGTCTATCTCATCGAAGAAACTGTCCGGAAGCCTCCTGAGGCTCTGGGGCATATACAGTCCCCTGTCCTCCGCCAGGCCCTTTACCACGGCCTTGCGCAGGTCAGCCAGGGGCGCCTTGCCATTTGTGGAATAATACAGCATCTACGCTACCAGTTTTGCTCCCTTGTTGGACACTTTTACCACGAAGGATTCATACCCGATGCCCAGTGCGTCGAAATGCTCCTTGAGGATGGCCTCCGCGTGATGGGCGATCTCGTATTTGTCCGCGAGCGCGAAAACGGACGGGCCGGACCCGGCAATGTTCATTGCCAGGGCTCCCGCGGCCGTCAGTTTCTCGCGGAGCTCGTCAAATCCTGGGATGAACTGCTTGCGGTACGGCTCCGCCACCGCATCCTTCATGGAGCGGCCTATGAGGCCGATATTGCCTGAATACAACCCTGCCACCAGGCCTCCCACGTTGCCCCACTGGCGCACCGCCGTGTGCATGGGAACCTCCTTTGGCAAAATGCTCCTGGCTTCCTTTGTGGAGACCACAATTGCAGGATGTATCATGGCGCAATAGAAATTACCCGGAACCGGGAGCTTGATCACGTCCAGGGGTTCGTAGCCGCGGATGAGGATAATGCCTCCCATCACCGCTGGCGCGGCGTTGTCGGCATGGTATCCACCGCTGGCCAGATTCTCTCCCTCCATTGCGCACACTACCACGTCCTCCTCGCTCAGAGGGCAGTCGAACAGTTCGTTCATGCCGTAAGCGGCGGCGGCGCTGGAAGCAGCGCTGGAGCCTATTCCGGAACCCGGATATATCTTCTTGAGTATAACCACGTCCACTTTTGCCATCAGGCCGGTCATCTGGAAGAACTTGCGGATAACCGGGGTTATCACGTTCATCTCAATGTCTTCCGGAAGGGGCACTCCTGACTGGTTCTCAATGGTAATGCCCTCGCCGTCCTCGGCGCTGATCTGCAGGACGTCGCCCACCTCGTCAAGCGCCATTCCCATAATGTCAAAACCGCATCCCATGTTGGCTATGGAAGCCGGTGCGAACACTTTTATGGTCTTTTTCATAGGCTATATGTTGGCTATGCTCATAATGTCTGCGAAAACTCCCGCCGCCGTAACGCCTGCGCCCGCACCGTAGCCCTGTATGAGCATTGGATGCTGGTTGTAACGCCTGGTGGTCAGAAGTATGATATTGTTGGATCCGTCCAGCCTGTAGAACGAATGGTTCTGCGGGAACGATGCCAGTCCCACTGACAGTTCGCCGTTCTCCATCTTGGCAACGAACCTCCAGTGCTTGTTCTCAGCCTCAAGCTGCTTGCGGCGCTCCTCGAAGTTCGCGTCAAGCGAAGGCAGCTTGCGCCAGAACTCCTCCAGGCTGCAGTTGAAGAACTCCGTGGGGATGAACAGGTCTGCCTTCACATCTTCCTGGTTAACCTCATAACCTGCCTCGCGCGCCAGGATAACCAGCTTGCGGATCACGTCCTTTCCGGACAGGTCCACGCGCGGATCCGGCTCGGAGAAGCCCTGCTCCTTGGCCATACGCACGGTCTGGCTGAACGGAACGTCCTCTGAAAGGGTGTTGAATATGAAGTTCAGCGTTCCACTGACCACTGCCTCTATCTTGAGGATCTTGTCGCCGCTGTTCACCAGGTCATTGATGGTGTTGATGATTGGCAGTCCGGCGCCCACGTTGGTCTCGAAGAGGTACTTGACTCCCCTCTTGCGGGCGGTGTCCTTGAGGGTGCGGTAGTTGGAATATTCGGACGATGCGGCCACCTTGTTCGCGGCCACTACCGATACTCCATGCTGGAACAGATCCTTGTAGATGGAAGCCACGTCCTCGCTGGCGGTGCAGTCCACGAACACAGAATTGAATATGTTCATGGCGATAACTTCGTCGCGGAGGTGCTCCACGCTCCTGAGAGAAATGCCCTTCTCCAGGAGTTCTTTATAATTGGAAAGGTCTATGCCGCCGCGGTCGAAGACAGCCTTGGAACTGCGCGCAATACCCACGATATTCAGTTTGAGGTTGCGCTCTTCCTTGAGCCTCTGCTGCTGGGAGGCTATCTGGTCTATAAGTCTTCCTCCCACTGTGCCCACTCCGCAGATAAACAGGTTAAGTTCCTGATATTCAGAAAGGAAGAATCCATCGTGGATTACGTTTATGGACTTGCGGAGGTATTTGCCGTCAACTACAAACGAGATGTTGGTCTCGTCCTTGCCCTGCGCGCAGGCGATCACGCTGATGCCGTTGCGGCCAAGGGTGCTGAACAGTTTACCGGCAAGACCGGCGTTGTTGCGCATTCCGTCTCCCACGATTGCTATTGTGGCCAGACCGTAGTCCGCGCAGATAGGGTTGATCTCTCCGGTGGAAATCTCATGCTCGAACTCCTCATTGAGGATCCGGCATGCCAGAGGGGCGTCTGATGCGCCCACACCAATGGAGATACCTGTCTCTGAAGATGACTGGCAGATGAGGAACACGCTGATGCTGTATGCAGCCAGACGGCTGAAGATGCGGCCGTCAACGCCAACGATACCTACCATTGAGTTACCTGAAAGGGTGATCAGGCAGGTGTCACTGATTGAGGAGATACCCGTTACGGGCCTGTCCTGATGGCGTTCGCATACTTCCTTTATTATTGTGCCCGGAGCCTCCGGGTTGAAGGTGTTCTTTACCTTTATGGGGATGTTCTTGGCGCGGACCGGGAACAAGGTTGGAGGATAGATGACCTTTGCTCCAAAGTTGCAAAGTTCCATCGCTTCCTGGTAACTCAGTTCGTTAATTACGTATGAAGTCTTGATGATGCGGGGGTCGGCGGTCATGAAACCGTCAACGTCGGTCCAGATTTCAAGGCAGTCAGCGTCCAGTTCGGAAGCGATAATACTTGCAGTGTAGTCAGATCCGCCCCTTCCCAGGTTGGTGACTATTCCGGTGGCCGCATCGGTGGATATGAATCCGGGTACGACGGCTATCTTGCCCTTGCCCCTGAAATTCTTGAAGGCCTCCTTGAGAAGCTTGCCAGTTGCCTGGAAATCAGGCACATCCTTATGGTTGCGGGGAACGGTCTTGATGAGGGCGCGGGCGTCGTAGAGCTCCGCATCGTCAATGAGTTCGGAGATAATAATTGAGGAAAGTCTCTCCCCATAACTTACCACCTGGTCAGAAGTGCGCTTTGTAAGTATATGCAAAAGTGAGATTCCCTTGAGAAGGTCTCCAAGCTCGGCGAAAAGGACATCCAGCTTGGCTGTCACGGCCTGGCTTTTCTCCTTGTCAGGGAACAGTTCGCCCACCAGGTCATAATGGCGGGTCTTGATCTTCTCAAACAGCTCTGGATAGTCTGGATTGGACATTTCGGCCAGTTTGCTCACATCCAGAAGGGCGTCCGTAACACCCGAAAGTGCGGACACGACAACGATGACTGAGGACTCCTGGGACTCCGATATACTCTTGACGTTTGCGAGGCTTTGGCTGGAACCTACCGACGTGCCTCCGAATTTTAGAACTTTCATACTTAACTAACCTTATTGTCAAAGGTAAGAATATTTATTATATTTGCAAAGTTAGTAGTTTATTCCGTATATGTGGTTCAATTATCCATCTTATGCCCAAAAAGTGGAGAAGGCTCGCCAATTGCTTGGCCATCCCTTTACTTTAGCTGAGAAAATACTTTACGCACACCTGTTCCCAGGACAGGAACCCGTCCCTTTCAAGAGGGGTTCTGACTACGCGTATTTCAGCCCCGACAGGGTGGCGATGCAGGATGCCACGGCCCAGATGGCTGTGCTTCAGTTCATGAACGCCGGCAAGGCCCGCACCAGCGTCCCCTCCACAATCCACTGCGACCATCTTATCTGCGCCAAGGACGGCGTGGAGAAGGATCTGCCTGCAGCCCAGGCGGCCAACGCGGAAGTCTATGACTTCCTGCGCAGCGCCGCGGCCTGCTACGGCATGGGCTTCTGGAAGCCGGGCGCCGGAATAATCCACCAGGAAGTGCTGGAGAACTACGCGTTCCCCGGAGGAATGATGGTTGGAACTGATTCCCACACCCCCAACGCTGGCGGTCTGGGAATGTTCGCCGTGGGCGTCGGAGGAGCCGATGCCGTGGACGTAATGACCGGAATGGAATGGGAACTCAAGTTCCCCAAGATCATAGGAGTGAAACTCACCGGTTCCCTCAAGGGATGGGCTTCCGCCAAGGACGTTATCCTTAAACTGGCCGGAATCCTTACCGTGAAGGGCGGCACAAACTCCGTCATCGAATACTTTGGAGAAGGCACAAAGACCCTCTCCTGCACTGGCAAGGCCACTATCTGCAACATGGGAGCGGAGGTTGGCGCGACCACTTCCCTCTTCCCTTACGACAAGGCCATGGCCGCCTACCTGAAGGCCGGCGGCAGGGCCGACGTGGCGGAAGAGTGCGACAGGTTCGCCCAGTACCTCTGCGCAGACCCTGAGGTTGCGCAGGACCCTGAGAAGTATTACGACAGGGTCATAGAGATCGATCTGAGCGCGCTGGAGCCGCACGTGAACGGGCCGTTCACTCCGGATGCCGCCTGCGGCGTATCCGGGATGAAGGGCCGCCTTGCGGCGAACGCGTACCCCGCCGAGGTCAGCGCGGCGCTCATCGGCTCCTGCACAAATTCGTCATATCAGGATATCGCGCGCGCGGCTTCCGTGGCCGCACAGGCGCTGGCCGCCGGCCTCAAGCCAAAGGCCGCCCTGATCGTGAATCCGGGCAGCGAGAAGATCAAGGCCACGGCGCAGCGCGACGGCCTCCTGGACACCCTCCGCAAGGCTGGGGCCGTGGTAATGAGCAACGCCTGCGGACCGTGCATCGGTCAGTGGCAGCGCAATACGGAAGGAGTTCCGGAGCGCAACACCATAGTGACATCGTTCAACCGCAATTTCGCGAAGCGCGCGGACGGCAATCCGCTGACGCACGCCTTCATCGTGTCGCCGGAAATGGCCGTCGCCCTGGCTTTCGCCGGGCGCCTGGACTTTGACCCGCGCACGGACAGCATAGACGGCTTCCGCTTCAGCGAGCCGTCCGGTGCCGACCTCCCCGCACAGGGCTTCGCCGCCTGTGACCCGGGCTACTTAGCCCCGGTCGAAGGCAGCCCCGCCCCTGTGATCGACCCCCAGAGCAAACGCCTGCAGGTTCTGGCGCCGTTCCCCGCCTGGGACGGAAAGGACTTCACCGGGCTTCGCCTGCTCATAAAGACCAAGGGCAAATGCACCACGGACCACATCTCAATGGCGGGTCCCTGGCTGCGTTTCAGGGGACATTTGCAGAACATTTCGCAGAACCTGCTGATGGGCGCCGTGAACGCCTTCAGCGGAGAGAGCGGAAGCGTATATAACACATTGGCTGACAGCAACATGAGCGTGGCGGATTCCGCGGCCATGTACAGGGACAAGGCATCCGGCAGCGTGATAGTTGCGGAAGACAATTACGGAGAGGGTTCCAGCCGCGAGCACGCCGCAATGGAGCCCCGCTACATGGGCGTGAAGGCGGTGCTGGCAAAGAGCTTCGCCCGCATCCACGAGACCAACCTCAAGAAGCAGGGCGTGCTTGCCCTGACCTTCTGCGATCCCGCTGACTACGACCTGGTACGCCAGGACGACGTCATTGACATCCTGTGCTCAGGAATACAGCCCGGCAAGCCGGTGGAGGTAGTCCTCCATCACTCTGACGGCACGTCCAGCAGCCTGCAGGCATCGCATACTTACAATAACCAGCAGCTGGTGTGGTTTAACGCCGGCTCCGCACTTAACAGTCTCAAACAGAATTAATTATGACCATTCAAAGCAAAAAGGAGTACTTGATATACCGCCTTGCTGACGGTATGCGCTCCCACACAAAGATGGATCCGGAACTTTTCAAGAAACTGGATGTAAAGCGCGGTCTCAGGAACGAAGACGGTACCGGTGTGTTGGTAGGACTTACCAACATTGGTAACGTTGTTGGTTACGAGCGCCGCGAGGACGGTCTGCACCCAATCGAAGGAAAACTGTATTTCCGCGGTTACGAGGTTGCGGACATAGTAAAGGCCATCCGACAGGAAGAACGCTTCGGCTTTGAAGAGGTCGCATACCTGCTGCTGTCCGGAGAACTTCCGGACCGCGAGCAGTTAAAATCCTTCAGGGACCTCCTGTACGACAACATGTCCCTGGACAAGAAAACCCTCCTTCACATAATCGAGATGGAGGGCCACAACGTGATGAACATCCTGGAGAGGAGTGTCCTGGAAATGTACACCTTTGACGACAACCCGGACGATATCTCCCCCGACAACCTCATGCGCCAGAGCATAGAACTGATCTCCAAGCTGCCAACCGTAATCTGCTACGCATACAACATGCTGCGCCGCAACGAATACAACCGCAGCCTGCACATCAGAGACGCCAAGCCCGGCCGCTCAATAGCGGAGAACTTCCTCTATATGCTCAAGGGAACAGGCAAATACACCCGCCTGGACGCCCTCACGCTGGATCTCCTCCTGATCCTCCACTCCGAGCACGGAGGAGGTAACAACTCTACCTTTACGGTCAGGGTTACCTCATCCACCGCTACCGACACATATTCATCAATCGCCGCGGGAATAGGTTCCCTCAAAGGAGGAAAGCACGGAGGCGCCAACCTCAAGGTTTCCGCAATGCTTGACTATCTGCGCGAGCAGGTGAAGGACTGGGAAGACGAGGCGGAGATAGAGGAGGTGCTCACCGGCATCCTCAACAAGGAAAGGTTCGACGGCACGGGCCTCATCTATGGAATAGGCCACGCCGTATATACCCTGTCAGACCCCCGTACGGTTCTGCTCATTGACATGGCTTCCAAGCTGGCGGAGGAGAAGGGACGTACCAGGGAGTTCGAGTTCATGAAGAAGATCGACAAGGTGGCCGTGAGGATGCTCAGCGCCAAGTACCCCACCAAGAACTACTGCGCCAACGTGGACTTCTATTCAGGATTCGTATACGACATGATAGGCATTCCGCGGGACATCTACACCCCGCTCTTCGCCATGGCCAGGATCGTTGGCTGGTGCGCACACCGCAACGAAGAACTGGGCTTCACCGGACGCCGTATCATCCGTCCTGCATACCGCTGTATCACAGAGGAGAAAAAATACGTTGATATAGACAGACGATAGTACGTCTGAATGTAACTGACTATATCTGTTCCAGATGGCTGAGGAAGAGGCTGACCTGCTCGGGGGTGAAGCCTCTTTTCTGTATGTAGGCGGCCAGTTCGTCTGCCTTGACAGTGCGGACGTTGTGGTAGGCGGCGTCTTTGTGGGCGATGAGGAGTCCCAGGACGGAGGCCTCCGGGACCATGGCGCAGGAGTCCGTGAGGACTACGCCCATGGACGGAAGGAGGTCCAGGAGGTCGCGCTTGAGGCTGTGGTCAGGGCAGCAGGCGTAGCCTATGCCGGGGGCGATCAGTTTGAGCCCCGGCTCCAGCGAAGCCTGCAGGGCGAACTGCAGCCGCAATGACGCTGTTTCAGCCAGCGTCACGCGCGCGGCGTGCTCCAGCAGGCCGTCGGAATCGTCGCCGGAGACGCTGATGCAGAAGACGCCCAGCCAGGACGGGGCGCCGTCCTGCGGGAAAAAGTCGCTGAGGCACAGGCGCGGAGCGCTCCCCTGCCTCAGCATCGGGAGCCGCACGGCGCCGTCCTGCGACACAATGTCGTCACCATCCTTGAAGCATTTGAAATAACGGACGCAGAGGCGCACTTTGAGCCCCGCTCCGGCAAGGTATTCCCTTGCCTGGGCGGAGAACTGCGCCGCGTCCTTCTGCCGCACGCGGCACACCGCGTTGAAGGTCTTCCAGTCGAAATCCTCTAAATAATCCGATGCGGGAATCTCCTGAAGCGGGATGTCCTGCGGCACCGTTGAAGGATAGCATTCCCTGGCTGTGCCGATGGATGCTTCCGCCTGTGCGGGAGCCGCAGCCCTAAGGGCGCGGAGGCGCTCGTGCTCCTCGCTCTCACGCAGGATAAAGCCCTCAGGATCAGCCATATACTTCTTTGCCATAACGGCCGATGCCGATGCGTCCGCCCCATAATGCACATTGGGGTACAGCGGCGCCAATTTCACTGCGGTATGCACCGCAGAGGCCGCCGCACCGCCAACGAACAGCGGCTGCGTGAAGCCTTCCGCGGCCATCTTCCGGCAGAGCTCTTCCATGCGGAAGAGCGACGGCGTGATGAGGCCGCTGACGGCTACGATGGAGGCGGAGACCTCCCTGGCCTTTGCCAGGATGTCCTCCGCCGGGACCATCACTCCCAGGTCTATCACCTTGAATCCGCTGCACTGCAGCACTATTGATGTTATGTTCTTTCCAATGTCGTGGACGTCTCCCTTGACCGTGGCGATAACTATCACCGGACGGTCGGAATCCCCTTCCGCCTGCTTCATATATGGCTGCAGGATGGTTACAGCGTCCTGCATCACCTTGGCGGAACGCACTACCTGCGGCAGGAACATCTTTCCCGATGCGAACAGGTCTCCAACCTGCTCCATGCCCTTCATCAGAGGGCCTTCGATCAGTTTAACCGGGTCTCCTGCCGTCTCCAGGGCCGCCATCAGGTCCGCTTCCAGGCTTGGGCTGCCGCCCTTCACCAGGGCGCGGCAGATACGCTCTTCCGGGGTCAGGTTGTCCTGCTGCTCCGCGGCTTCAGGCGCCGCGCCCGCGTCCTTGTCCAAGGACTGGGCGTACGCGGTGAGCCGCTCCGTTGCCTCAGGGTCCCTGTCGAATATCAGGTCCTCAACCAGTTTCAACAACTCCGGGTCTATCTGGCTGTAAACCTGCAGCATCTGCGGGTTCACGATGGCCATGTCCAGCCCGGCCTCGATTGCGTGGTACAGGAATGCGGAATGCATTGCCTCCCTTATGGCATTCTTGCCGCGGAAGGCGAACGACAGATTGGACACTCCGCCGGAGGTCAGCGCTCCCGGCAGGTTGTTCTTTATCCAGCGTACCGCCTCTATGTAATCCACGCCAAATCGGGCGTGGGATTCAATACCGGTACCTATTGAAAGGATATTGGGGTCGAATACAATGTCATGCGGCGGGATGCCAACACCGGTCAGCAGGGCGTAGCTCCGGCGGCAGATTTCGACCTTGCGGTCGAACGTCTCCGCCTGCCCCTGCTCGTCAAACGCCATCACCACCATGGAGGCGCCCATCCGGTTGATGAACCGGGCGCGGCGCAGGAACTCCTCCTCCCCGTCCTTCAGGGATATGGAATTGACTATGGAACGCCCCTGGACGTTCTTCAGGGCCGTTTCTATGGTCTCGAAGTGGGATGAATCTATCATTATGGCGGCGCGGCCAACTGACGGCTCTGAGGCAATGTAGCGCAGGAAAGTGCGCATCTGGGCCTCCGAGTCCAGCATGGCGTCGTCCATGTTTATGTCTATGATCACGGCACCCCCGTCAACCTGGTCCGACGCAACCTGCAAGGCCTCCTGGTATTTGCCCTCTGAAATCAGGCGGGCGAACTTCCGGGAGCCCGCCACGTTGGTGCGCTCTCCAATGTTGGTGAAGTTGCGGGAACGGTCAATCTTAACGGCTTCCAGGCCGCTGACCGCGGGGAGAGGGCGCTGCGGCGGCAGGGCGCGCGGAGCGCAGCCTTGCAGCGCAGCTGCCACGGCTGCGATATGCGCCGGCGTGGTGCCGCAGCAGCCTCCCGCTATGTTCAGCAGGCCGGCCTTTCCCAGTTCCGCCATGACGGATGCCATGGCCTGGGGTGTATCGTTATATTTGCCGGTCTCGTCCGGGATTCCGGCATTTGGATAGAATATCAGGGGATGACTGGCGAATGCTGCAATCTCACCGGCCAGGTCCTTCATCTGGGCGGCTCCCAGGGCGCAGTTAATTCCAAACGCAACCAGGTTTGGGCAATGCTTCACGGAGGTGTAGAAAGCCTCCAGTGTCTGGCCGGTAAGGGTCCTTCCGCTGCGGTCGCTGACCGTGGCGGAAATGATTACCGGCAGGCCGCATCCCATCTGCTCCATGGCATATATGGCGGCCTTTGCGTTCAGGGCGTCAAAGCAGGTCTCCAACTGGATAATGTCCGCTCCACCCCTCTCCAGGGCCAATATCTGCTCTGTATACACCTCCACCAGATCGTCAAAGGAGTACTTCCTGTATGTCAGGTCCGACGCGTCCGAAGGCAGCGTCAGCGACTGGCCGGTGGGGCCCACGCTGCCGGCCACGTACACGCGGCGCGGCGCGGCGTCCGCGGCCGCCCTGGCTATGCGCGCGGCGCAGTACGCCATCTCCGCGGCCTTCTCCGCCAAGCCGTACTCCTGCTGGCTAATCCTGTTGGCGCCAAAGCTGTTTGTCTCTATGATGTCCGCCCCAGCCGCTATGAATTCCTCGTGGATGGAGCGTATCAGGTCCGGATTGTCCAGGTTCAGGGTTTCGTTGTCGCCAATGAAATGCCTCTGGATCATTGTGCCCATGGCACCGTCCAGAATCAGAATCCTGTCTTTCAGATCATTGGCTAATGACATACCCTAGAAATTGTCTCTCAGAATCTCAACTATGTTGTCCGCCTTGCCCATTGTATAGAAATGCACGGTCTTGAATCCGTGGGCCAGCAGGTCCCTGCACTGGGCGGAGCACCACTCCGTACCAATCCTGTAGCATGCCGCCCTGTCATCCGCGTGCGCCTTTATCTCATTTGTCAACTCCAGCGGGATGTCAATGGAGAACGCCTCCGGCAGCAGTTCCAGCTGCCTCGCGGACGACAGCGGCTTCAGTCCAGGAATAATTGGAACCGTTATTCCCGCCGCCCTGCATTTGTCGCAGAACTCATAGAACACCTTGTTGTCAAAAAACATCTGTGTCACTACGTAGTCCGCCCCGGCATCCACTTTCTTCTTCAAATTCTCTATGTCAGTCTCCAGGTTTGGAGCCTCGAAATGCTTCTCCGGGTACGCCCCAACTCCAACGCAGAAGGAATGTCCCCTTGCCTTTGAGAATGCCGCTATCGCCCCCACCAGTTCCGATGCGTAGGTATACCCGTCAGGATCCGGTACGAAGCGCTTCTCCCCCGTAATGCAGTCCCCCCTCAAAGCCAGGAGATTCTCCACTCCAAGGAACTGGAAATCATGCAGTTGGCTCTCTATCACCTCACGGCTGGCCCCGCCGCAGATCACGTGCGGAACCACCTCAATCTTAAACTCGCTTTGGATTGCGGCGCACACGGCCGTCTCGCTCACACGCTTGCGCACAAGCGCGCGGCGGAACGATCCGTCCGCCTGCGGCAGGAACTCGAACTCATCCCTGTGGGTTGTCACGTTCACGAACGGCGGATTGAACTCCATGAACGGCCGGATGGAATCCAGCAGTTCCGCCTTTGTCACACCCTTCAGCGGCGGCACAATCTCAATTGACGGATACGGCCTCTCCGCCCCCTTCAGCATCTGTGATATCTTCATACCTTAAAAGTACAACTTTTTTAAATAACTACAAAGTCCTGAGCCAATCCGCCATAAAGCGGTCGCTTATAGTGTAACCATCTTCAGTCTTGCTAATCAGTTCGTTATCCATCAACTTGCGAAGTGAAGTCTGCACTGAACTGGCCGCCTTCAGGCCATACCGCGCTATGAAGGATCCTGACAGGATTCCCTTTACACATCCTTCTTTGGCCACCGCCTTCATCAGCTTTCGGCAGCCCGCAGACAGCAGGTTGTAAAGCCTTGCATATGCATCTGACTGCTCGGACACTATCTCCCTCACAGCAAAGTCCACCAGTTCCTGCACCGGTGACACCTCAAACCCGTACAGGCGGTTCATCACCTGCTGGATATACCAGGTATAGCCGGAAAAACGGTCATATAGGCCATAGAACAGTTCACGGTCCAGGAACAGGCTGCGCCTCAGGCACATCCTTGAGCAGAACTGATAATATTCCTCCCTGTCCAACGGATGCAGGTCCATCATCTGGGCTGACTGGTAGAACGGTCTCTTTGGCAGCAGGAACATGTCCTGCAGCATATGCTGCTTGCTCCCGGCAAAAATGAAGTGGACGTTTGGAAGAAACTGTATATATGACCTCAGCAATGCCTCCACCCCTTTCTCCGGATACTCGTTGATCTGCTGGAACTCGTCTATCGCTATGTAACACTGTTTCTCTGAAGATTTCAGATACTCGAAAATCTCTTTCAGGGTTGCCTTGTTGTCTCTTTCTGCAGTATCCAGTGACACTATTGGAGAACTCGTCAGGGGATCCACCGAGAACTTTGGAACCAGACTGTGCACGTACCTCATGACGCGCTCCATAGCTTTTTCCATAGGCGCGTCAAGTTGTCCAAGTATGGTTTCTCCCAAGAATTCTACAAAATCCGACAGATTCTGGGTTGGATAAATATCCATGTAAAATGTATGGATATCCGGAGACTGTATGCGGAGATTATGGAACAGATGATGGATCAGGCCGGTTTTGCCGATGCGCCTTGGCGAAACAAGTACCACATCCCTCCCTGCTTCAAGCGCGGATAAAAGCGCCGATGTCTCTTTCTGTCTGTCACAAAAGAATTCCGGACCGGCATAGCCCCGGATTATGAATGGATTCTGTGTCTTCTGAACTGGATTCATACTATTACGTATTTTGCGTTACGCAATTTACGTAATAATAATAGATAATGCAAATACTTACACCATAACTATTTTCGGATATTATTGCTATATTTGAATGTTTTATTGGTAGTGTATTGAAAAATGAAGATTTTCAGCGAAGAATTAGTGGCCCAGGCCTGCAGGGAAAAGAATGTGGAAGACCTTTCCAATGCAACAATCGGCGAGGTTCTCCTTGTAGCGCAATATCTTGAGCAGACCACCGGCATCCCGTTCATCAGGATGGACCAGGGTTCCCCGGGCCTCCCCATCAACAAATACGGAGTGGAAGCGGAAAAGGCCGCGCTTGACAGCGGCATAGGCTCCCAGTATCCGGCCGCCGCAGGCGTCCCGGAACTGAAGGACGCCGCCTCGCGCTTCATCAAGGCCTTCATCAACGTGGACGTTTCCCCGCGCTCCTGCGTTCCCACCACGGGTTCGGTAGCGGCGTCTTTCGGATCGTTCATAGCCTGCACCCAGCGCATCCCCGGCAAGGACAAGGTCCTTTTCATAGATCCGGGTTTCCCCATCCAGAAGTCACAGTTGCGCGTCCTTGGCATTGAGTGGCGCGAGTTCGACATATTCCCCTGCCGCGGAGCAAAGGCCCTGGAGCCTGTCCTGGAGAAGGAATTCGCCGCAGGCGACATCGCCGCAATAGTTTACTCCAACCCCAACAATCCCGCGTGGATCTGCCTGGAAGAGGACGAACTTGAGGTGATAGGCAAACTGGCCACCAAGTACGACGTGGTTGTCATGGAAGACCTCGCATACTTCTGCATGGACTTCCGCCGCCCGCTGGGCAAGCCCTTCGAGGCGCCCTACCTCCCCACCGTTGCCCGCTACACTGACAACTACATCCTTATGCTTTCAGCATCCAAGATTTTCAGTTACGCGGGGCAGCGCATCGCCCTTTGCTGCATCAGCGACAAGCTTTACGAAAAGCAGTACCCCGCCCTGGCGCATCGCTACAAGGATGCGGGCGTGTTCGGCGTAAGCCTCACAGCCTCAATCCTTTACATGATCACCAGCGGCTGCACCGCAACCACCCAGTACGGCTACGCCAAGATGCTTGAACTTGCCTGCGACGGCGTCATCGATTTTGTGGAGGACATCCGCGATTACGAGCGCCGCGCCAACCGCATGAAGGAGATCTTCTGCCGCCACGGCTTCAACGTGGTCTATGACTACGACGTGACAATGCCCGTTGGCGACGGCTTCTTCTTCACCCTGGGTTACAAGGGCCTCACCGGAGAGCAGCTGCTCCTTGAACTGATGTACTACGGAGTCAGCAGCATCTCCCTTTCCACCACCGGCAGCCACCAGCAGGGTGTGCGCGCCTGTGTAAGCCGCATGCGCGAGGAACTCTATGACGTTCTCGAGGAGCGCATGGCAGCATTTGAACAAGATCATAAATAAACAGAATATCCCAGTTATGAAGGTTATGAAATTTGGCGGAACCTCAGTTGGCTCCGCACAGAGGATACAGGCGGTTGCCGGGCTCGTTAAGAATGCCGGCAAGAACATAGTTGTCCTTTCCGCAATGTCCGGAACCACCAACACACTGGTGGAGATCGCCGGCTATCTGTACAACAGGAACACCGAAGGCTTCAAGGACATAATGAGCGGCCTCAAGGCTAAATACCGCGCCACGGTAGAGGAGCTCTACTCCACCGCAGAAGCCAGAAAAAAGGCCTGGGACTACCTCCAGGGCATATTCTCCTACATAAACAGTTTCACCCGCGAGTACTTCTCCTCCACCGAGGAAAAGATAATCCTGGCCCAGGGCGAACTGATGTCCACCTACATGATGACCTGCTACCTGCAGGAGCAAGGCGTGAACGCCGTCCTCCTCCCCGCGCTGGAATTCATGAAACTGGACATCAACGGCGAGCCTGACCTGGACTACATTCGCGAGAAACTCTCCGCTCTCCTTGCCAAGAATGACGATGCAACCCTCTACATAACCCAGGGCTTCATCTGCACCAACATAAAGGACGAGATTGACAACCTCCAGAGGGGCGGCTCGGACTACACCGCATCGCTGATAGGCGCTGCCCTGGAAGCCGAAGAAATCCAGATCTGGACCGACATCGACGGCATGCACAACAACGACCCGCGCGTTGTGGACAAGACATCGGCCGTAAGGCACCTGAACTTTGAGGAGGCCGCGGAGCTGGCTTACTTCGGCGCCAAGATCCTGCACCCTACGTGCATCCAGCCTGCAAAATTCGCCAACGTCCCGGTCCGCCTGCTCAACACAATGCAGCCGGAGGCCCCCGGCACCCTCATCGACAACTATTCGGAGAAGGGTTCCATCAAGGCCGTGGCCGCCAAGGACAACATTGCCGCAATCAAGATTAAGTCCTCCAGGATGCTCCTGGCGTACGGTTTCCTGCGCAAGGTATTCGAGATTTTCGAAAGTTACCAGACTTCAATAGACATGATCGCCACCTCCGAGGTGGGCGTATCAGTGACCATAGACAACACCAAGCACCTCAACGAGATCATCCACGACCTTAAGAAATACGGCTCCGTTTCAGTAGACCTTGACATGTGCATAATCTGCGTAGTAGGTGACATGGACTGGAGCAACCTGGGATTCGAGAGCAGGGCCATGGAGGCCATGAAGGACATCCCCGTCAGGATGGTTTCCTTTGGAGGAAGCAACTACAACATATCCTTCCTGGTAAAGGAAGAAGACAAGAAACGCGCACTGCAGTCACTTAGCAAATGCCTGTTTGACAATGCTTAAAGGTACTTTCCCTATAAAGGAGTTCGAGGGTCTCCGCACGCCGTTCTACTATTACGACATGGCCCTCCTCCGCCGCACCCTGGATACCATCAAGGATATCTTCAGGCAGAATCCGGATTACCGGATGCACTATGCGGTAAAGGCCAACAACAACCCGCGTATCCTGCAGACAATTGCGGCGTACGGCTTTGGCGCGGACTGCGTGAGCGGCGGCGAGATTCGCGCCGCGGTTGACGCAGGCTTCAAGCCTTCGCAGATAGTCTTCGCCGGTGTTGGCAAGAGTGACGAGGAAATCAACCTTGGCCTGGACCTTGGAATTGCCCGCTTCAACGTGGAATCCGCAGCGGAGCTGATGGTTATTGACGAACTGGCCGCGGCAAAGGGCGTCGTGGCACCTGTAAGCCTCAGGGTCAACCCGGACATCGGTGCCCATACCCACGCCAACATCACTACCGGCCTGGCGGAGAACAAATTTGGCATCAACTACGAGCAACTCCCTGGTGTTCTGCAACTTACGCTTGGCCTAAACAACGTGAAGTTCCTTGGAATCCACTACCACATTGGTTCCCAGATCCTGGAGATGGACGATTTTGCCGCCCTCTGCAACCGGGCCAACTACGTGACGGAAAAGATTGTCCGCGCGGGAATCAACCCCGGCGACATCAACGTCGGCGGCGGCCTTGGAATCGACTACCATCACCCCAACCATCTGGACATTGCGGACTTCAAGAGTTACTTTGACACCTTCAAGCGTTTCCTGAACAAGCAGCCCGGCCAGCTGGTTCACTTTGAACTGGGCCGCGCCCTGGTGGCCCCCTGCGGTTCCCTGATATCAAGAGTCCTGTACGTGAAGGAAGGCACCACCCGCAAGTTCGCCATCATAGACGGCAGCATGACGGAACTCATCCGCCCCGCCCTCTATAAAGCGTATCACAGAGTGGAGAACATCTCCTCCAACGAACCGGAAGAGACCTACGACGTTGTAGGCCCCGTCTGCGAGAGCTCCGACGTCTTCGCCAAGGGCGTCAGCCTTGACCGCTGCCGCCGCGGCGACTTCATCGCCATCCGATCCGCCGGCGCCTATGGCGAATCCATGGCCTCCGGCTACAACTGCCATCCCCTCCCCGGCTCCTTCTACAGCGAATAAATCTCATACAATGTCACGCAGGGAAACCATAATTGTAACCGTCGTCCTCATCATATTGGGGACTGGGATGCATTTTGTGCACCACGCTCCTTTCTTCAACCATTTCTGGGGATATATCTTCCCGGTTATTGAGAGCGTGATGGCACATATGAAGATGGTTTTCTACCCTATGCTGCTGCTCAGCATATACCTGGCCGTAACCAGGCGTGACATACGCCAGATAGGCGCTCCCATCCTTGGAGGCCTGGCTGTAATGCCAATGATCGTGGCGGCTTTCTTCGCCTATTGGGTCTTTGTCCGCCACGAACTTATGTTCCTGGACATCATCATCTACATTGCCGCAATGGTGGGCGCCGTCCAACTTGCCAAACGCTGGAGCAAAAGCAATGCAGTCCAAAAGAACTGGGTCCTCTGGACTGCATTGGCAATTGTCGGTATTATCCTGATAGGCTACTTCACCTACCACGCCCCCGACTGGCTCATCTTCCGCAACCTGGGATAATCGCCACCGTTTCAAAGCTCCCGTAGGCAAGAAAGGCCCTTTTTGCACACGTGCGGTCTGATTCTTTACGGAAAGAGTTCTTTAACTACTTGGTCGGAGAGTTTGAGCATCCGTCGTATCTGTCCGTTTGATGCGTGATATTCTTTTTTCATAATCACCGCCACTGCTATTTTATCATTAGGCGATAACGCTGAAGGTCTGGATTCTCCGAACTTCCGTCTACAAAGCCCGCACAAAGCGTCAAACAGTTCATTGTCAGTAAGGAAGATTTCGTCTCCAAGACGCTTGGCCACTTCACTGTATGCTTCGCGATTGCGTGAAAGCAAGTTAAAATACTGATGTGCATCACGATACCAACTCTCTCCTTCTTTGATATTTATAAATGAGGGAATGTGGATGGCTCCCTCTTTGGCCAGATAGTTTGAAGGCAATTCCACCAGACGGCTGTGAGTTATTGCCCGTTTCTCTCTATAAGTCAATTCAGAGAAAAGGCTCCCACCTGAGCAAGCAGCCGGGTTGAAATAATACATTCCTGTGCTCCACTTGTACGAAAAAGGGGTACATTGCGGATTAACCAAGTAACCATTCCTGTTGACATATGCAATCTCCGTCCTCAAAGCCGAGAGGTTTTCAATAGGTAGGACTGAACAATTGAAAGAACTAAAGTCTACTTTCAATCCAACTGCCTGGCAGTATCTTCTGAGAAATGACTTCCGCCTTTCAAAATATTCATAGCAGGCTGCTTTTGTCCCTGAGAGTATATCGTGAATATGGTTAGACATTACTGCCGATGCGATGATTCTGACTTTACCATCCAGACTCATTGCGGCGGAAGTAATCCCATACTTGTAATCATCTTCGGAATGGAATATTATTTCCTGATTGGTACCGGGAGTGCATAGGTGCCAGAAAGGGCCTTTGGAATTAAAAAGGAATTCAAGTTGGTCTTCTTTCCTGGACAAAGAAACGGTATCGTAGTCTATGGTCTTCATGACCATAAAAGTACGCAGGGTCAAGAGAAATAGCCGTACAATAAACGTTTAATTGTCAGTCGTATGCAAAAACGACCCTTTTTGCACACGGGAAGCGATTTTTCAGGCTCCCGTAGGCAAAAACGAGCCCTTTTGCACACGGGAAAGCGGCAGGAAGGCAGCAGGGGTGAAAAGTGCTTTCGGCGTTAAGCCTGCTTTGTTGCACTTTTCACCCCTGTTGCCTTCTAGCCGCTGAGTCTCGGAGGGCTACAGGAAGTAGCACCAGTTGTGAGGGTCATCGAGGACGCCGTCCTGGATGCCGCGGAGGTAGTTGTAGAGCTTCTCGCTGACGGGGCCTACCTTGGAAGGATCTCCAAACGTATAAGTCTTTGTGATGACGTCGCTCTCAAGGGCGGGCTTGTCGTCGATGCTTCCAATTGGAGTGATCACGACGGCGGTGCCGCAGGCGTTGACCTCGTCGAACTCGGAAAGTTCCTCAACCGGCACGCGCCTCTTCTCAACCTTGTAGCCAAGGTCAAGGGCGGCCTGCTGGAGGGACTTGTTGGTAATTGAAGGCAGTACGGAATCCGAAAGCGGAGTCACGTAGGTGTCGCCCTTAATTGCCAGGAAGTTGGATGAACCGAACTCGTCTATGTACTTCTTCTGCGCGGGATCAAGATAGAGCAGTTCCCTGTATCCCATTTTATGGGAAAGGTTGTACGGATGCAGGGATGTGGCATAGTTGGCCGCAATCTTGAAATGACCGGTTCCATTGGGGGCGGCGCGGTCGTAATTCCTTGACAATACGGCAGTTCCGGTGCTCAGGCTGGCTGCTCCGGAGTATGTTCCAACCGGGGCGCACATAACCGCGAAGACCACATCCTTGGACGATGCAATTCCCAACTGGGGATTAATGCCGATAAGCACAGGGCGGATATAGAGCGACGCGCCATATCCGTAAGGCGGCACATAGTCGATGTTCTCCTTGACGCACATGGCGCACATCTCGATGAACATCTCCTCCGAAGGGGTGGCCATGTCAAGGTAGCCGCCGCTGTCCTGGATACGCTTGGCGTTCTGGTCAGGGCGGAACATGCGGAGCTTGCCATCGGCACCGCGGAAAGCCTTGAGGCCCTCGAAGCAGGCGTTGGCATAATGGAACACGCCCGCATAGGCGTTAAAAACAAAATTGAAGTCTTTTGTAGCCACCGGAGCGCTCCACTCTCCGTCGCGGTAATAGCTTACTATCATCGCGTAAGTCTTCCTGTACTTGAAGGAAAGATTGGACCAGTCCAAATTCTGCATAAGTATGTGGTTTTTAATTCTTTCTGATATAATCTGCTACCCAGTCTCCAACCTCGGATGTGCTGTAGGCCTTTCCGCCCGCGGCAAGGTCCTCGGTAACTATGTTCTGGTCAATTGAGGCGGCTACGGCCTTGCGTATGGCCTTGCCCTCCTCCATGAGCCCGAAGGCGTACTCGAACATCATGGCTGCGGAAAGGATGGTTGCCAATGGATTGGCAATGTTCTTTCCGGCAGCCTGCGGATACGAGCCGTGGATAGGCTCGAACACGCTGGTATGCTCGCCGATAGATGCTGAAGCAAGCAGTCCCATCGAGCCGGTGATGACACTGGCCTCGTCAGTAAGGATGTCTCCGAAGGTGTTCTCCGTAACCATCACGTCAAAGAACTTTGGCTGGCGGATCAGCTGCATTGCGGCGTTGTCCACGAACATATAGTCAGTGGTGACTTCAGGATACTTGGGAGCCATTTCCTGGGCGATCTGCCTCCAGAGCCTGGAAGACTCCAGTACGTTGGCCTTGTCAACCACTGTGAGGTGCTTGCGGCGGCGCATGGCATACTCGAAGCCAAGTTTCAGGATGCGCTCAACCTCATAACGATGGTATATGTTGGTGTCATACGCGGTGTCCCCGTTGTCCTCGCGGCCCTTTTTGCCGAAGTACATTCCTCCTGTAAGTTCGCGGATGCACATGAAATCGGCCCCGCTCACCAGTTCCTCTTTCAGAGGAGACTTGCCTACGAGTTTGTCGAAGGTCTCCACTGGCCTCAGGTTGGCGTACAGGCCAAGGTTCTTGCGCATTGCAAGGAGGCCCTGCTCCGGACGTACCTTTGCGGTGGGGTCGTTGTCGTACTTGGGGTCGCCCACGGCGCCGAAGAGCACGGCGTCGCTATCCAGACACAGCTGATGCGTGCTGTCTGGATACGCGGAGCCCGTGGCCTCGATGGCGCACGCTCCCACCAGCGCTGAAGTATAACTTACCTCATGGCCGAATTTCTCACATATGGCATCCACGGCCTTGACGGCCTGCTCAACAACCTCCGGTCCGATGCCGTCGCCCGGAAGTTTCGCAATCTTCATTTTCATATTTTGGTCTCTACTATATTCAGCATTTTGAGAGTGGCCTTGATGGCCGCCTCGGTCTGGTCGGAATCAATTCCCCTGGTCTTGAACTCGCTGCCCTGGAAGTTCCAGCTGATGGTAGCCGCAACAAGGGCGTCAGTACGTCCTCCCGGAGGGATGGTAACCTGATAGTCAACAAGTACCGGGTGAGGCTTTCCAAGGCTGTCGTATATCTTCCACAGGGCCTTCATGAAGGCGTCGTACTGTCCGTCGCCGGCACTGGAATCCTCGTATTCCGTTCCGTAGATCTGGATCTTCACAACGGCCACAGGACGCATTCCACGGGCCAACTGGAGGCTGTAGTTCACAATGTGGATCTTGTCCTCCGCCGGGTCGTGACCTCCCTTGAGGACGTCCGCGATTATGAACGGCAGGTCCTCCGGACTCACGTCCTGCTTCTTGTCTCCAAGTTCCACAACCCTCTGGGTAACGGCCTTGATCTGGTCTTCAGTAAGGTTGATTCCAAGTTCCTTGAGGTTCTCGCGTATGTTGGCCTTGCCGCTGGTCTTGCCAAGGGCATAGCGGCGAACGCGGCCGAAGCGCTCGGGCAGCAGGTCGTTCATGTACAGGCGGTCCTTGTTGTCGCCGTCCGCGTGTACGCCGCTGCTCTGCGTGAACACTGACTCCCCTATCAAAGGCTTGTTGGAAGGGATCCTTATTCCCGATATGCTCTCCACATAGCGGCACACGTGCATCAGGGCGCCCTCCTCAAGGGTGTTCTCCACGTGCAGGTGGTCGTTCATTATGGCCACCAGGCTGGATACGGGGGCGTTTCCGGTCCTCTCTCCAAGGCCGTTCACCGTGGTATGGATACCCTGGAAGCCAGCCTTTATGGCGGCGTAGGTATTGGCCACGGCCAGGTCGTAGTCGTTATGGGCGTGGAAGTCGAAGTGAAGGTCCGGCCAGGTGTCCACCATCCATTTGCAGAACTCGTAAGTCTGGTCTGGATTCAGGATACCCAGGGTGTCAGGAAGCATGAAGCGTTTCACGTCCCTCTCCTTGAGGCCGTTCACCAGGAAGGCCACATAGTCCCGGCTGTCAATCATGCCGTGGGACCAGTCCTCCAGATATACGTTCACAACCATACCCTTTGAGTGAGCATAGTCAATTACCTGGATGATGTCGTTCAGATGCTGCTGGGGGGACTTGCGCAACTGCTTTGTCACGTGTCTCAGGGATCCTTTGCAAAGTATGTTCACCACCTTGCATCCGCAAGACGATATCCAGTCCACGGAAAGGTTCCCGTCAACCAGGCCCAGCACCTCTATGCTGTCCAGGAAGCCCTTCTGGGCCGCCCAGTTGCATATTTCCGTCAGGGCCTGCTTCTCGCCAAGCGACACGCGGGCGGAAGCCACCTCCAGGCGGTTGACCTTCAGTTCCCTCAGGAGCAGCTTGGCTATGGTGAGCTTTTCGCCCGCGTTGAACGAAACGCCCGCCGTCTGCTCACCGTCCCTCAGGGTGGTGTCCATCACCTCTATTCTCTGCCTGGGATTCATTTGCTTTTCTTTTCGTAATCTTCAAT
This sequence comes from Bacteroidales bacterium, assembly GCA_017619675.1. Classification (GTDB taxonomy): domain Bacteria; phylum Bacteroidota; class Bacteroidia; order Bacteroidales; family UBA932; genus Cryptobacteroides. Next base: position 36,392 of record JAFZRX010000001.1, on the reverse strand, counting down.
CTTGGATTTCTGCTGAAGCAGATAATCTATGTCGTCCAGGGCGTTCATCAGGCAGTACTGCTTGTACTCTCCCAGAGGGAAGGACTCCGTGCTGCCGGTTGCCAGGTTGGTGACGGTCTTCGCGCCCACGTCAACCCTTACGCGCGTAGCAGGATCCTTTGCTATGGAATCGAACAGTTCAGCCAGGAACTTCTCGCTTACAACCACCGGAAGGACAAAGTTGTTGAGTTCGTTATTGCGGTGTATATCAGCGAAATAACTGGATATCACAACCCTGAAGCCGTATCCTGCGATAGCCCATGCGGCATGCTCGCGGCTTGATCCGGAACCGAAGTTCTTTCCGGCAACCAGTATCTCTCCGCTGTAGCGCGGGTCGTTCAGGACAAAGTCCTTGTTAAGGCTTCCGTCCGGCTTGTAGCGCCAGTCGCGGAACAGGTTCTCGCCAAAGAACTTCTCGTCCCTGGTCACGGCCTTGAGGAAACGCGCCGGGATTATCTGGTCCGTATCCACATTCTCCAAAGGAAGAGGAATGCAGCTGCTCTCTATTATGTCAAATTTCTGCTTCATGGTCTACAAGAATTTACGTGGATCGGTTACTACGCCGGTAATGGCGGCAGCGGCAGCGGTGAGCGGACTTGCAAGCAGCGTCCGCGAGCCCGGCCCCTGCCGGCCCTCGAAGTTCCTGTTGCTGGTAGAAACAGAATACTTCCCTGCCGGAATCTTGTCGTCGTTCATTGCAAGGCAGGCGGAGCAGCCCGGCTGACGGATCTCGAAGCCTGCTTCCTCCAGTACCTTGTCAAGGCCTTCCTCCCTGATCTGGGCGTCTACCATCCAGGATCCGGGGACCAGCCAGGCGGTTACGCCCTCGGCTTTCTTATATCCCTTGACAAGGGACGCGAAAGCCCTGAAGTCCTCTATCCTTCCGTTGGTGCACGCACCCAGGAATACATAGTCTATCTTATGGCCAAGGAGGCTCTGCCCGCTCGTAAATCCCATATAGTCAAGGGCTTTGCACTGCGGAACAGGAATATTGGCATCTATTGGCATGCCCATTCCCGGATTGGTTCCGTAGGTGATCATGGGCTTGATGTCAGCCGCGTCAAAGAACAGTTCCTTGTCAAAGACGGCGTCGTCTCCGCTCTTGAGCGTCCTCCAATATGCCACGGCCTTGTCCCACTCCTCGCCCTTGGGCGCATACTCGCGTCCCTTCAGGTACTCGAATGTAACCTCGTCAGGAGCGATAAATCCTCCCCTGGCGCCCATCTCTATCGACAGGTTGCTCAGGGTAAGGCGGCCTTCCATTGAAAGGCTGCGCACGGCCTCTCCGGCGTACTCCACAAAGTATCCGGTGGCTCCGCTGGTGGTGAGTTTCATCATCAGGTACAGGGCCATGTCCTTGGCGGTCACGCCCTTTCCCAGTTTGCCCTCTATGTTGATGCGCATCGACTTAGGCTTCTGCTGAAGGATGCACTGCGAAGCCAGCACCATCTCCACTTCGCTGGTGCCTATGCCAAAGGCAACGGCACCCATAGCGCCGTGGGTGGATGTGTGCGAGTCTCCGCACACAATGGTCATTCCCGGCAGGGACAGTCCCCTCTCAGGTCCAACTACGTGGATGATGCCGTTCTTTGGATGCATCATCCCAAAGTAGTTGAGCCCGAACTCCTTGGCGTTGCGCTCCAGGCTGTCCACCTGGCGCTTGGATACGGGATCCTCGATTGGCTTGTCCTGGTCGTGCGTGGGGGTGTTGTGGTCCGGCATGCAGAATATCTTCTCCGGCCGGAAGCACTTGATCCCGCGTGCGCGCAGGCCGTCGAACGCCTGCGGGCTGGTGACCTCGTGACAGTAAAGCCTGTCTATGTATAACTGGGTTGGGCCGTCCGGTATCAGCGATACCACGTGCGAGTCCCAAATCTTGTCAAAAAGCGTATTCATTACTTCTGGATTTTATTAAGGCAATCCACATAGGCCTCCACTGAGGACGCCACTATGTCCGTATTGGTACCGAATCCGTAATAGATGTGTCCGTCACTCTCCACCTGCATATGTACCTTGCAGGTATCGTCGGAACCGCCGGCAATGTTCTGGATTGTGAGTTCCTTGATGACAACGCTCCTGCGGATTATGTTCCTGATGGCGTTGATGGCCGCGTCAACCGGGCCGTTGCCCGTGGAAGCGGACTCGAACTGCTCGCCCGCTATGTTCAGGCCCACGCTGGCCACCTGGCGCACCCCAATGCCGCTGGTTACCTGAAGGTACTCCAGCTTGATGTGGTGGTCCTGGCCGTGCGCGCCCGCAAGGAGGAGCAGGTCGTCGTCATGGATCTCTTTCTTCTTGTCTGCAAGCAGCAGGAAGGCGTCGTAGATCTTGTCCAGGTCCTCACCGCTTTTCTTGACGCCCAGCACCTCAAGCCTGTGCTTGAGTGCGGCGCGTCCGCTCCTGGCGGTGAGCACTATGCTGTTGGCATCCAGGCCCACGTCCTGCGGGTCCATGATCTCGTATGTGGACATGTTCTTGAGCACGCCGTCCTGGTGGATTCCGGAGGAATGCGCAAAAGCGTTCTTTCCCACGATGGCCTTGTTGGGCTGTACCGGCATGTTCATCAGGCTTGACACGGTGCGGCTCAGCGGATAGATCTTGCGGTTGTTGATGTCCGTGTGCACCCCAAGGTTCTTGTGGCACTTGAGGATCATCACAACTTCCTCCAGCGAGGTGTTTCCGGCCCTCTCGCCAATTCCGTTTATGGTAACCTCCGCCTGGCGCGCTCCGGCCATGATGCCGGCCATGGTGTTGGCCGTGGCCATTCCCAGGTCGTTGTGGCAGTGGGTGGAGATTATGGCGTTCTGGATGCCGTCCACGTGCTCGAACAGATACTTGATCTTCTCCGAGTACTCCGCCGGCAGGCAATATCCCGTAGTATCCGGAATGTTCACCACGGTGGCTCCGGCCTTGATGACGGCCTCAACCACGCGTGCCAGGTACTCGTTGTCCGTGCGTCCCGCGTCCTCCGCGTAGAACTCCACGTCCTCCACATACTTCTTGGCGTACTTGACGGCCTCGACCGCGCGCTGGAGTATCTCCTCGCGGTTGGAGTCGAACTTGTACTTGATGTGGTAGTCCGATGTGCCTATTCCGGTGTGGATCCTCTTGTGCTTGGCGTACTGCAGCGCCTCCGCCGCGGTGTCAATGTCTTTCTTGACGGCGCGGCTCAGGGCGCAGATGGTAGGCCAGGTCACAGCCTTGGAGATTTCAATGACTGAGTTGAAATCTCCGGGGCTGGAAATGGGGAATCCCGCCTCTATCACATCGACGCCAAGTTCCTCCAGCGCCTTGGCCACCTGGATCTTCTCAACGGTGTTGAGCTGGCATCCGGGCACCTGTTCGCCGTCGCGGAGCGTGGTGTCAAATATGTAAACCTTATCGTCCATAAAAGTGGATTACTTGTTGTTCTCGGGACGGAGTTTGCGCACGGTGGCGGCTGTCTGCCACATCTCGCTCTCGCGGAGGGCCTTCAGTTCCTTCTCAAGGCCTTCGCGGTAGTCAGGCTTGCTGTTGCTGTCCATTGAGATCTGGGCCTCGTTGCCGCTCTTTACGCTGGCGTACAGTTTCTGTACGACAGGCTTGATGGCATCGTGGAAAGGACCCATCCAGTCAAGGGCGCCCCTCTGTGCGGTGGTGGAGCAGTTTGCGTACATCCAGTCCATTCCCTTTGCTGCGAACAGCGGCATCAGGGACTGGGTGAGCTCCTCTACGGTCTCGTTGAACGCCTCGGAAGGAGAGTGTCCGTTCTCGCGGAGCACCTCGTACTGGGCGCTCAGAAGGCCCTGGATTGCTCCCATGAGGGATCCTCTCTCACCGGTGAGGTCAGAAACGGCCTCGCGCTGGAATGTGGTCTCGAACAGATATCCTGAGCCGATTCCAATTCCCAAAGCGATGGTTGTATTGTAAGCGTTTCCTGTGTAGTCCTGATAGATAGCGTAGGAAGAGTTGATTCCGCGGCCCTCGAGGAACAGTGAACGAACCGTTGCGCCGGAGCCCTTGGGGGCTACCATGATAACGTCGACGTCCTCAGGAGGAACGCAGCCGGTGCGGTCGTTCCAGGTGATAGCGAATCCGTGTGAGAAGTAGAGGGTCTTGCCCTTGGTGAGGTAAGGCTTGATGGTGGGCCATACTGAAAGCACCGCGGCATCTGAAAGGAGGAGCATGATGATGTCTCCCTTGTCGCAGGCCTCCTCGATTCCAAAGAGAGTCTCTCCCGGAACCCAGCCGTCCTTGATGGCCTTCTCGTAGGTCTTGCCCTGACGCTGGCCAATTATTACGTCAAATCCGTTGTCCTTGAGGTTCAGTGACTGGCCGGGGCCCTGTACGCCGTAGCCGATAACTGCAATCTTCTTTCCTGCAAGCACCTCGTGTGCCTTGTCCATGGAAAACTCTCCGCGGGTAACTACATTCTCCATTACGCCGCCAAAATTCATCTGTGCCATAAATGTCTTATTTAATTTGTTATTCAATATTCAGTAATTCGGCTACCGTAGCCAGCTGCACCTGGTCAAAGTGAGGCGTGGTAAGCAGCTGTTCGCCTTCATATTCCTTGTAGAAGGCCTTGACCACGTCCACTTTCTTCTCCAGGAACTGCACCACCTTGCGTATCATGCTAAGCGTGGTGACGGTTGTGATATAAAGCACGTGGATGCCCTCCAGGGGGGTTGGAGCGGTCTCAAGACGGTCAATGTTCAGGCTGCGCCTGCTGAAGATTCCCGTAACCGTAACAAGGAGGCCTACCTGGTTCTCAGTGTAAACCTCCACCAGATACATTTTCTCATTCTCCATATACAAACAATTTATCTTTGGTAACCATAATGTCATCTACACTCTTTCCCGGGGCTATCATGGGGAATACCATTCCCTCTTCCAGCACGCATGCCTCAAGCAGGCACGGACCCGGTTCCTCAATCATCTGCTTGACGGTCTCCGCCAGTTTGTCCCTGTCCTCAACGCGGAGGTACTTGATTCCGTAAGCCTCCGTGATGGCCTTGAAATCCGGATTGATCAGCCTTGTGAACGAATAGCGGGACTTCCAGAACAGTTGCTGCCACTGCCGCACGTTGCCCAGCCAGTTGTTGTTGAGCACTACTATCTTTACGCCGATGCCTTCCTGCATGATGGTACCCAGTTCCTGGATGGTCATCTGGAGGCCGCCGTCGCCAACGAACAGGCAGACCTGGCGGTCCGGCCTGGCAACCTTGGCTCCAATGGCGGCCGGCAGGCCGAAGCCCATTGTGCCAAGTCCGCCGGAGGTGATCAGGCTGCGCTTCTGGTTGAAGCGGGAGTAGCGGGCTCCCAGCATCTGGTTCTGGCCCACGTCGGTTATTACGATGGCTGAATCCTTCACAATGTCAGCCACGGTGTTGACAACCTCGCCCATGGTGATGGGGCCTTCGGTTGGATGGATCTCAGGATTGATGACCTCCGCGGTCTCCGCCTTGCGGCAGTTCTCGGCCACTTTCTCCCACTCTGTATAGTCTGAGGACGGAACCAGTTCAGTCAGGCGCTCCAGCACGGCCTTGGCGTCTCCGTGGACGCCCAGGTCGACCTGGATATTCTTGCCTATTTCCGCCTCGTCAATGTCTACGTGTATCTTGCGCGCCTGCTTTGCGTACTCTGACATCTTGCAGGTCACGCGGTCGTCAAAGCGCATTCCTATTGCTATCAGCAGGTCGCACTTCTGGGTCATTACGTTTGGAGCGATGTTGCCGTGCATTCCGGCCATTCCAATGAAATGCTTGTAGTCTGACGGCAGGGCGCTCAATCCCAGCAGCGTTGAAGTCGCGGGGATTCCGGTCTTGTCCAGGAATGCCTTGAGGGCGTCCTCCGCTCCGGAAAGGGTGATTCCCTGTCCGTAAATGAGCAAAGGCCTGTCCGCGCGGGCTATCATCTCCGCGGCGGTCCTGACGTCCTTCTCCGGCATAGGCGGGTTGGGACGGTAACTGCGGATGGAGGTGCAGAGGTCGAAGTGATACTCCGCAAGGCCCACCTGTGCGTCCCTGGTTATATCCAGGAGCACAGGACCCGGACGGCCTGAGGAGGCGATGTAGAACGCCTTTGCCACGGCTGGGGCTATGTCCTGGGGACGGCGGATCTGGTAGCACCACTTTGTGACAGGCGTTGAAAGTCCTATCACGTCCGCCTCCTGGAAAGCGTCTGTTCCCAGCATATTGTTGCCCACCTGGCCGCTGATCACGACCACGGGGGTGGAATCTATCATTGCGTCAGCAATACCGGTCATCACGTTGGTGGCTCCCGGACCGGAGGTCACCAGCACCACGCCGGTCTTGCCGCTCACGCGCGCATAACCCTGCGCGGCGTGGATGGCACCCTGCTCGTGGCGCACCAGTATGTGCCTGAATACATCCTGATAATCGTACAAAGCGTCATACACGGGCATAATCTGTCCGCCGGGATATCCCCAGATAACCTTGACGCCTTCTTCCTGGAGGGCGCGCATAAGGATTTGCGAACCCTTGATCATTTTGTCGTTTTCTGCCATAATCAATCTTCTTCAATCAGGCGTATTCCGCCCTTGTCTGCCGAACTAACCATCGCGGCATATGCCTTGAGCGACTTGGATACCTTGCGGTCCCTGGTCGCGGGGGTATATGCCTTCCTGCCGCGGGCCAACTGCCTTGCGCGGCGCTCCTCAAGTACGCTCTCCCCCACTTCAAGCGAGATGCTCCTTGAAGGAATGTCTATTGTTATGATGTCTCCGTCCTCTACCAGGCCGATGATTCCGCCCGATGCGGCCTCCGGCGATATGTGGCCTATGCTCAGGCCCGACGTACCTCCGCTGAAGCGTCCGTCCGTAATCAGGGCGCACTCCTTTCCAAGGTGCATTGACTTGATATATGAGGTAGGATAAAGCATTTCCTGCATTCCGGGGCCACCCTTGGGGCCCTCATAGCGGATAACTACAACGTCTCCGCTCACAACCTTTCCGCCCAGGATGCCATCGCAGGCCTCTTCCTGCGAATCGAACACCTTTGCGGGGCCGCTGAAATGGAATATGGACTCGTCCACGCCGGCTGTCTTCACTATGCAGCCGTCAGCTGCAACGTTGCCCTTGAGCACGGCCAGGCCGCCGTCCTTTGTATAGGCGTGCGCCACGTCGCGGATGCAGCCTTCCGCACGGTCAGTGTCGAAGGATGCGAAGCGCGTGTCCTGCGAGCCCATCACAATGTTGAAGCGGCGGGCCGGGGCGCAGCTGTAGATATCCTTGGCCTCGGCCGAAACGCTGGCACCCATCAGGCTGTATTTGCCTATGGCGTCCGCCAGCGTGAGGCCGTCCACCCTTTTGCAGGAGGCGTCCACCAGGCCGGCGTCGTTCAGGCACTCCATGAGTGCCATGATGCCGCCGGCGCGGCCCACGTCCTCGACGTGGTACTTGGCCGTATTGGGCGCAACCTTGCAGAGGCAGGGCACCTTGCGGGACAGGGCGTCAATGTCGTCCATCGTGAAATTCACGCCGGCCTCCGCCGCCACTGCAAGCAGGTGCAGCACGGTGTTGGAGGAGCCACCCATCGCAATGTCCAGCGCCATGGCGTTCAGGAACGCCTGGCGCGTGGCAATGCTCCGCGGCAGCACGCTCTCGTCGCCTTCGTCATAATATTTGTAAGTATTATTCACAATCAGGCGCGCAGCCTCGCGGAAGAGTTCCGCCCTGCGCACGTGCGTGGCCAGCACCGTGCCGTTGCCCGGCAGCGCCATGCCAATGGCCTCGGTGAGGCAGTTCATGGAATTTGCGGTAAACATTCCGGAGCAGCATCCGCAGCCCGGGCAGGCGGCGGCCTCGATCTGGGCCACGTCGGCGTCGCTCATGGAAGGATCCGCAGACTTGATCATTGCGTCAATGAGGTCCAGCTTTGCGGATCCGGCCACGCCGGCCTCCATTGGCCCTCCTGAAACGAAAACCGCCGGAATGTTCAGCCTCATAGCGGCCATGAGCATACCCGGGGTGATCTTGTCGCAATTGCTTATGCAAACCAGCGCGTCCGCCTTATGGGCGTTACACATATATTCTACGCTGTCCGCTATCAGGTCACGCGAGGGCAGCGAATAGAGCATTCCGTCATGCCCCATTGCAATTCCGTCGTCAACGGCTATTGTATTGAACTCGGCGGCAAAGCAGCCCAGTTTCTCAATCTCTTCCTTTACCAACTGTCCGGCATCATGCAAGTGCGTGTGTCCCGGAACAAACTGGGTGAACGAATTTGCAATGGCAATGACCGGCTTTCCCATCTGGGAAGAAGTCATTCCACAGGCCTTCCAGAGGGCCCTGGCCCCCGCCATCCTGCGGCCGGTAATTGTCTGCGCGCTTCTGTAAGTCTTTTTTCCCATAAATATGTATTTAAAAAAAAAGCCTCTCTCAGTGTCTTGTCTGAGATGGGCTTCAACTTTTAAAATCTATAACGACATCCCAGACCTAGAGGCGAACCAGAAGGACCACAAGGACGATGAGGATAAGGGATGCGCTAACTATATTTGTCATACGGTAATCACTACTGGATACAAATTTAAAGATTTTTATTTACATACCAAATTTTTTGCGATATTTGTGACGTTAAATAATCTTTTATGCTCTGACAGTTAATAGAATGAAGAGAATTTTGTCGCTTTTGGCCGTATGCGCCATTTGCTGCACTCCTGTTTTCGCCCAGGAGGCAGACCCGGAAAGCAATGTTCCGCAAGTGTCTGTAATCGCAAGATTCGACTACCCTGTTATCCCTTATCTCTACACTCTTGTAGAGGGTGACCTCGGAGAACTTTTCTCCTACTCAATCAGCAATCACTGGGTCAGTGATGAACCTACAACCCCTGAACTTTACCAGAACACATGGCGCGCAGACGTCCTGAACTGGTGTGACTGGGCCAATGTCAGCCTTAACCTAGGCAACTGGTCATTCACCGTGGGAAAAGACATCATAGCGATAGGTTCATTTGAAATAGACCAATACGACTGGGACAGTTACTGGGAGATAAACTCCTCATTCTGGAACAACGCGCAGGTATATCAGTGGGGCGGCAAACTCACATACGCAACCCCCTCCGAGTCCAACGCGTTCACACTTCAGGCAACTTCCTCACCTTTCAACTACAAGCCTTTCGACCAGAAACTCCTCTCCTACGCCGCAATGTGGACCGGAGACTTTGACATATACCGCTCACTGTGGTCCGTCAACCTCATGGAATACGGCAAGGGAAAGGGAGAGAACATAAAGTTGTTCGGCAGCGGCAACCAGCTGGACGTGACTGACTGGCTCACCCTGGGCCTTGACTACATCCTTGCCCTTTACGACGGCGCAAGCAGCCACACATTCGCGTACACCGCGGATTTCCATATCTCAGACCACTTCGACTTCCTTGTAAAGGGAGGCTGCGAGGCAGGAGGCCTGCCGGATTTTGACATGCCTTACGAGCGCGGCTACATCGGCGGCGCCCTGCAGTACTATCCCCTGGCGGACAGCCAGGACCTCAGGCTCCACGCCCTGGCCTGCTATGACACCATTGAAGGACCGCTCTTCAGCGGCGGAATCACATATAACCTTAACCTGACCAACCTTTTCACCCGCTAGTTGCAAGATGACTGACAAAGACGTTATCATCAGGCTTGAGAATGTCTCCAAGTCCTTCGGAGGCAAGAAAGTCCTGGACAATATCAGCCTCGATATCAAGAAAGGCGAATTCCTGACCCTGCTGGGACCCTCCGGCTGCGGCAAGACCACTACCCTGCGCCTGATCTCCGGATTCACAACCCCGGACTCCGGCACCGTATACATGGACGGCAAGGACATCTCCGGAATGCCTCCATACAAGCGCACCCTGAACACCGTGTTCCAGAGGTACGCCCTCTTCCCTCACCTGGACGTGTATGACAACATCGCCTTCGGCCTCAAACTGGCCAAGGTTCCTGAGAAGGAGATAGAGCAACGCGTGCGCAAAGTGCTCAAGATGGTGTCCATGACGGACTACGAGGACCGCGACGTGGAGTCCCTCTCCGGCGGCCAGCAGCAGCGTGTGGCTATCGCCCGGGCCCTTGTGAACCAGCCCAAGGTGCTGCTCCTTGACGAGCCGCTCTCCGCCCTGGACCACAAGATGCGCCAGGACATGCAGATCGAACTCAAGGAGATGCACCAGAAACTTGGCATCACCTTCATATATGTAACCCACGACCAGGAAGAGGCCCTTACCCTGTCTGACACCATCGTAGTTATGAACGAAGGCAAGATCCAGCAGATAGGCACCCCCGCTGACATCTACAACGAGCCCGTGAACTCCTTCGTGGCAGACTTCATAGGCGAGAGCAACATCCTCAACGGAACGATGATAGAGGACCGCAAGGTCAACTTCATAGGACACGACTTCGAGTGCGTGGACGAAGGCTTCGGCACCAACAATCCCGTTGACGTAGTCATCCGTCCGGAGGACATCTACATCATGTCCCACACGGAAGGAGCCCAGTTCAGCGGCACCGTCAAGTCCTGCACCTTCAAGGGCGTCCACTACGAGATGTTCGTGGATTCAGACAGCGGCTACGAGCTCATGATCCAGGACTACAACGCCTTCGAGCCCGGCAGCAAGGTGGGCATGCTCATCAAGCCGTCCGATATCCAGGTAATGCGCAAGGAGCGCGTCTGCAACACCCTTGAGGGCGTGATGACTGACGAGAACCACGTTGATCTGCTTGGCGGAGAGTTCGAGTGCATGCCGCTGGCGGGAGCCGAGGCAGGAGACGAAGTCGTAGCCAAGGTGGACTTCCAGGACATCGAACTCCTTGACCATCAGGAAGAAGGCACCCTTGCCGGAGAGGTTTACGTGATTCTCTACAAGGGAGACCATTACCATCTTACCGTCCTCACTGAGAACGGAGACCATCTGTACGTTGACACCCAGGACATCTGGGACAAGGGAGACCTGGTAGGTATAAGCATCAAGCCGTCGGCCATAAAACTTAGCAAGAGAAATGACAATTAAGAGGTCCAGCTGGAGTATCCCCTACCTGATATTCCTGCTCATATTCGTGGTGCTGCCACTGGTCCTGATTGCCATTTACGCTTTCCAGGACGGAGAAGGCAACTTCACCTTTGAGAACATAGCCCGTTTCTTCACGGACGCCGATTCCCTGAGCACCTTTGCCCTTTCGCTTGAGGTTGCAATAGAGAACACGGCCATCTGCCTGCTGCTGGGCTACCCTGCAGCCTATATCCTTGCAAGCAAGGACCTTAACCGCAGCGCCGTGACAGTTATCCTGTTCATCCTCCCTATGTGGATCAACGCTCTTATGCGTACCCTGGCAACGGCCGAGCTCTTCAACGTATTCGGGGTCACCCTTGGAAAGGGCACCCTGCTCTTTGGTATGGCATACGACTACCTGCCGTTCATGATCTACCCCATCTACAACACCCTCAACAAGATGGACAAGTCCTACACGGAAGCCGCGCAGGACCTTGGCGCCACCCCCGGACAGGTGTTCCGCAAAGTCACCCTCCCGCTCTCCATGCCAGGCGTGACCAGCGGCATCATGATGGTGTTCATGCCCACGGTCAGCACCTTTGCCATTTCTGAATTCCTCACCAACAACAAGATAAAGTTGTTCGGTACCATCATCCAGGAGAACATCAACTCCTCAATGTGGAACTACGGAGCCGCACTGGCCTTGATAATGCTTGTAATAATCGGCATCACCACTCTCTTCAACGACGATGATGAACATGCCGGCAAAGCCGAAGGAGGGCTTATCTAGATATGAAGAAGTTCTTTGCACAGGCATATATCTGGTTCCTGCTCATCCTGCTCTACGCCCCGCTGGTATTCATAGGGATCTTCTCCTTCACTGAGTCCCGCGTCATGGGCAACTGGACCGGCTTCTCGACCAAGCTGTACTCCAACCTGTTCTCCGGCATGATGCAGGGAGACTCCGCCCTGATGTCCGCGGTCAAGAACACCCTCCTGATCGCCCTCATCGCCGCCGCCGTCTCCACCCTGCTTGGCACAATAGCCGCCATCGGCATCTTCAACCTGAAGGGCCGCAGGAAGGCCACCATCCAGTTCCTGAACAACATCCCAATGATCAACCCGGACATCATCACCGGTGTATCACTGTTCCTGCTGTTCATATTCCTGGGCTTCAGCCAGGGCTACACCACCGTGGTGCTCGCCCACATCACTTTCTGCACCCCTTACGTGGTGCTCAACGTGATGCCCAAACTGGCCCAGATGAACCCCAACACGTACGAGGCGGCCCTTGACCTGGGCGCCACGCCTGGACAGGCGCTGCGCAAGGTCATGATCCCGCAGTTACGCCCCGGCATGATCTCCGGCTTCATCCTGGCCTTCACAATGTCCCTGGACGACTTTGCCGTGACCTTCTTCACCCGCGGAACCATAGGCCTGGACACCCTGTCCACCTATATCTACACGGACGCACGCAAGGGAGGCCTCACCCCTGAGCTCCGCCCCCTGATGACGCTCATTTTCGCCACCATACTCATACTCCTCGTAATCATTAACCTCCGCCAGGCCCGCCTGGCCAAGAAAGCCGCGAACAGATAAATGAAAAGATTCCTTTACTGGGCGCTTGCAGCGCTGATGCTGGTTTCCTGCGCCAAGGACCGTTCCCAGATCCTCAAGGTCTACAACTGGTCCAGTTACATTGACGAGTCCGTCATCCCGGAGTTCGAGGAGTGGTATGAGGAGCAGACCGGAGAGCCCATCAAGGTCATCTACCAGACCTTCGACGTCAACGAGACCATGCTCTCCAAGATCGAGAAAGGCCACGAGGACTACGACGTGGTGTGCCCTTCGGACTACATCATCGAGCGTATGCTCAACAGCGACCTCCTTCTCCCCCTGAGTTTCGACGATCTCCCGGAGGGGATGAACTACATAGACCAGAGCCGCTCCCCCTTCATAGAAGGCGTATTCTGGAGCATCAACCCTGAGATCAACGCCAACCTGTACTCCGTTGCCTATATGTGGGGCACCACCGGCATCCTGTACAACGCCAAATACGTCACTGACGAGGAAGCCTCCACCCTGGCCATCCTCACCAACCCCAAGTTCGCTGACAAGATCTTCATCAAGGACGCCCCCCGCGACGTCTACGGCCCCGTGCTCATCCACCTGAAACAGAAGGAGTTGAAGGCAGGCGAGATTTCCCTTGCAGACCTTATGGAGGACTCCTCCGACGAGTCCATCGCCGACGTTGAAGCCTACATGAAGCAGGCGAAGGACCTGGTTGCAGGCTGGGAGGCAGACTTCGGCAAGGAGCAGATGACCCAGGAGCGCGGCTACATCAACTTCACCTGGAGCGGCGACGCCGTATGGGCCATCGAGGAAGGCGCTGAAGTGGGCGTGGAACTCAAGTACATGGTCCCCACCGAAGGCAGCACCGTCTGGTTCGACGGCTGGGTCATTCCCAAATACGCCGTCAACGTCAAGGCCGCCACCTACTTCATCGACTTCATGTGCCGCCCGGACATAGCCATCCGCAACATGGAGGAGACAGGCTACGTATCCGCCAACGGCGACATCTCCGTGATGGAATCCCAGATAGACGACTCCTACGACCCGGTTGACCTGAGTTACTTCTTTGGCGAGGACGCCACCAGCGTCTGCGTCAACCCCGTCCTCTACCCTGACAAATCCGTCATGGACATGTGCGTCCTTGAGCACGACTGGGGCGACAAGACAGAGAAACTCATAGCAATGTGGAGCCGCGTCAAAGGCAACGACGCCAACGCCGGCACCATCATAATAATCTCTGTATTCCTCATCGGCCTCCTGGCCCTTGGCCTCCACAACAAATTCTTCAGCAAGAAAGCCAAGCGCCGCCGCGCCGCCCGCCGCCGCAACCGCAACAAGTAATGGCAAAAATATATGTCGCCTCCAGCTGGAGGAACACATACTATCCCGCAGTGGTATCGCGCCTCCGTGAGGCCGGGCATGAAGTCTACGACTTCCGCAACCCGCCCCACGGCGGCGCCGGTTTCCACTGGACCGACATCGACCAGAACGCCCCAAACTGGACCTTCAACGAGTACGAACAGGGATTGGACCACCCACTGGCCCAACGCCAGTTCAACGCCGATAAAAAGGCCCTTGAATGGGCCGATACCTGCGTCCTCGTACTCCCCTGCGGCCGCAGCGCCCACACCGAAGCCGGCTGGATGTCCGGCGCCGGCAAAAAAGTCATCGTCTACATCCCCGAAATGCAAGAGCCCGAACTCATGTACAAGCTCTTTGACGATGTCGTCGGCGACCTTGACGCCCTAATCGCCGCCCTCTAATGCCCTTCCCTGTCATTCTGAGCGAAGCGAAGAATCTTCCGCCACCCCGTATGCAAAAAGGGCGTGTTTTGCACACCGCCCTCATAAAAAAGCGCTCTCGTGGACAAACAAGCCCCTTTTTGCACACGGCCAACTATTCTGTGTTACCGATGTGTGCGTTGCATAGAATTAAGATTCACGAAATTGACCTCCCGATAATCACATCCATACTTCTCAATTCTCGAGCTTTTTTGTTATTTTTGTCTTTACTAGCGATCATCTAAATAGGGATTCTTAATGGGCAGTTACTCTACCAGAAAACTTGTTGATGGATACCATAAGGCATTCATTGATGCGTCATATAACTCTGACCCGTCTTATTCCCCTAGCTTTATCTCAAACTCCCATGGGAAGAAGGTCTTAACAGTTCTAGAAAAGGAGATGAAAGGTTGCGATGATCTATTCATCAGCGTCGCGTTCATTACTATGGGAGGTATAGCTCCATTGCTAGGAACGTTAAAAGACTTAGAGAATCATGGAACTCGTGGACGAATCCTCACTACGGATTACCTCATGTTTAGCGATCCTCGCGCATTGGATAAACTCTCCTCTTTAAGCAATCTTGACGTTCGAGTATTCAAAACTGGTGAGAACAACATAGGTTTTCACACCAAAGGTTATATGTTTCATAATGGCGATAATCTTCGCATTATTATTGGTAGCTCCAATCTAACCCAAGACGCCATTACTAAAAACCACGAGTGGAATACCAGATTAATTTCATCAACCGAAGGCGCCTATGCAAAAGATATTGAGGCTGAATTTGATGATTTATGGGACTCTTCTGTCTGCTACGAAGAATACCGAGAAGAATACGCTGAGTTATATGAAAACAGCCAAAAAGAGAGGGAAGAAATAACACGTTTAACAAAGAATCTCGATCTGGGCTATTCAAAAGAACTTCAGCCTAATTCAATGCAAGAAACATTCACGTATAACATTGAGGAAATAATACATTCCGGAGGAAAACGTGCGATGTTAATTTCTGCTACGGGAACAGGTAAAACATATGCTTCTGCATTTGCTATAAGAAAGCTTTTCTCTGAAAACATACTGAATGGTAAGAAAGCACTATTTCTTTCTCACAGAGAACAGATTAATAGACAAGCTCTTAAAAGCTATAAACGCATCTTTGGTAATAAGATACCAATGGAGCTTCTCAGCGGAACTAATAACAATATCCCTCAAGCAAAAAGCGCGAATTTCTTGTTCTCAACAATGAACATGATGGCTAAAGAACACATCCGCGAACAGTTTGGCCCAACAGATTATTCTGTTATTGTTCTTGATGAGTGTCACCGGTCCGGAGCAGAGAGTTATCAGAAAATTATCAATTATTTTAAGCCACGTTTGCTCCTGGGAATGTCAGCTTCACCCGAAAGGACTGATGATTTTGATGTATTCAAGCTCTTTGATCACAATATTGCTTGTGAGGTCCGTCTTCAACAGGCTTTGGAGAATGACATGCTATGCCCGTTCCATTACTTCGGAATCACAGATTTGGAAATAGACGGAGAAGATAATAACGATCTACGTCGCTTTAGATTTCTTACCTCAGACAAACGAGTCAAGTATATCATCGAAAGAGCAGAGTATTACGGTTTCAGTGGGAATAGAGTTAAAGGCCTCATATTCTGTAGCAGAAAAGAAGAAGCACGTGAATTAAGCGAAAAGTTCAATCAAACAGGAAAGTATAAAACAATTATGCTTTCTGGTGATGATTCCCAACAAGAACGAGAAGATGCTATTGAGCGTCTTGTATCGGACTCTCGTTTGGATAGACTAGACTATATTTTTACAGTTGATATCTTCAATGAAGGTGTTGATATTCCTGAGATTAATCAGGTTATCCTTCTTCGCCCTACTGAATCCCCTATCATATTCGTTCAGCAACTAGGACGTGGTCTTCGTAAAGCTGAAGGTAAGGAATTTGTCATTGTTCTTGACTTCATAGGGAATTACCAGACAAACTATATGATCCCTATAGCATTATCAGGTGATAGGACAGGGAATAAAGACAATATTCGTAGGTCTTTGATGGAGGGTAATAGTGTAATAAAGGGGGCTTCAACAATTTATTTCGATGAGATATCTCGCGACAGAATTTATAAATCTATTGACGCAGCAGACCTCAATCAAATCCGTTTGCTAAAAAAAGAGTATCAATCACTTAAGTATAAACTTGGCCGAATCCCTCGTTTGATTGAATTTGATGATTTGGGGGAATTGGATCCTCTTCGTATTATAGATAAAAAAGGCTCATATCAGGCTTTCCTTAGAGATTATGAAGCTGATTTCAAAGAAAACTGGTCAGATACACAATATCAGATTTTAGAGTTTATTTCTAGGAAATTTGCCTCTGGGATGCGTATCCATGAACTTGCTTTACTGAAGACCCTTATAGACAATCCTTCGTTGTCAGAATTATGGGAAACTGTTCTGAAGCACCGTTATGGTATTTCCTTAGATAAGCTATCAAAACAAAGCATTAAAGATGTATTATGCGGTAGATTCTTTAGAGGCGAAAGATTCCAAATAGCACTCGTCTCTGAAAAAGGAAATGGGGTTGTTTTATCTGATGCTTTTTCAAAAGCATTAAAGAATAACGCCTTTAGAACTGCAGTTTGTGAACTAGTGGATTTTGGCATTTATCGATACCACCGAGATTATTCGAAGCCATACTCAAATACTCTATTCAATCTATATAAAAAATATACTTATTCTGAAGTTTGTTGGCTTCTTCAATGGAAAAAAGAAGAAGTATCATTGAATATTGGTGGTTATAAATACGATTCATATTCAAAGACTTACCCAGTCTTTATTAATTACGAAAAAGACGAAGATATCACAGCTACTACCCGTTATGAAGATAGATTCTCGGATCCTTCTTCATTAACAGCTATCTCAAAAAGCAGAAGAACTATTGAATCTGATGACGTACAAAATGCGGTTCATAGTACAGAAAGAGGTATTCTTATGCCTCTATTCGTACGAAAAAATAAAGATGACCAAACTTCAAAAGAGTTCTATTTCTTAGGTACTATGCATCATAATGGGCATCTTCAACAGTTCATTATGACCGACACAGAAGATGTTGCTGCAGTTGAGATAGGTTATCATCTTGATACACCGGTTGAGAGCAATTTATACGAATACATTACTGAGCAATCACTATGAAAACTATAGAAGTTGTTGCTGCGATCATTCGCAAAGGAGATAAGATTTTTGCAACTCAAAGAGGATATGGAGATTTCAAAGATTGGTGGGAATTCCCTGGAGGCAAAATGGAAGTTGGAGAATCTCCTGAAACAGCGCTAATTCGAGAGATTAAAGAAGAACTTTCTACTGAGATTCAAATAGAGAAATTCCTCTATACTGTTGAATGGGATTACCCAAAGTTCCACCTTACGATGCACTGCTATATATGTTCTCTTCTAGAAGAAGCATTGCATCTTAACGAACATGAAGCAGCGAAATGGCTAACCATTGATGACATTTATAGCGTGGAGTGGCTTCCTGCCGACAAATTACTAATTCCTCTTATTATCAGAGAATTAGAGCAGTAGGGTTTAGAATAGTTCATTAAGGTTCTCGGCAAGAGCCTCTTTACCAAAAGTAAAGACGTGACCGAAAATGCCGAATGATACCATTTTCTCTTCTGTACCTGTATTGAACTTGCCAACGCTGCAAACAAAGTGATTCTTGACGGTTAATCCGCCTTCGAGTATCCAGTTCGATATTCCTTGGGACAATGACATGCCAAGCAGTGCAAGGCCCGCATCCTCCTCGTCTAATGTGCTGCTTTCAGTTATCACTTCATTGACCATTTCCGTTATCGCTTCTTTGTGGGATTGCTTATCCGGACATGATAGAATAGCAACACCTAGGAAGGCGATAACACAGATCAAGGCTATTAACCCTTTGTGCGTTCTTTTTGGAGCAGATGAGGGCTCCTTTTTATTCAGATGGTCATCTACATATTGATGAAATATGCGCTCGTATTCTTCCAGATTATCAGCCTCTATCATTGATGCCTCCGGAAGGTCATCAATAGTCCCATAATAAGACTTGTCGCCTTCTGAGTATTTAGGGTAAGTGTAATAGTTCTTATACTTCATAGTTTTTTAGGCATTGCTTTATTCACTGAAAAAGAAATAATACGCGGCCCAGGAGAGGGGGATGCCGTCGGCGTGGCCTATGGTGCGGTATGCTGCGTCCTGGACGGTGCCGTCGGACTTGATGTGGCCAATGATTTTGTATGCTGCGTCTTGGATGGTGCCATCGCCTTTGATGTGGCCAATTGTTCTGTATGATGCGTCCTGGACGGTGCCGTCGGATTTGAGGTGGCGGATTATTCTGTATGATGCGTCTTGGACGGTGCCGTCGGGTTTGATGTGGCCTGTGATTCTGTAGGATGCGTCCTGGATGGTGCCGTCGTCCTTGATGTGGGCCACTATGGAGTAGCTGGCGTTCTTGATGGTCTGGGCGCCGGCCGGGAAGAGGAAGCCGAAGATGGAGGCGAGGACTATGATGGGAAAGTGGTGCATTATTTCCATTTCTTTAATCTTGCTTCTACTTCGTCTATTGGAAGACGAGAATTTATTCTATTTAGGTGTTCTAACGCCTCAGCTGCGGATAATGGCGACAGGATTCCATAATAGATCAATTCATCCAGTAGGTAGAGGATCCCGTGAACTGGGACACCTTCTGATTCCGCAATTTTCCTAAGGGGTTTGTCTCCTGTCAAGATAGTGTAACCGTATTTCT
The DNA here is from genome assembly GCA_017619675.1 of Bacteroidales bacterium. Classification (GTDB taxonomy): domain Bacteria; phylum Bacteroidota; class Bacteroidia; order Bacteroidales; family UBA932; genus Cryptobacteroides. Next base: position 17,247 of record JAFZRX010000001.1, on the reverse strand, counting down.
TGGCATAATAACATACGGAGTGGTCAGTAAAGGACGCCCTTGTCCCTGTTGCTTCTCTACGCAATAAAATCTCGTTCAGATCTTCTGCGCTAAGCGTCCCCAATATCAGTCTGTTTTGCTTGATATATACCTCTGCCGATGCCTTCTCATCCGGGCCCTCCAACTCGTTGATGACAAAATCAGTTGTATGTATTTCCCAAGGTAGGTTAAAAAAAGCATTCAATAGCCCTAGTTTAAATAGGTCTATGAAAATGTTAGTATCGCTGACAACCACTATCTCCATCTCATTATCCTTCTATACAAACAGCGCCTTTTCCAACACTTCGTTAACGGGTTTATTCAATAAGGTCGCGGCCTTTGATACGCTTATCAAGCTATTTGAATAGGCATCGTAAACCAATGAGATGAATCTATGAGGAATTTCCTCCTCTATTCTGCTCCTTTCGACATATTCTTTAAAAGCAGGGACGGTATTCTTGCGGATATGATAGGTCTTGTACCGGTTGCCGGTTATCATACCTTCATCCTCTGCTTTTTTTAGAAGAGCGTCTATGGAAATACCATAATTATGCTGGATCTCAGCGAATTTAACCATATTCAGAGTACTTTTGGTAATGTCTCCAAGCAAGGATTTGAAAACATCGATCGGGAGAAGGAATTCGCTTGCGAAGGTATGGCAAAGCTTTTCTTTGGCTTTATCATCCAAAGCCTCGTCAAACTTCAATATAAGGTGTCCCAGCTCGTGCAGTGCGGTAAAGCGTTTCCTTTCAGTGGGCCTGATATTAGAGTTAAGTACGATGACTATATCATTCCCAATCTTTCCACTGAGGCCATCAAAGTCGTTGGTAGCATCAAACTCAATTACTTTTATTCCTTTACTCTCCAACAGACCTATAACATCAGTTATTCCGTCATTACCTAAATTCCACTCCTTTCTGAGTTGTTGAGCGAATAAGATTACATCTTTTCGGTTAGAAACGGTTATTCTCTTGCAAAGAGGCAAGTTGGTATTATCTATTCCTACAATATCTTCTATTTCATAATACCTCTCAATGTGGTCCATTACCTGCTGCTGAAGAGCTTTCCTGGACTTTTCACTCATCTTTGCCTTCTTGCGGAATTCAATTTCAGCGAGTGAACCAGTTATGAAAGGACGGAAGAAATAGTCTATCTTAACCCCTAAAGCATTGGCGAGTCTAATGAGTACTGAGCTGTCAGGTAGCATTATTCCTGCCTCGTATTTGCATATAGCCTGCCTGGAGATGATGTCAGACATCTCCCCTGCCAGGTCTGCCATAGAGAATCCTTTCATTTCTCTTGCACATTTAAGGCGCTTGCCAAATAATTCTTTGGTGTCCATAGTATATGTTATCTTTGTTTACAAAAATAGGAATAGTTTCTGATTTGTCAACCATCTTAGTGAAATTATTCAGAAATATGCTATCTTTACAAGTAGTAGAAGTAATATAACTGATAGAAGTTTTATTCTGATAGTAACAGAGACGCGATATGAGAATGAATGCATTGTTGACTGCGGTAATTGTGCTGGGCGCTGCCCTGGTGGTTGCCGCGTGTGCGGGAAGGTACAAGGCTAAGGGAGGCCAGGGGGCCGGTTTCGTCAGTCTTTCCGTGGATGAGTTCGAGAAGGCCATTTCAGACAAGGAGGTGATACGGGTTGACGTACGCTCGCAGGAGGAGTGGGAGGAAGGACATATTCCGGGCTCCATAGTCATTGATGTACAGAAGGATGACTTCCTAGAGAAGGCAAGGGCGCTGCTGCCAAAGGACAAGACAATTGCGGTGAACTGCAGGACGGGAAGGCGCAGCAAGACGGCGGCGGGGATACTGGCGGAAGATGGTTACAAGGTCATAGACCTTGATACAGGTTTCGTGGGATGGCAGGAGGCGGGAAAGCCGTGCGAGATCACTGATTAGCAGATTTGGTCAGGAAAGGTTTGACTTCCTGCTCAAAGATATCTTTGCGTACGATCCGGTAATGCGGGTCGTACGCTGCGTTATAGGCTTCGCTGTGGTGGACGGCCTTGTCCGGGGAATCGGACTGGAGGATGGCGTCGAGTTCTGCTTTCTGGGTTTCGTAATTCCTGAGGTGGAAGTCTGCGGCGACCTTTGCTACGGTTCGCCAGGTCTTTTTCCATTCCTTTATTCCTTCTTGAGTGACGGGGCGGGCGCTGCGGAGGAAGGCGGAGAGGAGGACGTCCGCGGGGAGGATGCCGGCGTTGACCGCGTAGAGGTTGACGCGGTAGTATCCCCCGCTGGCGCCGGTGGGTTCGTACAGGTAGCCTCCGTAGGGTTCCTCGGTTGAGATGCTGGTTTCCTGGTGGAAGTAGGCGGCGGCGCTGTATTCGTCCTCGATGATGTGGCCGGGGCCGAAGCACTCCTGGTAAAAGCTCTTGTAGATGTCCTGGAGGGTGGTCTGGGGGTACATGTCCAGCTGCCGCTCTATGGCGGCCTCTACGGCCTTCTTATCCACGGTTGAGCAGCCGGCAGCCATCAGCAGCGCCAGCAGGGGCATCAAGAACTTTTTCATTATAGTTTTGCTTGATTACTTGGTTCCGAAAATTCTGTCTCCGGCGTCTCCAAGACCTGGAACTATGTAGGCGTTCTCGTTCAGTTCGCGGTCTATAGCGGCAACGTAGATGTCAACGTCAGGGTGTTCCCTCTGGATGGCCTCTATTCCCTCAGGGGCGGCCACCAGGCACATCAGGCGGATGTTGTCGCATCCCCTTTCCTTGAGCATTGAGACGGCGTCGCAGCAGCTGCCTCCGGTTGCGAGCATGGGGTCTGTTACTATTACCATACGGTGCTCGATATCTGCGGGAAGCTTGCAGTAGTAGACTACCGGCTTGTGGGTTTCCTCATTGCGGTAGAGGCCTATGTGGCCCACCTTTGCAACAGGCAGGAGGCTCAGGAGGCCGTCCACCATACCCATTCCGGCGCGGAGGATGGGCACGATTGCCAGTTTCTTGCCCGGGACGCGCTTTGCGGTCATGGGGCAGATAGGAGTTTCTATTTCATAGTCCTCCAGCGGAATGTCGCGGGTAACTTCGTATCCCATGAGGAGGGATATCTCGTTCAGGAGGGTGCGGAAATCCTTGGATCCCGTATTCTTGTCACGCATGATGGACAGCTTGTGCTGTATCATTGGGTGTGCTATAACGTGTACCTGGCTCATTTATTTAGGTGTTATGATTAATCCGGTTTCTACAAATATACAAATTAACAAGCAGATAAATTCGTATATTTACAAGTGAATTAGTAACACTTTCTGAACATGGTACGCATCTACTGCAAGAACACGGACTCAAGCCTGGATTTCCAGGAAGGAACCTCCCTGTTGGAAATACTCCCTGCATTCAAGTTGGACAACCCTTATCCTTTCCTGGCCGCCAAGGTCAACAACGTTGTGGAGGGCCTCAAATTCAAGGTGTACAACAACCGCGACGTGGAGTTCCTGGATTACCGCACATACGGAGGCAGGGGCGTTTATTGCCGCTCGCTGTGCTTCCTGCTGAGCAAGGCCACAATTGACCTGTTCCCCGGCAGCAAGATCACCATGCGCAGGCCCATCTCCAAGGGCTATTACTGCGAACTGGCAAAGCCCGATGGCTCCGCCCTGACAATCGAGGACGTCAGCGCCATCAGCGTCAGGATGAAGGAAATTGCCGATGCCGGCACCCCCTTCTACCGCCATGAATCCCGAAGCGAAGACGCCATAGCCCTCCTCCACAAACTGGGGTACGAGGACAAGGCCAAACTGCTGGAGACCTCAGGAGAACCCTATATAAGTTACTACACCCTTGGAGGCACTGTGGACTACTATTACGATACCCTGCTCCCAAGCGCTGACTACCTGAAGGTGTGGGAGCTGACTCCGTACCGCGGCGGGATGCTGCTCCGCATCCCAAGCCGCCGCAAGCCGGAGGAGCTGGCACCCTTCGTGGACCAGCCAAAGACGTTCGAGGTGTTCAAGGAGAACATCCGCTGGAACAAGATAATGGGCCTGGGCACCGTTGGAGACGTGAACGTGGCCTGCCGGGCCGGACATGCCGCTGACCTGATCCAGATATCCGAGGCCCTGCAGGAAAAGAAGATAGTGCAGATTGCGGAAGAGATAGACAGGCGGTTCCACAGCGCGCACCCGGTGCGCCTCGTCCTTATCACCGGACCCAGCAGCAGCGGCAAAAGTACCTTCTGCCGCCGCCTGAGCGTCCAGTTGAAGGCCTGCGGCCTCCACCCCGCCTTTTTCTCCACTGACGACTACTTCGTAAACCGCGTGGAAACCCCTAAGTTCCCGGACGGCAGTTATGACTTTGACAACTTTGACACCGTAGACCACGAATACCTCCAGAGCGACGTCCTGAAACTCCTGGCCGGCGAGGAAGTATCCATCCCTACCTACAACTTTGTTACGGGCCTGAGGGAGTTCAACGACCGCAGGATGAAACTGGACAAGGACAGCGTTTTATTGATTGAAGGTATCCACGCCCTGAACCCGCAGTTGACGGACCAGGTGCCGGAAGACAGCAAGTTCCGCATCTTCATAAACACCATCACCAGCCTCTCCCTGGACGACCATAACTTCATCCCTACCAGCGACATACGCCTCCTGAGGCGTATAGTCCGGGACTATAACAAGGGGGCTTTCTCCGCCCGCGAGACCATTGCCCAGTGGCCAAATGTCCGCGGCTCCGAAACCCTGTGGATATACCCCTACCAGGAAGCGGCCGACGTGCTGTTCAACTCATCGTATCTGATAGAATTTGCGGTGCTGCGCAATACCGCCCAGATAATCCTGGGCACCGTTCCAAAGAACTGTCCGGAGTACTCGGAGGCGCACCGCCTGCTCAAGTTCCTCTCCTACTTTATCCCCGTTCCGGATAAAGAAATCCCACCTACTTCCCTCATGCGAGAGTACGTAGGCGGGAGCAGTTTCAAATACTAGAATTGCTATTCGTAGTTGATGTTGAAGGTGGCTCCGTGAAGGGAGTCGCCTCCAATGCGTACGTGCGCTATGCCGGTTGCGCCCTTCACTGAGCGGAGGACTATGCGGCCCTTTCCGTTCTTCACGGGGAAGGTCACTTCCGATGCGCCCGGCGCGCCCATCACCTCTATGGGGGCGAACTGCACGTTGTTCCTGCTGTTGGCTACGCCGTAGGCGCTGAGGGCGTTGTTGTCAATGTACAGGCGCAGGTTCATGTTGGCGTCAGTGGTGTTGTTGCCCTTGGAGTCAAGCATCTGGATTTCCATGACTATGATGTCTTCGCCGTCGTTTTTGAGTCTCAGTTTGCTTGGAGTGGCCTTGATCTGGTAGCCGTAGCCGGCGGTGTTGTAGGTCTTGCGGACTACTATCTTGTTCTTGTTGTAGCCTACCAGGTCAATCTTGCCGGGCCTGTAGGTTACGGTCCATTCCGCCTTTCCGTCAACCATGTCCTTGGATGAATAGGTTGCGCCGTTGACGCCAAGGTTAACCCTGTCGCAGTTGGAGTAGACCGTGAGGACAACGTTGCGGCCTTCCTTGCCGGAGAGGCTCCATTCAGGCTCCATGTATACGGCGGGAGTGGGTGACCACTGGGCCAGTTGCTGAGGGCCGGGCTCTGTGGCGAAAGTGCGGGTGGCAAAGCGGATATTGTCGTCCTGGAGGTTCCAGTCCTGGGAATTGGCAGCGAAGCTGACAGCCTTGCGGGAATAATCCAGGGAGCGGAGGATTTCGCCAAAGGTGCGGGCCATGTCCTCAGGGACGTCGCGTCCGGCGCCCCAGAAGATCACTGAGGGGTGGTTGCCGGCAGCGGCCACCATTGACGCGGCGGCGTCAATCTGGTCCGCGTTAACGCCCACGGAGGGCGCTTCGTCAATGACGAACATGCCGCGGGCGTCGCAGGCGTTGAGCAGCGCTTCGCTCGCGGGCCTGCCGCCGGTGCTGATTATGTTGCAGCCCTTGCTCTTGAGATCGGCAATCTGATAGTCTATGTAGGCTTCCGCCACGGCGTCGCCGCCAAGGAAGTAGGACTGGTCAAAGTCAAGGGCGTTCAGCGAAACGGGCGTTCCGTTGAGCAGGAAGCCGGTTCCGGCCAGATAGTCAAGGGTCCTGAAGCCAATCTTGCAGGTGGCTTCGTCCACGGGGATTTCATTTACAAGGACGGTGGAAACCAGGGTGTAGAGCACCGGGTTGGTGAAGGACCAGCGCTGGGGGCTGGCCACGGTGAGGATCTGCTCGGAAAGGTTTGTACGCCTTGGTCCCGTCTCCGTGGCAACGTTGCCGGTGGTCGCAACCTCGTTCCCACGGGCGTCACGCAGGGAGTGGCGTACCACCACGTTCCTCGCGCTGTGGGAGGTGTTCTCCACGGAGGTGCTTATGCGCAGTTCAGCATTGTTGCCGCTGATTATCTGGAGGGCCTTTACGCCATTCTCAGTGAAGTGTACGGCATTCTTCCTTATCAGGTAAACGTCCCTTACTATGCCTGCCTGGGGGTTGGATGCATCGAAGCAGACTTTCAGGGTGTCAGCGCCGTCGAATTTCAGGTATGGGGTGAGTTCATAGGTGTAAGGGACATCCGGATGGGAGGTGCTTCCCAGGTAGGTTCCGTTTACGTAAACCTTGGATTCTCCGTTGACGCCGTTGAACCTTACGGCCACATAGTCAGTCTTGGTTACGTCCAGCGCCCTGGTGAATTCAGGGGCGCTTTCACCGTAGTCACGGTACTGCTTGTTCAGCAGGTAGTTGGTCTTCATTGGAAGGTTGAAGGCGTAGTCCAGGGGAAGGTCCTTCTGGGTTCCGTTAACCGTCCAGTTGTCGTTGATCTTTACTGAGTTGCCGGTCACCTGGGCATTGAGTGACAATGACAAGAAGCAGAGAGCGGCTATGGCGATTTTAAGTTTCATCTGTCCAAAATTTAATCCTGCAAATTTAGTAAAAAATCATATCTTTGCATACCATGAGAAAGATAGTTGCCGGACTGTTTTCCCTGCTGGTGATTTTTGTGTCCTGCGGGCGTAAGACAACCCCTGAAATAGAAGAAGAAATACCTGAACCTGTACCTGAACTTGGCTTCTGGCCGGACTCGCTAAGGTGCGAGGACGGATTCATCAAGAGCGGCCAGACATTCAGCGGGCTGATGACCGGCCTGGGAATGAGTTCGGACGCCGCTTACAAGTTATACCAGGCATGCGACACGCTGTTTGACGTGCGCACCCTGCGCGCGGGCAACACATATGACGCATACTACAGGGATTCCCTTTTGCAATACGTAGTCTATAACGCCGGAAAGGTGAACCGCGTGGTGTTCCAGTGCTTTGAGCCATATAGTCTGTGGAACGCCCCGCGTGAGACGGAATATGTCCAAAGATATACTGACGTGACAATCACTTCATCCCTGTGGAACGATATGATTGCCCATGACGCTTCTCCGGACCTAATCCTCAAATTGTCAGATATTTACGCCTGGACGGTAGACTTCTTTGGATTGCAGGAAGAGGACCGTTTCAGGGTGCTGTACGGCCAGACTATGTGTGACGGCGCCCTGGTGAGCGTGGACACTGTTTACTATGCAGTATTCAGCCGCGGGGAGAAGGAAATCCCGGCAATCATGCTGGACATTGGGGCTGAAAACAGCAACATTTACTGGAACGAAGACGGCGAAAGCCTGAAGAAAGCCTTCCTGAAGGCTCCGCTGAAGTTCACCCGCATCAGTTCCGGATTCTCATATAACAGGCGGCATCCGGTTACCGGACAGGTAAGGGCGCACACCGGCGTGGACTACGCCGCGCCAACGGGCACGCCGGTAATGTCAATAGGTGACGGAACCGTCACCAGCATTGGCAATGAAGGCGCCGGCGGCAACACCGTGCGCATCCGCCATAACTCCGTGTACAGCACCGCATACCTGCATCTTTCCAGGTACGCCGCTGGCCTGAAGGTTGGCCAGCACGTATCCCAGGGAGAGGTCATCGGCTATGTGGGAATGACTGGAACGGCCACCGGCCCGCACCTGGATTTCAGGGTATGGATGAACGGCACGCCAATCAATCCGCTGACCATGGAATCCCCTTCCGTGGAGCCGCTGCCGGAGGAGTACAAGCCGGCCCTGGATTCCTGCAGAATCCTGTACAGAAGCATGATAGACGAAATGTAGCATGACTCCCGTAGCCATATACCACTGCCCCGTCGGGGGGAAGTTCGGGCTGCCGCGGCAGAGCGGCGTGGCCCCTGAACTGCGCGGCAGCGTGGAGCTGCAGGCGGAGTTCAGGGATCCAAACGCGCTGCGCGGCCTGGACGGCTTCGACTATGTATGGCTGCTGTGGGGCTTCAGCGAGAACCGCGACGACAAGTGGCGCCCCACGGTGCGGCCTCCGCGCCTTGGCGGCAACGCCCGGATGGGCGTCTTCGCCACGCGCTCGCCGTACCACCCCAACGCCATAGGCCTTTCCTGCGTCAAGGTGGAAGGCGTTGATTTCCAGAACTGTACAATCTTTGTTTCCGGCGCCGACCTGGCGGACGGAACGCCCGTATACGACATAAAGCCGTACCTCAGTTACACTGACAGCCATCCTGAAGCCCGATGCGGCTTTGCCGGAGAAGGATGGCCCACCCTGGAGGTGGACTTCCCGGAGGAACTGCGCAACAGATTGAGCGCCGAAGATGCTTCGGCGCTCGCTCAGTTGCTATCCCAGGATCCCCGTCCCCATTATCAGGACTCCCCCGGGAGGGTCTATTCAGTTCTGTTCGGCCCCTACGACGTGAAGTTCACCGTAGAGGACGGACTGGTCAAGGTGCTCAGCTTTGAAGAGCCTCGTCCTGGAATTTCAGGATAGGCTTCCTTGCAGCCGCGGTCTCGTCCGGACGCGTGATTGGCGCGTTGTGCGGGGCGCTCTGGAGGATTGCGGGGTCCTCGGCGGCTTCCGCCGCAATCTTATGCATAACCTCAATGAAGGCGTCCAGTGTCTCCTTGCTCTCTGTCTCGGTAGGCTCTATCATCATTGCCTGATGGAAGAGCAGCGGGAAGTAGATTGTGGGAGCGTGGTAGCCGTAGTCAAGCAGGCGCTTGGCCACGTCAAGCGTGGTGGCGCCGTGCTTCTCCTCGCTGCCGCCGTCGTTGATCAGGCCGTCGAACACGAACTCGTGCTTGCAGACTGACTCTATTGGCAGTTTGTACGCGTCCTTCAGACTTTCCTTTATGTAGTTGGCGTTCAGAGTGGCCAGTTTTCCGGCCATCTTCAGGTTCTGCCTGCCCAGCATAAGGATATAGGCGTAAGCGCGCAGAATGACGCCAAAATTGCCGTTAAACGCGGATGTCTGGAGGGATTTCACAATGCCACCCAGTTTGTCGCATACACCAACCGGCCCGCTGCCCGGTCCGCCGCCTCCGTGAGGCGTGGAGAAGGTCTTGTGCAGGTTCAGGTGCATGATGTCAAAGCCCATGTCCCCGGGGCGCGCTACGCCCAGCAGAGGGTTCATGTTGGCGCCGTCGTAGTACAGCAGGCCTCCGGCCTCGTGTACCAGGGCGGCGATCTCCTTGATGTCACGCTCGAACAATCCCAGGGTGTTGGGGTTGGTCATCATGATTCCGGCAACGTCCGGTCCCAGAAGGGGCTTCAGGTCCTCAACGTCAACCAGGCCGTCCGCCTTGCTCTTCACCACAACTATCTGCAGGCCGCAGACTGCGGCGGATGCAGGGTTGGTTCCGTGCGCGCTGTCAGGGACGATCACCTTGACGCGGGCGGTGTCGCCGCGGCGGAGGTGGTATTCGCGCATTATCATCAAGCCCGTAAGCTCGCCGTGGGCGCCCGCACAGGGCTTGAAGGTGAAGTGCTTCATTCCGGTGATGGCGGCCAGGGATTTCTCCATGGCGTCGTAAATCTCCTTTACGCCTTCCAGGGTGCACTCCGGCTGGAGCGGATGCAGGGCCGCGAAGGCCGGCATTGCCGCGATCTCCTCGTTGATCTTGGGGTTGTACTTCATTGTACAGCTTCCAAGCGGATAGAATCCGGTGTCGACGCCAAAGTTCATCTGGGAAAGGTTGGTATAGTGGCGTACCACGTCAACCTCGCTCACCTGCGGGAGCAGTGCGGGGTTCTGGCGGCGGAGGCCGGCGTCAATGGCGTCAGTTCCGCCAGGGAACTGAGCCTGTGGCAGGCTGAAGCCGCAGCGGCCCTCCTTGGAGAGCTCGAATATCAGTTTGTCGTAGTATTTCATGCCTGTACCTCCTTTATTACATCAATCATGGCGTCAATCTCTTCCTTGGTGCGCTTCTCGGTAACGCAGAAGGTCACATAGCCTTCCTCCGTGAGCAGGGCTCCAAAGAAGCCCGCCTCGCAGAGGACGTTCTGCAGGGCCTTTGCGTCCACCAGCGGCTCCAGGGCGAACTCCTTCAGGAAAGGAGCGTCGCTGACCTTGCGGAACTTGCCGGTCTCAAGGAGCCTGTCGTACAGGTAATGGGCTCCGGCGTAGCTGAGGTCGTTGACCTGCTTCATGCCTTCAGGACCCATAAGGGACAGGTAAACCGTCACCCAGAGGGCCATCAGGGACTGGTTAGAGCAGATGTTGGAAGTGGCCTTCTCGCGGCGGATGTGCTGCTCGCGGGCCTGGAGGGTGAGGACGAAGCAGCGGCGGCCTTCGCTGTCGCGCGCTTCTCCCACGATACGGCCGGGCAGTTTGCGCATATGCGCCTGCGTGCAGGCCATGAAGCCTACGTACGGGCCGCCGTAGCATAGCGGGATGCCCAGCGTCTGGGCATCTCCTACCGCTATGTCCGCGCCCCACTCGGCCGGGGTCTTCAGCACTGCCAGGGCTGAGGGGTCGCAGTATTCTGCGAACAGCGCCCCCGCGGCGTGCAGCGCATCGGCAAATCCGGAAAGGTCCTCTATGATTCCAAGGCGGTTGATTCCGGGCACTATGGCTCCGGCAACGTCACCGCCCTCAAGCAACGCCTTGAGGCTGTCAAGGCTGGTGCGGCCGTCCTTCAGTTCGATGTATTCCAGGTTGATTCCGGAGTACTTGGCGTATGTCTCCACCACCTTGCGCACGTTGGGAAGCAGTCCCGCGGAAAGCAGGACGGTGTTCTTCTTGCGGGCGCTGGCAACGCACATGCGCATGGCCTCCGCTGCCGCGGTAGGGCCGTCGTACATTGACGCGTTGGCCACATCCAGTCCGGTAAGCGCGCATATAAGGCTCTGGAACTCAAAGATATAGCGCAGCGTTCCCTGGGAAATCTCGCACTGGTACGGGGTGTATGCGGTGAGGAATTCTGAACGGGAGGTGATGTAAGGGATCACCGATGGGGTGTAATGGTCGTACGCACCGGCGCCGGCGAACACCTTGAGCGTTGTGTTCTTCGCGGCAAGGCCTTCGAAGAACTCACGCACCTGCTGTTCGCTCAGGGCGTCGGGGAGGTCGTACTCCCCTTTATAGACGAAATCCGCAGGGATGTCGCTGTTGAGATCGTCCAGGGAACTGACCCCAATCTTGCGCAGCATCTCGCGGATATCTTCCTCTGTGTGAGGGAAATAGCAGAAACCCGGCATTACTTATCGGTTAAGGCTTTGTAGGCGGCGGCGTCCATCAGGGCTGAGAGCTCGTCAGGGTCGCTCATCTTTACTTTGATAATCCAGGCGCCGTATGCGTCCTCGTTGACTTTCTCAGGGGCGTCAACTACGTCCGCGTTAACCTCAACCACCTCGCCTGATACGGGGCAGTACATGTCGGAAGAAGCCTTCACGCTCTCAAGAGCGCCGAACTCTTCTCCCTTGCCAAACTCGTCACCCTCTGAAGGAGCGTCAACATAGGTGATGTCACCCATCTCCGCCTGGGCGTAATCCGTTACGCCGATGACTGCGATGTCGCCTTCCACCTTTACCCATTCGTGAGACTCGCTGTAGAGGAGTCCATCAATGATCTTGCTCATATTGTCTTATTTTTTATAGTTTGTCTTGTAGAATCTCTTCTTTACAACCTCTCCAGGGAATATTTTCTTGCGGATGCGTATCCACAGCGGAGTTCCCAGGGCGGAGTACTGGCTGTCCACCAGCGCAAAGCAGATGCTCTTGTCCAGGGAGATCGAATGGTATCCGGTGGTAACAACGCCCACCTGGGTGCCGTCTTCCAGTTCAACGGGATAGCCAGCGCGCGGGATTGCCCTGTCCTGGATCTCAATTCCTACCAGCTTCTTTGCGGTGCCCTCAGCCTTCTGCGCTGCAAGGGCCTCACGGCCGATGAACTCTTCCTTGTCCAACTTTACGAACATTCCCAGACCCGCCATGATGGGGGTGATAGTCTCGCTGAGCTCGTCGCCGTAAAGCGGGAGGCCGGCCTCGAAGCGCAGGGTGTCCCTGCAGCCCAGGCCGCAAGGCTTCACGCCCGCCGCGATGAGCTTGTCCCAGATCTCGCGTGTGCCATCCAGGGTGGTGTACAGTTCGAAGCCATCCTCTCCGGTGTAACCCGTGCGGCTTACGATGAGCCTGTTGCCGTTCCAGGTGGAATTGAAGAACTCATAAAAACCGAGGTGCGAAGCGTCTGCAATTCCAAGCACGTTCAGGACGGTTTCCTCCGCCTTTGGGCCTTGGATTGCAACCTGGCCCCACTGTGCGGACTGGTTGTCAATCTTTACGTCATAGCCTGCGGCGTTGTCACAGATGTACTTGTAGTCCTTGTCAATGTTGGAGGCGTTCACAACCAGCAGGAAAGACTCCGGCTTGTACTCGCGGTAAACCAGAAGGTCATCAACTACTCCCCCGTCAGGATAGAGCATCATTCCGTAGAGAATCTTTCCGGGATAGTATCCGCGGATGTCGTTTGTGAAGATGTGGTTCACGAATTTCTCGGCATCCGGACCGGTCACGAAAATCTCTCCCATGTGGGATACGTCAAACACGCCCACCTCATTGCGGACGGCAAGATGCTCGTCAGTGATGTCAGTGTACCTGATTGGCATGTCAAAGCCGGCGAAAGGACTCATTACAGCTCCTAAGGCGACATGCTTGTCGTGCAAACAAGTTTTAAGTATATTTTCAGATTCCATTATAATTTATAAGTGTGTTATTCAAATCCGGGTAAATTTAGCAAAAATTCCTGTATCCTGCGATTGGTTTCTGAATTAATACTAACATCTTCTGAACAGGCACCCTTCTGAAGGGTCAGCTCTCCGCAGATATCAACACCTATTATCCTGTGTGTCAATGATATATCCCTGATGCGTGCGAACAGTTCATCCAGCGTCATTTCGCCCTGGTCCCAGTTTGTGCGCGCATATTCCCTGGAAAGCACGTCCTTGTCTATGGAAATGTACGCGGCAGGGGCGTCATCGCGGCAGAAGGGCAGGCGGCGGGCATCCGCCGCCCAGCTGCCGCAGCTGATCAGCCCCGGGCCGAAGGCGGACGGCTGGTCGTCCGGATGATTGTCGAACAGTATCAGTTTATAAGGCTCCCGGATCAGCTCCTGTATGAAGAGGGACATGTAATGATAATCCCCACTGTCAATCCAATGGATGCCGCACGGACCGTAAGGCGCTAACGCACAGCGTATTGCGCCTGCCGCCTCCGCGCTGCAATAGCACTCCGTCCCCTCCAGTGAACTGAAATCCAACACAGTTCCATCCAGGAAATCTTCCAGGGAATATACACCGGAGAAGTTACATTTTATAACCTTCATACAAAAAAACGTCGTTTTAATGGCGTTAATTTAATAATTTATTCATATATTTGTATGTTTTAGCCGTAATTTTAACCTTAACCTGATGCCTTCAGAAGAGCTATTCCCGCTCGATCCTGAGAAAATCTATTACTCGATGGACGAGCTGACGCTGGATACTGAAACCGGACCACAGACTATGCGGGTCGGAGCTTGGTTGAACACGGACCCGGTGCGCATCCACAAACTCATCATCAAGGATAAGGTGCTGCAAGTCAATCAGTTGGAAGTTTACATGCCGCTCCTGAGCAAACTCCGCCGGGCGGACCCTGACTATTACAAGAAGTTCATGGGGCTCCAGCTGATAATTGACTATCCCGGCTACAGCACCGGCATCAAGGCCAAGATTCCCTTTGAGAACGATCCCGTAGGTTTCTACAAATGGTGGCGCAAGGGCAAGCACGAGGACAAAGTGCACCTCTCCCTTGGAAACAGGGTCCTCCTCTTCCAGAAAGTAGCCATGATGGAACCAAAGGTAATGCTTAAAAAAGATCTCGAGATCCTCCGCTAGAGAATCCCGAGATTTTTCTTAAACCACCGCCTTATCTTTGTAAGATTGGAGAAATGAGAGTGTGCCCATCCCCGTTTTGTGGCCTCCCCTGTTTCGAATGGAAATAATAAAGGTCTAATTCATTGATAAAGAAGCCAGATTACTAAATATAGTTCCAATTCCAGGGATGGCAAGGGACAATCGCATATTATAATTAGCAGCTTCTTCAACTTCTTTTACAACAAAAGAAAGAGAAAAGGACACGCTCTTTCCAGGATTAATGACTATTTCAGTATAATTCCCATTATTTTCCACTTTTGCGTTCAACCATTCCCCATCTGAGTATATAATTAATCCAGCAGAAGAAAAGTCAGTAATATGAATGGTTTTAGAGGTGTTGTTCTTTATGTTACATACAACTGTGGTTTTATTTCCAATCATAATACGTTGATAATCACTTATTCTTAGATCTATTTTATAATAATCGTTAAAATCTTTGTGGGCATATGTGGTTTTGCCTCCTGGAGGAGGAATTACCGATCCGCGAATTGTCCCGTTAGCGAGCAAACGTAATTTAGTATAAATGTCTGGCTCAAATAAATCTTCATTATCTTGGGAAACCATATCTGAGATAGACAAAGATCCTCTTCGAATAGTTAGGTAGTATCCTTCATTATCTCTATTAACTTGACATCCAACGAATACTTCTTCTGATAGAATGGCAATATTAATGATAGATGTAACCTTCCCGTTCACTTCATTAACCAAATAGAAATAATAGTCATCATCCTCTTTATTATTCAAAGACATTAGTACCAGATATGAATCAACCTTTTCATTTAGACTAACATTCCCAAGCATTGCAAATGAATACCATTCAGGATGTTTGAAAGGGTTTGCAACATCTGACCCTACAAAGACACTGAGATTCTGATCTTTAAAAAACTGATTAATAAATATTTCCCCGCGAATCAACACGGTTCTTTCCACAATAGATTTCATACCAACCTTATCGTTCAAAAGACCTATGTCTAAAACCGGAAATGACGTTTTATCCTGAGTATACGTTTGCTGTGGAGAGTCAAAAACTGTAGTAAATGAAAAAAGACATATTATGAATAAAAAAGGGAGCAATAATGATTTCATAATGAATACCTTAAAGGATATGTATTAAATAACATTCTTGTATATAACATTTGGTATAATGATGGGAAAGAATTAGTAGCATACTGATTAGCCAATCTTTTAATGGGATCTGATAAACAATCAAATAGACTTGCTTGCTGAAACATCCATTGTGATATGGCAAAATGTTGATTCTCATCACCTAAGAAGCCAAAACTATTAAAAAGAGCGTGTCCATACTCATGTCCCATCACCAAATATAAATATTCAGGGCTAGAAAAAGAACTTGGATAAAGATAAACATCACTTCCTTTGAATAATCCCAAATCTACAGTAGAACCTCCGACGAAATCGCCTTCTCTATTTTTAACTAATGAACCTTCCCTAGAATAACCTTGTGGAATAGATCCGTCAGCATAGAGGCGTCTCACTCCCTTTGGTTTCTTTGAGAAATACTTGTCAGAAAAATTACGAGCGCTTTTATTTGAATATTCAACCCTTTCGGCCTTATCCATGCCAGGCGAAAAGTCTGGGGTGTCATAAGTGGCACCTGCTCCACTCCAAAAGTTTCCGCCCTTATGAGACGCTGATAAACCACTTCCAATACCGCCATATAAGCCACTAATTACGGAGGAATATAATCCGGTTCTCAATCCGTCAGAAATCCCTGATGAGAGATTACTGCCAGATATCCAAGAATTGAAAGAACCTGTCATAAGGCCAGAAGAAAAGCCCCCAGTTGCGCCAGAAATCAATCCGGCTACAAATCCAACACCTGCTGTTGTTGCTATACTAATTGCACTGCCAAATACGCCTGCAATTGTGCCAACACTAAACAATGTAAATCCATCAACGTCGAATTGGGCTCCGTTCAAAAGCCAGTTGCTAACCCCTCCGATTAGTGCACTTAGACCAATGGTGGCGATTGTTGAAAGAACTATCTCTCCATGTTCATCAGTATACTTCAGCGGATTATTAAGGGCATAGGAGTAGCGGTTGAATGCCTGGGTGAAGTCCGGCGCCTGGACGTAGGGGTCGGCGCTGAGGAATCGTCCCACCAGTGGGTCGTACAGGCGGGCGTTCATGTTGATGAGGCCGAACCACGGCAGGTGCTCGTGTCCAGTGTATCCGCGTCCAAGCAGCAGTGTAGGCTCGTTGCCAGGGGTATAGATTGCATTGTTCGCCGGGTTGCGCAGGCGGCCCCAAGGGTCATAGCTGTAAGTGGCCACTGCCGTACCGCCCGAGGTGGCTATTGCCATTATGCTGCCCTGGTAGTCCCTGGCTATGTTGTACAGTGTCCAGCTGCCGCTGCCCTCCTTGATGTACACCACCGGTGCGGAATACGCGTCCCCCTCAAGATAGAGCCTTTGTACCACATCGTTGTTTCCGTCTATGTCGTATTCATAGTTGCCGCCTATGTAGTAGCGCGTCAGAAGGGCGTTTGTTCCGTCCGTCACCGCCATCTTCACACGGTCCGACACCTCGTTGTAGGTGAAGGCGGCGGAGACGTTACCTTCCGTGATGGAGGCCGGGCGGTCGAAGGCCGTGTAGGTTACCGTCTGGGTGCCCGGGGTCGAGAGCCCGTTGTCCAGCACCGCGCCGGTCACCCGGTACGGGTGCGAGCTGTCAGTGTAGCTCATGGAGCCCACGCCGTCGATGGCCGTGACGTTGCCCTTGGCGTCATACGTAACATCCCTGGTTCCCATCGTGATCAGGCGGTTCACGTCGTCATACCCGAAAGACTCCTGTCCGGAGGACTGGTCCGTACGGGTGCGGTCGCTCAGGTTGCCCCTGGCCCCGTCAAAGGTGTAGGACTCACCATAGACTGACCCGGCGGTCCTGCCAGTCGGAAGGCCGGCCGTGCTGTATGAGTACGTCCTTGTCATCGACAGGGTGGTCGCCCCCGTTGGCTGGCCCAGGACGTTCTCGCTTG
>JAFZRX010000012.1 GCA_017619675.1 Bacteroidales bacterium | reverse complement strand
TCGTCACATCTGCCCGTCCCGAAAAAGAATTCAACGTATGAAAAGTGTTTTTCCTCATTCCTGCCAGAAAGGGCTTGCCATTGTTTGGCCCTATAGTAGGCGACGGGAGTCGGCCTACATATTAAGTTACCAATCCCTATTCTCAGTGTCCATATACCGGGCAAGCCCGGAAGGGTTTTATCCAAAATGTGCCAAAGAAGGGTTGGCACAACCCTCTTTTCGAGGGGGCTATCAGAAGCGCCATATCGGGCCGGAATTCTGCCAGCCTCAGCTTGCTGATCTCCTGGCAGCCCTCCTCTTCCCTTTTAGGGAAGGGGGTATTAAGTTACCCACCACCCTTAAAAGCTGGCAGAATCCGGGCAAGCCCGGAGATAGAAGAAAAATGCAAATGCCAACGTAGAAACTGTCCCGAGCCGTGGCAGTTTGCGTTAGAATCAAGCTCAGTTTTCAGCAGAGAATGCCAACCTTCATTTCGATTTTGAAGTACAAGAGTGAATCTGATTGTTGACTTGAATTGAGAGTACAGATGAAGCCTGATGACCTTCACCGGTCACAAGATTACGAATCCCTGAAACCATATATCACCATCACGGACAAACCCAGGAAGAATCTGATGACGACGATGTTCAGCAAATAAATAGACTTGGTGAATTCTATCAAGAAAGAGAGGTCGGGAGGCCTCTCTTTCTCATTTATTCATATAGAACAGGGACAGCTTGACTGTTTTGAATATACATAAAAGGGGAACGGTTTTTGCAGTGTAAAGACATACCAATTGCCCAGTTTTTCATGAAACGAGCCCTCATTCTCTATTTGCTGACCACATGGACACTCTTTCTTATCATTGTGTCTTGTGACCGTCATCGTCATGTGATCCGAGGATTCGTTGATGAGCCTCAGGACAGCATCCTGATTGATTTGAGCGGGTATATTGGTCAGGGTCCCGGAACTGAACTGGTGGAGGTTAGGAAGTATGATGGATATTATTATTTCTTGTTCTTCAATGGGTACCTTTCCGACCTTGATGGCCCTCATTTCGTTTTAATGGCGGCCTCTGAGGATAAACTACGGGCAAAGCATATACCCTTCCCCGATGGCGTAGACGGATCTTTCAGCTTCTTTGAAAGAAACTCTCAGTTAGTTATGGAAATGGATGATGATCGATTCTATTCATTCGACACCAAGAAATGGAAATGGTCTCCCATCACATCGGGAGATAACGATGAGGGAACGCTATATGAAGATGAAGATTGGATGGTCAATTTTGTCAGCAACAATGGATTCGAGGAAGCAACCTGGTTCATCGACAAGCACTCGCAGGAGGAATATGCCTTTATCGGACTGAATGGCGGGATACGTCGGCTTAGCAATGCTTTTTATGTCGTAACTCGAACCAGGATTTATAAAATACCGGATCCATCCATCGGCTTTCAATGCGATTCCTCCACCAGATATGAGAATGCCAAAGACATCAAGTCATTGATACCTCATTTCGTCGAGTCGGGTTATACTTCTTTTTCGAAATATTTTGTCAATCCCGTGGTCTGCTTTGATAATGAGGATCTTTCAGGAGAGTTCATTCTTCCCGATGGGACACGATCCTATCACAACCCCTACAAAGTATTCGGCGAAATTGAGATGGATGGCAGAATTGTCGCTTCGTTCTGTGCATCAGACACGCTGTTTTGTGTGCTGAACACCTCGCCAGGACTGGAGTTGGCGAGATTAGATGATTCCCAACTGGTTCCTGTACATCACTTCAACAAGGATATCGGATACTGTCATCCTGTCGTTTTCCCCTATGGATTCCCGAGTCTTACCACCCGATATAAATATCGTGATAAATCTAATCTGGCGGCAGATGATCGAATGCTTCTTCAAATAAATACCGAAGAAGGAATTGCAGAGTTGATTGATTTAGCACACAATGGGAACACGATGCTGAAGATCTGTTATTCCACCGACTGATCTTCAATATATTGCGCAAATCTTTCGACCTCCCAGAGATCCTCCAACAGGTTCGATAATTTATCATAGTAGTCTACTACTAAAAAATGCTAACTGATTAATTATAAATCGGTTAGCATTTTCGTTTATTCTCTACTTCCTCTCTTTTCGAAAACTAAGCCGTGTAAATGAAGATTGTGAATAATAAAGCTATAGTACATAAACACAGCCCAAGAAAAACATAAAAGCATCTTTCCGATACGGGCCAAGACATAAATACCTTAAAATCGTGTCCATCATCAAAGTCATTCCATTTTCGCCGTAGAACTATACACCCTACAATAACTGATAGAGCCAAAAAAACGAGACCACGATTATCATCAATACCTATCCATCCCAAAAACAAATAGAAAGGCAGTCCAATGATGAGAGATATGCTAACAATGAATAAAAAATCAATGCCACGTCCATCTTCCATCTCATCAGCAAACGACATAATACAGATTTCTTTCCACTGTTTGTCTCTATTACTTGCCTTCTCGACTAATGCTCGAACAACCCATAATGGAACAAGCGCTGTGGAAAGAAAACGCAACGCAATCTGTATCTGAAGCAGCCAATGACTAAAAGACCTATTCATAACGCGTTCAATCAAACACACGCATAACGGCCTAAATATAGCGATAATCTTCCAATAAACCTATACTGCTCAATCACTTTCCCTTTCCGATAGATGGCAGACCCTTTCCTGCCAGACCGTAGTGTTATGCCGCCAGCGTAGCTATTTATCAAACCACATATCAATATCATCATTAGTGATATCGAATTCCCAATGTTCCCCAGCCTGGTTTTTCCCTTTTGTGTGAAAATGATGCCAGTTCTCAAATCGGCAAGGGTTCCGGTATAGGTCGTGGTCGCTATCTATCTCAATAGAATGGCCATCGTACTCCAAGACCATTGACGTAGGGGCAATAATGATACCTTCATGTGCCTCGATATGCTTTTGCATTTGAGTATAGGCTTCCTGGGGTGCCAAGGAGAAGCTGCGTTCAGGATAAAACCGCGTATCTTGAGCGTCAGGTCCTTTTCGACATTTAATCTCCGAGAAGTTAAGCGTATAACCGGTCTGGTTGGTTAGCTTTACATATACATCATCAAACGATTCCTTGTCTCTTGTGCAAGAGCAAAGAAGAAGCGTGGCCATAAAAACGAATAGAATCTTTTTCATATTCTATAAATCCCGATTGTTGATAATCTTGCATCCTGAGCACACTTCAAAAGGATCCCGAATCGAAAAGAAAAGGGGAGTCCGCCCCGAACTGACGGCACAACTATGCCCGACTATAAATGACTACAAATAGAGCAATAATGACATAATTGTCACATTATTTGTCACATTCTATACGAAAAATCCCCCTCAGACTACTCTGAGAGGGATTTTTGTGGAGCATAGGAGACTCGAACTCCCGACCTATAGATTGCGAACCTATCGCTCTACCAGCTGAGCTAATACCCCATCTGAGTTGCAAATATACCAATTATTTTGAGTTAGTCAACTTTTATGGCGTCAAGAAGGGTGCGGCGGAAGTCCTCGGCGTCCTCAGGGGTCAGGAAAGCGACCTTGATGGGCACCTGGAAGAGCCTTTCCTTTAACTGGGCGGGCATTTTCCGCACTTCGCGGACTCTCTGGGCGTCCTTTTCGGTGGTGATGACAGCAGCGGTGGGCCATTTGGCGATGGCGTTCTCAATGGCGCGGATGTCCTTGTTCTTATATCTGTGATGGTCCCCGAAGCTGAGGCGCTTGACAACCTTGTAGGTGCCGCTGAGGTACTGGACAAGCGGGGTGTCGCCGGCGATGCCGCTGAAGACTATGGCCTTGTTGGAATAGATGTAGCGGGAGTTGCACTTGTCCGGGAAGATGGCTTCCGGCTGGGAGTAGTCGATGCTGGTGAAGAAGATCTTCTGGTCAGGGCGGATCTTGAGGTCGAGCGCGAACTGCTCCCGCTCATCGTCCTGAAGGTAGAGGGGGCACTTTGTGACGATGACTATCTGGGCCTTGCCGATGCGCTCCGGCAGGTCGCGGAGGCGGCCCAGGGGCATCAGCCTGTCCTTGCTCACGGGGCGGTTATAGTCCACCAGGACAATGTTCACGGTGGATTTGAGGCGGCGGTACTGGAAGGCATCGTCCAGGATCACCAGTTCGGCCGCAGGGTAATTGCGGACCATGGATTTCTCAGGGTGGGCAAGCATGTCGCAGCCATGGTTGCGGTCCTTGTCCACGGCCACGGTGGCCCAGGGGAAGTTGTGCTTTATCTGGAGGGGCTCATCGCCAAAGGTGAGGGCTTCGCCGTTCACGTCAACTATCCTGAAGCCGCGGCTCTTGCGCTTGTAGCCGCGCGAAAGCACCGCAAGGTTGCGGCGTCCCCACTCCTCCGTGCGCATGAGTGTGTCCAGTATCATCTCCGTATGCGGGGTCTTTCCCGTTCCTCCCACCGTGACGTTGCCTATGCAGATGGTTGGAATCTCCGCCTCCCTGGATTTTACCAGGAAGTTGTGGTCGTACATTGCGTGACGGATCTTCAGCGCAAGATAATAAGGGAATAGGATCAGTTGCCCGTGCATACTCAAATACCGTAAACGTTGTTGTTTTCTTCTATAGCTTGGTCTCCCCAGCGCTCAGCCACCGAATCCAGCAGCCCGAATATCTCCTGGGGATCCATCGATGTCACTAACTTTATGCGGGTCTCCTTGAAATCGGGAAGGCCCTTGAAATAGCAGGAAAGGTGCCTGCGCATCTCGAACACTCCCCTGGGGACGCCTTTCATCTCCAGGGAGAGGGCGTAGTGCCGCTTTGCCAGCGCGACCCTTTCTGCGACGCCCATGGGCGGGAGCAGTTCCCCGGTGCGCAGGTAATGCTTCACGTCGCGGAAGATCCAGGGATGCCCGAACGATGCCCTGCCTATCATTATGCCGTCCACCCCGTAGCGGTCGAAGCACTCCGCGGCTTTCTGCGGACTGTTGATGTCACCGTTGCCAATTATGGGGATGTGCATCCGCGGATTCTCCTTCACCTTGCCTATCAGCGTCCAGTCCGCCTCGCCGCGGTACATCTGGGCGCGGGTGCGCCCGTGGATGGTCAGGGCCTTGATGCCGCAGTCCTGGAGCCTTTCCGCCAGGTCCACGATAATCTTGGAATTCTCGTCCCAGCCCAGGCGCGTCTTGACGGTGACCGGTTTGTCCACGGCTTCCACCACCGCCTTGGTGATGGCCACCATCTTGTCAGGCTCGCGCATCATCCCGGAACCCGCTCCCCTGCCAGCAATCTTGTGCACGGGGCAGCCGAAGTTGATGTCGATGAGGTCGCAGCCGTGGCCGCCGGCTATGCTGGCCGCCTTATCGGCCATCCTGGCGGCGTCCACCATCGACTCCGGAATATGTCCGTAAATCTGTATTCCGATGGGGGCTTCCTGCTCGCTGGTCTTCATCTTGGCTATTGCCTTGACGGCGTCCCGGATGAGGCCGTCGGAAGGGACGAACTCCGTGTACACCATGTCAGCGCCGTATTCCTTGCAGATAATGCGGAAAGATGCGTCAGTCACATCTTCCATCGGCGCCAGGAGCACCGGCCTGTCTCCAAGATCAATATTACCGATAACCATAAGCGGATACAAAAATACTAAAAAGGCACCGATAATTTTTATTATATTTGATGTATGGATATGAATTACGCACAAAGAGTTGAAGCGCTCAGGGAGGTGATGCGCTCCAGAGGTTGGGATGCAGTTATAATAAGCGGATCGGACCCGCACAGCAGCGAGTATCCGGCCCCGCGCTGGAAGCAGGTTGAATGGATTTCCGGCTTCACCGGAGAGGCCGGGGACATTGTAGTGACGCTGGACCACGCCGGCCTGTGGACGGACACCAGATACTTCATCCAAGCCGTGCAGCAGCTGGAGGGCTCCGGCATAGTGCTGCACAAGACCCGCATCCCGGAGCAGGTGCTCATACCGGAGTGGCTTTCAAGCGTAGCCTTCCCGGGACGCAACTACGTGAACATAGCCGTAGACGGCCTCTGCCAGAACGTATCCTTCATCCAGGAAGTGAAAGACGCCTTTGACGAGGACACGGAAGTCCGCATAGTCAGCGTCCCTGACCTCCTGGACTGCCTTTGGACTGACCGCCCCGCCGTTCCGGCCACTCCAATCATCAAGCTGAGCGAGGCCCAGGCCGGGGAAAGCAGCGAGGACAAGATAGAGTGGCTGCGCGCGTTCCTGCGCTCCAAGGGCTGCGACAACATGCTCCTGACCGCCCTGGACGAGATTGCCTGGCTGCTTAACGTGCGCGCAAACGACATAGATTATAACCCGCTGGTCATATCCTACCTGATAGTTACGCCAGAAGAGGTGCGCTGGTTCGCCCGCGAGAGTTATGACGATGTGTTCCTCTCCCTGGGAGACCTTCAGGGCAAAACCTACGTTGACCCTTCAACCCTGAATTACCACATCTACAATATGATGGATGCGGAGAACCGCATCTGCGGCGCCTCCCCCGTGCCGCTGCGCAAGGCGGTGAAGAACGCCACGGAGATAGAGGGGATGCGCCTGGCGCACTTCTACGACGGAATAGCCATGGAGAGCTTCCTGTTCTGGCTGGAGCAGTCCGTCCAGGGCGGCCAGCGCATCACCGAATGGGACGCCTGCATAGAGCAGAGCGCCCTGCGCGCGGAGATCGACGGCTTCAAGGGCGAAAGCTTCGCCACCATATCGGCCTATGGCCCTGGAGGAGCGCTCCCGCACTACATCACCCCGCAGGAGAACGCCCCCGTGATCGAGCCCCACGGCCTTTATCTTAACGATTCCGGAGGCCAGTACATCTTTGGAACCACGGATATAACCCGAACCGTCCCCATGGGTCCCTGCTCCTACCTTGAAATGCAGGACTACACCTATGTCCTCCGCGGCCACATCAACCTGGCCAGGAGCATTTTCCCCAAGGGCACGGCCGGGTGCCAGCTGGACGCCGTTGCGCGCAGCCCGCTGTGGCAGGCAAAGCGCAACTTCGGCCACGGCACCGGCCACGGCGTGGGCTTCTTCCTGGGTGTCCACGAAGGCCCGCACGACATACGCCAGAACTTCAACCGCCAGCCCCTGCTGCCGGGAATGATCGCCACGGACGAGCCGGGCCTCTACCGCGAGGGCCAGCACGGAGTGCGGCACGAAAGCGTCCTCCTGTGCCGCGAGGCCGGAGGCAACGAATTTGGCGAATGGCTGGAATGGGAGAACCTGACCCTCTGCCACATAGACACCGGAGCCATTATCCGGGACCTTATGACAAAGGAGGAGATTGACTGGCTGAACGTCTACAACGCCCATGTCTATGAAAGCCTGAAAGACCACCTTCCCGCAGATGTGGCGGAGTGGCTGCAGGGCAAGACAAAGCCTATATAAGGTCTTCTATTATCGAATCTGAAATGAACCAGTCGGACTCCGGGATGCGCATGCCGTCAACCCCGGCGTCTGTCCGCAGGCCCAGCATCAGCCGCTCCTCGCGTATCTGCTCGGGCGTCAGATGCTCATACTCCCGCGTCCAGCCGCTGATCTGAGAAGTGTTCCAGCTGCGGGTATCCTCACCAATCAACGAGTGCGCCCCCGGACCAAGACCCACATACGGAAGCCTCCGCCAATATGCCTGGTTATGAATCGCCTCCTTTCCTGGAAAGGCAAAATTGGAAATCTCATAATGGTTGAATCCTGCTGAGCGGAGCAGCGAGCAGAGGGATTCGTACTGGGCGGCGCACTGCTCGTCAGAGGCCTCGCGGTACCGCCCCTCCTTTATCATCCGCTCCAGGTCGCTGCCCTCCTCAATGGTCAATTGGTATGCAGAGATGTGCTCCGGGGCCAGTTCTATGGCCTTCTTCACTGTATCTTCCCATACCTCCTGCCTCAGGGATGAGACCCCGAAAATGAGGTCTATGCTGATGTTGTCGAAGCCTGCCTGCCGCAGGATGCGGAACGCCGCCACAGCGCCCGCGCTGTCATGGCGGCGGTTCATCCAGCGCAGCAGGGCGTCATTGAAGGACTGCACTCCCATGCTCACGCGGTTGACCCCTATTCCTTTGAGGAAACCGGCGTATTCCGGGGTGACATCGTCCGGGTTAACCTCGACGGTAAACTCCTCATAAGGGCCATAGCCCAGGGTGTCCACTATGCGCTTCAGCAATTCCGGTTCCAGCACGGAAGGGGTTCCTCCTCCGAAATAAAGGGTGTTGAGCCCCAGGGTGCTTTCTATCTCGGCCCGGCGATCCTCAATCTCCCTGCAGAGTTCATCAACAAAAAGTTTCTGCACCTTGGGAGCGCAGATTTCCGAATAGAAATCGCAGTAGGTGCAGAAACTTTTGCAGAATGGTATGTGTACGTAGATCATCTCAGGAGCACTTCTGCGGCGCCAAGCTGAGACTGCTCCGTGAAGGCCTCCACAGTGTAGATGCCTTTGTGGAATTCAGGAATGTCATTGAGATAGATGCTCAGTTCCACTTCCTTTCCGGCGTAGTCCACCTCACGGGATGCGGATGCCAGGACTCCCGCGCCCTGGAAATCGAACGGCGCGCTGTTGGCGTTTGTAAGCAGGTTCCCCTCCGGATCTTTAACGCGGACATATACCCTAACAGGTCCCTTTGGAGCCAGGTCGTTCTCCACCAGGCTGAGCGTGGTGAGCAGGCGCACTACCCTGCTGCTCCTGTCAGTAACCTTGTCCGAACTGTTATACGCCTCCAGACGCAGTCCGCGCGCCTTGAGCACCGATCCGGCCGCAACCTGGCCTGCAAGAGACTCCACCTGCTGGGTGAGCTCCTCGTTGGCCTTGCGGCTGTTGGCGGCGTCCTGCCTTGCGGCCGCGGCTTCCGCAGTGAGCTGATGGTTCAGAGTATTCAAGGAATCAATCTGGACTATGTAACTGCGCATGATGGTACGCAGTGTTCCAAGTTCCTTCTCGTACTCACGCATCTTGGCCCTGTTGGTGGCCTCTGTCTGCTGTATCCTTTCTACCAGCTGGGCCACTTCCTCGCGTGAGGAATCCAGCTGCACGTTAATGTTCTCATAATCCGAGGTCAGGCTCTCGTAATCTCCCTGAAGGGCGATTATCTGCTCAGTGAGGTCCTGTTTCTCAATGTTGAGGTCCTTGACCAGGGATGCCTTGGAGGTCCAGATGTACGCCAACGCACCACCCAGCGCCACTACTGCAGCTATAAGGGCAATCATCGCGGCCTTGGCCCCGTTGCCTCCTTTCTTCTTCTCATTCTCGAGCCTGTCAAGTCTCTCCAGCGGATCTTCTTTCATAACCTAATGTTTTATAATACCCTGCGAATTTAGCAAAATTCATGCAGATACACTATCTTTGTTACTATGAAATACATAGTAAGAGCCCTCAAATATTTCGTTTACATATCCCTGATAGTAACCGTCATCATGCTCATCCTGGTGGCCCTCAAGCTGGTCAGTCCTGACGTCAACGTCATGTTCCGCGAAGGATGGGGTTCAATCCTGAAGATAGCGGTAATGTTCCTTGCCGTGTCCGCCATCTACCCCAAGTTCGGCTATGCCAAACGCGGTGTCCGCATCACCGGATCATACTCGGAGATCCGTGACGGCGTGGTGGCCTTCATGGAAGAGCGCGGTTACGAACTTGAGACCGAAGAGGGTGAGAACATGACCTTCCGCCTGCGCAACAAGTTCAACCGCGCGGCCAGGACCTGGGAAGACAGGATAACCCTCACCCGCGAACTGGCAGGCTTCTACATGGAAGGTATATCTAAGGATGTGGCCCGCCTGGCATCGGGCCTTGAGTTTAAATTTCGGAATCCCGAAACCTAGCAGCCGCGGCGCACAGGGCTTCGTAAAATTCGTCCCCGAATAACTTTGAGAGGGGTTCACGCAGGAATTCATAAACGTGGATCCCTTCCTTTTTGCCCTTTTCGAAAGCGGCCTTGCACACGTCCCACTGATGGAAATTCAGCGCCAGGCCCCCGTTGGTGAGTTTGGTGACCCTGACGGGATAGAGCCAGCAGGAGCGCGGCTTGCGGAGTGCGCATTCTCCCTTGAAAAAGCATTTCTCAATGGCGCAGAGGCAGTTCCCGGAGGCGTCCTGGAAAGAGTATGCGCACTCCCCGCCGCGCGCCACCGTGGTCACCAGTTCCCCCTCTATGTCCAGTTCGAAGAAGCCCTTCTCCGCGACGGCGCTGTGCCCCGCCGGAGTCATGTACTTCCCATAGTTCGGATATTCGTCTTCCAGCACCTGGAGTTCTTCTTCCTCCAGCGGAGCTCCGAACTCCCCTGCAATGCAGCATTCGCCCTTGCATACGGGGTAATCACAGCAGAAGAAACCGGTGATGACTTCCTCGGAGACAAGTATGTCCCCTATCTGGAAAATGACACCGTAATCCCGCTCCGCACTCATCTCTGGATGTATTCCACCTTGCTGCCTTCAGCCAGGGCCTCGAGGATGTCTGACAACTGGGCGTCGGTGATCTTGTCCACGCGGGACTGGTAGTTGGAAAGGAGGTCCTTGCGGCCGCAGTACCGGGCCAGGGCAAGGTCCGCCTTGGCCCTGTCGGAGGATATTTCCTCCCCTATGATGCCCAGCAGCTGGGCCTTGTAGGCCTTCATCTCATCGGAACTGATCACAAGGTCCGCGCATCTGGCCGCGACTCCCCTGAGCGCCTGCATGTCCAGGGAGGAGAACAGGCCGTCAACCGTAAGGGTGACGCAGTAGCGTTCGTACGGGAAGGTCTCCATGGTGGACTGGAGCGTGACCTTGTTGTCCCTGAAGGTCTTGCGCGCCTCGGTCTGGAGGATTATTTCCGCGAGGCGGGTAGCCAGGTAACTGTCAGCGGTAAGCGACAGGAACATGGACATGGTAAAGCGCAGCTGAGGGCTGCCGGAAGCGGTAAAATATGATGTACCCGCCCTCTGGATATATTGTACCTGGGGGTAGACATTGTACTTTTTTGATGTGCGGAAAGCGCCCAGGTACTTGCCCAGGAGGGTCTGCATCTGGTAGTCGGTCTTGTTGGAGGTGATGATCAGAACTCCGTCGTCAAGGTTGGAGAAACGCTTGGAGTAATACTCATTGTAGGCCCGCAGCATGAGGTCCTGCGGAAGGTCCACCTCATATTTATGGGAGGTATAGATGAAGTCCGGGCGCAGGAGGTTGTCAATTATGGCGTCTGAAGTAGGACTTTCAGTGAGCGTGCGATAATAAGCGTAGGTATCCGGATCCACGGAGGAACTGTTGGCGAGCGCCAGCAGGGACTGGAGCAGGAGCTCCAGGCTTCCCAGCGGCGCGGTGCCGTTGATACGGAGGTCCATCAGGCTCACATGGGCGTCCATGGAGATGCCGTTGTAGGCCAGCATGTTGCGGAAAGCAAGCCCGCTCATCCCCTTCACGCGGAGCAGCGGCAGGATGTCTCCCACATAGGCCCCCTGGCCGAACTGCAGGCCGCTGACGCTGCCGTAGCCGCCTCGCAGGGCCAGCGTATATGACAGGTCTTTGGCTTTCTTGTCCTGCCTGTAGATTACCCTCATTCCGTTGGAGAACATCCACATGCGGCCGCCCGTGATGGGCTCCGGGGTGTCGGAGGTAACCCTCACCTTCTTGGGCGCCTGCACGGGCGCGATGGCCGGACTGCCGTAATCCAGGTCTATGCGGTCTGCCGTAACGGCGCCGGACTTCTCCGCGAACTTTGCCCTTATGTAGTCGTTGAAGAGCGGAATCTCGTCCGCCGCCTTCATATCCCTGGAGTCAAAGAATGCAGCGATTTGCTTATCCGAGGCATCATTGCTGTGACGCAGGGCTGCCAGCGCGAGGTTCCTGGATGCGACAAAGTCCTTTGCGGGCACGCCGTTCACCTTGAGGTCCGCTTCAACCGCGGAAGACACCTGTGCGGCGTTATTGCGCAGATATAATTGTTCTGATTTTAAGTCATATAGGATCTGGGCCTGCCTGTCATACATGGATGTAACCATCTGGGCTGCAGTGTTTTCCTGGGCGCGGACGGCGAATGACGGCAAGAGGGCCGCAAAAAAAATGAATACAGATTTGAACTTTAGCATAAGATTTGCGTCAGTAGTCGCAAAATTAATACATTTTTACTATTTTTGCTTGCCACAAGCGTTTAAACAAACATTTACTATATCATGAAGAAACTTTTACTTTCTATCGCAGCAGTTGTATTCTCAGCTGGACTGATTTTCGCCCAGGAGGCATCCCTTCAGCAGGCAACCGAACTGTTCAACAACGGTGCCACCGCATCCAACACAGACAAGGCTGCAGCAATTGATTATTTCCAGAAGGCATTTGACATGGCCAAGACTCTGGGAGACGAGGGAGCAGAAATTGTCGAGAACTGCAAAGAAGTTATCCCTAAACTTCACTACTCAATGGTAAATGACCTCATCAAGGCTACAAAGTACGATGAGGCAGTTGCAAAGCTTGAGGAGACCGTAGCGGCCGCAAAGGAATTCGGCGCTGACGACGTCCTTGCAAACGCAGAGAAACTTATCCCGCAGGTTCAACTCCAGAAAGGCAACGCCCTTCTCACCGCAAAGGACTATGAGGGAGCCGCCGCGGCTTACAAGGCAATCACTGACGCAGATCCTACCAACGGAATGGCAGCCCTCCGCCTTGGAATGGCCCTCAACCAGTTGAACAAGTCAGAGGAGGCCCTCGAGGCCCTCAAGGCAGCGGCAGAGAACGGTCAGGCAGACAACGCCAACAAGCAGATCGGAACCGTCCTCCTCAAGGAGGCTTCCAACTTCCTCAGGGACAAGGACTATCAGAAAGCATTCGATACAGCAGTTGAGTCTGCTAAGTACGCAGAGTCAGCAAACGCTTTCAAGATCGCGGGAACCGCAGCCAACAGCCTTTCAAAGAAGGCGGAGGCTATCGAGTATCTGGGCAAGTATCTCGAGCTTTCACCTAACGCTTCCGACGCAGCCCAGATCAAGGCTGTCATCGACGCTCTCAAGAAATAATGAAGCATCTTGAACTTCTCGCTCCCGCGAGAAACTCTGACATCGGCATTGCGGCCATAGACTGCGGTGCCGATGCAGTGTATATAGGCGGCCCTGGATTCGGGGCGCGGAAGGACGCGGGCAACAGCCTTTCCGACATTGAAAGTCTGTGTGCCTACGCGCATACCTTTGGCGCCCGCATCTTCCTGACGGTCAACGTCACGCTGGAGGAGGGGGAGCTGGAAGAAGTTCATCAGATGATGCTTCGGGCGCAGGAGGCGGGCGTGGACGCCTTCATAGTAAGGGATCCCGTGATAAGCACCTGGAAAGATATCATCGTACCGCTCCACGCCTCCACCCAGTGCGCCCTCCGCGACGCCGCAAAAGCCCGGTACTACCAGTCCGCAGGCTTTTCCAGGTTAATCCTGGAAAGGCAGCTTTCCCTGGAACAGGTGAAGGAGGTGGCCGCCGTGACGGATGCGGAACTGGAGTTCTTTGTACACGGCGCGCTCTGCACCGGTTACAGCGGGGACTGCTACCTTTCCGAAGCCCTCAGCGGCAGGAGTGCCAACAAAGGGGAATGCATACAGGCCTGCCGCTCGCTCTATGACCTGGTTGACGCAAAGGGCAATGTCCTGGTAAGGAACAAGGCCCTGCTGTCCCTGAAGGACTTCAACCTTCTTGAAAGGATAGAGGAACTGGCGGAAGCCGGAGTAAGTTCCTTCAAGATAGAGGGAAGGCTGAAGAGCGCGTCCTACGTCAAGAACGTAGTGCGCGAATACAGCCTGGCCCTCGACCGCCTGGTGGCAAAATATCCTGACAGATACGCCAGGGCATCCTTCGGGACCGTGACCGGAGGTTTCAAGCCGGACAGCAACAAGACCTTCAACCGCGGATACACCCAGTTGTTCCTGGACGGCAAACGCGGAAAATGGGCCTCCATGGACGCTCCTAAATCTATGGGAGAATGCCTTGGAAAGGTCCTTTCCGTGAAACCGGCGGACAAATACAACATGCAGATTACGGTAAAACCCCTCAAGGGCGTCTCCACCCTTAACAACGGGGACGGATTCTGCTTTGTGGACGGTTCCAGTATAACCGGCTTCAGGGGCGACGTATGCAACGGCTATGAAATCCGTTGCAAGAACGTCGCGGGTCTGAAGCCCGGCGACACCCTTTACCGCAACATAAACGCTGCCTTTGAAAGGGAACTCCAGGCCAATATGTGCCGCAGGCTCATTCCCGCCGGTATCCGCCTTCAGATTGACGGAAGCGAGAACGCCGGATACCGGGTCACGGCCTTCGCCGGCACCCAGGACGGAAGAAGCGTCCAGGCCGACCTGGAAACGGCCGGCCCGTCCGCTCAGAACAAGGCACGTATGGAAGCCCTGTTCCAGAATCAACTATCAAAAACTATCGTCCCATACATTTTCCAACTGTCAGGTACGGAAGTCCGCACCGCGGACGGCAGCCTGCCGCTCCTGAGCGCCTCCGCGCTCAACGGCCTCTGCCGCAGCCTTGCCGCGGAACTGGACAGGCTTCCTTGCGGAAAGGTGCCGCTGACCGCGGCCCCGCGCCCACAAGGCCCCGTCCAGAAGGAGAACGCGGCTCCCGTGAACGGCGAACTCATGCGCAGCAAATACTGCATCCGCTACGAACTGAACCTCTGCCCCGTCCGCCAGGGCGCCGCGGAGAGCGGGCCCCTGTTCCTTCTGAACAACGGCCGCCGCTTCGCCCTTGGCTTTGACTGCCGTCACTGCGAGATGACCGTCAAGGAAGCCTAACTGAGTTCCAGGGTCACCTCCACGTCCCCGAAATGCTGCACTTTTCCACTGTTGTTGAGCAGATAACGCCTTGACAGGCATCCCCTCCAGACAATGTCGTCACGGCTGTGGATGGGCAGTTCTATCTCTATTCCATATGTCTTTGACTTTATCTTCAGCGTGCCCTCCACCTTCCAGGACGTGATTGTACCGCCGTCATCCTCAGTAATCATGAAGGCTATGTCTTCCATCTGGTCCGTCCATTCCGACGCCAGCAGCACGTTGAAAGGCACCCTCTCCCCCATCTGACGCCTCTTCACCACCACCATGAAGTCAGTGACGGTTGGCACGTACAGCCGCAGGTCGTCCTCCGTCTTGGCCTTGAAATTCTCCACCAGGCCGCATTTCACAAAGAACTCGGACGCCCCGCAGAACCATGAATCGTAGTTGCGCCGCATCATGAAGTTCTTGAGCCTCAGCGACTTGACATCCGTCTCGTCGTCGGCCTTGGTACCCACGTATATGTCTCCGCCCTGCCCCCAGCCGGGGTTCTGCTTCAGGAGCATCTCGTAGGTGGTGTAAGCGCTGTCGTCATTTACATTCACCACCCATACGGGACGCTCCCTTGCAACGGCTTCCGACACTTCCACCTGGTTTCCGTCAAGGGTATAACCAATGTTGGCCTCCGCCTCCGTACCCGGATTGAAGGTTATCACAGGCTCCTCCTTTCCATCCCAGCAGTCCGCGAACGGCCAGTATATCTGGATGTCGGCATCAACCAGGCTTTCTATATATTCTTCTACGGCGGCGTAGTCGCTCTCCCCCGCCTTTGTCCTGTACCTGTCAGACAGATACTCCCGGATCAGGTCCCTCAGGGGATGCTGATAATCTCCGTCCGCCTTAGTGCCCAATACCTGGTCCCCCACTCCGCTTCCCGGCGCGGCGAACAGGTCTTTCATAGTGTACTCCTCATCGTACCCGTTAAGGGTGGATGCGGTTACCGCGGAATGCACTTCCGCAAATTGCCGGCCGTCAAGGGGCAGGGAACTGAGCATCTGCGCCACCTCCTGGAGGGTGGTGGCGCTTGATGATGCTTCAGCAACCTGCTCGCCCTGTATCCCGTCACAGGATACCGCCAGCAGGATCGCTGCCAGAGGCAGCATTTTTAATGAAGTTTTCATAGTTAAGCAGTTAAGTAATCACCTGCAAAGTGAACAAAAAAGAACCGTGTACCCTAAAAGTACACGGCTAATTTTCAAAAAAGGCCTTCCAGGCCCCTACAGGCCATTATTTATAGTAAAGGACGAAGCGATTTTTATAAAAATAGTCCTTGATTACCTCCGTATTGGGGTATCCCGCGCCCCTGAAAACCTCCGCCACAGGCCCCGCCAGATGCTCGTTTATCTCCGTCAGGCCCTTGCCTTCGGGCGTCAGGAAGCGTTCTGACCACCTGGCAATGGCGCGGTAGAACAGCATGGGATCCTCCTGCGGCGCGAACAGAGCCGTGTGCGGCTCATAGTCCAGCACATTGGGCCTCATCTGCTCCTTTTCCGACGGAAGTATATACGGCGGATTGCTCAGTATTATGTCGAAAGGCCCGTACGGGAACTCCTGCTCCGTGTCCAGTACGTCGGACTGGACGAACACCGGCGCCGATGCCTGGCGCTCCTTCAATTCCGAAGCGAAGTCCTGGCTCCGCGCCACCTCCAGCGCTTCAGCGCTTATGTCCGTGGCCACCACTTCCGCACCCGGAAGGTTCAGGGCCACGCTCCACGCTATGCAGCCTGATCCCGTGCAAAGGTCCAGCACCTTCACCTTCTCCGCGTTCTTCCCGTACGCCGCCCTCATCCTGCTGATGCGCATCGCCTGCTCCAGAGCCTCCTTTACAAGGAGCTCCGTCTCAGGCCGCGGTATCAGCACCGCGGGGGTCACCTTGAAACGCAGGGAGTAGAAATCGGCGAAGCCGAGCGCATACTGCAGGGGCATCCCCCCGCTCAGGGCATCCAGTTTCCCAAGCAGGAGTTCGCTGTCCTGCACGGACAGTTCGTACTCTGGATTTACAATGTGGGTGTAGTTCTTTATTCCAAGGAGTTCCTCACACAGCATAAGCACCATCTGACGGGCCTCGGGCTGGGGATACAGCGGTTCCAAGGCCTTTATTCCACGGTCTATGAAAGTGCTGAGGAGCATCGGGGACTATTTCTTTATTCCGCCGAGTTTTGCGCCGGAACCCATTGACTTGAAGATGTTGCCTCCAAAGTCAGTGACCTTGAACGATGCGGCGCGGCTGCGCGCGAACGCAAGTTCTATGAGCCTGTCTATGAGCTTGGGGAAACTCGTTCCGGTGAAGTCCCAGAGATAGTTGGAAAGGGATCCGGGAATGGTGTTGATCTCGTTCACATAAACCCTCTTGTCCTGCTCGTCCTTTATGAAGTCGATCCTGGCTACTCCCTCGCAGGCGAGCACCCTGAAGGTCTTCTTGGCCAAGCTCTTTATTAGGGCCGTCTCGTCTTCGGAAATCTTTGCGGGCAGTTCCCTCTTGAGGCTCTGCATTCCCTTTGACTTGGATCCGGGGTTCATGTATTTGTCAGAATATGTGAGGATCTCGCCGCTGCGCATTGGAACTTCGCACTCGGAAGCCTCGCAGTCCTCGTAGTCTCCAAGGACGGAGCAGTTCACTTCCTTGAGTTTCTCCACCAGTTTCTCCACGATGACCCTTGTGGTGAAGGAGCAGGCATACTCTATGGCCTCAACCAGGTCCTCCCTGTTGTGCGCGGGACGGATTCCAACGCTGGAACCGGAATTGGCCGGCTTTACGATTACCGGATAGGAGAGTTTCTTCTCCACCGCCTCAATCACGGAATCCTTGTCAGCATACCAGTTCTTGTCGTTGAACCACGCGTAGTCCACTACCGGGATGCCGCTGCTCTGGAGGATCATCTTCATGGTGATCTTGTCCATTCCGTTGGCCGATGACAGTACGTCGCAACCCACGAACGGGATGCCTATTGCGGCCAGCACGCCCTGGATGGTTCCATCCTCGCAGTTGGTTCCGTGGAGGGTTGGCAGTATCACATCCAGCGTGGCCACCGGCTTCTGGCGGAAGAGTCCGTTTGAATTGTCATAAAGGTTCCTGTCTCCATACAGGGGCTTCATATAGACCTCGCGGCTGGATGCCAGCAGGCGGTCCATATCCTTGTAATTGGACAGTTCGAGGAGTTCTGGCGAACTGTACCACCTGCCGGTCTTGGCTATATAGATCGGTACTACCTCATACTTCTCCCTGTCCATTGCCTCTATTGTCTGCAATGCCGTAACTACGGAGATTTCATTTTCTACGGAACGTCCCCCAAAAAGGACACCAACACTGATTTTCATATTCTGCTATTTGAATGTATCCGGTAAATCGTTTTCGTAAAGGATTGCGTCCGGCGGCGATGCCAGGCGGCGCAGTTCCGCCGCGGCCTCCGCCAGGTTCTGGGTACAGATAATGTCCTTCTTGGACATACCCGCGGACGTGGCTCCCTTGTATATCGCGTTCTTGTTGTACTTGTTCACTATTATGAGGATATCGGCGCAGCGCGCGATCTTCTCGCCCAGTTCCACGCAGGCCTCTTCCTGCCTCTGCCCCAGTTCCACGAATCCCGGTGTTACCACGATGCGCTTCGCCCCGTCCGGGAGGTCCAGCGCGGCAAGGGCGTCAAGCGCCATGCGCGCTCCCTCCGGATTGGAGTTGTACGCATCATCCAGGATGGTGAGGCCGCCTTTCTGGCTCACGGAGAGCCTGTGCTCCACCTGCCGCAGCTTGGCCACGGCCATCTGCTGCTGGCGTGGTGTCACGCCCAGCCTCTGTGCCGCCACCGCGGCGCCCAGGATGTTCAGCACGTTGCACTCTCCCATCAGGGATGTGTGCATCTCCGTGCGCTCCCCTTCGTGCTCCACTGTGAATTCAGAGCCTGATCCGGAATACCTGATGTCAACGGCCCTGTAGTCCACCTCCGGAGCCTTGATGCCGTAACGCACAATTGGACAGTTGGTGGGGATGTCCTGATAGGTGGCTATGCCCTCCGAGTCCGCGTTTATGATGCCCAGACCGTCTGAAGGCAGGCTGCGTATGAGTTCGAACTTGGTCTTCTGGATGTTCTCCTTGGTCTTGAATGTCTCAAGGTGCATCTCCCCAACGGAGGTTACTATTCCAATGGTAGGATGTACCAGGTCACAGATCTCTTTTATGTCTCCCGGCTGCTTTGCGCCCATCTCAACTATGAACACCTGATGCATGGGCTGCAGTTTCTCGCGGATGGTACGCACCACTCCAAGCGTGGTGTTGAAGTTACCGGGAGTGATCAGGGTATTGTATTTCTCTGAAAGGATGCGGTACAGGTAGTTCTTTGTGCTGGTCTTTCCATAACTGCCGGTCACACCAATTATGATAAGGTCCTTGAACTTGGCCAATTTGCGGGTGGCGTCATTGTAGTACCATTTGGAGATGGCCTTCTCCATTGGGGAATTCAGCCAGTTTCCAAGCAGCACCAGCAGCTTGTCCAGTACCAGGATGAGTACGGCGGTGTAGAAGAAAACATACGGGCCGCCTATGCGCCAGGCAAGGTACAGCAGCGCCAGGCCCAGCACAATGGTGCTGGCATAAAGGCGCTTCACCCTTGCCGTGTAGGCGATGCTTATCTTGTACTTGGTCTTGAACTCCTTGTAAGCGCAATATGCCATGATTGCCGCGGCCAGCAGGGCCAGGTACTTGTTCCATACCAGACCCGCCAGGGCCAGCATGACCCAACGCCAATGCCCCAGGACGTGCTCCTTTGCCCAGGGGATGAACCGCTCGGGCCTGTAGGAGTTCTGCTGGAACATCTGGATGTCGTAGCGGAGCACGGCCAGCCAGCAGGCAAGGAAACATACAGCAAATACTATTGTGATAACCGTTATCATGATTCTTTCACGTTAAAGAAACTGGCCAGCACCCGCTTTGCCAGGAACGGGTTGTCAAGGAAGGAGAAATGGCTGCCTCCGGGTACGGTCACCAGGCCGGAATCCGGTATCAGTTTATCCATCTTCTGCGCGTCGGAAAGCGGCGTGGCGGTATCGGCCTCGCCCCAGAAAAGCAGCGTTGGAGCCTTGATGAGCGGCATCCTGTCGCACAGGTCCTCGTTCACCACCTTGGACAGCACCGCCTTCATCTTTGGCGACGCGTTTCGGTAATCTGCGGAGCCGGCCTTGGCGCGGCGCGCCTCCCAGGCCTGCGGATTACGCAGCACCTTGTTGTAGAAGAACTTGCCCGCCTTGTAGGTGTAGACCTTCACATAATACTTGAGGCTGCGGCGCGGTTTCACTCCCGCGGCGTCCATCAGGAATAACTTGGAGCAGGCGTTGCGCGATGCGAACAGTATGGCCACCCTTCCGCCGAAGGAATGTGCCACTATACCCGGTTTCTCAATGCCCAGGTCCTTGCAGAACGCCTCCAGGAATTGCGTGTACAGTTCCACGCCCCAAACGGAATCCGGCTCCTCTGATGCCCCGAAGCCCGGGAAATCCAGCGCGTAAACGCTGTAGGATCCGGAAAGTACCGGGACAAGGCTGTCAAAGATGCTGTGGTCGCAGCCCCAGCCGTGGAGCATCAGGACCGGACTTCCCTGCCCGGTAAGCTCGTAAAAGACATCCTTTTCCCGATATCTGTATAGCATATACTATTCGAAGTAGTAATCCTCGTCTTCTTTCTGCTGCTTGTCCACCGCGTCCGTGTCAGCACCGCTGCAGCTCAGGTCCAGATGCATTCCGGGAGGGCTGATGAAGCGGTCCATCTCGCTTATTCCAAGGGTTCCGTCGGCAATGACCTTCTGCATGAAGAGGCCCCATATAGGAAGCGCGGCATTTGCTCCCTGTCCCAGCGCCATGGATTCGAAGTGAACCTGAGGGT
The DNA here is from genome assembly GCA_017619675.1 of Bacteroidales bacterium. GTDB lineage: Bacteria > Bacteroidota > Bacteroidia > Bacteroidales > UBA932 > Cryptobacteroides. The sequence continues at coordinate 12,279 of JAFZRX010000012.1, read as the reverse complement.
CCTCTCCTCCTACCCACGCTCCGGCTGTGATGCTTGGCGTGTAGCCTATGAACCATCCGTCAGAGTTGTCGTTGGTGGTTCCGGTCTTGCCTCCAATCTCGCCCTTGAGGTTATACCTTGACCTCAGGCGAGTACCGGTACCGGCGTTCACCACTCCCTGCATCAGGTTGACCATCAGGAATGCGGTCTGCTCGCTGATGGCCTCCGTCTTGCGGTTGGTGAACTCCCCAAGGACGTTGCCCTGGCTGTCCTCTATCCTGGTCACGAACATAGGCGTCACGTATACTCCCTTTGAAGGGAAGGTGTTGAACGCGGCTATCATCTCGTAAGGCGGCAGGTCACAGGAGCCCACGCAGAGGGCATAAACCTCGTCCACGTGGCTGTAAACGCCCATCTTGTGCATCTGCTGGGCCATTGCCTGGGGGCCATACTGTTTCATCAGGTATGCCGATATGTTGTTGGAACTGTTGGTGAGTCCCCACTTGAGGGTCACAGTACGGCCTATCCATTCGTCACGGTCTGTACTCCTTGGAGTCCAGGTGTCCTCTCCAACAATGAAGGACTGGGGAACATTCACTACCTGGTCGCAAGGGGTCATTCCCTCCTGCATTGCAAGCGTATAGAGGAACGGCTTGACTGTGGATCCCACCTGGCGCTTACCCTGGCGCAGGTTGTCATACTTGAAGTAGCGGTAGTTTGGTCCGCCCACATATGCCTTCACGTGGCCGGTAGTAGGCTCTATGGCCATAAATGCGGCACGCAGGAAACCCTTGCAGTAGCGGATGGAATCGTCCGGAGTCATAGTGGTGTCTACGTATCCCGGCTCGTTCCAGGAGAACAGACGCATCTTTGTGGGTTCCGAGAATGACGCGAGGGCTTCGTTCTCAGACATTCCCTCCGCACGCAGCTGCCTGAATCGGTCGCTGTTGCGGCGTGCCTGGCGCATTATCCTGTCAACCACCTCCTGGTCTACGTCATTTGAGAACGGATAGCGTCTCTTGGAGCGCGCCTCCCTCTGGAATTCCGCCTGGAGATAGCCGCCCAGCTGTTCGGCCACAGCCTCCTCCGCATACTTCTGCATCTTGTAGTTGATGGTGGTGTATATGCGCAGGCCGTCCTTGTCAAGGTTGTAGCTCTCGCCGTTGGGCTTTTTGTTCTTGTTGAGCCAGCCATAGAAGTCGTCGGTCTCCCAGAAGAGGGAATCGGCGGCAAAATCTTCAGGGAAGGTATAGTTGCTGCGCTTAGGCTTCTGGGCATTCATAATGCGGCGGAGCATATCCCTGAAGTAAGGGGCGAGACCGGCGTTGTGGTCCTGTACTTCGAAGGACAGCACAATTGGAAGCTGCTGGATGGAATCTGCCGCAGCCTTGGTCAATACCCTGTCTTCCTCGGGGAAGCCGGTCTCCGGTGGAAGGTCCGTCTTAGCCATCCTACCTATCACAAAATTCCTCCTCTGGAGTGCCAGGTCCGGATTTATGGCAGGGTTGTATCGGGTAGACTTGTTGACCATAGCAACCAGCACTGCGGACTCCTCGACGGTCAGCTCGGAAGGCTCCTTGGCGAAGAAAGTCTTGGCCGCCGCCTTGACTCCAAAGGCGTTGCTTCCAAATGGAATGGAATTGAGATACATATCCATTATCTCGTCCTTGGTGTAGTCACGCTCAAGCTTCACGGCGGTGATCCACTCCTTGAGCTTGGTCCATACCATATGGGCTGGATAGGCAAGGGGGAACTTGCTCTTGACCTCCGTCCTTGGATATAGGGTCTTTGCCAGCTGCTGGGTAATGGTACTTCCTCCTCCCTGGCTGGAGTCGCTCATAAGGATGGTCTTTACGAATACGCGGGCCAGACCCCTGAGGTCTATTCCGGAGTGCCTGTAGAAACGGGCGTCCTCTGATGCAACCGCAGCGTGTATGAGATGAGGAGACAGTTCGTCATAACTTACGAACGTCCTGTTCTCGATATGGAATGTTGTCAGGATCTCTCCATCCTGAGCGATTACTTGGGTAGCAAGCTTACTGTCAGGATTCTCAAGCTCTTCAAAGGAAGGGATCTTTGCGAAGAGTGCAACCGCCAGTATGAGCAGCGCTACGGCCAGTACCGGAACGGTTAGCAGAATCCAGAACCACTTGGTTATTTTCTTCTTGGTCTCAGGTTTCATAGCTGTTATATAACTTACAAAATTAACGATTAAATTTGGAAAATTGCCCCGTTTGTACTTTTCTTTGCAGAACTAAACAAAAATCGAGCAGTAATGGAGGGGAATTTAGTAATTGTTGAGTCTCCCGGAAAAATAAAGAAGATAGAGGAGTCTCTTGGGAAAGATTATACTGTAAAGGCCAGCATCGGCCACATCCGCGACCTATATGACAACAAGCTCAGCATAGACGTAGAGAACGGCTTCACGCCGCAGTACGTTGTCCCGGCAGACAAGAAGAAGATTGTCTCCGACCTCAAGAAACTTGCAGCCAAGGCAGATACCGTATGGCTCGCGTCCGATGCGGACCGCGAGGGAGAGGCCATTTCCTGGCACCTCATGGAGGCCCTGAACCTGGACCCCGCCAAGACAAAGCGCATAGTTTTCCATGAAATAACCAAGTCCGCCATCCAGGAGGCCATCCAGAACCCGCGCGAGGTTGACATGAACCTTGTGAACGCGCAGCAGGCGCGCCGCGTGCTGGACCGCCTGGTGGGATTCGAACTATCCCCTATCCTGTGGCGCAAGATCCAGCCAAAGCTTTCAGCGGGGCGCGTGCAGTCCGTGGCGCTCAGGCTGGTGGTTGACAAGGAGAAGGAGATCCAGGCTTTCAAGCCGATGCCTTTCTACAGGGTGGAGGGACAGTTCCTCACCCAGGGCGGCGCAAAGCTGAAGGCGACGCTGGATTCCAAGTTCGATTCCGCGGAGCAGGCGCAGGACTTCCTTGCCTCCTGCAAGGACGCCGCCTTCCGCGTAAAGAGCATTGACGCAAAGAACGGCACCAGGTTCCCTGCCGCGCCGTTCACCACGTCAACGCTCCAACAGGAAGCCTCCCGCAAACTCCGCTTCTCTGTAAGCACCACCATGAGGGTGGCCCAGAGCCTGTACGAGAGGGGTCTCATCACGTACATGCGTACTGATTCCACCAACCTCTCCACCCTGGCGCTGAGCACCGCAAAGAAGTATATAGTCGAGACCTTCGGCCCTGAATATTCCAAGACAAGGCAGTTCAGGACCACCAGCCGAGGCGCACAGGAGGCGCACGAGGCCATCCGTCCAACCTTCATAGACAACGTCCAGATAAGCGGCACCCCGATGGAGCAGAAGCTCTATAACCTTATATGGAAGAGGACCGTGGCGTCCCAGATGGCTGACGCTTCCGTGATGAACACCACCGTGAAGATAGAGAGCGACAAGCGCCCTGAACTCTTCGTGGCCCAGGCCGTGAACATCCTGTTCGACGGATTCCTCAAGCTGTACATGGAAGGTTCCGACGACGCCCCCGATACTGAAGACGATGTCGTCCTCCCTGCCATGAACCCCGGCGAGAGCCTGCAGCGCGGCGCCATAAGCGCGGAGTGCAAGTACACCCAGCCGCCTTACAGGTACTCAGAGGCTTCCCTGGTAAAGAAACTGGAGGAATTGGAAATAGGACGTCCTTCCACATACGCACCCACCATCACTACCCTGACTTCCGGACGCGGATACCTCACCAAGGGCGACAAGGAAGGCACCAAGTTCCAAGTTACCAACTACACCCTCAAGGGCTCTTCCATAACTTCTTCCCAGAAGACTGAGATAGTTGGCGCCGAGAAGGGCAGGCTGCTGCCAATGGACATAGGCATAATTGTAACCGACTTCCTGATGGGCAGTTTCCCCGACATCCTGGACTATGACTTCACCGCCACAGTGGAGAAGGACTTTGACAAGATTGCGGAAGGACAGGAAGTCTGGAACAGTATGATTTCCGGGTTCTACGGCCCGTTCCACCAGAAGGTGGAGCAGACCCTGCAGGACGGCCAGTTCAGCCGCGTGAGCCGCGAGATAGGCACCGCCCCCGATGGCGATGTCCTGGTGGCCAAGTTCGGCCGCTATGGGGCTTACGTACAGAAAGGCGACCCGGAGAAGAAGCAGTTCGCCAACCTCTCAAAGGGACAGTTGATTGAGAACATCACCCTGGAGGAGGCACTCAAGCTGTTCGAACTCCCGCGTACCGTGGGACAGATCGACGGAGTTGACGTGGTTGTCACCAAGGGCAAGTTCGGCCCGTATATCAAGTTCGGGGACAGGAATGTAGCCCTGCCGCGCGGCAAGGATCCCCTCAAGGTGTCCCTGGAAGAGTGCTCAAAGTATATTTCCGAGGCTTCCGTACAGCAGGCGGTTAATACCGTCCTGGCGGAGTTCTCCCCCAGCGGCATCCAGATAATCAACGGCCGTTACGGCCCTTACATCAAGTATAACGGAGGCAATTACAAGCTCCCCAAGGGCACGGACGCAGCCACTCTGGACGAAGCCAGATGCAAAGAAATCATTGACAGTTCCACTCCCACTGAAAAAAAGACAAAAAGATTTAGAAAATCTAAATAAATGTGGAATTGCATTTAAAATTTTTATATATTAGCCAATAGAATCTATAATTACTTACCAGATGGCTAAATATCAGATCGATCAGATAGATCAGAAAATCTTATCATTGCTGGTCAACAACGCCCGTATGCCTTTCCTGGAGATTGCCAGGGAGTGCGGTATCTCAGGAGCCGCCATCCACCAGAGGGTGAAGAAACTGGAGGCGAACGGCGTCATAATGGGTTCACGGCTGCTTGTAAAGCCGGAAGCCATAGGCCTGCAGGTGTGTGCATTCGTAAGCCTTTCCCTCAGCGAGAACAACAAGTACGCAGAGGTAATCAAGTCCATCAAGAAGATCCCCGAGGTAGTGGAGTGCCATTTCATAACAGGAAAGGCCGCCATCCTCCTGAAACTTTTCTGCTTTGACAACAACCATCTGATGGAGGTGCTCCTGAACACCATCCAGAAGATTCCCTACGTCCAGTCTACTGAAACTATGATTTCCCTTGACCAGGCGTTCGAGCGCCAGATCTGGGTTAAAGATTATACTTATTCCGGCGGAAATATCAACCCCGACGAAGCAGAATAGCCTCCGCAAGGGCAAGGTCCTCCGGCGTGGTTATCTTAAGGTTATACCTCTCTCCCTGTACGTACGAGAGAGGTATTCCTTTTCTGGCCACTACGGAGGCGTCGTCCGTAAAAGCGGTATCAAAAGCCTGCTTGTACGCGTCCAGAAGGGTTTCTGACCAGAAGACCTGAGGGGTCTGGATGGCGTAAATCTTGGAGCGGTCAAGGACGCTGTCAGCAGCGACAAGTGTCTCCCCTTTCTTCTCCAGGACCCTGAGGGTGTCCACGGCAGGCACTGCCGGAACGGCGCTGCCGCCCTCGTCAGCCTGCCTGATGAGGGAGCGCACAAGTTCCGGGGAGACCAGCGGACGCACGGCGTCGTGGATTGCGACCAGGGCTCCCTCCGGCACTTTTGCCAAGGCGTTCTTTACAGAATGGAAACGGGTTATGCCGCCCTGCACTATGATCTGCGGGACGTGGAAATTTGCCTTTAGGCAGTAATCTTTCCAATAGTCGATGTGGTCTTCCGGAAGGACGGTCACTATCCTGGCCTGCGGGCAGGCTTCCAGCATGACCTCGATGGAAAGACGCAGGATTGGCTTGCCTCCCAATTCAAGGAATTGCTTGGGCATTGAGGCGCCCATGCGGGAGCCGCTGCCGCCTGCCACTATTATCATATAAATTTTTCTTTCCATCCTTATTTTTTTCTACAAATTTAATCTTTTTTCGTACTTTTGGAATCCAAAGGAAAATCTTCATTTACTTCATTTTGAATTATGGCTTTTTCATTTTTGAATCAAGAGCTTGCAATTGACCTTGGTACGGCCAATACCGTCATTTTCCAGAATGACCAGATTGCGCTGGATGAGCCGAGCATAGTTGCAATAGACAATAATACAGGAAAGCTTCTGGCCCTGGGAAAGAGGGCCAAACTCATGCACGAGAAGGTTAACCCCGCCATAAAGACCGTCCGCCCCCTCAGGGACGGAGTGATTGCAGACTTCAACGCCGCAGAGATGATGATCCGCGGCTTCATCAAGGAAGTCAACAGCAAGCACCGCTCCTTCTTCACCCCCAACCTCAAGGTTGTGGTAGGAATCCCTTCCGGAAGTACGGAGGTAGAGATCCGCGCCGTGCGCGACTCTTCGGAGCACGCCGGAGCCCGCGAGGTATACCTTATCTACGAGCCTATGGCCGCAGCCCTTGGAATCGGCCTTGAAGTTGAGGCGCCAAAGGGCAACATGGTAGTGGACATCGGCGGAGGAACCACGGAGATAGCCGTTATCTCCCTGGGAGGAATCGTACAGCAGGACAGCATCCGCACGGCGGGAGACGTCTTCACCAACGACATACAGTACTACCTCAAGCAGCAGCATAACATCAAGGTGGGAGAGATCACCGCGGAGCGCATCAAGATTGCCGTGGGCGCGGTGCTTCCAAACCTTGACGACGAACCGGAACCTATAGTGATCAAGGGTCCTAACCTCATGACCGCGCATCCGGTGGAGGCTACCATCACCTATCAGGAGATAGCCCACTGCCTTGACAAGTCCGTGGCAAAGATTGAGTCTTCCGTACTGCACGTGCTGGAGCAGACCCCTCCTGAGCTTTACTCCGACATTGTTGAGAACGGTATATTCCTCTCAGGCGGCGGCGCATTGCTCCGCGGTCTGGCACAGAGGCTCACAGAAAAGGTCAACATCCCGTTCCACGTAGCCGAAGACCCGCTCAGGGCCGTGGCCAGAGGTACCTGCATAGCGCTCAAGAACACGGAGCATTATTCGTTCCTTATGAGGTAATGCCAAGAAAGAGCAGAACTATCACAATTATCTTGACGGCAGCCATTTTCATTTTGTTGGAGGTGGCTGCGTTAAGTATGATTGTCCGTGGAGGAGAACTTCAGGGCATCTGGGTGTCCCGTCTCTCCCACAGGGTGATGGGCGCTCTTTGGGGTAGCAGCGAATCGGTGAGGGATTATTTCTCCCTCAAGAGCCAGAACGAAAGCCTGGCGCAGGAGAACTACCGCCTTAGCCTCCAAGTGGCAAGGATGCAGAACGCCATTGAGAATGCGGGGGGACCGGATGCGGGGGTAGGCGACGGCTTTGCCGGAGACTTCCGCTACATCCCGGGAGCCATCGTCAAGATGAGCAAGAACAAGCAGCACAACTACATAATCATCAACAAGGGTTACGAGGACGGCGTGCGCCCGCAGAGCGGCATCATCACCTCGTGCGGAGCCATCGGCATCGTTGAAGCGGTGGAGAGAAACTATTCCTATGGAATAGCGTTCATGAACACCAGCTTCAACGTCAGCGCAAGGATTGGCAGCGAGGGCGTTGTGGGTCCCCTTTCCTGGGACGGTCGCTCCACCAACAAGGCCATACTGCGGGAAATCCCGCTCCAGACCAGGTTTGCGCAGGGAGATACCGTTTTTACCAGCGGATACTCCACAATATTCCCTCCTGACATCCCTCTCGGCACCGTCACCGGATCAGGAATCCAGGACGGTACAATGTACGAAATCTATGTGACGCTGCTGGAAGACCATGCCGCGCTGCGGTACATAACAATTGTAGACCATACCGGCAGGGACGAGATAATCCCGCTGGAACAGATGGAAGACAAAAAGGAGGGAGAAAATGAAGAGTAGCCGGTTCTTTGCCATCTATCTTTGCTTCGTGCTCCTGCAGGTGCTGCTTTGCAACTACCTGAACCTGACCTATTACCTGACCCTGAGCCTGCTTCCGGTGCTGGTGCTGCTCATTCCGGTCAGGTATTCCACCATCACGGCAATCATCATAGCCGCGGTCACGGGTTTCCTGGTGGATTTCCTGGGAGACGGGGTGCTGGGCCTCAACATGCTGGCCCTGATCCCCATAGGCCTGCTGCGCAACGGCCTGTTGAACCTTGTGTTCGGTCAGGAAGTTTTCGCACACAAGGAGGACGTGACCATCCAGAAATACGGTCTGCTCAAGTTCTCCACCTACATCGTCATAGCCCAGGCGTTGTTCCTGATCATATACATAGCGGCCGACGGGGCCGGCACCAGGCCTTTCTGGTTCAACGCCCTGCGCTTTGCCATTTCCCTCCCGGCGGGCACCCTGCTGTCGCTGTTCGTCGCAGACACTCTTACTAAGGACTATAGGGACAGATGACGCTGGACAGGAAAAACAAGATTCTCATCGGCCTGGGAGTGGTTGCAGCCATCCTCCTGGTGAAACTGTTCAGCATCCAGATCCTGGACCAGCAGTACAAGATAGACGCCTCCAACAACTCCATGGTGTACGATATCATCTATCCCACCAGGGGCGTCATCTATGACCGCAACGGCACCATCCTGGTGGGCAACAAGATCGCTTATGACATACAGGTTACCCCGCGCGAGGTCAAGTCCTTCGACACCCTGGCGCTGGCGGATGCGCTTAACGTTTCCGTGGATTTCATACGCGAGAGGATGGCGGAGTACAAGAAGAACAGCAGGCGCATCGGATTCCAGTCCGTGACAATGCTCAAGCAGGTTCCGTCAGAAACATACATCCGCTTTGCGGAAGTGCAGTACAAGTTCCCCGGCTTCAAGGGGCACGTGCGCAGCGTGCGCGACTACCCCGTCAACGCCGGAGGCAACCTGCTGGGGTACGTGTCCGAAGTGGATGCGGATTATATCCGCAAGCACGAGGGGCAGTACCGCAGCGGTGACTACGCCGGCAAGACGGGCATAGAGGCCGCGCGCGAGGAGGACCTCCGCGGAGAGAAGGGCTACAAGATCTATATCAGGGATTCCCGCAACCAGATAAAGACCGCATACCAGAACGGCGAGATGGACAAGGAGGCCGTGGCCGGAAGGAACATCACCACCACCATTGACGCCAAGTTACAGCAATACGGGCAGGAACTGATGAAGAACAAAGTGGGAAGCGTGGTTGCCATAGAGCCTTCCACCGGAGAGATCCTCGCAATGGTTTCCAGCCCGGGTATAGACGTGGAGATGCTTTCCGACATAGGCCAGTACTACAACCAGATCTCCAACGACCCGTACAAGCCCATGTTCAACCGTACCGTGCAGGCGTCCTATCCCCCGGGATCCGTCTTCAAGCTGGTGAACGGACTGATAGGCCTGCAGGAGGGAGTCCTTACTCCCGACAGGCAATACCCGTGCAACCGCGGGTACGCGTACAGCGGCAGCCGCAAGCTGGGCTGCCACGGGCACCGCTCCCCCCTCAACCTGGAGGAGGCCATAATGATGTCCTGCAACGGCTACTTCTGCTACGTGCTCAAATCCATCCTGGAGAACAAGAAATACGACAATGTTCCGGAGGCCTTCGACGTCTGGCGGGAGTATGTGACAAGCTTCGGCCTTGGCAGCAGCCTTGGCAGCGACTTCCCTTCCGAGTTGGGAGGCAACGTCCCCACATCGTCCTATTACTCAAAGATTTACGGTCGCAACGGATGGCGCTTCGCCACAATAGTTTCACTGTCCATCGGGCAGGGAGAGATGGGCGTTACACCGCTGCAGATTGCTAACCTCTGCGCCACCGTGGCCAACAGGGGCTGGTACATCACGCCGCATATCGTCAAGGCTTCGGAAGGAATTGAGATAGACCCCAAATACTACGAGCGCAACTACACCAAGGTGGACACCAACGAGTTCAAGAAGGTAATCCACGGTATGTGGAGGGCGGTGAACGAGCCCGCCGGAGCCGGCGGAACGGCTTACGCCGCCGCAATCCCCGGGCTGGACCTCTGCGGAAAGACCGGAACCGCCCAGAACCCGCACGGAGCGGACAATTCAGTGTTCATCTGCTTCGCTCCCCAGGACAATCCCAAGATTGCCATAGCCGCATATATAGAGAACGCCGGATTCGGAGCCACCTGGGCCTGCCCTATCGCTTCCCTGATGGTGGAGCAGTACCTTACCGGAGAGATCCGACCGGAACGCAAATATGTGGAGGACCGCATCCTTAACGCCAACCTTATGCCCAACAGATGACAGACCGCGGGAACAGAGGATTGAAAAGCACAGTGGACTGGAGGATAGTGATATATTATCTTCTGCTGGTGCTCATCGGCTTCATAAACATCTACGCGTCCATCCACTCTTCAGAGCCTTCTTCCATCTTTGACTTTTCTGTCCGTAGCGGGAAGCAGTTCGTGTGGATCCTCACGGGAATAGTGCTGGCCACGCTCATCCTCTTTGTGTTCAACCCGCGCCTGTGGGAGGTCATCTCCATACCGTCGTACCTGATAATCCTGGTACTGCTGGTGGCGGTGATCTTTGTAGGATCGGACGTGAAGGGATCGCATTCCTGGTTCAATTTCGGGCCCGTAAGTTTCCAGCCTGCGGAGGTGTCAAAGATTGCCACCTCGCTGGTGCTGGCCACAATAATGAGCAAGACCAACTTCAAGATGTCCAATATGAAGGACCTGCTGCTGGTGGCCGCCGTGATTGCCCTGCCAATGCTCATAATTGTGGCGGAGAAGGAGACCGGATCCGCCCTGGTATACCTGGGATTCATCTTCGTGCTTTACCGCGAAGGCCTGTCCGGCTGGTTCCTGTTCCTGATAGGAGTGATTATCCTGCTGTTCATCCTGACTCTAACCACGTCTATATACACGGCGCTTATTGTCCTTGCCGCGATCGCTTCGCTTTGCTACAGCATCTACAGCGGCAAGCCAAAGCGCTGGATCTGGGCTGACGTCCCCGCCATTTTGGTGCTGATCTTCCTGCCAAAGTTCAACCTGCCGTTCAATCCGCTTTACATTTATCTGGCCCTCACAGGGGTGCAGGCTGTGCGCATGGCATACCGGTCCTTCAGGCAGCGCAAGTTCATCACCTTCGCGACGCTGGTTGCGTTCCTGCTGGGAATAGGCATCGTCTTTTCAACTGAATATATCTTCAACAACGTGCTGCAGGACCACCAGCGCAGCAGGATCGAGGTGCTCCTGGGTATGAAGGATGACCCCGCAGGAGTTGGGTACAACGTGAATCAGTCAAAGATTGCAATCGGGTCCGGAGGACTCTTTGGAAAGGGATTCCTGCAGGGAACGCAGACCACCTATGGGTTTGTGCCTGAGCAGAGCACGGACTTCATTTTCTGCACCGTGGGAGAGGAATGGGGCTTCGTGGGATGCCTGATTGTGATACTGCTGTATGTATTCCTGATTTACAGGCTGATCACGGACGCGGAACGCTGCCGCGACCAGTTCACGCGCATCTACGGATACTGCGTGGCGTCCGTCATATTCATGCACCTGTTCATCAACATAGGAATGACCATCGGCCTGATGCCGGTTATTGGAATTCCCCTTCCGCTGCTCAGTTACGGCGGATCCTCGTTATGGTCGTTTACGGTGCTGATCTTTATTTTTGTGGCGCTGTACCGTCAGGAGAAAAAGTACTTCTGATGTCCTGACCTTCAAAGTATTGCAGAGTCTTGATACCCAGTTCCCTGGCAGTCTGAAGATTGGCCGGGGAATCGTCTATGAACAGTATCTCGGATGGGTCGCAGCCAATGCCTTCAATGGCTTTCAGGTAGATCTCTTTGCCGGGCTTCTGCATCTTCAACTGGAAGGAGCAAAATTTCTTTTCGAAGGTCTCATCTATGGGAAGTCCTTTCTTGGCCAGCTCCTCCCCCAGCAGGGCCAGGGATATAGGGTTGTTGTTGCTCAGGAGGAACAGCCTGTACTTGCCCCTGATAGACCGGATCAATTCTACGGCATCCTCGTTGGTTCCGTCCAAAAGTGAGCAGAAGCAATCACTTATAGTCTGACGGCTGGTGCCCGGCCTGGAATGCGCCAGACAGTTGGCATAGAAGCCTTCCTCGTCAATCTTTCCTGCCTCGAACTCCCCTATGAAACCCTGCTGCTGATAGATATTGATGAAATCCTCAATATCCATGAAACCAGCCTTGGTCTTGAAGTTATTTATGCATCTTGGGACGTTCAGGTGGAAAATGACGCCGCCCATATCAAACACTACTGCCTTAATCATAACAAATCTTTGAGCGGGCAAATATACGTTTTTATAGCGGAATTATAGCGGAAATTCATATCTTTGCACCACACAAAGCCTTGGTGGTGAAATGGTAGACACGAGGGACTTAAAATCCCTTGGACCGAAAGGTCCGTGCGGGTTCGATTCCCGCCCGGGGCACCTTGAAAAGAGCTAACTG
>JAFZRX010000006.1 GCA_017619675.1 Bacteroidales bacterium | reverse complement strand
GGTGTCCTTGATGAAGTAGTCAACGCCAAGGGTGAGCCTGTTGCCGAAGAAACGGGCGTCCATACCGAAGTCCTTCTGGATGGAGGTCTCCCACTTGAGGTCAGGGTTGGCCACGCCGCTAGGACGGGAACCGTAGGTAAGAACGTTGGAGTCAGGGTCGAACTGGTAGTTAGTACTGTTCTTGCTGATGGAGGTGGCGTACCTGTATCCGCTTGCTACGGCGATGTTACCGTTGATACCCCATGATGCGCGGAACTTGAGGAAGTCAAGTGAAAGGGCATCCTTCACGCCCTCGAACCAAGGCTCGTTGCTGATGGTCCAACCTGCTGACACTGAAGGGAAGTATCCCCAGCGGCTCTTCTTGGAAAGCCTTGAAGAGTCGAACGCGTCTGCACGGAAGTTGGCCTGCAGGCTGTAGCGGTTGTCATATGAATAGGTAAGACGTCCGAAGTAAGAGATCTGGGTAGACTCTCCCGGAGTTCCACTTACGCTCTTGATGGCATTTGCGTGTACGTATGAGAAGTAGCGGTAGTTGGGAGCGTAGTTGGTGAGGATCTCAGATCCGGTGAGGGATCCGTTCACACCCATGTTGGCGCTGTAGGTATAGGACATACCGGCCATCGCTCCGATAGCGTGCTTGCCAAGGTTGATGTTGTAGTTGGCGAAGTTCTCCCACTGGTAGTAGTAGTTCTGTGAGGAGTTGGCTGAGAGCTCGTAGTTCTCATAATAAAGCTTTGAGTTCAGGTAGTAAGGGTCAACATAGTTGTGGCTGTAGCTCTGGGCGATCCTGTAACCGAAGCGTGAGGTGAATACCAGGCCCTTGAACGGGGTGATGTTGGCATAGAAGGTTCCACGTACGTTGAATCCCTCTGACTGGTTGTTGTTACGGTCGCGGAATACCAGAGGGTTACCACCGTCTCCCTCCTCCATCTTGGAGGTTGCGTAGTAGTATCCGTCCTCGTTCTTGTATACCTGCATGCCTCTCTCGATGGCTGACTTCATACCACCCGGCAGCTGGTCGTAGCTGGTGTAGTAAACAGGGGTGAGAGGGTCGATTACGAGGGTTCCGAGCAGTGAGGTACCGTTGGCACCGTTACTGTACTCGGAGTGCTCTGATACAGACTGGCTGCTGTAACGCTCGATTGAGGTGTTGGTTCCTACAGTGAACCAGGGCTTGATCTTGTAGTCAGCGTTGATCTGTGCGGTGAGACGCTTGTAGAAGTCCTTGTCACCCTTTACCATACCGTTCTGGTCTACATAGGTGAGGGCTACATAGTAGGATCCCTTGTCGCTTCCGCTCTGGGCGCCCACTGTAACGCGGTGGTTGATACCCAGTCCGTAAACTGCGTCTGCCCAGTTGGTGTCGGTCTTGCCGTCCCACTTGCCTTCTGCGATGAGGGCCTCCTTGGAGGAAACATAGCCTGCCTGGGTCATCCAGTCGATATACTGCTCCGCGTTCATGACCCTTGCGTGGTGTCCGAGGCGGTTCAGGTCAACCTGATACTGGAAGAATACGTTTCCGTCGGTAGCCTTTGCTCCGCTCTTTGTGGTCACAAGGATAACGCCGTTACCAGCCTGCGCGCCGTAGATGGCGGCTGAGGCGGCGTCCTTGAGGACCTCGATGGACTCGATCATGGAAGGATCAAGGTACTGGATGTTGTCTACTTTAAGTCCGTCAACAATGAGGAGAGGTCCAAGTCCGCTTCCACCATTGGATGAAATACCGCGGACGCGGATGTCTGATCCCTTACCAGGAGCACCTGATGCGTTGGTTACCTGGATACCGGCTGCCTTTCCCTGGAGGGCGGCAGCGGCGTCGGATGTTGAACGGAATGAGAGATCCTCTGAACGGACGGAAGCAACGGAACCGGTGAGGTCGCTCTTGCGCTGTACACCGTAACCGATTACCACCGTTTCCTCGAGGAACTCATTGTCTTCCTGTAAGGTGAAGTTGATCACTGATCTTCCAGATACGGCCACGGTCTGTGACTGGTAGCCGATAAATGAGACAGTAACACTGGAGTTGGCAGGCACAGAAAGGCGGTAGTTACCGTCAAGATCGGTAATAGCACCCACTGAAGTGTTGCCAACGAGCACGACAGAGGCGCCGATTACGGGGTCTCCGTTGTTGTCCACTACCTTTCCGCTGATGTTGACGTTCTGGGCGTTAAGAGTGAAGCCCAAAAGAATCAACGAGAGGAAAAGAGCGGCTCTTTTAAGAATCGTTTGTTTCATTTAAGTGGTTTGTTAATAAGGTATATATTATGGTATGTAATTTAAATTTTGGCAAATATAAAAATATTGCACAAAAAAATGAAACATTTAATCAAAAAACACAAGAAACCCTTTGCCTCCTGTGAAGCAAAGGGTTACATTGAATATGAGATTGGAAACTAGTTCTCCGGAACGCTGTTTATCCTGGCTGTGTAGAAGTCGCGGAAATCAGACCATATATAATATGGATAGTTGTCCGTGGGAACGGGAAGGCTGGCCTCAGCGCCGTTCAGGAGACATTTTATCAGGATGTCCTCCGGCCCTTTCTTCCCCCGGTAGAATACCAGTTGTATGTTGCTGGCCTTGCAGGTCTCCCAGTTCTGGTAGATGTTCTTGACTTCATACGGGTCTTCCGGGTCCTTGTCGCCGCCGTTGATCCCCATGAGCACGGTGAGCGGGCCTATGCAGCTGTCGTGGCCGAAGCGAAGGTCAGCGACGTGCTGTCCGCCATGGATGGCCTCGTCGGCCTTGGAAAGTATGTCCCTGAGGATAGGTATCATCTGATACTGGTTCTCGAATACCCAGGAGTAGGAGCCAAGGTTGGAATTCTCCCAGCGGGCGACCATTTCGTCGTCCGTAACTATTCCGTCCATCATTCCTTCATAATATATATTGGGCAGGGAAGTGTATAGGTTAATCAGGTTGCCGGCCATGCTGCTCATCCTTCCCGGCAGGCCTTCAGTGCTGGTGAACACCCTGGAGATGATCTTGTCCTGGAGGGAGTTGTCACGCTGGAAACCCTCCATGTGGCTCTCGTACCGCGGCCGCGGGGAAGGGAAGTTGTGCTTGATGGGGTTCTCCTCATCGTCAGGGACCACCGCGTCCAGCGTGAAGCGCGAAGTCTGTTCGCGGATTTCAATTTTTGGATTGCACTGGACCAGTTCCTGGCAGAATGCGGACATGCTGAGCATGCACCTGCGGGACATCGAGGAGATGGCCCATACGAAGCCGCCTTTCCTGAAGACTTCGGGGAAACGGTTGTACATCTCACGCGCTATTTCCTGATGCTGCTCCCAGCCCAACTGCGTCAGTTCGCTCACACCGGTCTGGAGTTCAGTCTTGGCGTCCATGAACTTGTCGTAGAAAGCCTTTCCCACAGGGGTGAGGACTCCTTTCTGCTGAGCAGTTGTAAGGAGGGTGTCGAGGTTGCTGTACAGGGATTCATTCCAGTAGTATCGGGAGCCGTGCCTGGCGTACAGGCTGATATAGAACGGCTTGTAGCCGCGGGGAGCCTTGGTGAAGGTTCCAGCCTGGGACTTGTACGGATAGTCGTTTCCGTAGGATTTCCTGGGATCCGCCTTCAGCTGTTCCATAGGGGAGAGTCCCTGGGCCAGGGCTGTCACCGCAATGAGCAGGCAGAGTAGGGATGTGAGTAACTTTTTCATATCTATCTTTTATCTTTCTTGAGCCAGTGTTCAGTGAGCCATTTGCGAACGGGCTGGTCATAGAGCTTGACGCAGGCCCAGGCTATGAATATGGACATGGCAAATATGCCTATGTTCAGCACTATGTTCATCCAGACCGGAGCGTCCGGATGCTGGGCCACCCATGACATCTGGAGATACATCAGGGGATAATGGGTGATGTACAGGGGATAGGAAAGGTCTCCAAGGAATTTGCACACAGCCGTACTGCGAGGGGTGGTTGTCACGCTTCCGGCTCCCAGAAGTACGACCAGGGGGAACAGGAAGAGGATGCTGATTGCCTGGAAGGCGCCGTCCGCGATACCAGGCTTGCCGCCTATCTGCGGAATGCTGAATATGGCGATTAGGATGAGGGAGCACCACCAGAAGCCGCCGCGCGCGTGGAGGGGGCTTCCACTGGGGTTCTCCGGCGTGATGCGCGCGCGGAGGATGCGTGATATCAGAAGGCCGCAGATGAACGGATAGAGCAGGCGGGAGAAGCCTATGTACATCTGGTCCGGTGTGATGCTCCAGCCTCCAATCACATTGTAATGGGGGCCTGATGAAAGCGCGACGGTGCCGTCAGGGAGTACCATTTCAACGGGCGGGAATTCTACCAGCTGCAGGCCAAGGGTGAGGTCGAGGGTCAGGACGGCGCAGGCCGCGCAAACGATGGCGAGCACTATAGTAGGGAGTCTCCTCAAGATAAAGGCATAGAGGATGTTTCCTATATACTCATACATCAGGGTCCACGCAGGGCCTGTGAATGTGTGGGTTTCGCTGAAACCCCTTATGTCCAGGCCCGGGCCTGTTGGGATGAGCAGAAGTCCCAGGAGCAGGCTTAGCGCGAATTTCCATCCGGGGCAGTCCATTATGGTGTTGAGCCCCTCGTTCGCTCCCAGGAAGAAGAAGCAGGCTCCGATCAGGGTTCCGGCTATGAGCATAGGGTGCAGGCGGACGATACGGCGCTTGAAGAAGCCCCAGGTGGTCATGCGGTCCCAGCGGTCGTCATAGGCGTATCCTATTACAAAGCCGGAAAGGACAAAGAAGAAATCCACGCCCAGGTAGCCGTGGTTTATGATCTGTGTCCCTATCATGGGATTATATGTCTCGAAGCAGTGGAAGATGACCACCATCAGGGCGGCCACGCCGCGCAGTCCGTCCAGTATCTGATACCTTGGCTTGGACTCAAGATATACGTTCTCTTTTGCCATAACTCACACAAATATACAATTCATTTTTTATTACATTTGTATCATAATGACCAGAAGAGAAGAACTTATGCAGAATGCCGCGCTTCAGGACGAACTGAGGCGCATGCAGGCCGGTGAGCCCTACAACGCCCATACTCCAGAAATGTATGCCTGGCGCGACGAGGTCAAGAAGACCCTCAGGCGCCTTAACATAACTGAATACCACGAGCCCACCATGGCCGCCATCACCCGGGAACTGCTTCCCAACTCCGCCCCTGACGTTTATGTGGAGCCGCCGTTCTACTGCGACTACGGCAACCTCATATTTGCGGGCGAAGGCGTGTTCATCAACTTTGGGAGCATAATCCTTGACGGCGGCGGTGTCTATATAGGACGCAAGACGCTCATAGCGCCCGGCGTCCATATCTACACCGCGGAGCACCCGCTGGATGCGGAACCCCGCTCCCGGTATGAGATGTGCCGCCCGGTACACATAGGCGAGCAATGCTGGATTGGCGGCGACGTCACCATATGCCCGGGCGTGACAATAGGCGACAGAACCGTGATAGGGGCCGGCAGCGTAGTGACCAAGGACATCCCTTCAGATTGTGTCGCCTATGGCAATCCTTGCCGCGTGGCAAAGAAAGTTAACGGCAAATAGCCTTATTCTATTACCTTATAGTCAAATGACTTGAGCGCGGCGTCTCCCTTCAGGAGATATGCCGGGCGAAGGGCGAAGAAGCCCTTGTAGTTGTTGTGATGATAGCCCGATACGTCCACGCCTTCCTGGACCGTCTTCCACTGTCCGTCCGCTCCGCGCAGCCATACCGTGGCCTTGTTCTTTTCATTGCGGATGCGGATTGCCGCGTTGGCGCTGCTGTCATTGGCTCCCAAGAATGCGTTTTCGTTATAGAACAGATAGAGTCCGGCCTCGCTGCCTGCAGGCACCGTGAACTCCGCGGTAATCTCATATGAGGGATCCACTGCGGTGGTGGTCCAGAGGATTCCGTCCTGGAATCCGCCGTGCCACTGTGCCCACATTACGGGATTCTCGTAATGGCGGAGGTAACTGTAGTCCTGGAGTCCTCCGTTCTCCCACTTGGCACCGTCCTGCTCTGCAAGGACCGGCCAGCCGTCTTCAGTCCAGTTGACGCTCTCTATGATGGTGCTGCGGCCAAGGGTGTGGTAGTTGTTGCGATATGCGTGATATACTATGTACCAGTTGCCGTCCGCATCGTCGATGAGGGTTCCGTGGCCCTTTGACCACCAGGCTTCGTCTCCTGAATAAGTATGTACCAGAGGGTTGTGGGGGCTGTTCTCCCAGGGTCCAAGTACGGATTTGCTCCTTGCTACCACGCACATGTGGCTGGTAACGGGGCCGGCTGTGCCGCCTTCCGCCGTTACAAGGTAATACCAGTCTCCGCGCTTGAGGAGCTTGGGCGACTCGAGCCACATTCCTTCCGTCTCCCAGTCTGAAGGGAACTCCCAGCCGTCATAGACCTTGCGCTGCCTTCCGGCTGCTGAAAGACCGTCTGCGGTAAGCGGAGTTACATATCCGTTATTGGTGTACAGGTAGCGGTTGCCTTCATCGTCCATTATATGACCGGGGTCGATTCCCGATGCGTCCAGCCTGATAGGGTCGCTCCACGGCCCTTCTATCTTGTCAGCGGCAACTACATAGTTGACACCGCTGCTGGTAGGGTAGTATATATAGTATTTGCCATTGACCTTGCAGAGGTCGGGAGCATAGATGGAATAGTCTCCGTCTATAACGGTGCGTACTACCGGCTCCCAATTGAGAAGGTCTGTGGAATGCCATATCAGAAGGGCGGGGAAATATGTGAAGGATGAGTGGGTGATATAGAAATCGTTGCCGTCACGCATTATTGACGGGTCCGGGTAATCTCCCGGGAAAATAACGGTCTTCATTGTTCTGGATGGGGTTGTAGCCTGCTTGCAGCCACAGATAAGCAGCAGCGCCACAGACAGGATTGCTATCAATTTTGTCTTCATTTTATATGAGGTTTACAGTTGTATTTCCTCAAATATAAAAATTTTGTATAACTTAGCATTAATATATTTCTGTCCTACAATGAAAAAAGCTTTATTTATTCTTTCCGCGCTGCTTTTAATGGCGGCAGCGTCCGCATTTGCGCAGACGCATCGGTCCGAAGCCGCTGTACGCGCCCTTCAGGAGGACCGCACACGCGCAGGCAACAACCTAAATTCCTATGAATTCCCCGAGATTAAGGACACCAAGCCTCCAAAGGGGTACAAGCCTTTCTATATCAGCCATTACGGCCGACACGGCTCCCGCTCCAACTGGGGAGGCACCGCCTACGAGGGCGTGATCTCAGTGCTCGAGGCCGGACAGGCCATGCACATCCTCACCCCTGACGGGGAGATGGTGCTTGACGGAGCACGCAAGGTAATGGCAGGATGGGACGGAATGGACGGACGCCTCTCGCAGAGGGGAGCGCGCGAGCATGCGGCGCTTGCAAAGCGCATGTATGAGCGCTACCCGGAGGTGTTCAAGGGCAAAAAGAACGTGCGCGCTTTCTCGAGCACTGTACAGAGGTGCATCATAAGCATGAACTCCTTCACCAACTCACTTATCCGCCAGAATCCGAAGTTGGAGATCAGGCTGGACACCGGAGAGAAGTTCATGAATTACCTTGACAACGAGAAAGGATGGCAGCAGAAGACCGGCAGGGCCATGATGAAGAGCAGGGACTATATGAAGACCGTCCCTGACGATACATTGGGTGTGCTTACACGCCTCTTCACGGACCAGGTCGCCGCGCGCAGGATAGTTTCCAGCCCCCGTCATTTCACCGACGACGTGTTCAACACCGCCGTTGTAGCAGAGGACTTTGACATTGAGAACGATATCTACAGCGTACTGCCTTTTGACGCTGTCTACAACCGCTGGGCTTCCAACAATATGTTCCTGTATCTGGGCCACTGCAACTCCGTTGACGCCGGCCTTGACCGCGTGGAGATGGCAAGGTCCTGCGTGGAAGACATTGTCCAGAAGGCTGACGAAGCCATAAGGACAGGCAACTACGCCGCGGACCTGCGTTTCGGCCACGACTATCCGCTGATGGCCCTGGTAAGTTTCCTTGGAATAGAGGGCGTGGGCGACAGGCTGGAAGTTGACGAGATCTGCGACAAATGGATGGGTTTCTGGAACATATGCATGGCCAGCAACCTCCAGATGATTTTCTATAAGAACAAGGCCGGCGACGTCCTTGTCAAGTTCCTCTACCAGGAGCAGGAGCGTCTTCTCCGCGGCCTCGAGCCGTACGAGGGCCCCTACTACAAATGGGAAACCGTCAAGTCCAACCTGGAAGGCTTCAAACGCTTCTAGGCGGGTCTGAACAGACAAATACAGCCATCGGGTGCAAATAGGCTTTGATTTGCACCCGGGATGCGAAGGGTCTGCGCTTGGGCTGTCTATTTCACTACGAAGCGGTCAAAGAGGTCCAGGAAGTAGGGCCAGTTGGGGCCGGCTTCGTGGCCGCCGTTATGCTGGCGGTAGGAAAGCTGTCCGTCCAGGAGGCCGAAGTCCTGACCCGGGAAGATGTCGGTGCTCAGGCCCTTAGCCCCTACAAGTTCATATACGGGTGTGGCCTTTGAAGCGGCCATGAACATTCCCACGATGTCCTGCCATTTGTCATGCTGGTGCTGGCCTGCGGAGATGAGGCAGAGACGCGGTGCGCAAAGCGCGATGAGTTCGTGCTGGTCAATGGGGAGGTCATCTTCGGTCATAGGGTCCGAACCGTATTTGATGAAGTTGCCGCACATCCAGTGGTATTCTCCGCTGTCCGTGAGGTTGGTGATGCTTTCTCCGCAGTTGCGGCGCCAAGGGGCCGCGCCTCCTTTTCCGGACGATGCGATGAATCCAGCGGCGAAGCGCTGGTCGAAGGCCATGGCCACGAGCGCCGCCTTTCCGTTGCGCGAGCAGCCTTCGATGGCCACCTTGGTGGCATCGAACTGAGGCTCGCCCTCGAAATAGTCGATAAGCTTGGATGCTCCCCAGCCCCAGGCGCGCAGTGAGCCCCAGTCAGTGGGCTTGCGGTATGCGCCCTTGTTGGTGAGGCCCACGATGCCGCTGCGGAGACCATATCCACCGTCAGGCTGGATGCTGCCGGTGACAATGGATGCCGCAGCCCAGCCGCGCTCTACCACCTGCTGCTGCCAGGACTTGGTGGCAGGAGCGCCAGGGCGCATCATCGGGGCGTTTCCAAGCATGTAGCCGAACTCCACTATAACCGGTATGTTCTTTGGCGCATTCTCCGGCCAGAGCACGCAGGCCTGGATGGAAACCTCTATTGAGGGAAATGCGGAATTGTCCGCAATACCTGCGAGTTCGCGATAGATGCAGGGGATGTCTTCCATCATCATCTTTTCTTCCTTCACAACTTTCCAGCGTATGGAGGGAACGTTGTCGGGCACGCGGCCATACACTTCGTCCTCGAAAACCCGGACAAGTTCCGGCCGGCGTTCGTTGAACCACTGCTCGGCCGTGGTCACTTTCTTGCCGCTGAAGGTGGTGAGCACATCGGGATAGAAAGGATATGGGTTGGCGGTGAGTTCGTCGTAGTTGGCTGCGTCAGGGCCTTCAGTCGCGTAGCCGTCAAGGGGCGGGCGTACGCTGGTGATGCCCAGTTGGGACATCATCTGGGCGTGGTCCTGGACGGAAATGGCACGAAGGGAATCGCGGTTTACGTTTGCCCCGCCAAACTGGGCGGAGGCCGGTAAGAGGAATGCTGCGGCAAGCGCGGCGATGATGAAAAGTTTTCGCATAGTGGAGTGTTATTAAATGTGATGCTAATTTAGGCATTTTATTATATTTGCATATATGTCAACCAGAAGAGAATTTATAAAGAACGCGGCGATAGCCGCCACGGCGGTAGCGGTAGCTCCGCTGGTGGAGACGGCGTGCGCCCAAACTACAAAGAAGATGAAAGTATTGATGATCAACGGTAGCCCCCACCAGAACGGCAACACCGCAACGGCGCTGCAGGAAGCGGCCAACCAACTGAAAGAGAATGGAATAGACAGCGAGATTGTGTGGATAGGCATGTCTCCGGTACACGGATGCATCGCCTGCGGACGCTGCAGGGCTGACGGCAAGTGCATCTTTGACGATGACATCTGCAACCAGGTTGCCGTAAAGATGCAGGAATGCGACGCGCTGATCGTTGGTTCGCCCGTTTATTACGGGCAGCCCAACGGTGCGGTGCTGGCCATTGTACAGAGGCTGTGCTATTCCGCCGGAGGCGCCCTATCGGGCAAGCCGGCGGCGGCTTTCGCAGTGTGCCGCAGGGGAGGCGCCACCGCATCGTTCCAGACCATGAACATGCCGTTCATGATGATGAACATGCCGGTTGTCACTTCCCAGTACTGGAACATCGGATATGGCCAGTCCCAGGGCCAGGTGGCTGAGGATGCTGAAGGAATGCAGACCATGCGCACCCTGGCAAACAACATGGCCGCCCTGCTGAAGGCCACAGGCGGCAAGCCTATGCCGGGCCCGTCAGACCGTCCGGTCTTTACCAATTTCATCAAGTAAGGCCGCCCGCCTGGAATTAAACTATGGAAAGGGAAGAAAAGATACGCAGGATCACTTTGGTGGGGAGTGCGGGCAACGTGCTCCTTGTCATCATGAAGTTCATCGCGGGCGTGGTGGGGCACAGTTCCGCCATGATCGCGGATGCCGTGCATTCCCTTTCGGATTTCCTTACGGACGTCATAGTACTGGTGTTCGTGGGCATCAGCGCGCGTCCGCAGGACACTTCGCACGATTACGGCCACGGCAAGTTCGAGACGCTGGCTTCTCTTCTGGTAGGACTTGCATTGATAGGGGCCGCCATCGGCATCATAGTCAATGGAGCGACCAAGTTTGCCTCATGGCTGGGCGGAGCGGACCTGCAGAGCCCGGGTAAACTGGCTTTCTGGGTGGCGGTCGCGTCCATCGCCGTAAAGGAACTGATGTATCAGTATACGGCGCGCAGGGGCCGTGCCCTGGATTCGCAGGCGCTGGTGGCAAATGCGTGGCATCACCGCAGCGACGCGCTCTCTTCCGTTGGCGCAGCCATAGGAATCGGAGGCGCGGTGCTGCTGGGAGGACGCTGGACTGTGTTGGATCCCATCGCCTCAATTGTGGTGGGAGCGATGCTGGTGGCAGTCGCCTGCAAGATTCTTCGCCCCTGTCTGGGAGAACTCACGGATGAATCCCTTTCTGACGCCCAGGAAACAGAAATAGTTGACATAATATCTTCTTTCCCGGAAGTTTCAGAGCCGCATAACCTGCGTACCCGTCACATTGGCAACAAGGTGGCCATAGAGGCTCATATAAGGATGGACGGCTCCATGACTCTGGATACCGTCCATCAGATTACTTCCGAGATAGAACACAAGCTCAAAGAGCGCTTTGGGGAAGGCACCATTGTCACTTTGCATATGGAGCCGGCCAAGAACCCCAAGGCTTAATCCCAAATCAAATATTACCAGGAGATGTCCACGGTCTTGCCGCCGCGGGTGCGGAGGCCCGTGACGCGGCCTTCCGGCCAGGCCTTCGGCAGGGCCGGAAGCCGCTCCACGGAGCCGTCAGCACCGCTCTGCAGAAGCATTTCCAGCACTCCGGAACAGCCGCCAAAGTTGCCGTCTATCTGGAAGGGATTATGTGAATCCAGAAGGTTGGGGTAGGTGCCGCCGCCGCGCCTGGCGTCCTCTTCCCGGTAGTTGTCAGGACTTACGTAGCGGAGCAGGCGGCGGAACATCCTGTACGCGTTCTCGCCGTCTCCAAGGCGGGCGTACAGGTTGATGCGCCAGCCGCAGCTCCAGCCCGTGGTCTCGAAGCCGCGGATCTCAAGCGTGCGGTGAGCGGCAGAAGCAAATGCCGAACCCGCCTCTATCTGATGCCCCGGATAGACGCCGAACAGATGGGACTGGTGGCGGTGCTGGGGGTCGCGGTCCGGCCAAGGGTAGTACCATTCCTGGAGTTTGCCTTCCTGGTCTATGTGGTACGGACGAAGGCGCGAAAGGGCGGCCTCCGCTTCCTGTACAAAAGCAGCGTCTGTTCCAAGTTCGTTAGCGGCAGCGACAGCGTCCTGCAGGCATTCCCTGATGATGGCCAGGTCAGCCGTGGCGCCATAAAGCGTTGATCCAATGTAGCCGTCAGGCGTTATATAGTCGTTCTCCGGAGATGTGCCAGGACTGGTGATCAGTTCTCCGTCTTTCTCCACCAGGAAGTCCAGACAGAATTCCGCGGCTCCCTTGAGGACAGGGTAGTCCTCCCGCAATTCATCCATGTTCCTTCCAAACAGGTAATGCTCCCACAGATGCGTGGCCAGCCAGGCGCCGCCCATGGTCCAGTTGGCCCATTGCGGCACTCCGGAATTCAGGCCAAGGCCCACAGGCGTAGCCATTGCCCATATATCAGAGTTATGCCCTGCATTCCAGCCGCGCTGCACGCCGTACATCTTCCGCGCAACTGTCTGGCCGTTCTTGCTCAGGTTGTGGACAAAGTCCAGCAGCGGCCTGTGAAGGTCTCCCAGCGCTGCAACCTCGGCGGGCCAGTAGTTCTCTTCCACGTTGATATTCAGGGTATAGTTGCCGCTCCATGGCGGTACCATGTTCTCGTTCCAGAGACCCTGCAGATTGGCCGGTACGCCCGGGGTACGGGAACTGGCAATCAGCAGATATCTGCCGTACTGTACATACAGAGCCTCCAGTTCCGGATTGCTTTCCTCCAGGTCCGTATAGCGCTTCAACTGCACGTCCGTAGGGAGCTTTTTCACTTCCTCCGGCGTATCTCCCAGCCATAGGGTTACACGGTCGAAGAATGACCTGTAATCCGCTATATGACGCTTCAGCAACTGCCTGGCGCCTGTGGCCGCCACGCGCTTTGCCGCAGCGTCAGCCATCTCCCTATAAGGAAGCCCCTCCTTGACGGGATCCTTGTCAAACCCGTTGAAACTGGTCGCGTTCACCAGCCTCAGTTCAACCTCGCGGCATCCGCGGAGTTTGAGGACACCTCCTTCAGAGGTGACCGTGCCTCCGCGATGCTTCACTGCCAGGACGGTCCTGAAATGCACCCCTCGCTCCGGATCGTCAAGAGGCCCTTGCACGCGCGGCCCGCGGTAATAATTGGGGTACGCATGCCACGGAGCGTAGCCGTCCATGACCAGCTGCCCGTCACGGCTCTCTACGCTGTGCGACAACTGACTGTCCAGCACCACGTCCGCCTGGATGTCATTTGCCAATATCCTGACCACGATCACAGAATCAGGCGCCGATGCCCAATACTCCGCCTCGAAAGGCTTTCCGCCTTTCCTGCAGCGGACTTCCGCTACAGCGCGCGATATGTCCAGGCTCCTCTCATAATCGCTGATTTCCTCCGAGTCAAGGTACTTAATGCGTAGGTTCCCAAGGGGTAGGTATGACTCCGAATAATGCCCCTGCAGGCCCCGCTGCAGCCTTTCCGCAGTGCGGTAATCCTCCTGCGAAAGCGCTTCGCGGACGGCCTCCAGCGCCTCCACGCCATCGCCTGTAAGGCCCAGCATCTTCATATCCGGATGCTCCGGGCCCTTGTCAGGCTCGCCGCTCCACAGCGTGATGTCGTTGAGTGAGAGGCGCTCCTCGCCGGACGCCGCGCCATATACCATGGCGCCTATGCGTCCGTTGCCAATGGGCAGCGCCTCCTCGAAGAACTCCGCGGGGCGGTCATAATGCAATGTCAGGTTCCCTTTGTGTACGGGGGTGCAGGCGCCCAGTATCAGCGCCGCAGCCAGTATGACGGTTACTCGTTTCATATCTATTTTGTGGTTTTGGCCAGCCTGGCCCTGAGGATGGCGGCATAGTCTTTCAATTCCTGGATGCGCCTGGTGCGCCCGAAATTGTTTGCGTGGACCCTGCGGTCCGTGGAAACCAGGTCTATCTTCTTGACAGCCAGTCCATTCTGTTGCATCCTGTCAGTCCAGTCAATTATCTCTCCGGCAGTCTGCGCTGTGGAGAAAGGCCCGATTATGTCAAAGGCTGAACGCCGTATCAGGATTGCTCCGGTAAACAGTCCGTAGTAAGGTTCAGGCCTGACGGCAACGGTGGCGTCGGCGCAGTCCGGGGACTTGAAGTCCCGGACCTTCGCCTGCACGGCGGCGGCTTGGGCGTCCTCCGCCAGGGCAGAGCACAGCGCCTTCAGCGCGCCCGGCCGCATCCTGTCGTCATGGTCCATGAACAACACATAATCTCCGGTGGCCGCCTTCAGTCCCGTATTCTTTGCCACTACAGGCCCCAAAGAAGATCCGTGTGACAAAACAACGCAGCCATACTCCCTTGCAATGTCTGCCGTATTGTCCTCCGAACCGTCGTCCACCACGATGATTTCCAGGCGGCAGCCCTGCTTCAGGAGGCTGTCCAAAGCCTCCCTGATGTAGTTGCTGCCGTTCTTCACGGGCATTATAACTGAAACCAGCGGTGTCATTGCTTTGCGGTCTGCCTCATCCGGTTACGGATAAAGTCTATTGATATATTAGGGTTGTGGCGTGACAGGAAATCCGCATAATCAGCGCTGGAAGTCACCGCTTCCAGCAGATACAGGTCCAGGGCTATATACCTTTCCTGATGGCTCAGCACCTGCGGACGGATTTCCTGCAGGAAATCCTTTATGTAATTGAACTTCTCTTCCGAATCTATCAGCAGGGGACCTGCGTAGAACAGTCTGATCCCTTCCGTCGGGAGCCCCCGTGACAGCAGTTCATCATATAAAGCCCTGAAGCTCTTGATGAAGTCATATCCGGCGGTTTTCAGATGCGCAAGGGAGTCGTCCCGCTGATAATAATGATAGTACGGTCCGCGGAACACATAGATGTCCTCCAGTGGCAGTTCCGCCAGCGTGGTGAAGTAATTGTCCTCACCGCCACCTCTAAGGTCCGGGAACCATATATTATTGTCAATCAAGTATCTGCGCTTGTACAGCCTGGCCCATAGTACCGGCGGGAACATCAATTCAACCGTTGCAGTATCATACGCATGCGCTTCATCCTCCAAGAAGCCGAACCTGGTGCTGTATTCCTTTTTCCCGGTTCCGTCGTACTCCTTTACATAGTTACAGTTGATTATCACGTCACGGCCTGTTTCATTTGCCTTCAGGAGCATCTGCGACAGATAATCCGGATCGATCCAGTCATCTGAATCAAGGAAGTAAACATATTTGCCTTCTGCCGCCTCGATCCCGCTGTTGCGCGCCTTTGAAGGCCCGGAATTCTCCTTCAACCCGATGACCTTGATCCTGCCGTCCTGTGCCGCCCTCCCCGCAAGGAGCGCTGCTGACCCGTCTGTGGAGCAATCGTCCACGCAGATAACCTCGATGTCCCCGAGAGTCTGTCCCAGGACTGAATCCAGGCATCTGCCCAGGTACTTTTCAGTATTGAATACCGGAATGATTACAGATATCTCAGCCATGCAGGTCCTTCTTGATTTGTCTGATCAGGTTCCTGCGGTCGGATTCTTTCCGGAAGAACAGATACTCCTTCATGCATGCCTGGAAATCCCTGCACCTGGCAACTATCCCGCTGAAGCCGGATGCGGCCAGTTCAGTAACCGCATCTGTGGCGTAGTACTTCTGGAACCAGCCGGCAAACTGGTCAATCAGGAATGCGAACACAATGCTGTAATGCCTGCCGTCTATCTTCAGAGCATCCATTGTATCCAGGATATCGTTGGCGCCGGAAATCAGGTCCTGGATGGGCCTGGTGCCATTTTCTGCACGCGTCACTGATTGTGGATTGTCCGTATAATAATAGAATGCGTCATCCACTACGGCAACTTTGTCATAGTGGAATGCAGCCATTATGGAGAAATGCGGATCCTCGAAGAAACGGAGTGCCTCGTTGAAGCGGATTCCGCCGCCGCGCAGCATTTCAGTGCGGTAAATGGCAGTGGTATATGTCATGAAGAACCAGGCCTTGTGCTGCCTGATACGGTAGTTCAGGTTGAAGATTTCCCTCTGATAAACGCTGTCCTTCCTGGGATCGTAGTTCATCATTGTACCCTTTGCCACATCCGCCTGCTCCCTGACTGCGGCGCCGTACAGCTTCTCCAGGAAATCGGGGGCCACGAAATCGTCGCTGTCCACAAAGGCGACGTAGTCACCGGCCGCGGCTTCCAGGGCGGCGTTGCGCGCCGCGGAAGGGCCGCGGTTCTCCGCAAACGACAGCACCTTTATCCTGCCGTCATTTTCAGCCCACGCCTTAAGGATGGCGGGGGAGCCGTCCGTGGAGCAATCGTCCACACATAATATCTCCAGGTCCCGGAATGTCTGGCCGGTAAGGCTTTCCAGACATTTGTCCAGGAAGGCCTCGGCGTTGTATACGGGGACTATGACAGATACGGCCGGCATTGGGAAGGTTTATTTTTCCGGTTTCCAGCCTTCCTCCTCGCTTACTTCATGGATAGGGTCGGCGAAGAGCAGTTCCTGGACGTCCTTGTATTCCTTGCAGACGGGGATGAACTGGTCAAAGACGGCGTCCTTTGCCACCAGGGAAGCCTCCCTGGCGCTCTCTGGCGCTGGGATTATGATTTCAAAGCCTAGGAGGGTTTCCAGGAATGCCTCCAGCGCCGTTTCTACGTTGTCCGGGGCGCCGGGGAGCGCCTTTATGGCGGCCAGCACATCGGCAGTGGAAGATCCTTCAAGCAGGTTGCTGAAGATCCCGGTTCCGTAACCGTTCATTCCGTAGTAGATTCCGGTGGAGGCGTTTATTATGATGGCGATGCCGTCCGTGACGTCGGCGAACATCTTAGATTCGTTCAACTGATAGTTTCTTGATTCCATAGGTCAGGATGATTACTTGCAAGATAGCAAGAATTTTCTCATGGTTTCAACATTTCCGAAAATATCAGGACAAAGCCTCATGGAATAGAAGGGGAGTCCCTGCAACATGCCGATGAGTTTACGCACCGTTGACGCGTCTCCCTGGACCTGCATCTGCATGACGGTGGAGTGGATGAGGTGCGTGATCGCGCGCCCTTTCTGGGCGGCGGTGCATGGCTCTATCACGGCTTCGGACAGGGAAGTGTCTATTTCCGGGAATATGCAGGCCTTTATGGGATAGTTCCTGCGGAGCGCATCGGCGTAGCCGGATATGTCAAAGACATATTTGTCCTTGCGGGCGTTGTTGCATATGAAGCGCGCCCTGTCCAGGTCATCGTACAAGGCGGCGTACATCCGCGGGGACAGCGTTATAATGGAGTAGATGGGCGATGCGGTGAGCCCTTCATCGGAGTTTTCAAGGATGAGGTAATCGTCAGAGACGTACTCGAAGCCGCGGAGCATGGCGGTCACGGCCAGGGTTGATTTGCCGCGCTGGCCGCGCGCGCACATCAACACGCCGCTCCCGCCCATGCCTATGCAGGCGCCGTGCACCAGGTGCGACGCCGGCGTGTCCGCCACCTTGTACAGCCAATGTACGAACAGATGTCCTTCCTTTATCCATTCTTCAGCCTCGAAACTCTCCACGCAGTAATAGGAGGTGTCTCCGTCTGTCAGGAACGCCGTCTTGTTCTCGTAACTGAATTCGCCAAAAGTCCTGAGGCCGCCGTCTTCACGGAGGGCAAGGATCAGGTTCTCTCCGGAGCCGTCGTCATCTATGTCAAGGCCCAGGGACCGTTTGTGGAATTCTCCGTCCACCGTATCACGCCAGAGGACCAGCGTAGCATCAGGTTTGGAAACAGGGGATGTCAGCGACCAGGCCAACTGATGCCTTATCATTGGAGCGGCCTCAGGGTCGCAGGAAAGCACGCGGACTGTCTTGACGCCGCCCACATTCAGGAAATACTCCTGAGCGCCGGCAATCCGGGCGTCCAGAAGACCCCGGAGATGGCTGAAACAATTTTGTTTCTGTTCTTTATTCAGTGACAGTACCATCTTAAATGAAGCCTTTATTGGTGAGGATTCTCTTCCTTGCGGAAGGACTTACCCTTTTGAGGAAAAACAGCCTTATCCTGCGCCTTATATATAGACCGAAGGGGCGAATACTCCTGATAGCCTTTATGACGTCAGAAACGCCTATTTCCGCCCTTAGCGGGCTTATTATCTCCCTTTGATACAGAAGTTCGACGCTGTCACGCTCCGCTTCCTTCCTGTCCATCCAGTCCGACAGGAATTCCTTGGGGAATGACTGCGGCAGGAGGTTGGACACAAAGGCGGCGGCCACGCATATCTGGATCTCCGTTCCAGTCTTCCGGGCGCTGTCCCAGACCGTATCCCAGTTGAACGATTCTCCGTTCCCCAGCAGATAATGAAGGTCTGTGAAGGTATTCAGCACGCTGCCGGTGCTGGTCTTGTCGGAAAGGTTCCTGTAAAGGTTCACCAGGGAGATGAATACCATGTCCTCGCGGGAAGGAAGGAGGCACCCGCAGGTGGCAACCTTCACGGCGGAAGAACGCGCGAAAAGGCCTTCGTTGTAGGCCTGCTCCTTTCCTGTGTTCATCTGGATGAACTTGTGGAGGTCCAGAGCGCTCTCTTCCGTACCCGCGACGCGGAAGTCCCAGCTGTGGGCGCAGCGGAACGGGCTGAAGCCCAGTTCCTCCACGGCGCCCGCCGCCTTGTGGAAATCCCTTTCCCTTACCAGGATGTCGATGTCTCCCATCCAGCGCGGGAAATCCGGGCGGTACGCCTTCATGGCCCCTCCCTTCAATATGACGAAAGGTATTTCCAGGGAATTGAGCCTGCCCGCTATCCTTGCGAAGTTCGCGTACAGTTTGATATTCTGGAACCTGCAATAGTTGAGCACGCCTTTAAGCCTTGGTATTATGGAATCCGGGAAAGAAAGTTCCGGATTGGTCTTCATCAGATAGGACAGGAGGATGACGCTGGGGAAGGGGGCCGCCTCTATATCCCAGCCTTTGAGGAATTCATCCAGCTGCTCCTGGGAAACATCGGAGGACAGGGCTAAAGCAAGAAGTTGACGCTCCCCGGACTCCAGTATTTCCTGTGTCAGTTGCGACAGAACCTTATTTACCGTTTTCCTTTCGCCCATATTAAGATAAAGATACTGCTAAGCTTTGATTAATGCAACAGATTGCTTTTTAAAACACGTACAATTCGGGTTGTAAAATCCTTCAGGCCGTCTTCCCAGATGGACAGCAGGCCTCCGTAAATGGCCAGGGCGGCCACTCCGGTGACAACGGCGTAGATCAGGAAATTCCATATTGAGGCGGAAGGGTCGATGGGCAGGCGCGGAAGCAGCGAGTACAGCGCCGCGAAGGCGACTATTCCGGGGACAAGGCATCGGGCATAAAGTGTAATGTAGAAGGACAGCGGCTCGTGCAGGGCGCTCCTGAAAAGGAAGAAAGGCTTCCAGGAGAAGGTGATTATCAGCTGGCTGATGAGCACTCCAAGAAGAACTCCGTCAATGCCGTAGCGTCGTCCGAGGAGTATTGACAGGCATACGTTGATGGCAGCCTCCGCAATAGGGGACCATATATCGTGGAAAAGCCCGTGGGCGGTCAGGTAATCGTCCACCACGTTACGGGTGTTGCTGATATAGAACTGGAATATGATCAGGGCCAGCGTGGTATGCTTGAGTACGTATTCCGGCCCCAGCCAGATGCTTACGAACGGATCCGTCAGGAACCACAGGCACAGGCAGCATACTCCCACGATCAGCATCCTGGAAGAGAACAGTTCCCTGAAGACCTTCATCACAAGCTTCTTGTTTCCCTCAACAACCATATTGCCTATGCCTGACGACACTCCTGAATACAGGGCCGTGAGGATGGCAGTGAGGTTGGTTGTCAATATGAGGTAGTTGCCGTAGCAGCCCACAACGGCAAGTGAAGTGAATGCGTATATGAAGATTGGGCTGGACTTGGCAACGGCGTATCCTCCAAGTTTATGGAAGGCTATATATTTGGTCTTCTGGATTATATCAGGATATTTCTCCCGCAAGGCCTTTGTGACCTGTACCTTTTCCTTGAGGAAAGGATAATTGCGGTTGACTATTATGCCTATGAGTATGGCGCTTACGGTGGCGGACAAAGCCTCAAGCGCAAGCCACCAGATATACCCGTGGTCCAGATATAGGACGGCAAGCGTCTGAAGGATCAGTTTCACTAGAGCCACCAGCTTGGTGCACAGGAGAACCTTGTAATTCTTCTGGTCCGCGAACAGTACGTTCTTCTTGTAATTGAAGAAATACCACAGCAGTGATGAATAAAGCAGGACTCCGTATGTGGCGTATGCGTACCAGATAGGCAGGGGAGACTTCCCGAAGATCCGCGGCATGAAACAGAACACCACCAGGCTTCCCAGAAGCACGAACGTGCCTATGATACGGTACAGGCGCCCCTGCAGGGCCACAATTTCCTTGATTGACTGTTCGTCCCTGTTGAAGAGCGGCTTGTATAGTGTGACGGCTACCGCCGTCTCGATGCCCAGTTCAGCAAGATTCAGGAAGTCCAGGATACTGGAGGCCGTGGTGTTCAGGCCCATCACCTCCACTCCAAGGACCCGGATGAAGATGCGCCTTGAGAAGAACCCTATGAGCATGGCGACAACCTGGAGGATAAGCGCCGTGGCGCTGTTCCTCAGGCTGTTGCGGGTCCTTCCGTACTGGGGCTCTTTAAACATGCCGTAAAAGTACATATTTTCCCTTTTTCAGTCAAGCATGGTTTGTGTATTGGAAGGCAGTTGCTATCTTTGTATAAGAATATGACGTCACTGATAACCATAGCCTTGATGCTGCTTTCCGGCCTGTCCGGAACCTCCGCCCCAAAGGCTGTCCCTGCGGAATCTCTTGGGGCCGTCCAATATGAGGTGCGCTATAAACTTGCCGGCATTACAAGCAAGGTGGCTGAAGCCACCATTTCCCTTGAGAACGGCACACGGGACGGATTGGCCGTACTTCATTCACATGCGGCAATCCAGGCATCCTCGGTTTTCCGCCTTTTCATGGATGCTGAGTACATAGCGGATTCATATGTGGACAAGGAAAGGATGGAGCCTGTCTATTACTTCAATCCCATAAAGAAAGGCAAGAAAGAAGGCAAGTACGAGTGCATCTTTGACAGCAGTTCCAAATCCATCTCATCCTATTTCCTCAAGCCTCCGGCAGATGCCGTCGTCAAGTCTTTCCCTTTGGATGGACTCACTATGGATCTTCTGTCCCTGCTGGTCTATGTACGCTTCCAGGACATACCTGTAGGAAAATCCCTGTCAATGCACCTGCTCATGGCCGGCAAATGCGTTCCCGCCACCCTTACGAACCAGGGTGCAGACAATGACAGATTCCCGGGTACGGAGCGTTTCCTACTCAAATTGCAGGAAGGCGGACTCATGGAGAACGGCAGCGGAAACGAGATTACCGTCTGGCGTTCCACCGCAAACCACCGCCGGATATTGGGGCTTGAAACCGCCCTCAGTTCCGGCGTGATGACAGTATCGGTCAAAGAATAATTCCTTCTGTCCATGGGAAGCGAACACATATTGTCAAAACTGGAAATCCAGCTTAAGTATCCCTCCGACGGCATCGGCCATGACGGGGGAGCCAAGGCGGATACCTTGACAGACGAAGTCTTCGTCCCCATCCTTGAACGCGTCATCGACGAATACCCCGATAACCTGGATCAATACATCGATTCCCTGACCGTGGATGTCCCCCCGGTAACGGAAGATGAACTCCCCGCAGCGTTCGAGGAAAGTCTCCGTGAAGCCCTCTCAAATGCCTTGGAAGGCTCCTTCCTGCATCCGGACATAGGATTGGACATACCTGTATCCGCAGGCCCCGGCGCTTATGATATACAGTTGTTAAAGAGCATCCTGGACGGCATTGAAGTGCCGTTTGTGGATTCAGGCATCCAGCATCCTGCGGATGCCGCCGTATCAAATGAGGCGATTCAGGAAGCTGAGGAAGCCTTGGCCGATGAATCCGTATCCGATGCGTCAGAAACGGCTGCGCAGGCCTCACTTAGTGCCGTACTAGATGACACCCGGACAGGAGATGCGTCTATGCCGGACTCTGATCTGGAGCCTGATTATGCGGCTGTGACGGCCTCTGTCCTACCATTGGTCAGGACTCTCCTGACGAACGGCGTTCCGGAATCACTAATCGCAGAGGAACTGTCTTTAATCGAATCAGTCCATCTTCTGCTTGTCCTTGAGCGGGGAAGTATGGCGGCCGGCCTTCCGGAGAATACTTTATACCTGACGTTAAGGGAGAAGATTGCATCGTCTGACAGTAATGTACTTGATGTCATTGACAGACGCATCGCCCTATGGAAGTCCTATATTTCAGGGAGGGAGAAGGAACAGGATCAGGCTGCCCTTCAGGATTCTATCATTCCGGAAGAAGGAATGCAGGGCGGAACTGTACAGGAAGAAACTGTGAGTGGGGACATTCCATTGGAGAGCGTATCTGAGCAATTAACTTCCTATGAACCTGTTTCAAGCCAACCGGAACAGGAACAGGCTTTCAGCCAGGAAGATGATGTTCATTCCAATGATTCCATCAGTCAGGAATCCATTTCTGAGAGTGAAGATTTGGAAGATGATACCTGGGAAGAACTGGGCATTGAGCAAACCGTTCCCGATTCAAGATACTATATCCAGGATGCGGGCCTGACATTGCTGCACCCGTTTATCGTTCCGTTCCTGCAAAGGTTGGGACTTGTAAAGAAGGGCGGGTTCGTTTCTCCCGAAGCACGTGTGGAAGCAGTTCATCTGATGCGGGAACTGGTTTATCCGGGAGCGCAGCACTTCAACCACAACCTTTTGCTTGAGAAGGTGCTCTGCGGCCTCCCGCCGGAGTATTCCATTCCTGAGGAATGGGAACCCACAGATGAGATGAAAGAAGAGTCCGAAGCGTTGCTCAAGGCCGTATGCGGGCACTGGAAGCCGCTTTCGAAGTCTTCCACAAATGCCCTGAGGTCCAGTTTCCTGCAGCGCAACGGCAGCGTGGAAATGGACCAAGGCACTTGGATAGTAAGGGTTGAAAGCAGCGCGATCGACATCCTCCTGGACGAACTGCCCTGGGAACTTTCTTTCATAATCCTTCCCTGGACAGAACAACCCATCCTTGTAGAATGGCAACAGGAATCATTCTGAGTATTTCCTGAATATTTCAGCCATCTTGATAGTCTTTGGCTTGAAATCAGGACTTTCCTTGTGTATCTTAGAAATCAGGGCCTTGCAGAGAAGATAGCGCTGGCCAGGTTCTTCCCTGGCAACCGTCTTTCCGCCCCAGATATGGGTGAAGGTGTCGTTTTCGTACTGGAACGGATTCTCAAGGCAGATATGGACTTTGAGCCTCTTCTCTCCTGCACACATGGCAAGGATACGCTGCTCCGCAAACACCATGCGGGTCACATATTCCGTCCCCGGCTTGTTGTTGTCCTTCATGAACTCAAGCGCGTGCTCCAGGTAATAGTCCAGGAACCACTGTTTCCTGATGAAGGCGATTGCCGTATTGCAGGGGAGGGAGTTCCAGCTCCATTGCCGTTTTGGCTCATAGCCCGGAGCCACAATCAGGTCTTTCAACGGCGGATATGCGTGGTCGATGTATTCTTTATGGAATGTAAGGATGTCTCCTTGCGCGAGCAGATGGTCAATGTTCTTCCAGACAATCAGGTCCTGGTCTATCATAAGCACCGGGGCCCCTTCTTTCTTCAAGGCGAGCAGTTTGCCTGCCGCCCAGAATATTCCCTGGTCGATATCCTTGGGAGGATTGTCCAGGGTTTCCGTATCGATGCCTCCGTTCCAAAGGTCTTCTATCCCAAGTTCGCGGTAATACTTGAGGACAGTGGAGTCCGCATACAGTTTGATGGGGCCGTTATATTTCTGCCAGGTCAGCGCTGACAATATAGCGGACAGGATGTCGAAGTCATCGATATAGAATTCCTCGTCCTTGTGATACTTGAAGAACGGCGCGGAACTATAAATGTGAAGTGCTTTCATGTCTATATGCTAAAACAGATTCAGCGAACCCGTTCAAGGGAGCCAGAATCTGTTCCGGGAGATGCAGGTTGCCCCGATACTCCGTAACAAATATAATTAAACGATTATTATTTTACAAATTTTGCGACTGCGTATGTCACAACTTTTCCTTTATTATGGAAAATCGTCAAGGTACAATAGCTTGTCAAACCTCCCATATGAACTGTTTTAATGCGCTCTTTTCCCATATTACGCAGATATGGGTCTTTCCGGAAATCTTTGTCTTTGAGTATTTTACATTTGTCGATATTAATAATCCAACCATTTGCATTAGCTAATTGAGTAATGAAATCAACCAATAAATTGACGGACATTCCTTGATAGCCTTGGAGATAATACTGCATTCCATCATCAACGAAAGAATTATTTAAGGAATACCATCCCCTTTTTCCATTACTCAACCGTTCCATGTACGGAATGCCATTGTCTTCATAATTAATGACAAAGGAAACAGGTGATGTGTTACCTGCTCTCCAGCATTGCCTGAAATTTTCATATGAAGCATTGTAATAGAATGGTATTGGTCTGTCAGAAATCTTGGCGCCTGGTCGGCTTGGAACAATCTTGAATACCTTCTTGGGTAATGCCAGTGTAGGCCAGGAAGTACCTACAAAGGCTTCAGTCAGAAGAGATATTCTTCTAAGGAAACGTTCAAGGCGCAAAGCATCTTCTTTCAAACCCACATCGTGAGCCTTTATGAAATGGCTCCTGTATGTCTGGTCATAGGATGCGCCGGTCTTATTGTCCAATTCCCTTGCGCTGCCCAGATATACAAGGCAGTCCATAGGGTCACGGAGCGGCAAATAAGGATGTTTTGCAACAAATACATTATATTCTTCTATGAACTCCTTTAAAGCGTCTGCGTAGTCATTCAAGAAGGAAATACAGTAATCAGGAAAACCAAATTTGTGATTTGAGAAGATTCTGTTGACCTTTTCGACAGATGCGTGAAAACGGCTGATAACTTCACGTGGTTTGTCAAACAAATCCTTCCAAATGGATTTTTGGACTTTGAAAGCTCCTCCCAAATCAAATTTCTGTTCCAAAATGTCCAGTGAAATTGTCTTGGCGCATTTAATGATAGAATCCAATCCTACTCTGAAACAGGTTTCATGGTTTTGCTTTATGTCATTTAAAGTAGTGTTCCTGTAGAAATAAAAATTATGATAAAGATCGATTCTCTGGCGGCACGGTTCCATTTCCTGAAAGAGTGGCTGCACAAGTGCATAGTTTACTCTCTCTTCATACTTGAAGGTAGCATAAATGTTGACGAGAACAGGCCATGCTTCACAGTCTTTCTGTGTGACGTTTATGTCACAGGAATCCTCTGTACAGGCGGAACGGGAATGATTCCTGGTCCCACAGACCATGGCTACCACATAGTGGGCGGAGGGGATCTCTATTATTGGAGTGGGGTTATGGTGAAACTCATGCGCTTCTTCCTTGGTCTTGAAACAGGCGTAACATACACGGCTGCCGCCATATTTGAGCAGGGCCAGCAGGGAATCGTCATTGAAAGGATATACCTCTTCAGCGGGATTTTCACCAAGAAATACTTCCGCGGCATAACGATACTCTTGTTTCCTTGGGAACTGGATGTACCATCCATTGCTGGTAATGGCCTCTCCACGGTCTATTGTCAGGACGCCGTCCTTCCAAGTGTAAGTAAGGCCCTCTATGATCCCATGGCCGAAGAGGTTTGTGCGCGTCACTCTGCCTTGCTCGTCAAGATGGAAAAAGGCATCGTTCAGGGACTTGCTCTTAAGTACCTGGTTTGCGACGAAATACGGATATACTGTGCTTTTCTGTTTCATACTCTTTGGTCTATGGGGTTATTATTCTGTTTTACTTTTAATTGTCTTTTTCTTTTTTGAGGCTGCCTTCACTTTTGGCGGGGCTTCTTCCTTAGGGGTGGCAGGAGGACTCATTGAGGAGGTGGCGGGGGAGTCTTCCATGAGTAGTCCCATTCCAGGGAATGACAGATGGGATTCAATTGTCAGTCCGGCCTTCTTCAGTTCGGCTTTCCTCATCTCTTCAGTCTTCGGCTCAAACCTGGGCGCTGCCGGTAAAGGTACTAATGTCTTATTGTCGTCTTTCTTCTTCTTAGATTTGACAATAGGAACCCTGATAGGATTTTGCTTGGGTCTAGGTTTTCCTATAGGCATAGGGAAAGGAATACGGACAGGACCAGATGCCGTATGGTGGGTGGTGATGATAGGCCATCCTTGAGCGGGGCGTTCAAAAATGTGGAACTTGTCGTGCTCCTTGATACCTGAGTCACCTCTTATGTAGTATGGAAGGTCTTCCGGCCTGACCTCCTCAGGTTCGTTTCCGTCAGGAGCGCCCAGATGGGTGAAGTCGTACATCGGAAGGTTGTCGTCGTAATCAAAGGTCTCATCCGGTGCAATGACGGCTTCGGGATATACATTGTAGAAGGTGGACAGGACATAGGCCAAGTTATAGGTGATGAAGTCGTAGGCCTTATCCCATTCCTCATCACCTGGTCTATATGCATAATTGCCCAGGAAATCCATCCAGGACTCCAATGCATCCTCCAGGCTGGCCATGGTCCTCCTTGACAGCCAGCATATCTTGACGTTGAGATGGGCAGGCAGTTCTTCACGGATGACTTTCTCCACATGCGCCCTGAAGGGAAGGTTCAACGCCAGTTCCGTCCATCCGGGCACTGCTGCAGTCAGGTGGAAGGAGTACGGGTCGTCTACCAGTATATCAAGGCCCTCCTCCCGGGCAACTTCCAGGAATACACTGTCTTTGGTGAAGGGGGCAAGGAGGTTGTGCTCTATGATATGGATGCCGAACAGGTCGCCTCCGGAAAGTTTTATCCTGTTCTCCGGGTCGTTGACGCCAATCTTGCGCAGAATCCTCCTCTCTGCGCCGGTAACCTGCAGGCCAATGGTAAGGTCCGTTCCGCTGCTCCTGTGAGTGCTGATCGCAGGATAATCCTTGAGGAACCGCTTCTTGTCCTCCACGGTTTCGCGGAAAGAGAAGTATTCACTGGATTTCACGAAACTGAGGGCGGAGAACTCGGCGAACGAGTCGCTGAAACGGGACAGCAGGTGGTTCATCACCTGGCTCTTGCGGCTGATGGAATGGTCGATGTCTTCGTCAGGCAGCTTGTAGTCAGGATAACCGTAGAGGACGGAGGAGATACTGTCAACTTCCGCATCCAGGATATGCTTGTGGAAATATACGTCTCCACAGTCTTCTGACTGGGACGGCTCCACGGAAAGAAGGTCCAGGTACGAATCGATCTGGCGCAGATAGTCTGCAAGCAATTGGTCGAAGAATGACAGGTATGCTTTCAACTGCAGCCATTCAGCCCTGCGGAGCTTGCTGGCCGTATCCGGCAACGAATCCACTCCAAGCCGGTATGCCTTGGGGAACAGGTTCTGGAATGAGAAGTAGCGGTCAAGGTCGCGGTATGTTCCTTTTATGGCCGGGACGTCAGTGGCAAAACCGTCTGCAAGCCTTATCCTCTCGTCCTGTCTAGTCTCCACCAGGCTTCCGTTCTTGCCTGCGGGAGGGAAGAAGGACAGTTTCCTCTTCAGGAATACCACGTTGTTCATGAACGTCTTTCCGCGCTTGATGCCGGAACGCATGAAGTGCGGACACAGCTTGAACGTGCTGCCGTATTTGTTGTCGAGCCTGATATGGGTGCCCGATATGTCGCCCTGGTCCGTATGAAGGACGAACTTCAGATGGCGGACGGAACGGATTCCGGGCACTTTCATCATCATGCCTATGACGTCGGAGGTGTTCAGCTCCGTCTTCCTTTCAAAGGAGGAAAGGTCTTCGCGGTCTATGAAGCCCAGCAACGGGGTGCATGCGCCAAAAATCTCCGAAGGCTTACGGCCCATGGCCAGCAGGTCTTCTATAGTGTGGAACTGGATGGTAGGGCAGATATAATCGTACAGAAGGTCATATATCTTTTGAAGTACGGTGCGTACCTCTATGTCGGACTCGATCTCCACTTCCACGTTTATGCCTACCTCCACGGTAGAAAGGATATGGATGTCCTTGACCATCTCTCCTATGTTCCTGTGCTTGAGTAGAAGGTCCCGGATATGTTCTTTATACCGCTCTTTATAACTGTAGCGCCATTCTTCCGCCTGGGTCTCGCTGTCCAGCCCGCCTACGACGCCCATTATGAAGGAATCGTCCAGCAGGCACTCCTCGCTTTCCAGTTCAACGAAAACGTTGTAGTAGCCTCTGGTCTTTATTGTCTTGACGGTCTCCCTACGCTTCTCTTTTACGATTACTGTCCTCTCGGCAGTTTCGAACCATACGTTCCTGACACCTGGGACATTCTCCAGGATCAGTTTCCTGTAATCCTCTATTGTAGTAGGCTCCTGTGACAGGATATCGCAGGCAGGGAACATTGTTCCCTCCATCGCAGGTCCCTTGGCACCCTTACGGGTAAGGAGGTCCGCCATCTTGAATGATGAACGGTAGGACAGGTCAGTAACGGCAAGGGCGAGGGCTTCAATTGCAGTGACGCCGGGGTCGTGGACGTTGAAATCCGTCCACCGTCCCGAACCTATCTTTCTGATATACTCCAGGCCGAAGTCCCTGAGCTGCCCGTATGACAGCCTGTCCGGTAATTTCACTTCGTTCTTTTCGTTGCTCATACTATATGCGTCTCTGCAAGATAACATTTGACATCATGCGATGGAGCGGAGGTCAATAACTCGTGCGGTCTGGACACCAGTATCTCGTCCTCGTCTTCTGAAGCGTCTCCCGCATTCAGGTTAATGCCGTCTATATAATCTACGTATGGAAGCGATTCCAGGAAAGCAATTATCTCTGATTTTCCCGCTCCGCTTCTGAAGTTGCCTTTCTCCTGGGTTGACCCCGTCCACGTCTTGAGATAATTCTTGAGTTCCTCATTGATCTTGGATGCGTATCCGCCAGTGTCAAAATAACCGTCCCTGAGGTGGACTGAAACTATCACCCTGATTTCTTTATAAACAGGACCGCTGACTTCAACATTCACGAAGGGGCTGCAGTGAAGCCTGACATAATCTGCAATGTCATTCCTCAGCACGTTGTTGGGGGCGGGCTTGAGATCGGAAGGAGATGATTCAGGTACTACGATCAATGTCATCGTGCCAGGATCTGACAGGTTCTTTATGCTGTGTGCCGGCAGGCATTTGACATATGCCACCTCTGAAAAGCGCTCAAGCACAATATGTTCATAGTCCCATGCGGTCCACGCTCTGTTTTTGTGGCGGAGTTGCTCTGAAACCCTTCTGTTGAATGTATTCTCCGTTTCCGCGAGCCTTCCGGCAAGTCCGTCAAAAGGTTGGGAGACTGTTTTGATTCCTGGGATATCGCTTGCCAGTTTCGTGATGGAACCGGCAGGAAGGATCTTCCCCTGGGGGCCTGAACCTTCGGAAAAGGCATCGTACTCAAGTTCCAGGGCCCCTGGAATGATGTCGGCTATCTTACTTGCGTTGTCGTTGTCCGCAACGGCCCTGATCCAACGGAAATCCTCTGCCATTCCTTCATTCTTCTTGAAAATTCCAGGTTTCAGGGAAAGCATCACCACTCCGCTTCTGGACAATCCTTCCGTGGTGTCTTTAAGGACGGATCCGCTGTCAAAAGGCAGCCAGCTGCTTCCTGAAAGATAACTCCACTTTACCTTGCCGGGCTCAAGATAGGCCTTGTCAGCCATCTTCACATACAGGCTCACCTGGGGATCAGTACTTGACGATCCGTTCTCACTGTCAGTCTCCGCCGCGGATACTCCGCTGAGGCCAAAGAAACAGGTGGACTGACCGTTCAACAATCTTAAAGCGTCCGCCGGGTT
This sequence comes from Bacteroidales bacterium, assembly GCA_017619675.1. Taxonomy (GTDB): domain Bacteria; phylum Bacteroidota; class Bacteroidia; order Bacteroidales; family UBA932; genus Cryptobacteroides. The sequence continues at coordinate 45,268 of JAFZRX010000006.1, read as the reverse complement.
CTCAAATCCGTTGGTCCCATATGAGCCAAACGGGTACTGTAAAGAAGTCTTTATATCCGTATCATAGTACCTGGCTGTCGTCATCTTGATAGAGTCGGCCAGGACAGGGGTGACGGCCATAAGGCCTTTCTGAATGGCATTGTCAATGGCCCATTTGCCGGATGACTCGTCTTTCATCCATGTCAGCACGGCCTTGGAATAGGCGTTTGTCAGTTGCGTCTGGTCACTGCGGCTGTCAGTCAGGGAATATGTGCATTTGACAATTCTGGATACCTTGTTCCTGTCAAATACTTTGCTTGTCGCCAGGCCGTCTTTGAACTTGCAACTCATCACTGCGTCTTCCGCAGGGAAGGGGAGATCAATCCAGAAGGTGTCATTAATCCTGTAGTTTGGCCCGAACGGGTTGTTGCCGGCCCGGTTGTCCACCTCGCCGGACGGGTTCATGACTTTTATGTTGGTGGCGTCTTTAACTTTGATCCTCAGCCCCTTGATGGCTTTGAGGTTAATGTCGGAAAGAATGGCTATTCCGGAGTCGGACACGAACCTTATCACAGGGTCTTTGAATTCCTGGTCGCCTCCGTGCATTGCCGGGTCATATGGCGCTATTGGTTTTGAATCAGGTGAAATATTCCATTCCAGCGGATTCGCTTTATGCTTGACTATCTCAAGGCTCTCCCAGCCTTTAGCCCCCGTATACTCCGCCCGCAATCCTTCAAGTGCGGAACGGGTCTTGTCGTCCGCACCGTCAAGATAGAAAGTCATGTCCTGACCGGGCTGGTTAAGCATGGAGGAACTTACACAGAATGAATGCTCCGCCAGTTCCTGGTCGTTTCCAGAATCAGTGCCGGAGCCGGCTCCAGTACCTTTGCCGCTGCCTGTACCGGCATCTTTTACAGGCATCAATCCGTTTTCGTTGTCAAAATGGGATATGGCGCCCACTTCATCGTGCCCCATGCATATCTCATCTGTAGAAACGTAGGTTATCCGCTTTCCATTGGCATCTTTTCCGGCATCGAAAAGAGTTCCCTTGGGGATGGTCACCGTGCCGGCGTCTTTCTTGAGTTCGATGAATACGGTTACTTTCCCTTCAGTGCTGCCTTTCTCGCGGAAACCAAGCACGTCCCTGTAGTAGAACTCCAACTGACGGCCCGTCAGGGTGTTGATGTCTTCCTGCCCTTTGAGGAGCATCTGGTAGAAAGAGAACAGCAGGGCAAGATGAGGATCCACGGAACGGGTCTCGATCATCTTGTCGATAACTCCGGTCAGGACACGCTTGTTCTTATAGTCGTATACCTTCACGAAGAAATCTTTCCAGTTCCCGTCAACCTTGGCTTCGTCATTATAGAACTTGACGGAGGCGGCGAATTCGGCCGTCTGTTTTACCAGGTCTTCGAAAGTGCGGTCGATGACTTTCATCCCCGCACCAAGAGAGGCGCCTTCCAGCCTTTCAAACTGGAAGCTGCCTTCATGCTCTTGAAGAAATCCCTTGTTACTGTTGTCGTACATCTACGGTGTGTCGTTTTCGAAGTGGTACGGGTATATGATGTTCTCTTTCACATAGGAGGCCTTGAGGCTGTATCGTAGGTCAATCCTCAGTTTTCCTTCCGGCAGGTCGGAAAGGTCCACGTCCAGGCTCTGCAGGATAATCCTGGGCTCGAATTCCGTCACGGCGTTTTCTATCATCCTTTTCAGGCGGATTTCAGTGGCGCTGTCAATTGAACGGAACTGGAATTCCTCCACGCTGCATCCGAAATTGGGACGGAACAGCCTGTTCCCCAGCTGGGTGGAGAACAGCACTGAGAGGGAATCCTCAATCTCCTCCACTCCGGAGTGCATGATCACTCCCGCTCCGCCTTCAGCAGATTTGCTGAAATGGGGAGGGAAACTCCAGCCAGTTCCTATGATATCATCGTTCATCAGTTAACCTCCTATGATAACGGTGGGACAGCCCACGACCGCCATGGCCCCGCATCCGCATGGATCGGTGACGCGCAATGCCGGCTTCCCTCCAATCAGGACAGTGGCGCTGCCCAGTATGAAAGGCGAAGATGGGATGTGACCCGGTTGGATGGGACAGGTGTGCATGTCTCCCATCACTGCCGCGGGCATGCCGCCTATCATGACAGTGGGGACTCCCGGACCCGTAACTATACCTCCGTGAGTTGTCGCATCGCCTACTCTTGCCGCTGCTGCCATCGTTATCTTTTAATTTATCTGTACTACCGCACCCTTGACCACGGTATTGCCTCCACTGGATATCTCAGACGAGGCGCTGCCTTTGGCCACGAGCTGCGCGTTTGCTTTCAAGTTAATGTCGACGCCTTCTACATTGACGTCTCCCTTCGCCTTTATGGAAACGTCCTTGGCGCTTTCCAGACTTATTCCATTCTGGTCAAGGGTAACCTTGTTCCCGTTCTGGTCCTCAAGGATAATCCCTTTGCTGTCGTCGCTTACCTTTATGGAATTGCCTCCGGGCGTTTCAATTGTCACCGTTTTGCCTTCGTCGTCGAATTCCAGCCTGAGGCCTTCGCGCGAGACAATTCCCTTTATGTTGTTATCGTCGTTCTTCTCAATGGGAGAAGACTTTCCGCTGCTGTGCAGCATTCCCAGCACTACTCCTTCCGAAGGGTTACCCCCAAGGAAGCCCACCACAACCTCATCGCCTATCTCAGGCATGAACTCAAAGCCGCGGCTGTCACCTGCGTCCGGCTGTGCCACCCTGGCCCAGATGGAGGCATCTTCCGTTCCCATCAGCTTTATGCGGATGCGCTCTTCTGACTGAGGGTCTCCGGCCAGGGCGTCGACCACCCCGATCTGAAGTCCCTGCACGGCCGGCATGATGCCGTCAGAGGCAGGGGAGTCTATGTTTGAGAACCTCTCGTGGAAAGGTTCCGGACTCAAGCCCAGTCCCAGGGTGGTTTCCCAACCCGAAGAAGAAAACTCCTGTATCACTGAGGATACCAGGGCGGTGCCGCTGAACGGTGAGCCTACATCTTTAACGGCCACATTGTCAAGAGGGAAGACTGATGCAAAGCCTGCCGCAGTCATCTTGCCGGTCATCTTTGACAGGTCGTTGCGCATGGCTTGGGCTTTTCCAAGCATTTCCATAGCGTCAGGAGCCGTCTGGCCGCTTAGCAGGTGAATGGTCTGCGTATCGTTTCCAATCTGTGATGCCAGAGCCTTGTTCTCCACGGAGCCGATGGCAAAGTCGTCTGAACCGGTCTCGGCTTCCGCACTGTCCGCCTCCTGGGAAGAGTAATTCCACGCTTCTGTCGCAATCTTTGCAAAGCGGTCCTTCCCGTTGGTCTCTATCTGAAGACGGATCAGGGAATAACCGTTCTGTACGGTCATAGCGGGGTCAGCGCCGGGGTCCGGCTTGTCGGCACGGATGCTGCCTGGCAGAGTGGCCAACAGCAATCCTGCCGTTTCGACGCGCATGTTGACAAAATCCCAGTCCGAGCAGTTGTACTGCACCAGCTTTTCGTGTTTCACGGGAGTGTCTGCAACTTGGGCGTCTATGCCGTATTCGCCGCAAATCTGGTTGATGACATCGGCATCGCTGACATCCTCAAAGCAGCGGAAATGGCGCTCCAACGTCATCTTGAACGCTTCGTGCCTTGCAGTGACGGTGAACATCGCTCCCTGCTTTGAAAGGTTCATGGCGCGGTTGGTAACAGTCCCCTTGAAAATGCAGGAGAGGTCTTCGTCCTTTCCTATCTGTATTTCCAGTTCGGAGCCTTCTGCAAAAACGCCTGAGTCTGACAGTTCAAAAGTGGCGGAATGGTCCTGGAAGGTCACCTGGGCGGTTGATATCCTGCCAAGGGCGCACATTGTCTGCACTGAGACCAGATTGGAAATGCAATCTACTTCAGCGCCGTCACTCAGCACCTTGACCCGGGTCACCCCGTTTATAATATATGAACCGTCACTCATATATAAAGATTATTTGTTCAGATCCGCCGAACAATAGCAGCAACATAACAGGGAAGGAGAATTGTTCTCCTCTGCCTTGGCTTCAGTCTCTTCGATTGTGTCCTGAGGATTTACCAACTCCTTTGGGTCAGAACCGGCAGGAACCTCAGGGGCTACATCTGTTTTGCCCTTATTTTTAGGCTTACCATCCGGTTTGTCCTTATCCACGGAGATGAAGGTACAGGATGCCTTGATACGCATAGGGTCGCCGTTGCGTCCAAAAAGGGTGTATTTGGCCGACAGGTCGGACAACTTGCAACGGTAAATTTCCTTGCCATATCTTATCTCCACGAAACTGGCCTCCTTCTTTACAGCCTGGTCCGTGTCGTTGGCATATACGGTTTTGAGGAATTTCTGGAAATATTCGTTCGCTTTTCCAATGGTATGTACACCCAGGGCGCCGGTACCGTCAAAGATAAGGTCAAAGGAATACTGTTCCGCCTCGAACCCGGCACCTTCTCCGGAACTGTTGGCAGACCGTATCTTCTTGTCCTCCACCGTCTTGGCAGTAAAAGAGCGGCTGATGGAATCAGGATTTACCTGAACCACGAACATCAATTGCTGGTTTGTGGCCGGATCGATGACCGCGTCCTTGAAATCCACCTTCTGATACACCAGGAATTTCATTTTCTCGGCGTATTCAACCTTTGCCTTGGGTTTGGGGATGAATTCCTTTTGTTTCTCCGCTTTGTTAATATCTTCCATAAGACGATCTATCTCTCGTTAGCCTTTGAACGGTCTTCTTCGTAAAAGCGCCTTGTCATTGTGTCCGGCTCATATTGATCCTGACTGTCCCTCTTTATCTGGGCAGCCTGAGGCGTACGGTCTTCTGAGGATTCAGTCACCTCCGCCCTTACGATTATCTCGCGGATCCTTAAACTCATTTCTTTCTGTCCGGTTTTACCTCAGTCAAAGACTGGCATGTAAGTTCCAGCGTCTGGATGACCACTTCGCTTTTGTTGGCGCTGAAATCAGTCGTTGACAGCTTGACGGCGTAGGCGCCCATTACGTTCCAGGTCTTCAGTTGGTTCTCTGAATCGCTCGCAAGTGTTATTATTACCGTCAGCGGGCGTATAATGAATTTCTCCACGCAATTCTTAGCCCAGTCAATTACATTGTTGTCGGCCGGGTTAAGCGCCCGTTTCAATACGATATTCTTTGGCTTGGCCTGTTTGGGAAGGCGGTAAGCATAGGTGTTACCGCCTCCTTCAAACAATTCCTCGGTCTGCAATTCAACAGATAATCCCGATACCTCGCTGAACCCGATGGGATCAGCCACGAAATCATCTGTTACAAAGAAGACCTTGAAAAAGAAAGTAGGAATAAAACTGTTATACCTTTTTGCCTCGACGGCAATAGGCTCCTTGTTCTTTTTCGCTTCAGCCATTAGTGCCTCTTAACCTCAAAGCTTTCGTATGCCAGTTCGATTGACTCAATGAGAACCTCTCCCTTTGCGGCATTGAGGCTGCCTCCATCGTACTTCACGGGGAAGGCGCTCTTGAGGTTCCAGGTAATGACTTCTTCCTGTTCTTCGTTAAGAAGCATTATGGTTATGTCACGTCTTTTTACCGTATTGTTCGCTATTGAATTGAACCATTCATAGAAACCATTGTCCTTGGGCATGGATCCTCTCTTGAGCGTAACATTGTTGTATTTCTTCAAACCCGGCATTTTGAGAGTAGTATACTCCGGATCGGAACCTTCGCGGTACTCTATGACGGCGGCGGTAACATTCAGTCCGGTTACTTCTGAGAAGCTTACGTTTTCTTCATCATCCGGATTCCAACGGACTGAGAAGTGAAAACCAGTAAGTGGATAATTGCTTGCCATAGTTGATATGTGTTAATTGTTATTACTCTTGAACTTTATGTGAGAACTGAAGTACTATGAACTCAGCCGGACGGACAGCTGCAAGGCCAACCCTTACAATCAGATAGCCATTGTCTATGTCTGCCTGGGTCATGGTTATACCTCTTCCCACCTCAACGAAGTATGCCTCGTCCGGTGAAGCGCCGGCAAGGGCGCCGTCACGCCAGAGCGTGTTGAGGAAATTGGAAATCTGGCAATTGATCTTTGTCCAGGTATTGGTGTCGTTGGGCTGGAATACTGCCCAATAGGTTGAGAGCTTGACACTCTGCTCCACGTAGTTGAAAAGCCTCCTTACGGGAACGTAACGCCACTCGTTGCTGCCTGCGTTGAGGGTGCGGCTGCCCCATACAAGGATTCCCTTGCCCTTGAAGAAGCGGATGGCATTGACTGACTTGGAGGTCTTGGGGTCAACGTTCATCTTGGCCTGCTGATTGTCAGTTATCAACTGGGTAAGGCCCTTTACGGCAGAGACGCCTATGTTGGCGGGAGCCTGCCATACGCCTACGCGCTTGTCTGTTGCCGCGTAGAGACCTGCGATCGCACCACTGGGAGGGATTACGCAGGCTTTATCCTGCAATGAGGCAAGAGCCTGGGCATATCCGTCAATCCTGGGGATGATAGCGGATATCTTAAGTGCCCTTTCAGGATCAGATTCATTAGCGAGAATCGCATCGACCTCTTCCCAAATTGTGGGTTCTTTAACTGCTTCGGGCTCTTCTTTCTCCTCGTCATCCACAGGTTCTTTTACATCTTCTACAGGATCCTTTACATCATCTAAAGGATCTCCCTCGATTATGTTGTCTTCATTCTCTTCTACTTTCTCCTCCTCCTCAGGTTCCGGTCTGGGAATAACCTTGATAACTTCCTCGAAAGGAATGTCTTTCACGTAAGAAGTCTTCAGATAGGGATAGTAAGCCGCGCCGTAACTGAGTGTTTCGCTGTCAAGGGCGACGCCGGACCTGAAATTGTCAAGGGCTGTGGCCAGGTCATCCTCTATATTGAGGTCAAGGATTGCAAAACGGCTCTTCAGCCTTGCGCAATTTTGCAGGGCGTACTGATGGACGCTTGCCAGTGTGCCATACGTGTCATCTGTAAGGATTGTAGCAGCATCAGGGAATACGAGCATAGTGACATCGTCCACCTCGTCAAGCTTGTCGATGGCATTCTTGTATAACAGTGCGATGTCGCCAGACTTCGTCTCATCATAGGTGCCGATAGAGATGACATAACAATCCGCTCCGCCATTGTCATAGAAAAGGCGCATGCTGTCAAACAAGCAGTACTCCTGTCCGCATAGATCGCCATCTTCATTGACGGTAAGCGGGCTTCCTTTTCCGAAGATGTTCTGATACTCCAGCAGGTTTTCAATTGCTACTGGTGTGTTCTTTGGCCCGGACTCAGTGAATCCGATAAACGCTGGAATGGCCGTTTCGACGCCGGCCACCGAAGGAGACATCGTGGATTTTTCTTCGATGTAGACTCCAGGGGTTTTGTACTCTGCCATAGTAATTAATTATTAAGGTTATTGTTTGTTTGCTTGTTCTATTTCTTCTTTAAGTTCTTTCAGCTTTTCCTGCTTTTCTTTTTCTTTAGGGTCATTCTCCCATCCTTCCTTTGAATCCTCAAATACTATATTTGAAAGGTTGTGAGGACCACGGCCACGTTCAATGATGCGTCCCCTTTCATAGTCAACTTCCAGGACAGGATGCTTAGGCCCATCATCGACGCTTCCGGCAATTGTAAGCATACGCACCTTATATGCTACTGCCGGGACTATCTTCCCGTGCAGGGTCTGCCACATGCTGAAACTCTGTTCCATGGACAGGTTAAGGAGGGATATGTTCAAACCGCGCAGCAATTCGAAGGATGCCTGTTTCATGTTGGCGGGCTTGGGGGCAGTATGTATGGAATTGATCTTTGATATTACCGTTGATAAGTTAGTCAAGGCGGTCCCGTAGTCCTGGGAGTGCGCGGAGATCAGGATGTCCAGGTTGACATCCATATCCGGGGATTTCTTGTTGCCGGCAATCTTCTTTTTCTTTCCGTCCTTCTCTATAATTTCATATTGGACAATGTTGACCGGTTTCCTGCTGGTCTCTTCCTCCACACGCAGGAGCGTGATGGCGACATCCGGCTTTTTCGCGTCTTCAAAATCCGGAAAAACAGCCAGCTTGACATCGTCCTTACCCAGGTAATAGCCCAGATACTCTTCGAGTAATTTTAAAGTTTCCTTTATCATATACCGGAATTACTGTCAGCGTATCTTTTGATTTCAGCTTCCTTGCGCTTTACCTGAATCTGCGCCGCCAGAAGGAGGGCCTTGAGGTTCTCAAGGGAAGCCTGGGCCTCCTTGTAGTCGGCTTCCAGCCGGGCCAGTTTCTCTTCCGCTTCGGCAAGCTTGGTCCTGGCCTTCTCAAGGGCTTCGGCCTTCTTGTCGGCATTCCTGCCCTTGGCTATTGTTGAATCATAGTCTTGCTGCTTTGCGTCCAGCGAGCTCCTTGAATCCTTGACCTTTCCGGCTTGTTTCTCCTTGTCCGCGGGGTAGTTGTCGATTATCTTGTTGGCGGTCTTGAGGTTGTTGTCCGCCTGTTTCTGCTGCGCCTTGAAATATGCCAGTTCTGTGTCACGGAACCAGTCACGGTATCTTACCCAGGCGTGCAGCCAGACTTTGGCAATGCTTTCCACGGCATCGCCAAGTATCACCTTGCTGTACTCCAGGAAATGATCCTTGTAGGCGGAGGAGTTCATGTAGAGATTCTTGGAAATCTCATCCGGAATATGGTCTGCCGGGACCAGACGGTAGGACATCAGGTATGAATACTGGGAGATGCCGCTCATATAGTCCCACGTGTTGTTGCATCCTGTTCCCCAACTCCAGACGAACTCCCTCTTCTCAAGATCTTCTTCCACGTACTTCATCAGTTCCGTCATCGCTATGTTCTTGAGCGGATATCCTTCCGGGTCGTAGAAGAAACGTTCGTTGTCCTCGTCTATGCAATATGAGGAACGGACCTGCTTGTCCCATTCGTCCTCTATGAAGCCGTGGACTTCGTTCTTGTTGTAGAAAGAACGGGCGTCGCAATGCAACGGCATATGGCAGTCCGCTATATAATGGGACAGTATGAAGAACCGCATTGCGATATGGTTGTTGGAAGGGACGATGGGGGAGCCCTCGTTCTCCATGGTGAGTATCTTGAAAGAATCTATGAGGCTTTCCGTAAAGGCCTCGCACCTGTCACAGATATTGTGACGCTTCTCCAGAGTGTATGGCTTTCCATACATGTCCGAGGTCAATCCCAGACGGTACATCTGAAGGGTAGGGGGCATAACCCTGAAAGAACCCGAGGTGCCGCTGGCGTCAGGCTTGTACTTGACAATATGGCTTGTGGACATATCCTTGAAGACGGAATCAGGATACCATGCTCCTGAAAGGACAAAGTCCCTGTAATTCTTGAACCAGGTGATAAGGGCTTTGGCATCGTCCTGCTGCCTTGCGGGAATTTTAGCCTTCTCAATGCGCTTCATGGCCATCATGGCCAGCCAGGCATGGGTATATTTTTTCATGAGGTTTGGGTTTTGACTCGTAAATATAACTCTATTACCTCTAAAAAACAAGCGGAATATGCGTAAAACATATCCCGCTTGTCGTAATTATTTAGGTGATATTAAATCAATATTTGGCCAGTCTCTTGATGATCTGGGAAATCATCGTGTTGTCCGTGCAGGCGTTGAATTCTACCGCTCCGGCTCCTTTGACATACAGTCCTACAGGGGAACCGGTGTGTCCGCCGTGTGTCCAGATGTATCCGGCCTGCCTGTCGGCATAGGTTATGGCATCGGAAACTATCCTGTTGCTGACGGAGTACAGCGCCTCGACCATTTCAGTTTCGTTAAGCACGAACGCTCTGTGATACAAATCCCTGAAATGAGCTTCCTGGGGCTCGGACACAGGAATTGTGCTCCAGAGTCCAAGGTGCTCGCTCAGAAATTGCTGCATTTCATGGTATGGAGGAATCCTGCGGTTTGGCAGCGGGTTCCTGTCCGGGCCAACTCCTGCGAACTCACGGAAAAGCTTGTTGATTTCGCCCTCGCTCTTGGTGTGGCCGTAGAGGAGTTCCGGGTGCATGATATAATTGTCGCCCAGTTCCAGGCCGCCGGTCTCGTGGTCAGCAGTAACAAGTATCAGGGTCTCGTCAGGATGTTTCTCGTAGAATGCGAGCACAACGTCTATAGCCTTTGCGAAGTCATTGATCTCCTTGATGTTGCAGATGGCGTCGTTGTTATGTCCGGCGCCGTCTATCTCTCCGCCTTCAACCATGAAGAAGAAACCCTTCTTGCCATAGTTGCCATAAAGGTGGTCAATGCCGGCCTGGACAAAGTCAGACAGGGTGGTGTCTTCCGGTTTCTGATCCATGGCAAAGGGGACGTCGGTGGAAGACTCAAAGTCATCTATGCAAATTACACGACCTTTCTGGCGGCCAAGGTTCCGGAACTGGTCGCGTCCCTTAAGCACGGTGATGCCGGCGTCACGGGCCCTGTCCTCGAAATACTTGGAATCATGGCCGGTATTCCTTTCAACTATGAAACCGCCTCCGGCGGCAAAGTCTATGAAATCTGAATCGATGAGCTGCTGGGCTATCTTCTCATATTCGTTGCGGTTGTCAGCGTGGCCGTAGAAGGCTGCAGGTGTGGCGTGGTTGACACCTACCGTGGTGGCAACGCCTGCACCGAAGCCCTTGGCGTGGGCCCATTCGCAAAGGCCGTGGACCGGATTGTGGTCAGGGTCAACGCCCAGTCCGTTGTTGTATGTCTTCACACCCGTGGCAAGGGCTGTGCCGCTGGCGGCAGAGTCCGTCACAAGGGAAGAAGCGGAGAACGTGGTCACCATGGTGCGGACAGGGAACTGGGTGAAGTTGATGAACTGGGGGCCGTCGCCGGTGGTTTGGTTGTAGTTCTGGGCGCCGTAGACCTGGTTGATTCCCATACCGTCTCCAATCATGAAGAAGACATACTTGGGAGTAGGGGTCTTTGTCTTTTTAGCGTCAGCTGGGGTAAAAACGATTGCAGTCAATGCCAGAATAACGGCTAACCTGCAAAATAGGCGGAATCTATTCATTGTCTTATTGATTATGCGATTTCTAACAAAGATAAAAAAATATTTACAAAACAAGGAAGTGTACTTTTTTTTCGTATATTAGCAACCGTGAAGTGGCCTAAAGTACTATTATTCTCGATTATTTCTCTGGTTTCGTCCTTCTACTTGCAGCTCAACGCCCAGGATAATGAATCCGCACAGAGCCGCACTTTCCTGGAGGTGGCCGGACCTGACGCCGCACTGTTCCGAGGCCGTCTTGCCACACGCTACAACATAATGTATGAGGGTACATATTACTGGGAAAGGGCGGAATTCATGGAGGGAAGCGTCATGTGGGACGGCAAGAAGTTCGACGGCCTCATGCTGAATATCGACGCCATAGCGCAGGAAGCCCAGGTCTATCCTCCCGGAACAGGTACCGCCATAGTAATGGACCGTGACCGCGTGGATTGGCTTGAGTTTGGCGGGACCCGTTATGTAAATCTCTCCAAGAAAGGATATGACGTAGATGAAGGCTATTATGAAGTAGCATACGAAAGCCCTGAAGGCACTGTGTACCGGCATCTCCGCAAAACCGTTTCAGAGGACCTCTCCAGGTCCGAACGGACCCGACAGGCGTCATACTATTTCACGACCAATGAATCTTATTACCTGGAGCAGGACGGCACCTTGAAGGAACTCAGGCGCCGCAGGACCAGGCGTTACCTCAGGAATCCTGAGAGCCACAATTTCGCTTCGGCCGTAATGCGCAGGGCAACTGCCGTTCCTCTTGAAAGTCAGCCCACCCCTGACCTTTTGCTGCCACAGGGCCTCTCCGCCAAGTCCCAGCCTGTCCCTGAACAGACCAATGCCGCCCTCACTGTCAAAGGAAAGCAGATCTACGCCACCCTTCCTCCGGACTTTTTCTCTTCGGGAGAGAAAGAAGAAGACGATGAGCTTCTGCGCCTGATCAACGCCGGCAATGAGATGGTGACTTTCGCCAACAAGGTTTACGAGATAGGCCAGGCAGAAAACGCGCGCGGAGACCGGGCGGTAGTTCACGGAACGGTACGTGACGTGATGTCCGGCGAGCCGCTGGCCGGCGTGGTGGTAGCCGGAGCCAAGGGCGGCACATACGCCCTTACGGACAATGACGGTAATTTCCGCCTGTCGCTTCCACTTGGGGAGAACGTGCTTGATTTCACCGGCTTCACGCTCGAAGACCTCCACCTGAACGTTAATGTGAACAGTGACGGAGGCCTTGACGTGGTGATGAAGGAGAAGATCACATCCCTCAGGGAAGTGGTAGTCTCCGCTGAAAGCATGGTCAACCATCGTGATTCCCGCATGGGCATAGAGAGAGTCCGCATCAATACCATATCAAAGATTCCTTCCGCATTTGGAGAATCGGACGTTCTCAAGGCGGTACTCACCCTCCCGGGAGTAAAGAGCGTGGGCGAGGCTTCAAGCGGATTCAATGTCCGCGGTGGTTCCACTGACCAGAACCTGGTCCTGTTCAACGACGGTACCATCTATAATCCCAGCCACTTCTTCGGTCTGTTCTCCGCATTCAACACGGATGTGATCAATGATATTGAATTGTACAAGAGTTCAATACCCGCCGAGTTCGGCGGCCGTATTTCTTCAGTGCTTGACGTGCGCGGGCGTGAAGGCAATTCAAAGAAAGTGCAGGGCTCACTGGGCCTAGGACTCCTGACAAGCCGCTTCCATGTTGAAGGGCCCATCCAGGAAGACCGCACCACATTCATCGTGGGAGGCCGTACAACCTATTCCAACTGGATATTCAACCTGTTGCCTAAGGATACAAGTTATTCTGGAGGAAAGGCTTCTTTCAGTGACCTGAACGCATCCGTCACCCACCGCGTAGATGACAAGAACACCATCCAGGCTTACGGATACTGGTCAAGGGACGGCTTTACCTTTGACGGGGACACCACCTTCCGCTATTCCAACCTGGACGTTTCGCTCAAGTGGCGCCGCACAATGTCCAGCAGCACCGGAATGACCCTGGTGGCCGGCTATGACCATTACGCCAATATAGTGGACGACAACTTCAACACCGTTTCGGCTTACAAGTTCACAACCGGAGTTGACCAGGGTTTCGTGAAGATTGGTTTCAACACCGTCATCAACGACAGGCACACCCTTTCCTACGGAGCCTCGACCATACTTTATAATCTTAATGCAGGACACATGAGGCCGCTGACGGACTCGTCGCTTGTCAAGGACAAGCTCCTGCCAAAAGACCGCGGCCTGGAGTACGCGGTGTATGTCAGCGACAACTGGAAACCGGGAGACAAACTGTCAATGGATATGGGCGTGCGCGTGGCCGCCTTCCAGGCACTCTCACCGTCCAAGTTCTACGCGGCTCCGGAAGTGAGGCTCTCCGCCAAGTACTCCATACTGGATCAGCTGACGGTAAAAGCCGGCTTCAACAGCATGAACCAGTATATCCACCTGATATCCAACACTTCTTCCATATCGCCTATGGATGCATGGCGCCTGTCAAGCGACAGGCTCAAGCCCCAGAAGGGCTGGCAGGCCGCCGCGGGTCTTTACTGGACGATATATGACAATTCCATAGACCTGTCGCTCGAGACGTATTACAAGCGTGTCGCCAACAGCCTTGACTACAAGTCCGGCGCGGTGCTCATCATGAATGATCACCTGGTGGACGACCTTGTTGGCACATACGGCAAGGCTTATGGAGTGGAGTTCATGATAAAGAAAACCCTGGGTAAACTTAACGGATGGCTGGCCTACACCTATTCCCGTTCAATGCTCCGGGAAATGGAGGACAGGGGAGTGGAGACCATCAACGGCGGAGAATGGTACAACGCCCCGCATGACAAGCCGCATGATTTCAAGCTTGTGGGCAATTACAAGTTCACCCACCGTTACTCGCTGTCAGTAAACGTAGATTACTCCACCGGCCGTCCGGTAACCATTCCTGTGGCCGTCTACAAGTACGGAGGCGGTTACCGTCTGGCATATTCCACACGTAACAGTTACCGCATCCCGGATTATTTCCGCATGGACGTTGCCCTGAACATTGACCCGGGACATTACCTTCGCAAACTTACGCATATGTCCATCACCCTTGGAGTATACAATGTGACAGGACGCAAGAATCCGTACTCCGTATATTTCAACACCAGGGGCGGCACCTCAATTGACGGATACATGGTATCTGTATTTGCCACCCAGATTCCTTACATCAACCTTAACCTTAAATTCGGATGAGAAAGAAGATATACATAATGGCCCTGGCACTGCTGTGCGCGGCAATGACGGCTGTCTCCTGCATCTATCCGTTCACTCCGGAAACAGAAGACGGATCCGGAGCGCTGGTCATTGAAGGTGATATCCTCATAGGAAAGGAATCCGTAATCCAGATAAGCCGTACCGCACCCTTGTCATTCCCTGAAGGCGCGGAGGCTCCTCCCGCTGGCAAGGTATGGGTTGAAAACGATGCCGGCGCCGTCATCAACGGTGTTGCTGATCCTTCAAAAGCAGGATCCTATACCGTAGATACGCGTTACGCGGATTCGTCAAAGGAGTATCGCCTCCATTTCCTGGATAATGAATCTGGAAAGGAATATGTCTCAGATTGGGGACACGTATGCAAGGCGCCTGTGATCGACTCGCTTTCCTATAACCTCAATTATGAGAAAGCCAAGTTGAACATAGCCCTGAGCATGCATTCCCTGGGAGAGAGTTTCTTCAAGTGGAGTTACGTGGAAGACTGGGAATACCATTCCCTCTATTATGCCGAACTGAAGGCTACCTACAACCCCGGCAGTTACAGGGTAGATCCTTCAGTTACACTCACGCGCATGGAGTGGCCCGAGAGCACTTTTACCTGCTACAAGCATGCAGTCTCATCAAGGATAATGACCTTCTCCACCGAGGGTCAGACTGACGACCGTTTCGTGGACCTTGAATTCCTGCCCATAGACCAGGATGACAACCGGATATCCTATCTCTACAGGATTGTGGTGGATCTTGAACCTATTACCAAGGATGCCTATCTGTATTGGGAGAACATCAAGTCAAATTCAGAATATAACGGCAGCCTTTTCGCTCCCACGCCTAGTGAGCTGGTGGGCAACATACATTGTGTCCAGGAACCGAATGAAATGGTGATGGGCTATATCAACGTAGCGGAGATCGCCCGCAAGGAGTTGGTCGTTCAGCACCTGAAGGCGAATTTCTACAAGCCCAAGCGTACTCCTCCGGAAGAGATCCTTTCACCTGGCCAATGGGTGGAGTATTACGAAAACTATTATCTTCCTTATGCCTGTGTGACTCCCGGTGTCATGTCCGAGACTTATTGGGCAGTTGCATCCTGTGTGGACTGCAGGCTCCTAGGCGGTACGTTCGACGCACCTGACAACTGGCCACCAATTGATTTATGACCTTATGAGAAAGACCTTCATATCAATCCTATCAGTCCTTGCCGCCGTTATCCTGCCGGCAGGAGCTCAGGAGCGTCTTTCTGAGCGGGTTTACGTATCCACGGACCGGGACGTGTATGTCGCCGGGGACGAACTGTTTTTCTCCGCTTTCTGCCTTGACATGACGGATGGCGGTTTCTCATCGGCCAGCAACACGGCATATATAGAAATTGTTTCAGACGAAGGCCCTGTCCAGACCGCCAAGGTGGCTTTGGAAGATGGCCGGGGAGGAGGTGTCATTTCACTTCAGAACACTATCCCTACGGGCAATTACAGGCTGGTAGCCTATACCGCGCAATGCTTCAACGAGGAAGGATACAATTTCCTGGAGGGTGCGCGCACCATTTCCATAATCAATCCATTCACTACAGCCAGGTCGGCATCGGGAGTGGAGATCCTTTCCGATGAAGACTACCTTTCGGTTCAGGACGGCAATCCGCATCCCGCCGCGGGCGGGGTGAGGCTGGACGCTTCGGGGCCGCTGAGAATCACCAACACATCGGACAAGGCCGTCACCCTCAGCCTTTCGGTCTTCAATGACGACGGTATCCCTTCACCCGCCACGGTGAACCCGGTTTCTTTCCGCGCCGGCGCCACATCGGGCCGCAACTTCAATGACAACAGGCCGATGGACTATGAGGGAGAGATCATACGCACAAGGCTGGTTGGCTCTGCCGATGACGTTGCATCCGCCAACGGAGGCATCGCATACCTTTCCGTTCCGGGGCGTATCACAGACCTCTATTCTTCCATTATTGAGCCGGATGGGACGGCTACGTTCTATACCAAGAATATTTATGGCCGGACCAACCTTGTCCTTGATGCCGGGAAGACTGCGCTGGACGCCCATCTTGAGATTGTTTCTCCTTTCGAAGGCGTGAAGGACCCTGAAATCCCGGCCCTGCCCATGTCTTCTTCAATGCAGGACAGGATATTGCAGAGAAGTCTTTCAATGCAGGTGCAGCGAGCCGCCAATTCGGATTCCCTGTACATGGTCCTGCCGCATCCTGAAGAGCCTCTGTTCTGCTCGGATTCCGTGGTATATATCCTGGACGACTATACCCGTTTCCCTCTCATGGAGGAGCTTTTCATAGAGTATATCAACGAGATAGGCTTCCGCAGGTCCCCTCAGAACAAGGCTCTGTACGTAGCCCTGAAGGATGACTTCCGCCTGATTGGATTGACGCAGCAGACCTGCCTGGCGCTGATTGACGGAGTCCCCGTATCGGACCACAACCTTATCTTTGATTATGACCCGCTCCTTGTTGAGAAGATTGTCATATATCCCAACTCCTATCTGATAGGCAGCCGTACTTATCCGGGTGTCATCAATTTTGTCACATACAGAGGGGACCTCCCTTCATATCCATTCCCTGACAATACCCGTGTGGTAGATTTCCAGGGTGTAAGCTATCCAGTGGTATCATGGCTTCCGGACACTTCAGGCGAAGTCCCTGACCTGCGTCAGACAATCCTGTGGCATCCTCTTATCGAACTGGCCCCGGGAGAGACCAGGACGCTGGAATATGTGCTTCCGTCATACCAGGGCAATTTCAAGGTAGTGGTAGAAGGATTCGATACAACCGGAGCGCCGCAGAGTGCAAGCGGTGCCATTACTTCCAAATGACATACAGATCTTCAGCTATATGATAAAAATTCTGATTCTTCTCCTGGCATTGGCCTTCAGCGTCAACGCCGGAGCATTCAAGGTCAAGTCACCGGACCGCAAGACAGTCTTTTCCCTTGAGATGGCTTCCGACGGCAGCCTCAGGTACAGCCTCACCAGGAACGGGGAACTGACCATAGGCTGGTCTGAGATAGGCTATTCCACCTCTGAAGGAATAGCGCCAAAGGCCGAAGCCCTCACCGCCAAAGGCGGCAGGATACGCGTTAGGCAGGAATGGAAGCCCCTTTGGGGCAAGCGCTCCGAGGTTCCGGACCGATACAACGGACAGGACTTCAACGTTTCCTTCAGCGGCCTGGGCGCCTGTACGCTCCAGGTGCGCGTCTATGACGACGGCGCCGCCTTCCGCTTCACAGGCCTCCCAACCGGAGAAATGAGCGAAAAGACCCAGTTCAACTTTGCCGGGGACTACACCGCCTGGTTCTATAACGGAGAAAGGCACAACATTGGACCTGAGAAATTGACAGACTCGGACGGCGAACGCCTTCCTGTAATGACCGTAAAGGCCTCAGACAGCAGATATCTGGCCATTCATGAGGCTTGCCTTGGTACTGACTGCTGGCCCATGAGACTTCGCTCTAAGACGGGTTCTACGGCATTTGAGGTCATCCCGGAGAAGATTGACGCCCAGGCGCCATATACCTCCGCCTGGCGCGTCATAATGTGTGCTGACGCTCCGGGAGGTTTGGTGGATTCCCATCTTATCGAACTCCTGAATCCGGAGCCGGATGGAGATTTCAGCTGGGTTAAGCCAGGCGTTGCCCTTTGGGACTGGCGTATAGACGGCGCCGTATGGGAAGGATACCACTACGGCATGAACTATGATTCCTGGACCCGTATGATTGACTTTGCCGCCGAGCAGGGCTTCAGTCATCTTGTGCTTGACGCAAACTGGTACGGACCTGAGTTCGCGGCCAGTTCGGACCCTGTAAACGGAGACAAGGCTAAGGACGTGCAGCGTATCATCAAGTACGGACAGGAAAGGGGAGTGGGCGTATGGCTCTACCTGAACGACGTAGCTGGCAGGCGTTACCCCATTGAGGAAACCCTCGCCCAGTACGAGCAGTGGGGAGCCGCAGGAGTCAAGTATGGATTCATGAACGGCACACCGCTTGAGAAGAACCGCAACACGCAGATGATAACGGCGCTCTGCGCCAAGCATCACCTGCTCGTTGACTATCACGACTATCCTGTGCATCCTTTCGGGCAGATGCGCACCTGGCCCAACGCGGTTACCCGCGAGTACTGCAAGGCGCAGCTGGACGGAAAGCAGATATTCCAGCCCAAGACCTTCGTAACGTCAGTTTACGTCAATATGATAGCCGGCCCTCTGGACATGAACAACGGTTTCATGGAGCTCCACCAGGGCAGGACTACCCGCAAGGATAACAGCCAGGAGGTGCCTTCAACCGCAACTGCGGAGATCGCCCGCACCATGATAACCTGGTCCGGCGCCACCGTAATCCCCGACATCCCTGAGTACTACCACAAGTACCCTGATCTCCTTGAATTCCTCTCTGCCGAAAAGCAGCCCTGGCGCGAAAGCCGCACCCTGGCCGGAGAGATAGGGGAGTACATAGTGATGATGCGTCAGAATGCCGACGGCGACTTCCTCGTGGCCGCCGCAACCGATGAAACATCGCGCGCTATCTCCATCCCGCTTTCGTTCCTTCCCAAGGGAAAATGGATCGCTACGGTCAATACCGACGGCGCCAGCGCAGACTACAGGACCAACCGCGAATCCACCCACAGCGAGACCATGGAAGTAACGAATACAACCACGCTGCGGTTGGTTATGGCCCCGGGAGGCGGAGCATGCATCCTTCTGAAAAAGAAATAAAACTGATTTCATATTTGAGCCGTTATGACCAGGAGCCTGTGGCCCCTGGTTTAATTTTATAACAATATATAAACTATAGAATTACAGTCGATCTGCTAAGAAGCAAAAGAGAGTAATTGATAAAAAATTGATTTTTTTCGACAAAAACTTGACATTATCTGATGAAAATTGGAGAATAATTAATATTTTTGTTAAAATTTTTACATAAGCATCAATTACTGATAACCAATTTTATATAATTCTAACCATTAATGAATGATTGTATGAAGAAACTACTGAAAAAGCGGTTCCTGCCGCTCCTATTTGGTATGCTTCTGAGCATGCCGGTAGTTTTCGGTCAGAATCAGGTCTCAGTTAAAGGTAATATCGTTGACCAGGACGGCCAGCCGGTAATCGGCGCCGCCATCATGGTCAAGGGTACGACCAATGGTGTGACTACTGATCTTGACGGTAATTTCTCATTCGTGGTGCCTGCGGGTTCCATCTTGGAAATCACATCCATCGGATATGCAACCCAGGAAGTGACCGCAGCGCCAACTCTCAACATTACGATGCGTGAAGACGTCACACAGTTGGAAGAAACCGTCGTAGTGGGTTACGGTACTCAAAAGAAAGCATCTCTTACGAGTGCCATCTCTAACATCCGCAGCGAGGAACTCACTGCAACAAAGCAGAGTGACGTTCTCGCTTCCCTCCAGGGAAAAGTCCCAGGACTCCTTATCCGTCAGAAATCAGGCGACCTCGGTGACTTCAACACCGACCTCAAGATCCGCGGCTTCGGTGAGCCTATCGTCGTTGTTGACGGTATGGTAAGGACAACTGTCCGCCGCAGGCAGGACCTTAACAGCAGATATTCAGAAAGTAGTTCCGCTGTTCTGGCCCAGCTCAATCCTGAGGATATCGAAAGCATCTCAGTGCTCAAGGATGCTTCTGCGGCTATTTACGGAATGGGTGCCGAAAACGGTGTAATCCTGGTTACCACAAAGCAGGGTACCGTCGGTGCTCCGTCCGTTAAATATTCCAACAGGTTTTCATTCGGTGTCCCTACCGCACTTCCCGAGGAAGTGGATATCCTTACCTGGCTGAATATACGCAACGAAATGGATGCAAACGTGGGCAAACCGAATACCTACCCAATTGATCTCATCAACCATTACATCAACGGAGATGAGGGTTATGGCGATTACAAGTGGTACTCCGAGTTTTACAGAAAGTATTCATTCCAGCAGAACCACCAGGTGTCGGTGAACGGAGGAAGCAACCAGACCCAGTACTACCTGAGCGGTTCCCTCAACACCGACAACGGTATCCTCAACGGACCTCAGCTCAATTACAAGAGTGTCAGCTTCCAGGGTAACGTTACCACCAACGTCACCAAGAATCTCAAGGTTGTCTATCAGTCACAATTAAGTTGGAACACCCGTACAGGCTACCCTGAGAATACTAATCAGAACTTCTTCCAGAAGGGTCTCTCAGCTGAACGTTACTATCCGTGGGTAACTTATGCTGACCCTACCCACTGGACCGACAACCCCGGTACGGAAGGACGAAACCCGATCGCAGCCCTAAAAGGTGAATCCGGTTATGACATAACTCAACAGTCATCATTTACCAATAACCTCAACGCAACTTACACTGCGCCGTTCCTCAAGGGTTTGAAGTTCCAGGGGCAGATGTCATACGACTTCCAGACACGTCAGACCAGGGTGCTTATGTTGACGTATCCTCTCTATGACCCTTGGACAGACGAGCACGTGTCAGACAATAAGGACGTAAACTCATATGAGGAAGCCTGGGACAGGAGGCAGACTCTTTACGGTAAGCTTCAGGCTAACTACTCCAACACGTTCGGCAGGCATACAGTTGGCGCGATGGTAGCTACCGAAGCCACCCTCGCATGGACAACCAGCATCGGGGCCAAGCGTAATTTCGGAGATTTCTACACCCATGACATAATCAACCAGGGTGACTCGTCGACCGCCACGAACAGCGGCACCAGAAGCAGCAACGCCAAGGCCGGATACATCGGGCGTGTCAACTACGAGTATGACGGCAAGTACATCATCGAGGCAATGGCCAGATATGACGGCTCATATTTTTACGCTCCCGGCTACCGCTGGGCATTCCTCCCTTCATACTCAATCGCCTGGAGAGTGTCCGAGGAGGAGTTCTTCAAGAGACTCTTCCCTAAGGTCAACAGCTTCAAGCTCCGCTGGTCAGACGGTATCTCAGGAGGTAACCAGGGATCAGCATATCAGTACCTGCTAGGTTACTCTCAGACCGGAACCAACTACGTGTTCGATGACGGCTCTCAGGTTATGGGCTATAGCAGCACACAGACGGCAGAGACCCTCCTCTCGTGGACCAAGACATATATGCGTGACTTCGGTTTCGACTGGGAGTACAACAAAGGTATCATCGGCGGTTCTGTGGACTGGTTCTGGAGAGAAGTCACCGGCCAGCAGGCACGCTACTCCAACACCGTTCCTGACATGTACGGTATCACTCTTCCTTATATGAACCTCAATGCCACTGAGAACGTGGGTATCGACCTCGAACTCTCACACAGAATGAGATTCAATGACTTCAACTACCGCATCACAGCTACAGCCACATTCACAAGAAAGCGCCCTTCTTACATCGAGGCAGAAAGGAGTGCAATCTACAGCTCTTCAAAGGATTACTACTTAAACCATACTGAAGGCAGATGGGACAACGCTCTGGATGGAGCATACTACGAATGGAACGGCCACGGCCAGTTCAACAGTCTCTATGAGATATATGACTACCCTGTTGTTTACGAAAGGAACAGCAGTAAGAAGTATGCAAACCAGACCAACATCATCCCTGGCATGTACAAGATCGATGACCGCAACGGTGACGGAGTCATCACTTCAGCCGACCAGTATTACTCCTGGAAGGAAGGCAATCCGCCGCTCCAGTTCGGCTTCATGCTCTTCCTCGAGTACAAGAACTTCGACCTCAGCGCCACTTTCAACGGCGCAGCCCTTTGCCATAAGGAAATGGCTTTGTCTGGAGGTATGGGATATGGTTATTACAAAACGTTCTACACCTACCATATGGACCATTACACCCTTGCTGACGGCTACACGGATCCCCGTGACCCTAACTCAGTATGGGTTCCGGGTTACTGGCCTGCACTTGCACCGGCCACCAAGTATAACGACAAGACTTCCAACGGTACATACCGTTACTCTCAGCCATATACATGGATCGACGGAAAATACCTCCGTATGAAGAGCCTTGAGATTGGTTACACCCTTCCTAAGTCACTTCTCAGCAAGATCCATATCAAGAACATGCGTGTGTACGGCAGCGGAACCAACCTGCTCACATTCTGTGACCCTATCATAAAGCAGTGGGATCCGGAAGCAAACCAGAACGCTTACCGTGGAGCCAGCGGAGCGCCTCTTCTCAAGACATTCGTAATAGGAACCAGCATAAGCTTCTAAACTAATTGAGAGATGAAAAAGTTTTTCAAATATACATTAGCAATAGTCCTCGGTTTGAGCCTTTGCTCCTGCGACAAACTTTTCGACAGTGTCGAGGGCGATTTGACCAAGATGTCAGGCGAGGATATGGTATCCAGCCAGGCAGGTTTGGAGAGGATTCTCTCTGACGTCTACAATTCCATTCCGATGGATGCGTTCAACACAAAAGAGAAGACCACTCTCCTGGCAACCAGTTCCAGAGCTGCCGATTATTCTATAAATGTCTCAGGCTTCTGGAACTATACCAAGATGCGTTCAATCAACAATTTCATCAAGTTGCTTGATCAGGCGTTAGACAAGAATATCATCAGCCAGAACGATCACGATGAAATGCTGGGTGAGGCTATCTTCGCCCGTGCATACTGTTACTTTGGAATGGTAAGACGCTATGGCGGTGTCCCTATCGTGACTGAGCCTCTGGACGATTATTATGACGGTAAGGAGAACGCCGGTCTCTACGTTCCGCGCAGTACCGAAAAGGAGACCTGGGATTTTGTCATCTCAGAGCTTGACAGGGCCATCGATCTCCTTCCTGAAAACAGGACTGATGGTAAATACCGTGCCACCAAGTGGTCCGCACTCGGCCTCCAGTCCCGCGTGGCCCTTTACGCGGCATCTGTCAGCAAATACTGGAACCGCGAGGCTATTCCAAGCGAGTATAAAGCAGTCAAGGAGAAGCTCGCATATATGGAGGCGTCCTATGCCAATGAATACTACAGGAAGTGCATTGAAGCTTCCGAGGCGATCATCAACTCCGGTAAGTTCTGGCTTTACGGCGGTGCTACGGCTGACAGGGCAAAGGCAAAGGAGAACCTCACAAATCTTTTCCTTGAGCGTCAGGACTGCGAGTTCATTTTCGGAAAGAGCTACGATACAGGTATACAGACCGCAACCCACAACTTTGACATCAACAATTCCCCTAACCAGGCTCACGGAATCATGACTTCCCAGGGATGGGGCAACATGTCACTCACTGTTGACCTGGTGGATCTTTACGATGACTACGATGCCAATGGAGGAAGGGTAGACGGAACGGTCAAGACTAGAAATGACGGCAATGAGTACGAGTTTTTCTCACAGATAGGCATTGCAGCATCGACATTCGACCCGAACATAGACTTTATCAAGTACGACAACCCTGCAGAGCCGTTCCTCAACAAGGACGCGCGTTTCCAGGCATGGGTACTATATCCCGGATGTAGTTTCAGAGGCGTGACAATCGGAGCCCAGGCTGGTTTCATCAAGCCGGATGGGACATCCTCTTTCTATGAAGATCTGCAGTGCGACGTGGGAAATGTCAGGTATTTCGCTCTTGGAGGATCGAGCATTCTCTCGGAAGGGAATACCAATCCTAAATTCCTGTCATCAAATGTGTCCGCTTTCGTCAACATGGGTGATAAGAGCAGCAGCGCCAACAGCTGCGAGTTCTGGAACACCTGTTTCGGCCCAAGGAAATTCCTTGTCCCTGACAAGACTGTACAGTATTCAATAAATCCATGGTGCGACATACGTTATGCCGAGATTCTCCTGAACTATGCCGAGGCGGTAGCCGAAAGCGGTCAGGGTAATGCGGCCAAGGCAAAGCAATATCTCAACGACATCCGTCATAGAGCGGCATTTACCGATGACATTGAACTTACCGTAGAAAACGTATGCCACGAACGCAAAGTCGAGTTCGTTATGGAAGGCCACGAGAGTTACACTCTCTACCGCAGACGCGAATATCTCAATTCAAGAGGTGGAGCGCAGTACAGAAAGCACACTCTGTTGCCTTTGCTTGACCTTCGTGGAGAAACGCCAAAATATATCTTTGCCCGAGCAAATGTTTATCATGGAGACATTCAGTTTTCAAGCAGCGGTCTGAACACGGATCCGTTGGACTACTACGGCGCCATCAGTAATCATTTAGCCAACGGCTTGACCCCTAACCCTTCACAGGAATAAAAAAATATAGTCCTTATGAAAAAGATATTAGTATTATTATCATTATTGATCCTGGCCACATCCTGCGACTGGTTCGTGTTCGACAATCAGGACAGCTACAACGCTCAGGTCGAGGGACGTTTCATCGACAGCGCAACTGGAGATCCGGTTCAGTTCGCATTTTATAACACTTCAAAAATTTCAATCATTGAAGAAGGCTGGGACAAGGAGGAAGCAGAGGAATGGTACGTCAAGTGCAACGGCACATATCGTAACAAGCTTGTGTTTGCTGGAAAGTATAGGTTGGATACCAAAGACCAGTGCTTCTACCCCGTAGTAATCCCCTTCACCCTTGAGAAGGGTAAGAACACCGTGGACTTCACTGTGACACCTTATGCACGTATCCTCAATCCCAAGATCACTTACGAAGGAACGAAGCTCGTAGCAAGGTTCACAGTCCAGGTTGCAGACGCTGCTCAGACTTCGAAAGTGGACGTGGCCCTCTTCGGTTTCACCGACAGATATGTAAGTGAAAGCAACAATAACTTCATCTTTGATAAGAAGAATAAGAATTATCAGCCTGAAGGAAAGATCGAGAAGGTCAAACTCACCAACGGGCAGGCAGACGTGGTGCTTGCAATAAATACTGAGATTCCAAGCGGAAATCAGTTTGTGTACAAGAGAGACCATTATCTCCGTATAGGAGCAGTTGCTACAGGAAACGCTAACTCAAGCAAAAGATATAACTACTCTCCTGTGTACAAGGTCTCCAGCGACTTCTCCAAGATTGAAGAGGTTACCCTCTGGGACGAGGATCAATTGTATTGATCCAGGAAGAAGAAGTGCTGATGACGCTTCACCACTCAAATTTGCAGGCCGGGATTGTTTCCCGGCCTGCTTTTTATATCTCCCAGATCATTTTGATATGCGGAATGCCGTCCAGGATGAACGGCTCTGAAGACTGACGGAAGCCTACCTGCTCGTAGAATCCACGCGCGTATTCCTGGGCTTCTATTTCGATGCGTCTGGCGTCGAAATGCTCCTGCGCGGCATTGATGCCTTCCAGCATCATGCGCTTGCCGTAGCCTTTTCCGCGCTCCGTGGTTATTACCCTTCCCACAGACACTTCCTCCATATGGGTGCCGGCAGGGCAGACCCGGCAGATGGCCACGATCTTGTCGCCCCTGGTCAGCCATAGATGGATGGAGGGCTGGTCGTCGTAGTCCAGGTCCTGATACACGCAGTCCTGCTCCACCACAAAGACCTCGCTGCGGATACGCAGCAGTTCGTACAGTTCATCCAGGGTCAATTCATTGAAGAACTTTTTGTGCAGTTTGATACTATTGTCGTCCATCATCTGCAAATATACGCCAATGACTTAAATAGTCCTCATATTCTTTGCTTTTTCACGAAACGGATTCTATTTTTGAATAAAGTAATCTGTTAACACGCAACCATATTACCAATGAAACAATATCTCAGATTAGTGCTATGCGTCCTGCTGACGTCATGCGCGTTTATTACTGCTTCCGCGAGGCATAAGAATTTCAAGGTGTCCGTGTATGTACGGGCGTTCGAGGTGGAGAAGATGGCCGATACCCAGTGGCTGGAGTCCACCTGGAAGACCATTTCCAGCCAACTGGACGTGGACAAGATATATCTGGAGACGCACCGGGACATGCGCCTTGTGGACGATGCCACGCTTGAAAAGGCCAAGGCATTCTTTGAGAAGCAGGGGATCGAAGTGGCAGGAGGTATTACCTATACCATCAGTGAGCCCAATGATTTCGAGACCTTCAGTTACTCCAATCCGGAGGACCGCGCCTGGGTGCAGAAGGTGGCCGAGCACACTGCCCGCCACTTTGACGAGTTCCTTCTGGACGACTTCTTCTTCACCAGCAGTAAGAAAGACGTGGAGATCATTGCCAAGGGGGACAGGAGCTGGACTCAGTACAGGCTTGAATTGATGAACGAGGCCGGCCGCAACCTTGTTGTGGGACCCGCCAAGGCAGTCAATCCCAAGGTGAAGGTTATCATAAAGTATCCTAACTGGTATGACCATTTCCAGGGCCTGGGTTTCAATCTGGAGTACGGCCCGCAGATCTTTGACGAAGTATGGACAGGTACAGAGACCCGCAATCCTGCGGGTAACCAGCACCTCCAGAATTACCTCAGCTATAATATCATGCGTTACTTCGAGAACATCTCCGGAGGACGCAACGGAGGCGGCTGGGTTGATTCCGGCGGAATTACCATGAGCATGGACCGATATGCGGAACAGCTGTTCCTCACTGCCATTGCAAAGGGCCGTGACGTGATGCTGTTCGCATACAACCAGTTGCTGGACGTCAAATTGAATCCTTCTTTCCGCGCTCCCTGGCAGGACCAGGGGACAAGTTGGAACTATGACCAGATGACCGCTCCTTTCCAGAACGGCAGGGAGACGGTTACTCCTACCACAATGGCGCGAATAGCGGATGTGGTACTGCGCCAGGCTGACGAACTGGTGGGGAAACTGGGAAATCCTATCGGCATAGATTCATACAAGATTTATCATGCCCCTGGGGAGGAATTCCTGCAGAATTACCTGGGCATGATAGGTCTTCCAATGGATATGTATCCCACGTTCCCCGAAGGGCGTAAAACGGTCCTTTTAACGGCACAGGCGGCCACTGATCCTGACCTTACGGTAAAGATTGAGAAGCAGCTGAAGGGCGGCGGCGATGTGGTCATCACCACCGGACTCCTGA
This sequence comes from Bacteroidales bacterium, assembly GCA_017619675.1. Lineage (GTDB taxonomy): Bacteria > Bacteroidota > Bacteroidia > Bacteroidales > UBA932 > Cryptobacteroides. The sequence continues at coordinate 18,166 of JAFZRX010000006.1, read as the reverse complement.
AGCTGGTTCCCGAGAAGATCGCTGATATCTGCGAACTCCAGTGCGACGACCTCAAGGCCATAGTAAACGACTTCGGCCGATACGGCAAGAGCGAGAAGGACATCCTGATTCCTCAGGTGCGCTATTGGACCAACGACAGCTGGGAGGTTGTCAGCGCCGGACGCCCCCTGACCAACGGCGTCTCCGGCTGGCCCATCCTGCACCGTGCAACTTACTCCAACGGCACTTTATATGTGCTGACCATTCCTGATGACTTTGGCAACCTGTATGATTATCCTGCCGGAGTGCTGAACGTGATCCGCCGAACGATGAGCAAGGACCTGGACCTTTATCTGGACGGGCCGTCAAAGGTCAGCCTCTTCCTATATGACAACAAGACCGTCATCGTAGAGAACTTCAACGACCAGCCAGTTGACATCAGGCTCATGGGCATGAAAGGCCAGCTTAAGCTGACTGACCTGGAAACAGGTGCCTCCGCAGAACCGGCCATGACCCTTAAACCACATTCTTATAAAGCATTCAAGTATGAATAGATACCTTGCCTGTCTAGCCGCAGTGTTGCTGAGCGGCACAATCGCATGCTCCCAGGAGTTCAAATTGGGGCCGGAGGGTTATTACCGTAACGAGGGCGTGGACGTCATGGCCTTCAACGATTTCTATCCTGAAGGACATCAGGGAGGCGTGTGCGTAATAATGAACGGCCACCGCGTGGCAACCAACGGAGACCTCCGTTTCGAGGCCACTCCGGGACAGTGGCAGCCGGTACCGCGCCAGATATCCAGGGAGGTGGACGGCAACGTCATCACCACGCGCCTGGCATATCCGGATTCCACCCGCCACCTCACCGGCTTCAATCCTATGATTTATCCCGACGCGGTGATAGAATACACAGTTACAACCCGTGCGGTAGGTGACCATATTGAAGTGACACTTGACCTGGACCAGCCCATTCCCGAGGCCTTCATAGGCAAGGCCGGATTCAACCTGGAATTCTTTCCGGGTTCGCTCTTCGGCAAACCTTGGATAATGGACGACAAGGACGGCATTTACCCGCGCCAGCCAAATTCTCCGCTGCTCCTGACTGAGCCCAATTACAAGAATACCGGAGACTTCCACATTGATGGCCGTCCCATCATAGACTTTGACCGCCTGGTGGCCGAAGGGAAAGGCTACAACCCCATTGTGGCTGACGACATCATAGCGGAGCCATACGCGGTTGGCCGCCGCTTTGTCTCCCGCCCGGACGATCCGTACTCCAAATTGACAGTTGAGACGTTAACTGCCGATTTAAAGCTCTATGACGGCCGTATGAACCATAACAACGGTTGGTTCGTCCTGCGCTCCGAAATCCCCGCAGGGGCCACGAAAGGGGCCGTAAAATGGATTATTTCACCCAACATTGTAAAGGGCTGGACATACGCTCCAGTAATACAGACTTCGCAGATAGGCTATCACCCAAATCAGTCCAAGGTCGCAATCCTGGAACTTGATGCAAAACAGGAAGCAAATGGTAATGCGGATGTGTTCAAGATTGACGCCCAGGGCGAACATAAAGTTTTGAGCGTGAAACCTGTGTCCTGGGGCAAATTCCTCCGCTTCAACTATGCCAAGGCAGATTTCAGTTCCGTCAAGGAGCCCGGTCTGTACCAGATTAAATACGGTGACTCCGTTTCTTCTGTTTTCAGGATTGCGGAAGACATCTACGACAGGGGAGTATGGCAGCCGGTAATAGAGTATTTCCTTCCCAACCAGATGTGCCACATGAGGGTGAACGAGAAGTATCGCGTATGGCACGACGCCTGCCACATGGACGACGCCCTGATGGCCCTGAACGAAAACGGAATTGACGGCTATGACCAGAGCCCCGGCATTTCAAAGTATGCGCCCGGCCAGCCGGTTCCTGACGTGGCGATAGGCGGCTGGCACGATGCCGGAGACCTGGACCTGAGGATAGAGTCCCAGGCAGGGGAGTCCTATATCCTTTCAATGGCCTACGAACAGTTCAAGCCTGAGATCGACGTCACCGCAATCGACTTCCACAAGCATGTCACGGAAATCCACGAGCCCGACGGCAAGAACGACATCCTCCAGCAGATAGAGAACGGCGCGCTTTCCGTAGTGGCCGCGTACAAGGCCCTCGGCCGTCCTTACCGCGGCATAATCAGCAGCAGCATCCGCCAGTATGTAATCCTGGGTGATGCCGCCGCCATGACTGACGGAATACCAGGAAACGAGGATGACCGCTGGATCTACACTGAAGAAAACGCCTCCCGCGACAGGGCCACCGCAGCCGACATGGCTGCCGTCGCCCGTACGCTCAGGGGCTACAACGACACCCTTGCCACCCAGAGCCTGGAGATGGCCGAAGCGCTGTTCCACAACACCGCCGGCGACAGGCTTCAGGCCGCCGTTGAACTCTACCTCACTACCGGAAAGGTCGAATACAGGGACTATATCCTTGACCAGCAGGCCTCGCTCCAGCGCGGCGTAAGCCGAAGCGCCTGGTACCTGGCCCGCGTGGCAAAGGCCTGGGAACAGAGCTCGGACAGCCAGGAAAAGGCCTTTGCCGCAGCTTTCCGCGAGGCGCTTCCCGCCTTGAAGGAAAGCTACACGCAAAGGGCCGCCGCAACTCCCTACGGTGTTCCGTATCAGCCATCTATCTGGGGCGCGGGATGGGACATCCAGAGTTTCGGTTACCAGTACTACTTCCTTTGCAGCGCCTATCCTGAAATCTTTGACGCCGGACTGGTGCATGACGCCCTCCACTTCATCCTGGGCCGCCATCCCGGTGAGAACACGGCATCGTTCGCATCGGGCGTAGGAGCAGTATCGGCAACCACCGCATACGGAACAACGCGCGCAGACTGGTCTTACGTTCCCGGAGGTGTTATATCGGGCACCGCCATAATCCGCCCTGACCTTCCTGAGTTGCTGGAATTCCCGTTCCTGTGGCAGCAGACAGAATACGTGCTGGGAGGGGGCTCATCGCACTACATGTTCCTTGTACTGGCCGCCCAGTCCCTGCTTAAACGGTAGTTTTTTGTATCTTTGCCCTGTAATTAAAGAATAAACGCATGGCAGAACCTTATATACACAAGATAAAGTATTACGAATGCGACAGGATGGGAATAACCCATCACTCCAATTATGTCCGGATTATGGAGGAGGCCCGCCTCAATATGCTTGACTGCATAGGCTATGGCTTTGAGAAGATGGAGGCGGAAGGCGTGGTCTCTCCGGTTATGGAAGTACACTGCTCCTACAAGAAGACAACCACCTTCCAGGATGAAGTGTCTGTCCAGGTATCAGTGGAGAAACTGTCCGCGCTTAAAATTAAAATCAACTATGTAATGACCTGCAGGGATGAAGTGGTGTTCACCGGTTCCAGCGTTCACTGTTTCCTGGAAAATGGCCGTCCTATAGTGATTGACGCCCGTTTCCCCGGATTCTTTGACGCCCTGGCGGATTATTACGCTTAAATAATTATCGATTATGCAGTTTGTTGTAATAGCATACGACGGAGAAGGCATGCTGGACAGGAGGATGGAGGTCCGTCCACGTCACCTGGAAGGCATGGCCAGGCTGGGCAGCCACGTAGTCTGCGCCGGCGGCCTGCTGGATGAGGCGGGAAAGATGAAAGGATCCGTCCTGGTCATGGATTTCCAGAGCCGGGAGGAACTGGATGACTATCTGGCCAATGAGCCATACGTCACTGAACACGTATGGGAAAAGATTGAAGTGGAGCGTATGAACGTGGTTCTGGTAAAAGGAGAGAAATACCAGTAGCGTTTATTAAACGTTTCCTAGATATACTGCCCTGATCCCCATAGTCAGGGCAGTTTCTTTTGCTCTGATAAGAGTCTTTACTGGAGTGGGCTGAAGGCTGGACATCTTGTACCTTGGGAAACACCTGCTGAAATGCAGCGGCACGTCCTGGAGGCCGTTGTGGACCATCCAGGAGCATAGTTCACCCACTTGCTTCTCAGAGTCGTTTAGCCCCGTGACCAGAAGGTTGGTTAGCTCCAGATGTACTCCGGCTTCCTTCATTGCCAGGATGTTCTCCAGCACTGGCGCAAGGGTTGCGCCGCAGTATTTCCGGTAGAACGCGTCATCCATGGCCTTTATGTCAATGTTTGCCGCGTCGATATATGGCAGCAATTCCTTCAATGGATCCTTCTCCACATATCCGGCAGAGACCAGAATATTCTTCAGGCCATTATCGTGGGCCAGGACTGCGGTATTGCACATATATTCCCACCAGGTGAACGGTTCGGTATAGGTGTAGGCAATGGACGGAAGGCCGCGTTTAAGGCAGATGTCCACCATTTCCTCAGGGGAAATGACGTAGTGGTCAACGTCCTCCGGTGCTTCTTGGGATATGTCGCTGTTCTGGCACCATCTGCAGGAAAGGTTGCAACCGGTGCAGCTGAATGACAGACAATAGGTGCCCGGCATAAACTGGTTCAGTGGCTTTTTCTCCACAGGATCTACGGCAAGGGCGCAGGGCATGCCGTAGGAAAGGGCATACAGTTTCCCGTCACGGCACTCCCGGCTGCGGCAGATGCCGCGCGCACCTTCCCTGATCCTGCAATGATGCGGACAGAGAAGGCACTGGACTCCATCGGGGGTCGCCGTGTAAAACCGGGCTTCTTCCATCCTGTCAGTCCTTAAGGTCAGATTCCTTGACTATTTCTGTCTGGTAAGTATAGAGGTCCGCGTCTTTCCAGCCATTGTATCCTATGCCGGCCTTGTCGCGTGCGCAGTGGCCCAGGAACTCTTCCGTATTCCAGCCGGTTTCCTGCGCCACCTGCGGAAGGAAGGTCCCGTGGTTGGCCCCCTTGATCATATAGATTCCGTCCCTGCCCAGTTTGAACTCCTCAATTGAATCGATCTTCTTTAGAGGAGACAAGACGGACACCTCTATTTCCACCCTGCCCGCTTCACTCTTTGTAAGAGAAGGGAAGCGAGGGTCAGAAAACGCCGCGCTGCGGGCCATTTCCCTTATGGTGGACTGGAGGGTTGATGATGACGTAAAGCGGCCTATACAGCCCCGTAAACTGCCATTAAGGTAGAGTGTTACAAACACTCCGTAACCTTTTTCCTTGAGTATGCCAACAGGGGAGTCATCCCCGTCATAATCCATCTTTAGCGAGGAGTATATTGCAGAACGGGCGTTGGCTACCATGGCCTTCTTCTCCTCCTCCGAGAAGTTGAAAAGATGTTCTTCTTCCTGCCTGGTATATACAATGGCATTATATCCCACCACCCGGTCCTTGTCGCCGTATGGGGAGTCACCTGAATTGCGGTACATCACATGCTCTCCCTGGAACTGTCCGCGGCCCTGGGCGTCCATCATGGAAAGAAGGACTGCTATGGCGCAGGCACCGCACGCTGCGGTGTCCTGGCCCTTGAAGTCCTTCTCGTCAACATATGCAAGGGCGTTGATGAACGCTTCCAATCCTCCTATGGTCAGGGCCTTGGCCATATACAGGTCAGACTCCTTGGCGTCATTGTAGGAAGGATAATGGGAGAAATCGGAACTTATGACAAACAGGTTGTCCTCGTTGAAATACGGCTCCAGCACATCGGCAATCTTCTGGAGAACGCTCAGGCGCTGCGTCCCTATTATTATGGGCACGACGGGCGGAACATCTTCCATGGCCATCTGAAGCAGCGGCAGCTGGACTTCCAGGCAGTGCTCGCCGTCGTGCGCTTCGTTCCGGAAAGTAAAGGCACCGCCTCCTTTCCGGATGAGCTCCTTTCCCAGGGACGTGTCTATCGGCACCTTTCCCAAAGGAGTCTCAGCATAGGCATACAAAGTATCCACACTGGCTCCGGTGAACGCCACCCTATGGCTTGGCCCCAACAGGAAGATCCTCTTGTACCTGTGCCACTTGGGGATGCGGCTGAATGCCGATGCCGCCACCTCGCCGCTGAACACATACCCTGCGTGGGGGACTATCATGGCCTGCGGCGCAGGAAGGGCTGCATCGTTGGAAGGATGCAGCCAGCCTTTAGCCATGGCCTGTATCTCTTTGGCGGAAGAAGGGTAGAAAGACCCGGCCACGGCCGGCTTTCTGACTCCCTGGTTGTCTTGTTGTTTACCGAACATAGGAACAGATATGAGGACCGCTATGAGCGCCCATTTGATGTGCTTGAACAGCGGCATCTAAACCGGGATTATTTCTGGATCTTCTGACCGATGAGGAAGCATACGGCGGCCACCGCCATTCCGTTGATGGCGGGGAAGCCCCACTTCACCAGGTTGGCAACGACGGCGCCAAGTACAACTCCGGCAATTGCAAACCAGTCAACCTTCTTCTCTTTGACGGTACCGTCGGCGTATGCCTTTCGGTTCATGAAGTAATGGAGGATCAGGATGATACCTACAGGAGGCAGGGTGCAGTTGAGAACGTTGAGCCAGTCGCAGAAGTTCCAGTAAAGCCAAACGGCGGCAACCGTTCCAATGATACCGGAAATGATTACCATGGTCTTCTTGGAGAACCCGAAGATGTTGGACAGGCCGAGCCCTCCGGTGTAGAGGGCGTTGTCGTTTGTAGTCCAGATATTGAGGCCCAGAACCAGTACGGCAAGATAGAAGAGATTGAGGTTGAGCATCACCTCAAAGATGTCGTTTCCACCCGCATAGATGCTTGAAACGGCTCCAAAGAGGAACATGAGGGAGTTGCCCAGGAAGAATGCTATCACCGTGGTCCACAGGCCAACCTTTGCGCTTTTTGCAAAACGCGTGAAGTTTGGCGTGGCCGTTCCTCCCGAAACGAAACTACCAACTACCAGACCCGCTCCTGCGATAACACCAAGGTCCTTGGTGCCCTTTGCGAACTGCTCCACGAGACCAACGTCACCCCTGCGCACAGCCAGGATCATTGCAAGCGTACCCAGGATGGCCACTGCCGGAACGGCGATGTAACTGATAATAGTCAGACTCTTGATTCCAAAGTAGGCGCTGGCTGTCATCAGCACGCCTGCGATTGCTACAAGCAAGTAGCCCTGCCAAGGCATCTGGTCAGGCGTAACTTCAAGGCCCATCAGTTCCTTTGCCACAGGTATTGCGAACATTGCCAGACCCACGCCAAACCAGCCGATCTGCGTGAAACTGATCATGGCGCTGGGCAGATAGCTGCCCTTGGTGCCAAAACTGCGGCGGGCGAGCATGTCCAGGGAAAGGCCGCTTTCAGCGCCGATAAATCCCAGCGAGCCGGTGTATGCAGCAAGGATAAGGCCGCCAAGGAGGAGCGCCCATACGAAGCCCCACCAGTTGAGGCCTGCGGCGAGCTGCTGTCCCACCCACATGCTGGCGGAGAAGAAGGTGAAGCCCAGCATCACCATGAACATGCTTAGATTGGATTTCCTGCCTGCGCGGTCCACCGCGCGGTCAGTGTAGTCAACGTCAGTCTTTTTCATATGCTTGCTTTAAATTGTTGATCGATGCGATGCGCTTTTCCGCGAGCGAGCGGAGGTCCACGCGGCGGTCAAGCAGCGCCTGCTCGTCCGCCCAGAGCTTTTCAAGCCCTGTCAGTCCTCGCAGGTGTGTGATGTCCAGCCACCTCTCGAAGTCCACCGGACCCTTGTATCCAAGTTTCTCTTCAATCAGGGAGCACACGTTTATGATGTCCGCACGGTCGCGGATTCCTTCCCAGTACTCGAGCACTTCGTCACAGTGGATGGGTATTTCGTATCGGCGGGCTCCGCCGTCGTAAATGATGCACTTCTCCAGGAGGGCGTCGGGATTCTCCATGATGTAGCGGCGGAACTCCGGCGTCACTATGCCGCCCTTCCAGCCAAAGTCTATGTTCGGCACGTTGATGCCGCTCACACCCTTGTCTTCATACACGGTGAACGCGCCTTCAAAGAAGAAGCAGTCTATGCCTTGGAATCCGGGGAAGAGTTCGCCCAGCTGTTCGGCCATGGATTCTATAAGGCCGAAGGCCCTGGTGCCGCCGATGGTGAAGAAGATGATGCGGCGGATGCTGCCTCCAGCCTCCTGGAACTGCTGAAGCATATGGCTGAAGCAGTAGCGGAAGGTGTCGCCGGTAGCAAGGATATCGCCTATTGCAAGGACGCAGTTGCGTGAGGGGCGGATCTTGTCGTACTTGATCTCAAGGCCTTTGATTTCGTGGTTCTCGATGACGCGTTCGCAGGAAACGAAGTTGATTTCCCTGACGCGCATGCCGCAACGGGAGGCGGCTTCCTCAAGCGGATAGTTGAGTCCGCCGCGAAGTATTGTGAAAAGGTCTATGTCCTGGCCCAGTCCGCGGGAGCGGAGATAGGTGAACGTATCCACCATCTCTTCAAGAAGGGCGGAATAGCAGGGGAAACCCACTATTTCCGGGAACGCTTCTAGCGCGCGGCTGCCCTTTCCGCTGAGCAGATAGTAATGGTTGTGAAGATGTGGAATGTGAAGTTGATACAGGCTTGTCTTGCCTGGTATGAGGATAGGTCTGAGGCTAGTGCCGTCTAAAACTGTATACATTAAAAAATCCCGATTAGAATTAACCGGGATATAAAGGTAGATATTTACTTGAGGGCTATTGCCGTAGGCAATGAATAGTTATCCCCAAGATATCAACATCCTGGAGATAACCGGTTCAGAGCTCCGGGAAGACGGTGAGCCTGATGGTGGAGGCGCCGTAAGGAACCAGTTCTATGAAGGTATCCGTGCCTTCCTCAGGGACAACTGTCTTTGGGAGTTGGGGAGTGAGATAGGCATCGTCCATCTCCCAGCTGCAATACCATTTGCCGTCCTTCTGGAACAGTTCGTTGTAGGCGTCACGCACCCTTCCAAAGTTGCCTTCCGGATTCACGTAATACTTCATGGCGCCGGCTCTGCTCAACTGGAGGAGTTCGCCGTTGAACTTGACGTAGCCGCCGTCTTCCGCCGGCTTGCCGTTCCTGTCATACAAAGGCTCGTTTGTCCACTGCGTAAAGCGCTGTCCTTCATAAGGTTTGCTAGGGATTACATCATAGTTCCAGTCCTTGACTCCTGTAACGGGAATCTTTATCTTGAGCGGAACGTTGTCAAGGTCAAACGGGAAGCCCTTTGCGTGAGTACGGATGAGTTTTGCCTTGCCCAGATCCGCGTTGCGGATGGCGTAGTTCCATTTCGCTTTAGGAGTGATGCTCCAGTTTACGAAATCCGGGTTGCTTGATTCCTTTCCGGCCAGATAGTCATACACCTTTGTGTCTACTTCCCAGTTGGCCGGAATGGCGTACGTGAAGGTCAAAGGACCAAATACCACGCTTTCTCCCTGGACTGCGTTCTTCACGAACTCAATCTCCATGGGGAAGTTCACCTTGAACTTCTCACCGCTCTTCCATGTCTTGCTCACGGTCTGGAAGCCCTGCTTGTCAGAGGCCTTGCACCATCCGGGAATCCTGTAGGTAAAGTCCATCTGCTGAGGCTCCTTGGTCTCCTTGCCGTCCTTGTAGAAGGTGAACTTGAACTGTATGTCCTCTTCAAAAGGATAGTTGGTGATCTCCTGGATCTTGACGGTTACACCGTCCCCAAGGTCATAGACTACGGATGAAGGGCCGTAGAGGGCAGCCACGGGCTGGCCGTTCTTGTCCTTCATCCACATCCTGGAGGCGTAGTTGGGGAAGTATCTGTGAAGGTTGCCTATGCAGCACTCAACCTCGTGGGCGGACCTGTATGCCATCCAGGTCTTGGCCTTCTTGTAATCGTTGTGATTGGAAGAACCCGTGCAAAGTACCTGGTTGGGGCAGGAGAAATACTGCATTGCCTTGAAGTCCTTTGTGACGGCTCCGAAGCCCGCATTGAAGATAGCCTTTTCCAGACGGTCTGCGAAGGTGGCGTCTCCGGTGACCATCAGGAAATAACCGATTGTCCAGGTGTAGTCTGATATCACGCAGGTCTCGTGTGTTGCCAATGCGTCCACGCCGGCAAGTCCTTCTGAACTGGAAACTATGCCGTCAATGAGCATGTTCTTGTCTTCCATCTTCTGGTCACCCTTCAAGGCTGCTTCCTTGTAGATTTCCTTGCCTGTGAATGCGTAAAGGAGCATGGGAAGCTTGAGGGTTTCACAGACTGTTACACCGTGGCCGGACATTGGCCGGTCGCTCAGGTACTGGTCCATATTGCTTGGCACCAATGCCCATACAGCTTCAGCAAGTTCCAGGAGCTTGGGATTCTTGGTCAGGGCATAGGTCCAGAGGATGCCTTCGATATTGATGATATACCGTCCGTCGCTCAATTCCTCAGGCGTGTAGGTGAGGTAGTTCTTCTCCAATGCAACGGGTACCCTAGGGTCTCCAGTGGCTTCATAGTAGGTCTTCATTGTCCTGAAGAATACGGCGAAAGGCCAGCCCATGGAGTCTCCTTCGCGGCCAAGGCGGCCTTCAGGACGCCCCGCGGCGGCGATGATCTTCCGTTTTTCAAGCATAGCCTGCATATTGCCGAAGCCAAATCCCCTGAAAGAAGATTCGTCGAGCTCATATCCCGGCTTGGGAGGAAGCGGGTGGTCAAGGACGTAGTCCACATTGGCCTTGCCCTTTTCCATGAGTTCCTCATCGTCAAGGACATAGCCAAGGCGGCTGAATCCGTCTACATAATATGCGGTCTGTTCGAAGCGCCACCAGTCCGAACCCCAGTAGTGAGGATTCTGGCTGATAGGCAGGTCGCCAGCCCAGTTGCAACCGTCAAACGGGTATGACATTGCCTCCGGATGGCCGGTAAGGCCGTCCTTCTGACGCTGGAGGATTTCCCTGACCCAGCCTTCGGGAGTAATGTCGTTGATAAGGCCTTCCGCGAAAGCCGCATAGGGAGCTACGGGAATGTCCGGTGCGCCTGCCACCGGGGCTTTCTCCTCTTCTTTGCATGATACAAATAACAGGGGAATAGCCAGTAACAACAAAAATAATCTTGTCTTCATGACGCTTGGATTTATTGTCTTTGAGGGGCGCCCTGAGGAGCACCGCCCTGTCTGTTCATACGGTTCACGGCTTCATACTGTCCTGGACGGACCGTGTCCAGGAAGTTTGCGTCAGTACGGGGTGTCGGGGAAGTTTCCACTGCATGCACCTTTATGTTCTGACCGCCTACCACAATCCTGTCAAGGAAGGAGTCAATCTCATTCCAGAACCATTTGAGAGGCAGAAGGGCCATCACATGGTCGCCGCCCGTATATTCGTAGAGCATATAGGGGACGTCCATGGCATAGAGCTGCTTGGTGACATAGTTGGGTCCGAAGCCGTGACGGCTGGCGCCACGCTCCATATCAAATGTCACCGTAGGGTCAGCAGATCCGTGGAAGAAGCACATGGGGCAAGGCTTTTTATCCCACTTCAGTTCAGTGTCATTCTCACCGGTCAGGTATACCGCGCCGGCCATGGGAACAACACCCGCATAGTTGAATCCCGCAGGAAGGTTGTCCTTTGCTATCTTGTGGCCTGAGCAGATATAATACTCCGCGTTCATGCTGTTGATGGCGCCTGCGCTGCTGCCGCTGATCACAATCTTCTCGGGATCGATGTTATACTCATCGGCATGGTTGATGAGCCATACAGTGGCCGCATATATGTCTTCCACTCCTATGTCGATGGAATACTGGAAAGCGTTGTATCCTTCCGGGGGAGTGATGAGCGGTTTCCCGTCCCTGCCGCGGGCGGAGCCAAGGCGGTAGTCAATGGAAACGCAGACCCATCCTTTCTCGCACAGATGGTCATAAAGGGGATTGCAAAGGGCGTCCACCCTTGATCCCATGGCCCATGCGCCTCCAAAGGAATAGATGAACACTGGACGTTTCCCTTCTGTCTTCTGGTCCTTGAACTGATAGATATCCATTAGGATAGGCTTGGAATCCCGGACTACGAACTCCACGGTGGTCATGTCGGCCTTGGATACAATCTGCGGCTGACGTCCCGGCTGTGCATTGGCTGTCAGGGACATAGCCGTAATGAGGATTGCTCCCAGAATCAATAATTTCTTCATAGTCTTGAAATATGTGGTTTTGTGACCTTAAAGTTAATGATTCTTTCAGGTATAAAAAAATGGAGGCCGAAACCTCCATCTTTTTTTATCAAACAGAATTATTTCTATTTGAACAAGAGCTGTGCGAACTGGTACAGGCTGCGGCGCCAGGTGTGCCACTCGTGGGCTGTGCCCTCTGAGATATAACCCACAGCGTTCATACCCAACTTCTTGAGTTCCTCGGCAGCTTCCATGACCCTGGGGTTCTCCTTGCTTCCGCAACTCATGAACACAAGTTTGTTGGTCTGCTGGAATCCGGGGGCTCCCTGTACATCCTCTACGCTGATGGTGCCGCCGCTGAACTGGCCTACATAAGCGAATGTGGTAGGATTGGCGACAGTGATCCTGCGGGTCTGCATTCCTCCCATTGAGAGGCCTGCAAGAGCGCGATGCTGAGCGTCTGCAATAACGCGATACTCTTTCTCAACCATAGGGATGATGTCTGTAAGAAGTACTACCTGGAATGCGTCAGGACCCGTCTGAGCCTGGCGCTGGCCCTGCTGTGCGGGCTGTGGAGCCGGCTGCGGTGCGGGTGCGTACTGGCCTACAAGATGGATGTTCTGGCTCTGGCCGTAGTCGATCACAACGATAAACGGAACTGCCTTGCCCTCTGCGATAAGGTTGTCGAGGATCTGGGCGGTGTGGCCCTGTGATCCCCAGCCGTTCTCATCCTCCGCATTTCCATGCTGGAGATAGAGTACTGGATACTTCTTGTTGGGATTCTTCTGATACTCAGCAGGAAGGTAAACGAAGCAGTGACGCATGCTCTCTGTTGCCTTTGACCAATAGTATTTCTCCTCCAATGCTCCCTGCGGCACATTCTTTACCTGCCAGAAATCCATGTCTGCGGAAGGGATCTCTATACCGCTGCCCCAACGGCCGGCGCCAAAGAAATAGATTGTTCCCGGATCCGGAACTGAAGCGCCGTCAACGTTGAGCTGATAGTAGTGGAATCCTACATCCTGGGGTTCTGAGGTACCGGTCCATACGCCGTTCTCGTCCTTTACCATCTCGTACCTTCTGCCGCCGATATCCAGTTGGACTGAACTGGCCTGAGGCGCGCGGAGCTGGGCGCGTACGGCGCCCTGGGAGTTAACCATGGGGTATTGTTTGCCCCTCTGGTTTGTAACGTTTGGCTTGAAGTCTTCAACGGCGCCGGCGAATGACGGCACAACGTTGTTTCTCTGCTGGGCTGATGCAGCTACAGCAGCAAGCATCATGACTGAAAGGATAATAATCTTTTTCATTTCTTGAAATTATGTGGATAATTTGATGTGTGACAATTTCAAATGTTGAAGTTAAGAAATAAATTACTATATTCAAGCGTATCAACGCAATTAATTGAAAAACTGCCTATAGGAGATATATAACCATCATCTTCTCTGCCCTGCCCTGCGGACGAGCCAGTGTTGATCTATATAGGCGGGGATATTACCATCAGTGAGGCGGAAGCCCTCAAATCCAAGAAACTCCTCCTGAAAGATTGGCTTGCGAGAGGCTATATTTATGAGAATTGGAACTCTGTTACGGGCCAGGGCGATGATGTGGGCAACAGTGACAAGTTTTATCACTGGGGCGCCCTCTTAGGATATATTACGCTCTTAGAGAAATAAATATCAATATTTTATGTATATTTGTAATAGTTAGACTTTTAAGAATACCAAATATGGATGATAAGATGACACGCCGAGAGGCCTTGAAGAGCCTCGTATTTGCCGGTATGGGTATCGCTGCCGGCGGTATGCTGCTCAAGTCGCAGGTTACACCTGCAAAAGCCAGCACACTTCCCGCGCCTTGGAAAGAGGCACCGGAAGGCAGCAAGATTGATTCCCGGACCTGGAGCAAGATGGGGGAGACCCTGGGAATGCTCGGCCTGGGATGCATGCGTCTGCCTACACGCTCCGGCGGTGGCGGCGGCTTCGGCCGAAACCAGCCGCTGGACCAAGAAGCAGTCAACGCAATGGTAGACTACGCCATCGCACACGGTATCAACTATTTTGACACCGCTCCCGCCTATGGTGAGTCGGAGGTCGTTACCGGCAAGGCGCTGAGCCGTCATCCGCGCTCATCATTCAAGATTGCCACCAAGATTTCAAATATGAACGGCAGGCCTACCCTGGATGCCGGTAAGCAGATGTTCGAGACATCCCTTAAGAACCTCCAGGTAGATTATGTAGACTTCCTGCTTTGCCACAACCTGCAGAATCTGTCCGGTTTCAACACCCGTTTCCGCAGCAATGGCCTCTTTGACTGGCTCCTGGAGCAGAAGGCAAAGGGCAGGATCAAGCATCTTGGATTCTCCTTCCACGGCTCCAATGATGACCTGCCGGCAATTGTTGACCAATATGACTGGGATTTCGTCCAGATCCAGCTCAACTATGCAGACTGGAAGGACATGTCCGCAGGCTGGGGCGGTAATTCGGGCACTACCAGTTCTGAATTCCTCTATAACTATCTTGTAGGAAAAGGCATCCCCGTGCTGGTAATGGAGCCTGTGAAGGGAGGCGCCCTGGCCAATGTAAGCGACGGCGTGGCAAGCGTACTTCGCGAACGCCATCCTGACCTCACGCCGGCCGCAAACGCCCTGACCTTCGTGGGATCTCTCCCGGGCGTCATGGTCACATTGAGCGGCATGTCCAATATGGAGCAGCTCAAGGAGAACGTGTCCATATTCACAGACTTCAAGCCTTTCGATGACAGCGACATGGCATTCATGAACAATGTCGCAGACCTCTATAAGTCAAAAGGCCAGATTCCGTGCACGGCCTGCGCTTACTGTATGCCTTGCCCGGCCGGAGTCAACATCCCCGGCAACTTCAAGATCTTCAACAGCGCCAGCGACGCTCTCCTCACATCCGATACCTCCCGCAAGGATGTCATAGACAAGAGGAAAGCCTTCCTGAAACTGTACACAGATCAGGATAAGGCTGTCCGTGCCGATGCCTGCGTAGGATGCAACGCCTGCCTGCCAAAGTGCCCGCAGCACATAAGCATCCCCCAGCACATGGAGCGTATCCGCGACCTTGCCTCTAAGATATAATCTATCTAAAAGGATAATTAAGCTTAAACTATAAATGATCATACGACTTGAAACTCCTGCCGATTACTGTGAGGTGGAAAACCTCACGCGAGAGGCATTCTGGAACGTATACCGTCCCGGCTGCACGGAGCATTTTGTGCTGAATCAGTATAGAAGCAACCCGGACTTCATCCCGGAACTTGATTTGGTGATGGAGGAAAACGGCAGCATCATTGGCCACGTGATGTTTTCAAAGGCCCAGTTGGTGCTGCCGGACGGCACCCGCAAGCCTTCCTGGACCTTCGGCCCAATTTGCATCCATCCGGACTACAAGCGAAAGGGATACGGGCTTCAAATGCTGAACTATGCGCTGAATAAGGCCCGGGAAATGGGCGTCGGATTCCTGTGCATGGAGGGCAATATTGACTTCTACAGGAACGCCGGATTCGACCTTGCCTGCAAGCTGAACATCAATTATCACTCCGAACCAGCCGGCTCCGTAGTGCCATATTTCCTGGCCCTGGAACTGATTCCCGGATGGCTCGAGGCCAACGGCATCACAGAAGCCACTTATTGCCCTCCAAAGGGCTATTTCGTGGCCGATGAGAAGCCCCAAGCATATGAAGCCTACGAAGCCACCTTCCCGCCCAAAGAAAAGGATTTCGCGCCCGGGCAGCTCCCGCAGTTCTGCCAGAGCTGCGGAATGCCGCTCACCCGTAAGGAGGACTGCGGAACCAATGCCGACGGCAGCGTCAATTATGACTACTGCCAGTACTGCTACAAGGATGGAAAGTTCCTGCAGGAATGCACCATGGATGAAATGATCGAGCACTGCGCCCAGTTCGTGGACGAAGTCAACAAGAACATGCCCGAACCCATGACCAGGGAGCAGTATATCCAAATGATGCGCGGATTTTTCCCTATGCTAAAACGTTGGCGTAAATAATAATCATATTAAAAACTAACATATCATGAAAAAGATTCTTTTTACACTGGCTGCACTCGTGTGTGGCATTATTGCAGCTAAGGCACAACCTGGCGGCATGGGCGGTTTCATGCAGAGACCCCAGATTGACGTCAAGTTCGATCCATATGTAGAGGCGCCCTCAGGATTCGACCAGGAGCGCGCGGACATTCCGCACGGAACTCTGGAACTCGTTGAGTACAAGTCCACCACCGTGGGCACCGTGCGCAAGGCTACTATCTATCTTCCGCCCAAGTTCGACCCCGCAAAGAAGTACCCTGTACTTTATCTCCTCCACGGCATTGGCGGAGACGAAAGGGAATGGCTCCAGGGAGTTCCTAACGTTATCCTGGACAACCTGATCGCTGACGGAAAAGCCGTTGATATGATCATTGTCATGCCTAACGGACGCGCTCAGGAGAACGACCGCGCTGAGGGTAACGTTTACGCCGGCTCCCAGGCATTTGCCAACTTTGAATTCGACTTGCTGGTTGACCTGATTCCCTTCATTGAAGGCAAATACAATGTACTTGCAGACAAGATGCACCGCGCTATCGCCGGCCTTTCTATGGGTGGCGGTCAGTCACTGAACTTTGGTCTTGGACATATGGATGTTTTTGCCAGCGTCGGCGGTTTCTCTTCCGCTCCAAACACTAAAATGCCGGAGGAACTGATACCGGACGTGGCAAAGACCAAGGCTGAGAACAAGATCCTATGGATGGTCTGCGGAAGTAAAGACGGCCTGATGTACAACAGCTCACGCCTTAAGGCATTCTGCGACGAAAACGGCGTTCCTTGCACCCTCATCGAATATCCGGACGGCCAGCACGATTTCGTTGTCTGGAAATACGGCCTGTACAATTTCGCCCAGCTCATTTTCAAGCAGTAAAGGACTTATAGCAAGACTATACTGAAAGCATCACCCTCAGTCGAAGGTGATGCTTTCTATTCTAAGACGCAGGGTTCCGGAGGGGACCCGGGCCTCGGCTATTTCGCCTACCTTTTTCCCCATTAAGGCTGCGCCGATAGGGGAATTCAGTGTAATTTTCCCGGCCGCCAAATCCATCTCGTGAGGGCTGACGATCTCGACTTTCATGCGGGTATTTGTCGATAAGTTCGTGAATTCTACCCGGCTCAGAAGGCAGACACAGTCTTTGGGAAGAGCATCGGGATCAATCACTCGTGAATTCTCCAGGACCTTCTGCAGAAAGCGGATACGGCTGATGGTCTTAGCTTGGATACGCCTCGCTTCACGGTATCCCGCATTATCACTCCGATCCCCTTGCGCGCTGGCCTCCGCAAGGTCATCAGTCACCTTGGGGTAAACCACGTCGATAAGATGGTTCAACTCCGAAGCGAGTTCGTCGTATCGTTGCTTTGACAGGTATTCCATGCCTCAAATTTACTCTTTTTTCAGCAAAACAATTACCTTTGAGAGCAAGATAAAACGTAATCAAGTTAACTGCATTATGCCTTTGAAGGTTTACTTCTGGGCGGGTTCCCACTTGCAGCGGACGGGGGAGACAATGGCGCCTTCCTTCTTGAGTTCTGCGAAGACTTTTCCGGTCTTTGGCTCATAGCCGACGAATCCTTTACCGTGGAAACGCCAGCTATCCGAAACGCTGTGCGTTCAGCGCTGCTTCCCACCTTCGGCCGCTTCTTCTTCCGGATGAAAGGCGTCACACCCCGGGAGTACAGAAAAAGTTTGTGAGGAATCACTTACCGATGCACTTTCTGTAACTTGTATACAATCAATCAGTTATGAACACTGCGGTTCAAATATGGTTCAATTTCGGTCGAACTTTTCCGCAGTTTCCCAAATTCAGAAAGTGCAATAATTTGCGCCCTGGAAGACCTCAATATAATCTTCTAAGCATCTGCAGTCGTGATTTTGCTGCAATAAAAAATGCTCTTTGATTTTTGGTCGGTCACCCTTGAATAACCCGTATTTCAGCAACGATAAAGAAACCTTCCCCATAGGATTGCTGATGATTATTGGGTACCTTTAATTCCGCGAGAACAATCACATGAACTATTTTTACCAGGGTGCAACATTTTTACGTTTCCTCCGGTCTAACAGGTGTTGAAACCATAAAAGCTATTTAACATGGACTTTGCTTACCGTTTATTCAGTTTTCTTAAAGCTCTGATTCCTGCTGCAGTTATCCTGCTGCCC
>JAFZRX010000005.1 GCA_017619675.1 Bacteroidales bacterium | reverse complement strand
ATATTGATATCCCAATCCTTCAACGGAGTCCCGACTGCCTCTATCTTTCGCTTGATACTTTGCTCAATGGGAGATAAAATCACCCAGCTGTCACCTCCTTGGAAGTCACAGATAGTACCTTGCTGCTGAACGAAAAGGCTCAATTGCTTTAAGCTATCCTTGTTTTGTTTATTAGTGACAGCGCATCTTGTATGATGCATATTAGGCCCCTTCTCAAAAAGCAAAATATTGGTGTCAACAGTTGCACTCTCAAAGACCTTCACGCCTCCAAAATCGACCAATAACTGAGGGTTAGTTTTAGTGGCCAAGAAAGATCTGAGTTTTTCACCATATCCAGCCCGCATCCATTTGTTAGATGTAATGTAGCACAAATGTCCGGAGTCTTTCAATAGTTGCCATCCTCTTTCATAAAACAAGCAATATATATCCCCTGTGCTAGCAAAAGATTGATACCCACAAGGGGCATATAATTTACCAAGTTCCCCGCCATTATTCTGAAGCTGGATATATGGAGGGTTGCCAATAACAATATCAAAACCGTCATTAACGTTAAACATCCACTCTGCAGAGAAAAACTCAGATGAAGCATTTTGGTCATAAGGATTCCAACGCGCCATTTGCTCGGCATCTGCACGAGTAGCCATCTCATTTTTCGCAAGAAGATCAGCAAGGAATTTACGTAGTTCGTCATCCTTTTCTCTTAATCGCCTTTTCTGGGATGCTGATTTGGCTCTAAAATGATTATTCCTAAGTTCTATAAGTCTATCTTTTGTCTCTTGAATCCTTGGATCTTCGAAAAGATTACCTTGTGCATCTTCTGTTTGCTTGTCTATCAGCGAATTGGCACAGACGAACTTGGTCTCAAGGTTCGGTAAGGTTGGTATTCCGAAATTGGGTTTAGCTATATCCTTTTCGCAATCACAAATGAGTGATATAAAGAAACGCAGCTTACTGATTTGGACGGCTATACTCTGTATATCAATACCATATATACAATTCTCTATAAGAGCGAGCTTGAGTTGATAAAGACTTGACTCCGGTGATATTTTCTGAAGTACATCTACAATTCTATTGAGCAAACCCATAGGGAAAGCGCCAGACCCACACGCCGGGTCGAGAATTTTAATTGCTTTAAGTTTTGCCGCTATCTTTTTATATTCAGAACTTTTCTCCGAATCGAAAACAAAGTTATCGTCCAAAAGTGAACGTACCAGTTCCGAATCCCCTAGATATGCAACAAGGCTTTCATCAACCATGTAGTTAACTACCTCTCGTGGAGTATAAAAAGAGCCGCTCTGATTCCTAGCTGTTTCTTTTGTTTCAGGATTGTATGCTCCAAGAAGGTTCTCAAAAACCTTTCCAAGTAGTTCCGGGTCAAGAGCGACTAGTTGTTCGTTCGGTGTATTTTCCTCAATTGTAAAGTTGTACCTATTTAGGATGGAAAACAAGCCAAACTCAGGATCAAAAAACAATACATTTGGAACGAATGCCCTATTTTTATAACGTCCGTCAGCAAATTTGTTGTCTTTGCGGCTGAAACCATCATAATTATATGCTTTCTCAACTCCGTCAATAGTTTTCGTTTTATCAAGGCATTCAAAAAGGCCACCATTTAAGAAAGGCACCTCGGAAAACATCTTGACGGCCTCATCTTCACTAATAGAAAAGAGCTCAGAGTAGCGATATGTTGTCTTGACTCCTCTTCCGGCTGACTTTTCAAAGCAGCGCTTATTTCCTTCTTCATCTACTATAGCCCTATTGAGAGTCGCAAAAAACAAATTTTGAAGAATAGCATTGTAGTATACTCCACTGTTCTTACTTAGTGGATCAAAATCCTTTAATACCCTCTTCATTTGTTTGGCATCAAAAAGCTTATCTGGGACAAGGTCTTTTTGTTTAATAAACCAAACAAACATCAAACGAGTAATGAGACGAATAATCTTCGTGTCAATTTGTTCGCGGTCATCTTCTTCTATTGTTGTATTATTAGGAAAAGTAACCCCTGTCTCATCTTTGACAGCCCATTGATACCAGTCAAATAACTCATTGTAAAACTGCTTTGTAAGAGCCTCAACGGAGAAGGCATTTTTCAGATTCTCGAAAGATACTCCATTCTTTTGAAGGTAATCAAAGCGGGATATCGGCGTATTATAATAATTATTAGGATCTCCAAATAAATAGGTATATCTTCGAGGTGACATCGACTCCTCTTTAATATCACATATCAAAGACAATCGCCATTTATCCTCCTCAGAAAAAACAACTAAGGCCGCATCAAATTCTCCCCATTGAGGATTAATAAAACTTTTAACAAGTCGTCTCAATCCAATCCTCTTGTTCGCAACAGAACCTTTAGATATTATATACCAAAACAATCCAATATGGTAATGATCTTCAGTATCTAACGCTCCAAGATAAAAACCATTTTCATAGTCTGATCCGCCTAGAAATTCTGGCTGAATTCTCAATTCTTTTGAATGGAAAATATCTTTTAAAAGAGATTGCCAATTACTAAGTTGAAAAGACGACTGAAAAACTTTTCTTAATTCATCTCCGGAATAAAACTTAGCCATAATCTATTTATTTGAATGTTTCAGATATTATAATACGCGGATCTTCAACTTCTTGAAGGCTATTCCTTTCTTTTCTCGTCTGAGTATCGTATGAACTAATTAAGCCGTCGATTTTAGTTGTTATATAATACTCTTTCTCCTTCATCAAGGCTCTATCATTATGAAATTCTCCAGCCAACGCTTTTAGATATCGAGGAAGTTGAGAATACACTCCGTCGTTAATATAGTTAATCAAAACATCACACTTCGCCTGAAGATCAGCATCCTGAGTAACTTTTTTTAGAGTACGCAAGAAACTATTAGCGCGAAGAGATGTTTGGTCCAAATCAACTCTTCTGGCAGTATTGTCATCTCTCGCTTCAATCACAGCATTTGAATAAATATCAAGTGCACGGTTAACATGATCAAAGTGTATACTGTTATTACCAAATGGCACAGGAAGTTCTTCCCTATTCGCCTTAAGATATTTAACTGCTTCAAGGAAATCGAGGGGCTCAACTGTATTTGAATTCACTAAATAAAACTCCGTTTTAACGTTGGAAGAAACAAAAACAATAGTACTCCCTTTGTGTTTACCTGTATCTCTCATTACTCGACTCTTCATAGGGAGATTTTTTATCTTATTATATAGTTTCCTTTCTTTTGAATATAATTCTCGAACCTCTCTAAGCAATTGGATCTTTTTATCTACAGAATCTCTAACATTACTGTCAAACATCTCAAACTGTTTCACAATTTCCTCGCGTGAATAAATCTGCGCGTCCTCGCCGAAAGCAGAATGAAAACCTTGTAATTTCATAAGGGCATTTTCATATAGTTGAATCTGGCTATTACCCTGCTTAGATGGATAGAACATGTAATTATAGATTTTCTCTGCGACAGAGCCAATTCGGTTGACTCGGCCTATACGCTGCATCAAGCGAGTCGCATTCCAAGGAGAATCATAATTAACAATAACGTTAGATCTATGTAGATTAACACCTTCTGCCAATACATCCGATGTTAAAATGATATTTATAGAATTACTCTTAAATTCAGCATTAGCATCAAAATTATTCTTAACACTCTTAACAACCTTGTTCCTATTTTGGGATGTTACAAGTATTAAATCATCGCGACCAATCTCTGTCTTCATCCTATCGTATAGATACGTAAGCGTATCTACGCTTTCAGAAAAAATAACAAGTTTCCCCTCCTTGTTAATATCTGGGCGCATGAGTTCATTATTAAGAACCTCTCTGAACTTGTCAAACTTTTGATCATCGTGCTCCTTGTCCCAGTCATCAATAAGATACTCAAGTACATCTTTATCGTCTTTAAGGAGCTTTAGGAATTTGGGATCAAAATCATCAGGTGAGAAAGTTATTTCTTCTTCAAGATAGCCTTTAGCAACAGCATACTCTATAATCTCATCAAGTTCCATCCCTTTTGCTTGCAAGTCCTTAACTTTAAGATCAGGCGCAATTATCACTCGTCCTTCCTCAAACATGCGAATCATATCATCGGTAATTCTCAGGAGGGTATGAAGAGATCTTTTAAAAGCATAAAAACTACTTTCCAGGCGCTTTACCATATGTACCCTATAGATTCCTGCCAATGATTGCCCTAAATGCACTGCATTCTGATACTTATTTTGAAACTCTGGCTTAAGAAACTCAATGGCACGATATCTTGCATACTCCAAATGCAATGGGTTCGCCGGATCGGTCAAATATGATAACGTATTATAGAATCGTTCACTTGTATCTTCATCCATCTCATATTCGAGAATATTAGGAGCAAGGATGTTAGGAAATACAATGTGTTGCCGTTCAAGATCTTTTCGGTAATCTGGATCATTGAGAATATTATGACGCGTTCTTCTGACTGTAACCTTATCAATAACCTTCTCTCGAATGGTGTCGTATATCTTATCAACCTCAGAGGTAATGTTCCTTTGGTCTCTCTCCCTCATTAATTTGTTATAATCTGCAATATGTGGAGCGAAGAAGGCTTTCAGGTTTGGAATTCCATCAATCGTACAACTCTGACTATTTTGGAACAAAAGAAGTTGATTTAATAAGTCTTGTGGTCGGTTATTTAGCGGAGTCGCTGAAAGAAGCATAACTTTCTTCTGAAGGCTACGCAATAGACCTACATTCGAACATGCAGCTTTACATATTTTTTGAAGTTCATCGTATTTTCCTGATTGGTCGCTACGAAAACCATGTGCTTCATCAACGATGATTAAATCAAACTCTTCTTTCTCTTTGTATTGATTCTCACCATTAAGGACTTTATGAAGGCTTCCATTTGTAATAAACTGCGCCCTACGTTCAATGCCAAATACACGGAAAGTTTGTTTCCAGTTATCTTCAAGTGCTGGCGGGTAAATTACAAGAATATTTGTATTTCTGCCATTAGCCTCGATAAAACGTTTAGCAATCATTGTAGCAATCATCGTCTTGCCAAGACCAACAACGTCTGCCAAGAACAAGCCATTATGCTTAAGAAGCATCTGGTATCCTTGGATAACAGCATCTTTCTGATACTTCAAATCAAGAACTCCGTTTGGAAGTTGAATAGAAAAATCATCTTCAACCTGATCCCCAAAAGTATCAATGAGAACTTTTATGTAAATTTCATATGGAGTTGGCTGATAACCAAGATATGTTTTCTTTTTGTTAAGCTCTATATCATCCAGAGAAAGTGGAATCGCTTCTTCCCATAATGTGTCAAATTCTGTTTTACAATAGGCGACATCATCAAAATCTTTCAAGGCGACATTAAGTTCATATCTAGGAGTCTCAGAAATACCCAGGCCAGAATCAGATATGTTCGATGATCCCATGATTACCCAACCATCTGAGTTCTCATTATGGTTCTGTGGAAGACATAAATAGAACTTAGCATGCAGATTCTTTGATCCATGAATACGCATCTGTAAGCGGCCTGATGTAAGATCCTCGCACATCTTGAGGATACCATCTTCTACCTCTTTACTATACTTAGCATTCAATATATCTTCTTTGAATTGCTTACTATAGATTTCTTTCGCCTTTGTCTCATCTGATAACATCAAAAGAGCTTGATTATGGCGTCTAAATATCTCATCAACATTAATACCGACAAGTATTTTAATTTCAGATACATTCTCAAGTTCATTTCTAAGCTTAAAATAACCAGAAGAACGAAAGAAACCGACAACGGCCAAGAAACGGTCAAAATTGGCCATTCCTTGAGCAATACCTTTTAACTTAGCGAAGAGTGTATTCTCCCCGTTGTTGTTAAAAAATTTAGAACTCATGTATTATGTATATCTTGCTAATTATGATAATACAATTATACGATTTTTTTGTGTTAATACTTACTAATGAAACAATTGAATCTTTCATTTTTATTTGAAGTCATCGTTCATCTCAAGGTACATCTTCCACATTTCCCTGATCTTTAGGACAGCCGGGCCGCAGAGGATCCAGCCTGAACGGATCAAGTCCCAAATTTGGCCGTGCATGACGGCTTGCATGGAGGCAATTGTAAGGAGGCGGTATTTCTTTGGATTGACTATTTGGACGTCTTTTAAATAGACTCTTGAGATTCCCTTCTCTGCCCAGTAGACTGGTGTTAATGTTACTTCTGAAGCAATGAAGCCATGCATAATAATGCCTGGCTCATCTACTTGGTTTCTATCAATTAAGAAGAATTCATCTCCTGGTTTTATGCCATTGCAGTATGGCTCCAGCCAATCTAAATGACGATAGAAATATCGTTCATTCCCCTCTTTATCAATCTCTCGGGCGACATAGCTGATGTTGTTAGGCAGATTCTCCAGGATGATGATCTTCTTGCTCATTCGGTCTTGGGTATTTTCAGCTTGTGGGAGAGGATGCCGTCAAGGAGGATCTTGTCGGAGTTGATTTCCTGGAGCTCTTTCTGGACTTCTTCCAGTTCTTCTTCTGTGAGGTCTATTGGGTCCCAGCAGAAGGTTTCTATGTATTGTCTTTCGTCCATGTCTGTGGTGGTTGTGGTTGGTTTGGTGGTTGGTTTTTTGCTTAGCCGGCGAGGAAGGAGGGGGTTTGGGTGAGGAGGAGGTAGGCGGTGCGGGGGTCGTCTTTGCGGTTCTGGGTGACGAAGCGGTAGAAGAACCATTTGAGGAGGTCGCAGTTGGGGGTGAAGTCTATGCGTTCGTCAATGAGGTTGTTCTGCTGTTCGTACTCGCTGGCCTTTTCTATGAGGGCGATCTCTGTGTCCTGGTCCTGGGGAGGGGCGGTGATGGGGTTGTAGTGGCCCAGGATGTAGTGGAAGAGGAAGTCCTGTTCCTTTTCCGTGAGGGTGATGGGTGGGGCGATGGTGGGGTTGATTTTTTTCATGGCTTTTATGGCGTTTAATATTATTAATCCAACAAGTAGATGCTGACGTTGATGCGGGGCCAGGAGGGGTCCCTGCGGTCTATTGAGACTACCTTGCAGTTGAACATCTTGCCGGCGTCCATGAGGCGGGCCATTACAAGGTTGTCCTTCATGGGGACCCAGCCTATGCGGTGGCCGTTGTAGTGGAGGCCGATGGCGTATTCGTCAACTTCGTTGTCAGGGTGGCGGCGCATGGTGAGGCGGGTGTCCGGGGTGATGTGTTCCTGGATATTTTTTATGTTGTCACAGTAGCCGGTGCCGGCTACGAAGACGTTGATCACGAAGATTTCTCTCTGGAACGGGACAAGGTCGGTGCCGCCGTTCTGCTTGCTGCTGAGGATGGAGAGCAGCTGGGGGTTCAGCTTGATGAGTCCGGCTTCCATAGTTTCAACATCATTAAATAGTCCTTGAGTTCCTTGAGGCGGTTGGTTGCGTTGGCGATGCGCTGCTTGAGGTCCTCCTGCTGGTGCCTGATCCATTCGGGGTCCAGGATCTGGTTGCGGTAGAGGAAGGGGAACTGGGAATTCATCAGGTCGATGCGCTCCTGGAAGATGGCGATGGATTCTTTCACCTTTTCTATGAGGGAGACGAGGTCATCGTCAGGGAGCGCATCGGGGCGTTCGCCCTGAAGGGAGAGGGCAATCTGCCGAAGGGTGGCGAGGTCCCCGGCGCGGTAGGCGGTGGCGGCGCGGATGAAGAGGTCGCGGTCCGCCTGGGACTGGTTGGGGTTGAGGTCCGGATGCAGGGCTTTAGCAAGCATCCGGTAGAGGTCGCGGAGTTCCTTGGTTGCCTCCAGACTTAAGGCTGGGGCGTTAAGGAACTCTTCCGCGGCCTTGAGTTCGGCCTCCTTCTGCTCGATGCGGGCCTGGTAGGTCTCGCGGGCCGCCTTGATCTGCTCGTCGATGCGGGACTGGTCGATGGGGGCGTTGTGGTTGATGTAGGCCTGGGCGAGGCTGATCTCCAGCTGGGTAAGCTGGATTTGAATGCCGAGCTTGAACTCCTCCAAGAGGAGGGAGCCCACTGCGGCCTCGTAGAGCGAGGTGAGCATTGGGCGCTCTTCGAACTGCATGTATTCCGCCTGCGCGAAGAGCTTGGCGGAATGCGCGCGCAGTTCCTTCAGTTCATTCTGGAGTGACGCCACCCGCGGATGGATGGTCATCGATTGTGTCATTGGCTGTGTCATGGCCTGGTTCTTTTACTGCTAATTACAGGGGCAAAATTAATTGGCCGTTTTGTCAGGTTTTGACACAGTTGAATATTATTCCTTTTTTTGTTCTTTTTTGTAAATTTGTGATATGGAGATAAATGTCTATTCACAATATTTTGAGGCGGAGGGGTGTTTCTCCGGCGTGGAGCGCAAAGGGGCGCTGGTGCTGCTGATATCGGATTCAGAGGCCGGGAACATCAAGTATACCGCCGCGGTGACGTTCTTCCCGCACAGGGATGCGGAAGACTTTGCGGTTTCGTACGATGCGTATTTCCAGAAGGAGCTGTACAGCGCGGCGGGACGCAGGTCCCGCAAGCGCGAGGCCGCCCTTCTGGAAGGGCTGCGGGACGTCGTAGACGCCCTCGCCCTTGAGAACGGCGCCTCCGTCCTCTGGGACTCCCCTCTTGGCGAAGCCCGTATGGGTTAATGGTTTATTCCCCTTTCAGATAGTATTGGCGTTCGGCCTCCGGGAACTTTTCAATGGCGTAACGGAGGGCGGTGCGGGGCATTGTGCGGAAGCGGGGCTCGAGGAAGGCAGTCAGCGCGGCCTTGTCGCGCTTGCCGGCCTCCCGGAGCAGCCAGCCCACGGCCTTCTGGATCAGGTCGTGAGAATGATGGAGGAGGATATCGGCAATGGCAAAAGTGTCCTGGAGCTGGCCGTGGCGGATGAAGGTCATTGTGCTTACCATGCCGATGCGCTGTTCCCAGATGGTGGCCCCGCTGCGGGCGAGGTCGTAGAGGACGCTGCGGTCCTTGTCCAGCAGCCACTCGCCCAGCAGCGGGTAGCACGACAGGTCCACCAGGTCCCAGTTGTTGATGTACGCGGTATGTGAAAGGTAAAAGTCGATGCAACGGCGCTGCAATGCGGGGTCCTTTTTCGCGTGCGCGAAAATCTGGACCAACGCCAGCAACGCAGCCAGCCGCAGTTCGTGGTACTCGCTGGTAACGCACTCTTCCAGTTCCTGGAAGCCCGTGCCTTGCCAGCACTCCTTAACCACTCCCCTTGTCACCGGCACCTTGATCCCCAGGAACTTGTCGCCGAAGCCATACTGCCCCGGCCCGGTCTTGAAGAACCGGGCCAGTCCGGGCACCTGCTCCGGCTCCGCCCTGGCAATCATTTCCTCCTTCAGTCTGTTCATCATCACAAATCTACTCATTTTCTCCCATTGATCATCCCCCTTTAAACCAAATCGTTTTGGAGTTGTGGAGTGCAAGTGATTGATTGTCAAGGTTTTACTTGTGGGTGCATTATCAATTTTGGATAGTGCGTCTTTATATTATGTATTGATTATCAGATAGTTACACTCCACGAGCAGTATCCTGCACTGAAAAAAGTATAACAAAAAAGAGGTCAGTTTTGGTGGAAAGTAGTATCTTAGGGATATGTTTGACGTAGTAAAGTTATTGGATTCAATGGAAGGCGGCGTGCGCCGTGCTTCTTTCCGCACCTGCGATGCAGTGTGCTCCCTGCAGATAGACATTGAACTTGAAGACGATGTGATCCGCTCTGTGCGGTATACCGGCGGGTGCCACGGCAACACGCAGGGCGTGGCCGCCCTGTGCGTGGGCCTGACCCGCTCGGAAGTCATCACCCGCCTCGCGGGCATCGACTGCAAAGGCCGCGGCACCAGCTGCCCGGACCAGCTCGCCCGCGCCCTCTCCATGCTTGATTAACCCTTTATCCCTTAGATATGAGAAGAATCATTCTGATGGCGGCGGCCTTCTGCCTTCTTATAGGTTGCGACAAACCGGCCGTGACCGTCAATACCATCAAACTGAACTACTCAACTCTTAACCTGACCGTTGGAGAGTCTTATACGATTACGGCAACCGTCGATCCGGTTGATGCCTCCAACAGTGCCTATACCTGGAGTTCTGACGATGCAACCATAGCAAGTGTGGACCAGAGCGGCAAGGTTACCGCCCTGAAAGATGGTTCCACCAACATCAAGGCCACCCTGACCGACGGCAGCAAGTCCGCTACCTGTAAAGTGACTGTTACTGATCCCGGAGTCTTGAAAGGTATCGCAATAGAACCAGCATCTTTCGCTGTCGGCGTGACGGGCAAAAAGCAGCTGGAGGTAACCTATACTCCCAATACTGCAACCAACAAGAAGGTTACATGGGAATCTTCCGACAAATCAGTCGCCACTGTTTCAAGTTCCGGTCTGGTAACTGCCGTGGCTGTAGGTTCAGCAAACATAACCGCCAAAAGCGACGACGGCGGATACACCGCAACCTGCAAGGTTTCAGTAAAAGAAACAGAACTGTATTACGAGAATTATTTCGACGGCTTCCATAACGGCAGCAAATACAGCAATCCAAATGGTACCCTGCAATGGTTCTATTCAGATGGCCAGAGCATATATGAGGGTATTTCTTCCGGTGACGCGTCAAAGAATGGAGTTTACAAGGACGGCTCACTCTGGCTGAAGATGGAATTCCCTAAAGAAGGCGAACTGGTAAGCATTGTGGGCAACAAACTCTATTTCTGGGACCAGATGGATTTTGCAATCTATGATTCAGTAAAGAAGTCCTGGGTATTTGATAATACCGTGACGGACAAGCCATATTTCAATACTAAGGGTGACTTGTTCTTCAGTGCATTCTGCTCCAATGAACGTAAGTCCTTCCTCTACAAGAATGGCCAGCAGTTATACACCCTGGATGAGAGCGTCCGTACAATGGGTGTTCTCTATTGACGTGGTTTTCCGATGAGTTCCGCGGCGTCGGCCAGAAGGTCATAGAGGCCGTCCTGCGAAAGGACTCCCCGCTTCATTCCAGCGGGGAGTTTTCCTTTCTCGTCGGCCTCGTAATCCTTCCGCCACCGCCCGGAATCCATATACTCCCTCAGCACCTCATAATCCTCCCCCACCACTTCCCGGTTGGTAACGGCGGCCTGGAGGCGGTCAAACCGCTCCTCCATCTCCTGTACGCGGGCTATCAGTCTCTTCTTCCTGCAGAACATAGTCTAAATCTTTCCCTAAAGGTACACATTTCTCCGTAAACCGTCTCCATTCCCTTGCCCGACAATTCGGCCCGTGGAGCTCCGGTATTATAAGGTGTTCTGCTTGAGGGATTCGATGTAGTGGTCGATGCGCTGGAGTTCGTTGGGGATCTGGATGCTCTGCGGGCAGTGCTCCATGCACTGGCGGCAGGCAATGCAGTGATCCGCCTGACGGACGGTAGGGATGGCCTTGTCGTAATTCCTCAGGTATTCCCTGCGGAGTTTCTTGTATCCTTCCTGCTCCTGGCTCTGGGGGTATTTCTCCTCCGTTACGCACTTGTTGTAGTATGCGAATATCTCCGGGATGTTGATTCCGTAAGGGCAAGGCATACAGTACTTGCAGCCAGTGCAGTTGATCATAGGGAACTCCGAGTAGAGGGTGGCCTGGTCGTTCATGAACTCCAGTTCCTCGTCGGTCATGGGGTGGAATCCACGGAAAGTCTTGAGGTTATCCTCAAGGTGCTCCATATAGACCATGCCGCTGAGGGTGGTGATCACGCGCGGGTGGGAACCGACGAAGCGGAATGCCCAGGACGGGATTGAGGCGTCCGGGTCGCGCTCCTTGAACCTCCTGGCAACGTTCTCCGGAACGGTGGAAAGACGGCCTCCAAGGAGGGGTTCCATTACGGTGATGGGGATTTCCAGCTTGTCCAACTGCTCGTAGAGGTATTCCGCATTGGTGTTGCTGGCGTTTGCGTGGCGCCAGTCAATGTAGTTCATCTCTATCTGGATGAAATCCCAGTGGTATTGGTCGTTGGTCTTGATAAGTTCGTCGAACTCCGCCTGGGTTCCGTGGAAGGAGAAGCCCATGTTGCGGATGCGGCCGGCCTCGCGCTCCTTCATCAGGAACTCCATCATGCCATTGTCTACGTAGCGCTGGCTGAAGGCCGCGTAGCCGCCGCTCCCGATGGCGTGCATCAGGTAGTAGTCAAAGTAATCCGTCTGCAACTGGTCAAAGGAGTCCCTGTACATCTGCTGGGATGCCTGAGGGGTGGCGTTGTTGAAGTTGGACAGCTTGGTGGCGATATAATAGGAGTTGCGGGGATAGCGGCTGAGGGCTATTCCGGCGGCCTTTTCGCTCTGGCCCTGGAGATATGCAGGGGATGTGTCGTAGTAGTTCACTCCCCCTTCCATGGCCCTGGCCACCAGGGCGTTCACGGAATCCTGGTCTATTACCTGGCGTCCGGTGCTCTCGTCACGCTTCATCTGCCAGCGCATACATCCGTAGCCCAGAAGGGAGATCCTGTCGCCGTTCTTGGGGTTGATGCGGTATTCCATCTCGCCGTCGCCGGTCTGATGCGCGGAGGCGGTTATCGCGGGGCCCTTGCTCTTTGGAGCACAGGCCGCCGCTCCCACTGCCAGCGCGCCTGCGCCGGCCACCTTCATAAAGTCTCTTCTGCTTATGTTTTTCTTGTTGTCTTCCATGGCTGCTAGTCTTTAATGTGTACCTGAAGTCCGTTGACGTGGATTGCGCTGTACGGGCGTGAAGGGCAGAGGTTCTCGCAGGCGCCGCATCCGATGCACTTGGCCTCGTCCACTGAAGGGATCTGGGGAGAACGCCTGTTGGAAGGATCCTTGCGGACCATCATGATGGCTCCAACGGGACAGTGACGGGCGCAGTTGCCGCAGGTGACGCCGTCCCTTTCGATTACGCAGAGGTCACGGTCTATGGTGGCCGTTCCAATGTGGAATGTAGTCTTCTCCTGAGGGGTTATGGGCTTGATGGCACCTGCCGGGCATACCTGGGAGCACTTGGTGCACTCAGGGCGGCAGTAGCCGTTCTCATAACTCATCTCCGGCTGCATGAAGTGGCTGAGGTCCATTGACGGGCGGAGCACGTGGTTAGGACAGTTGGCCACGCACAATTGGCAGGCGGTGCAATGGCGGTAGAAGTCCTTGATGCTCTCCGAGCCGAAGGGCGTAAGGGGCGCGGTGCGCTCCGGCGCCTTCTTGTCCAGGACTTCCGCCAGACCGCCGTCCAGCTTCTTGTCCTGGGCGCCGAGCGTGGCGGCGGTCACCGCGATAGCGGATGACGCTATGAACGCTCTGCGGCCTGCGTCAACGGCGGACGCCTCCTTGGGGGCGTCGGCCGCCGGGGCTTCAGCCTTTTTGGCCTTTCCCCAGGCCTTGCCGTATGTGAGGGCGCCGAACTTGCAGTTCTCGATGCAGTTGAAGCAGTCAACGCATCGGCTGTAGTCTATCTTCTTGTTGGCGATGTCTATGCAGGAGGCCTTGCACTGCTTCTCGCAAGCGCGGCAGTTCTTGCACTTGTCAGCGTCGATTATGGGGCGGAACATCGCGAAGCGGGAGAAGAAGCTGAGCGTTGTGCCCACCGGGCAGATGGTGTTGCAGTATGTGCGGCCACCGATCCAGGCCAGGATTGTAATCACCAGGAAGGTGACTATTGCAATGATGATGGTTCCGGTGGAAGCCGGGGCCACGGCGGTACGGAGCATCCTTCCGTAGGCGCTGTAAGGCGCCAGGATTGCGACGAACACCTGGATTCCGGCGATGAGGGCTATCACAAAGAGGACCCATACACCGTAACGGAGCCATTTGATCTCCTTTTTGTAAGAGAAGCGCATCTTTTTGCCTTTGCGCTTGCTGCTAAGCCAGGAAACAATGTCCTGATAGACGCCCATTGGACAGACAATGGAACAGTAACAGCGGCCGAAGAGCAGGGCCACTACGACCAGCAGCAGTATGACGCCAACGTTAACGGCGAGCACTGCCGGCAGGAACTGGAGCTTTGGCATCCATCCGAACCATTTTGTCAGTTCCCCGCTGATTCCAAGGAACAGCAGCGAAATGGCTATGAAAAAGATGGCCGCCAGAGCGATTCGGGTTTTCTTTAGCATATTAAGAATTGTTTTTTGTTTTGCAGATGTGATTGTTAATTGCACACTATCCTCAAATTTATGCAGTTTTTTGTTTTCAAGCAAGTGCAAAGACTTCTTTGACAATAAAAATAATTAGGTATTATGCAGCGGATTGAGTATATTTGTGTCTGAAATACGGGGTGCTGCCCATGGGCGGCTGAGATTATACCCTTAGAACCTGATTTGTTTAATTACAGCGTAGGGAATTATGTCTACATCATCTGATTCATTCATCAGAGATTGCGCGTCAGTACGCGAGAAATCTCCACTTGTACATTGTATTACAAACTACGTCGCCATGGAAATCAACGCGAATGCGTTGCTGGCCATTGGCGCTTCACCGCTGATGTCCTTCTGCCCGGAAGAGATGGAGGAAATTGTTGGGATCGCATCGGCCCTGGTGGTCAACATCGGCTGCCTGGACATGCAGGAAATTGACGGGATGAGGATTGCGGCGGCGACGGCGCGGCGCCTGGGCAAGCCCTGGGTGCTTGACCCGGTGGGCGCGGGCGCGAGCCGCATCCGCACGCAGACGGCGCTGTCGCTGATACGCGACAGCAAGCCCACCGTGATCCGGGGCAACGCCTCGGAGATCATGTGCCTTGCGGGAGAGCAGATCCACTCCCGCGGGGTTGACAGCTCCGAGCTGAGCTCCGATGCCGTGGAAGGCGCCAAGGCGCTTGCCCTGAGCAGCGGGGCCATAGTGTCCGTCAGCGGCCCAATCGACTATATTACCGATGGCGTTAACGTGGCAAAGATAGAGAACGGCCATCCGATGATGGCGCGCGTCACCGCAATGGGATGCACAGCATCCGTGGTGACGGGAGCGTTCATAGCGGCCGGCGAGGACCGACTGCTGGCCGCGCGCAACGCGATGGCCCTGATGGGCGTCGCCGGTGAGCGCGCTGCCGCCCGCAGCGCCGGCACCGGCTCCCTGGCCATGAACTTCATTGACGAACTGAGCACCTTCGACCCGGAGGATTACGCAAAGGACATCAGGATATGAAAAGGGAGACATTAGCGTTATACCTGGTTACGGACCGGGGGTTGGCCCTGGGGCGTGACCTTGAGACTGTGGTCCTGCAGGCCGTTAAAGGCGGCGTGACGCTGGTGCAGCTGCGGGAGAAGGACCTGGACACCCGGGAGTTCATCGCGCTGGGGCAGCGCCTGAAGGCCGCCCTGGCGGGCAGCGGCGTGCCCTTGCTGATAAACGACCGGGTTGACGTGGCCCTGGCCGTGGACGCGGACGGCGTCCACATTGGCCAGTCCGACATGCCGTACGAGATTGCCCGGCGCCTGCTGGGGCCGGACAAGATAATCGGCCTGTCCGTGGAGACCATGGACGAAGTGGTGGAGGCGAACGCCCTGGACGTTGACTATGTGGCGGTCTCCCCCGTTTTCTCCACCAATACAAAGACCGATACGCTGGCGCCTTTCGGGTACGAGGGGCTGCGGCGGGCGCGGGCGTTGTCCCGCCACCCGCTGTGCGGGATCGGCGGGATGAACGCCGCCACCGCCGGCCAGGCCGTCGCCTGCGGCGCGGACGGCGTGGCCGTGGTCAGTGCCATAGTGAGCGCGCCGGATCCATATTTAGCGAGTAAAAACCTTAAAAGCATAATAGACAATGAGTTGGACAAAAGACGTCTGGGCTGAATCGGCCAAAATATTCGAGGGCATCAAAGGCCTCCCATTCATTAAGGAACTGGCTGACGGCAGCCTGGACCCGGCCAAATTTGACCGGTATATAGCCCAGGACGAAGTGTACCTTGGCAACTACGGACGCCAGATGTTCCTGCTGGCCGATATGATGACGGACCCTGCACAGCAGGAGATGTTCCGCCTGTTCGCCCAGACGGGACTGGACGGCGAAAAGGCCATGCACGAACTGCTGATAGGCCGTTTTGGAATTGACACGGAGGTTACTTCTTCAGTGGTGACATCCACATATAACAACCATACCCAGGCCGCAATTGACAGCGGCTCCAAGGAGGTCGCGCTGGCCGCAATGCTGCCGTGCATGTGGATCTACAACGAAGTCGGCCTGTATATCCTGAGCATTGCGTCCCTGGAGGGCAATCCGTACAAGGAGTGGGTTCTGGAGTACGGCAACGAGGAGTTCACGGAAGGCGTGAACGCCGTGTTGGCGATAGCCGACCAGTGGGCCGCCGCCGTGGACGACGATACGCGCGCCAAGATGACCCAGGCGTTCCTGGAGGCCGCCCTGTTCGAGTACGCCTTCTGGGATTACGGATACTGCGGGGACGGAAAGGATTACGATTATATGAATTCACTGAAGGGATGGATTTAAAGGAACTTGGAGAGTTCGGGCTCATAGAGCGCATCAAGGAGGCCGTGGGCGGCGCCCCGGAAGGGGTGCTGGGCATAGGCGACGACTGCGCGGTGCTGCCGCAGGCGGGCGGGATGGAGACCCTGGTCACAACAGACATGCTGGTGGAGGGCTCCCACTTCCTGCGGGACGACATCCCCGCCCGCCTGCTGGGCTGGAAGAGCGCCGCGGTCAACTTCAGCGACATAGCCGCCATGGGCGGCAGACCCGTAGGGTCTTTCCTGTCGCTGGGTCTCCCGCGGGGCCTGGACACTGAATGGATGGACGGTTTCACGGCCGGCTACAGGGAGTGCTCGGACTATTGCGGCGCTCCCCTGCTGGGCGGCGATACCACCACCTCCCAGGCGGGGATCTGCATCAACGTGACGGTGCTTGGCGAATGCGCCAGCGGCCGGTCACGCAAGCGGAGCGACGCCGTTCCCGGCGACCTGGTCTGCGTGACCGGCCCGCTGGGCGACTCCGGCGGCGGCCTGCAGGTGATCCTCAAAGGGGTGGAGCGTGACGCCGCCGCCGGCGCCCTGGTGGCGCGGCACTACAGGCCGGTGCCCCGCGTCCGCGAGGGCATGGCCCTGGCCGCCACGCCGGGCGTCCACTCCATGATGGACATATCGGACGGCATAGCCTCCGACCTGCGCCACATCCTGAAGGCTTCCGGCACAGGCGCGGAAATACGCACCGCCGACATCCCCCTCTCCGCCGAATTGCGCCAGGTGTGCGCCCGGCAGGGCTGGGACGCACTGGACCTTGCCCTCACCGGCGGCGAGGACTACGAACTCCTTTTCACCATGGCTCCCGGAACGGAGCCCACTGTTACGTATTACGTAATCGGCCGTATAACCGAAGGCCGTGACCTGGTCTGGGTTGGATCGGACCGGGATTATTTAGGATTCAGACACTTTTAGCACTATGAAGACATACCCCAGAGTATTGACAATTGCCGGCAGCGATTCCGGCGGAGGAGCCGGCATCCAGGCCGACATTAAAGCCATAAGCGCAACCGGCAGTTACGCCGCCAGCGCAATCACGGCGGTGACGGTCCAGAACACCGTTGGCGTGGAGGACGTACATCCAATTCCAATCCCCATCATATCGGCACAGATTGCCGCGGTGCTCAGCGACATTGGCGCGGACGCCGTGAAGATTGGAATGCTGCACAGCGCGGAGGTGGTCCTGGCGGTGAAGGAGCAGCTGGAGCGCTTCGGCATTAAGAACATAGTGCTGGATCCGGTGATGGTTTCCACGTCGGGACACCGGCTGATAGAAGAGTCCGCCATCCGGGTGCTGGCGTCCGACCTCGTGCCCATGGCACGGGTCATCACGCCAAACGTGCCGGAGGCGGAAATCCTGGCCGGAGAGAAGATCGCCTCGCAGGAGGATCTGCCGCGCCTGGCGCGCGCCCTCTCCTGCGGCGGCCGCGTCTCCGTCCTGATGAAGGCCGGCCACCTGTCAGAGGACAACCTGGTTGACATATTCTATAACGCGGAGGCGGACACCATCCTGGAACTCCCCTCCAAGCGCCTCTATACGCCAAATACGCACGGCACCGGCTGCACGCTGTCGTCCGCCTTCGCCTCCTACCTGGCGCAGGGCCTGGGCCTTGACGAGGCAGCCCGCGCCGCAAAGGATTACATCAATTCAGCAATCCTCTCCGGCGCGGACTACGCCATAGGGCACGGCCACGGCCCCGTGGACCATTTCTGGAAGGCCCACAGGTAAGTCTACTTGGATATTGCTATACCTCCAAGAATTGTGATTCCCGGCTCAGGATATCCCAGCATTGTCTGGTAGTCCTGGTTCAGGAGATTCATTCCGCGTACGAATACCTGCATCCAGTCTGTGACGCGGTAGCCTATCTTGGCCTTCAGGTCAACATAGTTGGCTTTCTCCGCATTGTTTCCGGTTGAAAGGTACAGGTCGTTGATGGCCATGGCTCCCACGCTGGCGCTGAAGCGCCCTGGCGTCCAGTCAAGGCCTGCGTATGCCTTGTGAACCGGTGCTCCGGTATAGATGGTGTCCATGTGCAGGTAACTGTAGTTGGCGTTGAATGCCAGCGACGGCGCTATGCGCCAGTCCGCGGCCACCTCAACGCCCTTGTTGGCGAATTCGCCCACATTGCGGTTCTGCGGCTTTCCATTCTCACGTACCACCTCTATGATGTTTGTTCCCTTGGTATAGAATACGCTGACCTCGGTGTTCAGGGCTCCGTCCAGGAAGTGGTGGCCCAAGGTCAGGTCGTAACTCCAGGCCTCTTCAGGAAGGAGTTCGGCGTTGGCGGAGGCGTACATGTAGAGCTCGCGCATGTTAGGCATCCTGAAGCCCTTTGAGGCCGATGCCTTGATGGTTGTATTGCCCCACGGCATGAATGAAAGGCCCACCTGGGGGATCCATTCGGCACCGTATGCGCTGTGGTAGTCGAAGCGGATACCGGCGTTGAACATGAATGGACCAACTACTTGCTGGTCAAATACATAGACGGCCTCTTCGTTCAGCCTTTTGTGGTCCGCATAAATCTCGGTAACGGGGTTGCGGTAGGCGTGTCCGCCGTAGTAGATGATATCTGTTCCAACCGTCATGGTGTTGCCCACGAACAGAGGAACTACCTGATATGCTGACAATCCTGCGGTGAAGTCTATGCCGTGGAACAGGTATGGCTGCGGAGCTTTGCCCTCTGCATGGCCGTCATTTATGATATGGTTACCATAATTGAAATAGAGGTCTATGTTGCCGGAGGTGTTCTCGTATTGATTGGAGAGGGACAGGGTGCCCATTCCGCGGACGATGTTTGACCATGCGTCAAACATTGGCTGCGAAACGGTTCCCGGGTTCTCTGAATAGGCGTTCATCAGGCTGAACCTGGCGCCTGTGCTCCAGGCGTCGCTCAGTTGATATCCAAGGTTGAGCATTCCGCTGGTGGAATTGTACTTGGAGTTCTCCCTATGGCCTTCCGTGCTGTCATGACCCAGGGAGACGGAGG
Organism: Bacteroidales bacterium; assembly: GCA_017619675.1. Taxonomy (GTDB): domain Bacteria; phylum Bacteroidota; class Bacteroidia; order Bacteroidales; family UBA932; genus Cryptobacteroides. Next base: position 66,719 of record JAFZRX010000005.1, on the reverse strand, counting down.
TAGAGAAACGGCCCTTCTTGTAACTGTCCGTAAAGTTCATTCGGAATGTGCCGTACGATCCGGCCATCTCCTTGAAATCCAGATAATTGCCGTCTGTGGTCGGCTTACGGGTGATTATGTTGATGGCGCCTCCCATGGCGTTGGATCCGTAAAGCACGGAGGCCGCGCCCCTGGATACCTCTACCCTCTGGGCGTTGGTGGCCATGTATTCGTCTGCGACCGGGTGGCCGTAGATGGATTCGAACTGGGGGTGGCCGTCAATGAGGATTATGACGCGGCCGGCGCCGGCGCCAAAGCCGCGCAATGAAATTGCGCCGGCCGCTCCGCCGGAGACGCCGTAGCCGGTCACTCCGCGGGATGTCACGAACAGGCCCGGCACCTGCTCCATTACCGACGGCATTATCTCCGCCTCGTCGCTGGCGGATATGGATGCCCTGCCCACAACGGATACCGGTGCCGGAAGGGCGTCACGCAGAACGGAAAGGCGTGTTCCGGTAACGACTGCCGTTTCCAGTGTATCTATTCTTGAATCGATGTTGTTATCCGCAAACAGACTGGCGGATGAAAGTGTTGCGGCTAAGAGGATGGCTGCCGCGAGCCTCAACTTGTTGGTCATCATTGCAATGTTTTGATATACAAAGATATATCGCACACGCGTACTATAGTCCATTTGGCCAAAAATCGGGCAAAAATGTACAATTAATAATTATTATAATGCTTCGAATTTCAGATAATTAATAGTATTTTTGCACATACAGAACTGATTGGAAATATTAAAATGTACAATTAATAATGGCCAGAAAATCCAGCCCGGACAGCATATTCAAAATCTCCATACACCGTAACGGAGGCCATACATACGCCGCCACGCACCCCTATACCGTTGACCATGAAGGGAAACGGAAATACAGCGTGGTGCATTGGGGAACGGTGACCGATGACCTGCGATTCCTTCCGGGAAAGCGTTGGCTCCAGGCCTCGGCGGAGGCCAGGAGCCGGCTGGTCTTCCCGGAAGGATGGGACCTGTCCGCCATAGAGGAAGCCTCCCCCGCCGGCGGGAGCGCGCTCCCCTTCCGCGACGGCGACGGCGGGAAGGCCTTCGGCGACATCTGGCTGCTGGAGCGCATCGGGGAGAGGTTCGCCCTTCGGGCCGACCTGGCCGAAGCCTTCGGCCCCGCCGCCGCGGACGACCTCCTGACGCTGGCGTACTTCCCATTCCTCACGGGGATGTCGTTCCAGCGCTTCGGGCGGTGGCAGGCCACCGCAAAGGCGCCGTCCGACAGACCCCTGGAGGCCATGGTGACGCAGTCGCTGGCCGCGGTCAGCCGCGCCTCGCTCCATAAGTTCATGGACATACGGCGCGGCAGGTTCGCATCGGACAACCTATGTGCGGTGGATTCGGTGTTCAGGCATTCTTTCGGGGATTTGGTTTCGGACCGAAGATGGGGGCAGAAGACGGAGCGCATCCACTTCAACTCCACCGCAGAGGCGGTGGCGTACTCCCTGGACAGCCATATACCGGTGGTTTGCACCTCGTTCCCAGAGACCGTATCTGACGCCCGCGGGATTGGAATCTTCCGGTCCGAACTGGAGAAGGCCGGCCTTAAAGGAATCACGGTGGTCACGGACCGGGGATACGATTCCTTCCGCGGGCTGGAGCCGTTCTTTGACAAGGGGCCGATGGTGATGTGCGTGGACGTGAAACAGCCGGCGGTGATGGAGCGGATCGAGGCCTTCGGCCGGTTCCGCTCCCACCCCGCCGGGATGCGCTACGACGCAGCGTCACGGCGCTGGTACCGCCAGTATCGGCTTGAGCCTCAGGGACTTCGGCTCAACCTCTTCTTCAACCCCCAGCGCCGCGACGCCGAACTCGCGCAGATAGACATGGGTATATCGTCCCAGCTGGAGGCCTTGAAGGAAATCACGGAATACGGCATCGCCATAAGCGACCGCAAGATACTCAAGAGGGATTTCTATTTCTTCAAGACCGTCTATGACAGCAAGAGGCAGACGATTGCCAGTTACACTCCGGACAAAAAAAGGATAATACAGTCCCGGGCCGCATCCGGGTTCTACGCCAACATAACCTCCGGCCTGGACATCGGCCCCCTGGAAGCCGTTTCAATATACAGCCTGAAATACGACCAGGAGCAGTTCCTGCGCCAGTTCCTTTCCCTGATGACATTCCCGGCAGGCACCCCGGTCACCCAGGACCTGAGCCTGGGCCTGCAGGTACTCCAGTACATAGGCCTGCTGATGAACACCCGGCTCCGCCACTCCTTCCGCAACTACATGGAAATCCTGGACGATTTCCACTCCGTCCCCTGCACGGACGCCGGCAACGGCACCTGCGCGCCAGGGCCGCTCAGCGAGGCCCAGCGGCAGGCCGTCTCAACCCTGGGACTTTAGCATTTTATATTTATTGTGTATCTTTGGACCGTATAAATAATCTGAATATGAAAAAGACTCTTACAATAATATTGTTCCTTGTGTGCAACATCTGCGCATTCGGTCAGGACTGGATGCTTGAAAATAAAGGCTATAAGTACTGGACGGACGGGCCCCTTACGGAAGATGATTTCCAGGTCAGGAAGGTATCGGACCTTGTAAATGACAACTCGGACAGGCTCCCCGGCTATCTGGAATGGAGCATAGATTTCAAGGAGGAAACCGCAAAGTTCGGCAATCTCCGTATGAAATACACCGGATCCGAGACCATGATGGACCAGATACAGTCCTGGGTCAATCAGGATGTTTCCAGGAAACAGGCCCTGGATTTCCTCCAGACCGAATTCAATATTGTGGAGGCGTACAGGCGCAGGTTCCAGGACCAGCTGAATGCCAATCCCTACGGCTACAGGCAGATCAGGGACCTTAGCCAGCGTCAGTTGGCCAGCGCCCTGGATGCATTCCACATGGAAACAGCATACGGATACGACGCCGTGGCACTGGCCAAGTACCAGGTACAGTATGAAGAGGAACTCGATTCCTGGCAGGAAACGCCCGTTACAGCACCGGCTGTCCTGGACAATCGATATGGGGTCAGGTTCTTCGCCGGTTATTCATCCCAGATATTCGGCAATGGCCTTTCCCGCTATTTAGGCCCCACCCACGGGATGGATATAGGATATGAGTTCATATACAAGAAACTAAATTTTGGATTATCCTTGTATATAGGCAGCGCCGGCCAGCTCAAGGAAGGCAACTTCTACTATGATTCCGACAAGGATTACAACTGGCAGAAGGGCGTCAACTGCAGTTCCGGCCTTGCGCTCATCGACTTGGGATATACCATCCTTGACAAGCCGGCCTTCTCGCTCCGTCCGGAATTTGATTTCGGCGTCAGTTTCATAGACCAGAAGTTCCCCGCCGAATTCAAGACCGAAGGCGGCAACAACAACAGCGAACTTGCAAGTTTCTATATTCAGGCGGGCATGAACGTGGGCATAAAGCTCAAGAGGGCCCTCTCCCTTACGTACGGCAATTATTACTATCGCGAGACCAGCCTCACCTTCAAGGTATTCGGTGCCCACTCCAACTTCACGGGAATAGGCCCCGTCAACTCCATCAACCTGGGCCTCCTCCTGGACTTCGGCTTCTTCACCGACACCTCCTTCTTCTTCCTCTAGGTCCCTCCCCCGCCCACCTACCCGCGGGCAACCCCCGTGGAGGTAACCCACTGAGGGTAAGCGAGATAGAACTTTTAACGGTCGCGAAATCGCGACCGTTAAAGTACCTTTCTCGCTGACTTCCAATCACTTACCTCCACGGTCTTCCATTTTTAGGTGGAGGAATTTCCGGATCTGTTTGATGGGAATCCCGGCACTGCTGAAGATTTCTGCCAATCGGGCCAGATGATCCGCCGGCATCGTCTCAAAATTGCACTGTTTGAGATCTATTCCTGAAGCTTTAGTCTTCTGCAGCATCATCTTGTATTTGCTGTAATCCTCATAGTCTTCCGGAATGTCATGCTCACTTCCGGAATTGAGGCTGATTGACACTACGGCGTTCTCGATGTCTCCTTGGTAATATTCCGCAACAGCATCATAGTCCAGGAAATTGTGCATTGATATGATTCTGTCTGTCAATTGTGCCGTTTCCTTGGAACCAAGTCCTTTGAACAAGAATCTCAGGCGGTTATAATCCAGGGGGATGCCGTTATCATAGAAATATTGTAGGAGGGCAAGGGACCGGCGAAGCCCCATGGAAGCTTTTCTAAGAACTATCTTTTCAGAAAAGGGATGGTTACTATTCCTGTAGGCCATTAGGTTCCACCTGTATCCGTCAATAGTTCCGGACAGTTTCCCGGCCACAGGATTATTGACGATATATGAGATATTATCCCTGATTTTCTTTCCAACTGTTTTAGGCGCGAAGCCGAACGGTTTAAGGAACAGTCTCCCCTTCCTTCTATGCTCCTTATTGTACTCACGGGCGAAATCCCTGGTCAGGTCCCGGTTGAAATTCATGAACGATTCTTCCGATAGAGCCTGCTGGTTTGAATGTACGTGATTAGGCATAATGGAGACTGCCCTGGTAACTATACCATAGCGCCTGGCAAGATGATAATACAGAGTCAAGAAGTAAATACAGTCCCTCGAGGAATAGAAGATAACGTATCCGTTGACTGCCTTACAATACACATGATGTGCCTGACCGGGGAGATAGTTTCTGTAATCCTTACTCATCGCCCTTCCTCACTTTGATTACTGAAAACAAAGATATCAGAATAGGCGTTCCGTTGAACGTATCCCCTTGAAATTACACGTTTAATTTAAGGCCCGTGGAGGTAACTTGTTGATGGTCAGCGAGATGAAACTTTTAACGGTCGCGAAATCGCGACCGTTAAAGTACAGTTCTCGCTGATTCCCAGCCACTTACCCCCACGGGCCAAATACAGAACGGCCTGTCAGAAGGAAAGTAGGATTGAGATGAAGAAAGGAAATGATTATATTTGAGGTATGAAACGGTTGTGTAAGTGGATTTCGGACTATATGGGAGTGCTGGTGCTGCTGTCGGCGGTGGCGGCGCTGCTGTGGCCGGAGGCGGTGGGGCGGATGAAGACCACGCTGATCAATCCGCTGCTTGGGGTGATCATGTTCGGGATGGGTCTGACGCTGAAGACGGATGATTTCCGCGTGGTGTTCAGCCGCCCCAGGGACGTGCTCATCGGCTGCCTGGCGCAGTTCACGGTGATGCCGCTGCTGGCTTTCGCCCTTACGCGGATATTCTCGCTGGATGCGGCGTTGGCCGTGGGCGTCATCCTGGTAGGATGCTGCCCCGGCGGAACGGCATCCAACGTCATCACCTACCTGGCCAGGGGGGACCTGGCCTTATCCGTGGGGATGACGGCCACGTCCACCATCCTGGCCCCGGTGCTGACCCCGCTGCTGGTATGGCTCTTCGCCGGGCAGACCGTTGACGTAAACGTTCCGGGAATGCTGCTGAGCATCCTTTGGGTGGTCATACTGCCAATCGCGCTGGGTCTGCTGGTGAAGCGGCTGTGGCCCAAGGCCACCGAGCACGCCACCAGCTACCTCCCTGCGCTCTCCACCATAGCCATCTGCCTGATAGTCATGATAGTAATGGCCGCCAATGCAGGCAAACTGCTTTCCGGCGGACTGATCATAGTCCTGGTTGTAATGCTCCATAACGTCTGCGGCCTGGCAATAGGCTATCTCATAGGATACCTCCTGAAACTGACGCCGGCAAAGCGTCGCGCCATCAGCGTGGAGGTGGGCATGCAGAACAGCGGCCTGGCCTCCTCGCTGGCCACGCTCCACTTCGCCGCCCTCCCCATGGCTACCATCCCCGGCGCCGTCTTCAGCGTCTGGCACAACATCAGCGGCGCGATAGTCGCCCGCATTTACTCAAGGCATGATTCAAAGACTGACAATTCTTGATATGAACCGCATTTCCCTTCTCCCCGCCGCATTATTGCTTGCCCTGAGCCTGACAGCCCAGGCGCAGCATCCCAACCCCGAACACAGTTTCCTAGAAGTCTATGACATTCCTACCAGGACCTATCGGGTGGTAAAGGAGTTCCCATTTGTTATCGAAGCCCCCAACTGGACCCCGGACGGTAAATGGCTGGTAATAAACAAAGACGGAAAGTTATATAAGATTGCCCCGGACGGCTCTACGGACCTGATCGAAATCCCCACCGGCGACATCAACGCCTGCAACAACGACCACGTCATCACCACGGACATGAAGTGGATAGGCCTCCGCGAAAGCGCCCTCTACCTCCGCAACGCCTCCTTCTAACAGAGGCGCCCGTGGGGGTAAGTGGCTGGGAATCAGCGAGAACTGTACTTTAACGGTCGCGATTTCGCGACCGTTAAAAGTTCCATCTCGCTGACCATCAACAAGTTACCTCCACGGACCCAAAATTCAAGGAGATTATGTATATTTGTAAGACAACAGAGGTGATGGGATTATGGATAAAGGACTTCTGAAACAAGCGTTGGTTAAATTCTTCCTGGGTGTAATAGTGCTCGGGGTGCTGATCTTTGTGCCGGCCGGGTCATTGCGCTACTGGCAGGGCTGGCTGCTGATGGGCATACTCTTCGTCCCAATGTTCATAGCCGGACTGGTCATGATGGCAAAGAATCCGGACCTGCTGCGGAAGCGGCTGAACGCAAAGGAGAAGGAGGCGGAGCAAAAGGTGGTGGTGCTTACGAGCGCCTCGCTGTTCCTGGCGGCCTTCGTGGTGGCCGGTCTTAACTGGCGCCTGAAGATATGGATGCTTCCGGACTGGGCGGTGTGGGTATCGGCAGTGATATTCCTGATATCGTATCTGCTGTATGCGGAAGTCCTGCGGGAGAACACCTACCTTTCGCGGACCATTGAGGTTCAGGAGAACCAGAAGGTGGTTGACACCGGACTGTACGGAGTGGTCCGCCATCCCATGTACATGGCCACAACAATACTGTTCCTGGCCATGCCCCTGGTGCTGGCCTCCCCTATTTCTTTCCTTATAATGCTTGGGTATATCCCAGTGATAGTCAAGAGGATACGCAACGAGGAAGCCGTCCTGGAAGAAGGCCTTGAAGGCTACAAGGAATACAAGCAGAAGGTTAAATACAGGATGATTCCCTTAATTTGGTAAAACAACTGATTTCCATAATATGAAAAAGATTTTGATTGCCGTATTGACAGGCGTATTGTGTGCAGGCTATGCTTATGGCCAGTCTGAACTGCCGTTGCTTCAAAATGCCAGGGCCTACGAAGGAACCACCTTGAACGGTGACTGGAACTACATAGTGGATGTCCAGGAGGAAGGCTATTACGACTACCGCATGAACCCAACTTCCTCCGGGTTCTTCAGGAACGCCAAGCCCCGCCGGCCGGAGGACCTTATAGAGTACGACTTTGACAAGTCGCCCACCATGAAGATCCCATCGGACTGGAACACCCAGGACGACCGACTGTTCTTCTACGAAGGAACGGTCTGGTTCAAACGCAGTTTCCTGGCGGTACCTATAACCGACTACCGCACCCTGCTCTACTTTGGGGCGGTCAATTACGACTGTCATGTCTGGGTGAACGGCCGGAAAGCGGGACACCATATCGGGGGTTTCACCCCTTTCAACCTGGATATCAGCGACTTGCTGCGCGAAGGCGAGAACACCATCATTGTCAAGGTGGACAACAAGCGCCACGCGGAGGACGTGCCCACCCAGATCTTTGACTGGTGGAACTACGGCGGAATCACCCGTGACGTAATGCTGGTCAAGGTCGGTCCTGTGTATCTGCAGGACTACAGCCTCCAGCTGCAGAAAGCGGATGCCAAGGCAAAGGACAGGGAGATCAGTTTCTCCGCTAAACTGAACAAGGCCGAGGCCGGACACACGGTAAAAGTCTCCATTCCTGAATTGAAACTGGAGCAGCAACTGACTACAGATGCGGAGGGCAAGGTAAGCGGAACCCTTAAGGTAAAGGCCAAGAACCTGCAGCTCTGGAGCCCCAATAACCCTAAACTTTATGATGTCCAGCTTACTCTTGACGCAAGCACAATAGCAGATGAGATTGGTTTCCGCACCATAGAGACCCGCGGCAAGCAGATACTGCTGAACAATGAGACGGTCTTCCTGAAAGGCATATCCATACACGAGGAGAAGCCCAACGGCGGCGGCCGCGCGAACTCCGTGGAGGACGCGCGCACGCTGCTCTCCTGGGCGAAGGAACTGGGCTGCAACTTTGTCCGCCTGGCCCACTATCCCCATAATGAAAACATGATACGCGAGGCTGAAAGGATGGGCATAATGGTATGGAGCGAAATCCCCTGCTACTGGACCATCGCCTGGACCAACCCCGGCACTTACGACAATGCCAAACAGCAGCTCACCGATATGATAACCCGCGACCACAACCGCGCCAACATAATAATCTGGAGCATCGCCAACGAGACTCCACACTCCGATGAGCGCGACACGTTCCTGGGCAATCTGGCCGAATACGCCCGTACCCTCGACTCCACCCGCCTGATCTCCATGGCTATGGAGGTGACCGGGGCCTCCAACTACGTCAACCGCCTGAACGACAACATGAACAAATATGTGGACGTGGTAAGTTTCAACGAGTACATCGGCTGGTACAGAGACGTGAACGACGCGGCCAAGATGAGCTGGGAGATCCCATATGATAAACCGGTCATAATCAGCGAGTTCGGCGGCGGCGCAAAATATGGCCTGCATGGACCGGCCAACCAGCGCTGGACGGAGGAATTCCAGGAGAACCTGTACAAAGAGAACCTGGCTATGATAGAGAAGATCGAAGGCCTTTCAGGCACCACGCCCTGGATCCTGAAGGACTTCCGCTCCCCCCGCCGCGTGTTGCCGGAAATCCAGGACTACTACAACAGGAAAGGCCTCTTCAGCGACAAGGGCGAAAAGAAAAAGGCCTTCTACATCCTCAAACAGTGGTACGACAGTAAATAGTATTAACCCTCAAAAGGAGGGAGTGAGCTTTTTACTACTGCGGGAACGCCTACGGCCACGGAGTTTGCCGGGATGTTTTCCGCTTCCTCTCTGTCCCGTTTGGTTCCATTGCCAAATTTACAAATTCTTAGTGTTATATTTGTTGTCAGTACAAACTGGTAAACTTTATCATAATGGATTTCAAGTTATTCGGTAAAGAGGGGGCGGAGTCGCTGCTGCTGATCCCGGGGCTGGGTGTGTCATATGAGATATTCCTGCCCCTGATTGATCTGCTGAAGGACAGGTTCCGGATCATTGCCGTCCAGGTGGACGGTTTCACTCTGGGGAAGCATACTCAGTTCACCTCCATCGATGACCAGGCTGCGCAGGTGATCGCATATGTCAAAGAACAATATGACGGCCGCCTTGACTGCGCTTACGGACTGTCGCTGGGAGGGAAAATCCTTTCCCGGGTGCTGGAGAGGAATGAAGTCGCCATTGACCACGCCATCCTGGATGCGGCACCCCTGTTGCCGCTGCCCAGATGGCTGATAGGACCTCTGCGCTATTACCAGTGCGCCAACGTATGGACCTGCTATCACTGGACCGGTTTCTGGCGATGGGTCTTCCACTCCCACTACTTTGACGTCCTTCTGGATGAATGCCGAAAGATCTACCCCTATGGTGGCGGCCGTGCCGTACTTGACGGCTACAAGTCAGTCTATACCAATAAGTTGGAATCTATCTACGGGCCTGACATACACTTCTGGTACGGGACTCTGGAAGCCTTTGTCGCCAAGCCGCAAGTCGATCATTTGAAGAAGATATACCCGGAAGTCCACATTGAGATCTTCCCCAAGATGAATCACGGCCAGCTGCTGGTTGACCACCCGGAAGAAGTAGCCGGCCGGATCAAGGGATTATTTGACACATCCAAGGCATGACTGTCATAAGGGAAATACGGCCGGAGGGTGTGGACGCGCCGCCAAGGTCCATCATCGAGAGCGCGGAGCTGCAGGTGTATGTCCAGGGCTTCGGGCGGAAGCCCGATGACCATTGCCTGGTCGCGGAATGCGACGGGAAGGTCATCGGCGCCGTATGGGCGCGGGTGATGGATGATTACGGCCACGTTGATGAGAAGACGCCGTCGTTGGCAATATCGTTGTATAAGGAATTCCGGAACCAGGGCATCGGTTCACAGTTGTTGGAGCGCATGCTGGACCTGCTCCGGGATAAAGGACACGAGCAGGTCTCCCTCTCCGTCCAAAAGGCCAACTACGCCTTCAGGATGTACCGTAAAGCCGGTTTCAATATAATAGAAGACAGAGGCGACGAAGTCCTCATGCTCCGCCGCTTATAATGAAAACTGCGTGGAGCGTATGTATCTGTAAATCAATAAAATAAGCATTTCAATGGTACCCAAAATCACTACCATTGAAACCATCTTTTCATTGACTATCAAGCAGTTACGCTCCACGGCAATTTTCGGAGGCCGGAGGCCGACACAGGGGGTTTGGGGGGGGTAGCCCCCCAATGAATTGGCTGTGCGTCAGCACCTCCAACTGAAAAGAGCCCGACGGATGTCGAGCTCTTTTCAGTTGGAGGTGCGTAGCGGAATCGAACCACTGTGACAGGTTTTGCAGACCTGCGCCTAGCCACTCGGCCAACGCACCTTTGGGATTGCAAATATAAGGGATTTTGCTCTAAATGCAAATTTATTTTAAGGGGGACTCGAAGACCATGGTCTCCCCTGTCGCGGGATGAAGGAATTCCAGGCGGGAGGCATGGAGGAGGAGCGGAGCGTCCGGGGAGGCGGGATCGCCTCCGTATAGCCGGTCGCCGGCTATAGGGCGGCCCAGGCCAAGGGCGTGGGCTGCGTGGACGCGAAGCTGGTGGGTGCGGCCGGTGAGGGGCTCGAACTCTATGTCGGTGCTGCCGTCACGGCGGTGACGGAGCACCCGATAGCGTGTGAGAGCGGGCTTGCCGGACTCGAAATCGGCCATCTGGCGGGGACGGTCGTAGTAGTCCAGGGAGAGCGGGATGCTGATTTCGCCCTGCTCGGCGGGGAGGGAGCGGCCGGGCTGCAGGCGCGCCTGGTAGCGCTTGCGCACTTCCCCAGCCGCGAACTGACGGTGCATTTCGGCCTGGACTGAGGCGCTTCGGGCAAAGACCATCAGGCCGGAAGTGTCCATGTCCAGACGGTGGCAGGAGAACACTTCGGCCCCGGTCATCTTCTCCAGGGCGCTGACCATGGAGTGGGAGACGTACCGGCCGGGAGCGGCCAGCATGCCGGAAGGCTTTTCGGCCACTATTATGGAATCGTCAATGAAGACGATGCGGGGGTCGCGGGTGGAAACCTGCATCAGGGGGTTGGGCTCCACGTCAAGGCCCTGGAGCATGAACTCCAGGAGCGGGCCGCATTTGCCGGTGCAGGAGGGGTAGAAGCGGCCCTGGGCGCGGACTTCGCGGCGCGGGGAGGCTCCGTACCAGAATTCGCCCATCGCAAGGGGCTTCAGCCCGTGCGAGTAGGCGTACTGGAGGAGCTTGGGCGCCGCGCAGTCGCCCGTGCCGCCTGGCGGAACCAGTCCGCGGCGGGCGAAAACCTCCTTGATGGAGAAGGTTTCGCCTAGGGCGTTGGAGACGCGGTATCGGCTGAATATCCAGTCCTGCAGGTCCACGGAAAGGGCGTGGCGCTCGCGCTCAAGCGCCGCGGCATCCTCCGCAGGCAGCGACTCCCCCGCCAGCCGGCGGTTGATGTCGCTGATGCGGGCCTCGGCGGCGCGGTAGTAGCCGCCCGGCTCCGTCAGGTCGAAGATGGGCGGAACGAAGCCGTCCACCAAGGCGGTGCCGCCCGCCACGCCGGAGAAGCCGTAAAGCACCTGCGTGGCTCCGGCGGCGTCCTGCACCAGGAGGGCGCCCATCATCTTCCCCTCGGAGAACAGCCCCCGCAGGGAATCGGAGGCGTCGATGCGCGCTATGAGCGCGTCCGCCGCCTCCCGGATCAGCGGGTGCGGCACATAGCAGAACGGATATGTGAACTTTTCCGGAAGCACGGCTACTCTACGTATAGCAGCAGCCCCTTCAGATACTCCCCTTCCGGATGATAGATATTGACGGCATGGTCCGCCGGCTGGTTGAGCCGGTCAAGTATGCGGACGCTGCGGCCGGTCTGGGCCGCGGCGGAGAATACCGCCAGGGCGAAATCCTCCTTGGTGACCACCTGCGAGCAGCTGAAGCAGAACACCAGGCCGCCGGGAGCCACCTTGGCGATGGCGGCCGCGTTGAGCCTCTGGTATGCCCGGAGGGCATTCCCCAGGGCTTCGCGGTGCTTCGCGAACGCCGGCGGATCCACTATTATCAGGTCATACTTGTCCTGCGGCGAATTGCGCAGGAACTCTATTGCGTCAGTGCAGAAGCTCTCGTTCATGGACGCGTCGAAGCCGTTCAACTCAACGTTCTTGTCCACCAGGGACAGCGCCTTTGCCGAACTGTCTACCGAATCCACGTGCAGGGCGCCGCCGGCCAGCGCGTAGATGGAGAAGCCTCCCGTATAGCAGAACAGGTTCAGCACGCGCCTGCCGGCGGCCATCCTGCCCACCAGCGCCCTGTTCTCCCTCTGATCCAGGAAGAAACCAGTCTTCTGCCCCTCCGTCCAATTGACGATGAACTTGTGCCCATTCTCCAGCACCACCTGGCTTTGGTCGCCGAAGCCTTCGGCCTTATAAAGGTACCCGTCCACCAGTTCCAGCCCCGCCTTGAAAGGCGCCGTGCCCGAACTCTTGTCATAAACGGCCTTCAGGCCATCGCCGTACACCGCCTTCAGCGCGTCGCAGATCTGCTTCTTAGCCCTAAACATCCCCACCGAATGCGCCTGCATCACACACACTCCGTCGTAATAATCAATGATCAGCCCCGGCAGGTTATCCCCCTCCCCATGCACCAACCTATAACAGTTTGTAACAGCGCAGGGAGGCAATGCTGGCTCCCGAAGCGATGCTAACCCACAAGCAATGCGAACCTCCAGCGCGCGGCGGAGGGAAGTCTCCCAGAAATCGGCCGGAAGAGCCTCATATTCGAAGCTGAGGACCCTGACCGCTATGGAGCCTATCTGATAGTGTCCAATGGCCAGGAACGAGCCGTCTGCGGCATATACGGACACAACGTCGCCTTCTGCCGGAGAGCCCTGTATCTGGGCTATGGCTCCGGAGAAAACCCACGGGTGGAAACGAAGGAGGGATTCCTCCCTGTTCTTCTTTAGGATGATTCTTGCCATAACGGATTCTTCTCGCTTGCAAGGAGTTTCAGATACATCTCCCGGCAGACCCACGCGTCCGTGGCAGCGTACTTCTTCTGCGCCTCGGACAGAGTCTCGGCCTCCCAGTTGGAGAGCTGCTGAGTCTTGGAAATCCTGAATCCAAGTATGATGCACGCCATTTTCTTGACGCTCTTGTCCTTTATACCGTACTCCCACACAATCTTCTGAAGGTCGATGAACGACGCCGCCTTGAACCTGGCGTACTTCTGCAGTCCGCGCACATCATCAGCGGTGGCCGCGCCAACCTTGGCTATCTTCTCGTTGGCCAACAGGCGGCACAGCCTGGGAGTCATTCCCAGCAGCTTCACCCTGAAAAGGAAAGCCTTGTCCGGACCGGATAACTGCAGCAGCGACACGCCGTTGCTCTTCTGCGACTGATTGAAAGTGGGACGGGTTTCAGTGTCGAAACCAATCACCTGCTGCCTGTTGAGGTATTCCAGGGCCTTGAGATACTTCAGACCCTTCTTATCTATCACCTGGATTTCACCTTGGAACCCTGCCATGGGCAGTTTTTCCATTTCTTCAGGCTTAATGCTGTCTTTATACATTTAAATTGCTAAGTACAGATGCAAAGATACAAAATAATCCATATCTTTGTTTTTGTTAGTTATAGTAATATGGTTCAGATATCTTCAAGGACTCAGCATTTACCTGCTTCAGCAATCAGAAAATTAGTTCCCTTCGCCGATGCCGCAAAAGCCGCCGGCGTAAAAGTGTATCACCTTAACGTAGGCGCCCCGGACATCAAGTCCCCGGACTGCGCCCTGGACGCAATCAAGAACATCAATCTCCATCACGTCTCCTACACCAACTCCGCAGGTCTCATAGAACTGCGCAGGGACATGATAGAGAAATACTATAAGAAGATCGGCATTGACGTAGCCATTGACGAGATAGTCATCAACGAGGCCGGATCGGAAGGCATAGAGTTCGCCCTCCAGATCACCTGCGACCCCGGCGACGAAATCCTCCTCATAGAGCCTTACTACACCAACTACTACACCCTGGCGGAAAAGTACGGCATTGGAGTGAACGTAGTCCGCACCAGCATCAGGGAAGGCTTCCGCGTACCGGGAATAGAGGCTTTCGAGAAAGCCCTCACCCCCCGCACCAAGGCCCTGATGATCAGCAACCCGGGCAACCCTACCGGCGTGGTCTACCCCAAGGAGGAAATGGAAATCCTGGGAGAGTTCTGCCGCAGGCACAACCTCTTCCTCATTTCCGACGAAGTCTACCGCGAATTCTGCTACACAGACGAGCCCCACTACTCCGCCATGAACCTCAAGGGACTGGAGCAGCAGGTAATCCTGATCGATTCCGTGTCAAAGCGCTACAACCTCTGCGGCTGCCGAATCGGCTGCACCATATCCCACAACAAGGACGTGATGGCCGCCGTGGTCAAGCTGGCGCAGGCTCGCCTCTGCCCCCCTGTCCTGGGGCAGTACGCCTCGCTTGGCGCCCTTGACGCCCCCCAGGAGTACTTCGACCAGACCAAGGAAGAGTACATCGCCCGCAGGGACTGCGCAGTGGAGTACCTCAACAAGATTCCCGGCGTGTTCACGCCAAAGCCGGACGGCGCCTTCTACACAATCGCGGAACTCCCCGTCGACGATGCGGAGGCCTTCGCAAAGTGGCTCCTCACTGACTTCCGCCTTGACGGCGAAACCGTGATGGTAACCCCCGCCGCTTCGTTCTACCTGGACAAGAGCCTTGGCAAGCGGCACGTCCGCGTGGCCTACGTGCTGGAGGTTCCAAAACTCAAGCGGGCCCTATACATCCTGGAAAAAGCACTGGAAGCATATCCCAATAAATTGTGATTGACTGATAACGGGAACAGGCCTACCTTTGTTCCCGTTATTATTGATTGTACGGATATGGAACACGTTCACCACCATCATGATCATGCGCACGTTCATCAGTTTGAATCGTTGAACGGGGTTTACATATTTTCCATCGTCCTCAATTTATTGTTCGTAGCCGTTGAGGTTACCATGGGTTTCTTTAGCAATTCCCTGGGTCTGATTTCGGACGCAGGTCACAACTTGGGCGATGTTTTCAGCCTGCTGCTGGCTATGATAGCCTTCAAGCTCTCCACCAGCCATTCCACCAGGAGATACACCTATGGATATAAGAAAAGCTCCGTTCTAATATCCTTGTTGAATGCCATAATACTCCTGGTGGCAGTGGGCGCAATCATCATTGAAAGCATACACAAATTCTCATCCCTCGATTCATACGCCGTAAACGGCGCCGCAGTCTCCTGGACCGCCGGCGTGGGCATCGTTATCAACGGCCTCACAGCGTGGTTGCTGTCGCGCAATTCCAAGCACGACATCAACACCCGCGGGGCCTTCCTCCACATGCTCGCCGACACCCTCGTCTCCGTGGGCGTAGTTATCTCCGGAATAGTCATCAGCCTCACCGGCTGGAACGTCATCGACCCCATAGTCAGCCTCATCATTGCCGCCGTCATCCTTGTGAGCACCTGGAAACTCCTTTCCGAAAGCCTGCGCCTGAGCATCGACGCCGTGCCGGAGGACATCGACCCTGACAAGGTCAACGAGGCCATCCTCGCATGCGAAGGCGTGAGCGGCGTCCACCACGTGCATATCTGGCCGATAAGCACCACGGAAAACGCCCTCACCGCGCACGTGGTGATCAACGATGTCACCCGTATGCACGAGATAGGCGAAGCCATAAAAGAAGAGCTGACCCACAAGGGGATCAGCCATTCAACTCTTGAGATGGAAAGCGAGGGTTCCGAGTGCGACGAGCTTGAATGCGGCGCACACCACCACCATCACCATCACGACGAAGACTAGACCTTCAGCGCCGCGAGGATCACATTCATCACAACGTAAGTTACGAAGCCCAGCAGGACCACCATGGACCAGTTGAGCCCCGTAGCCGCGACTATCGCTATAATAAGGACGATGTCCACCGCAAAGGCGATGCGCTTGCGGTTGACGGGAACCGGGTCCTTGAGCGAGAACTTTGCGCTGAACATGGGTATCCTGCTCACCAGGAGGGCGCACAGCGCCACGGTGAGCACAGGGATGAACCAGTCGTTCAGCACCCACAGGGCCAGGAACGAGGCGGGCTCGCAGGATACGAAGTAGCACAGCGACCCGCAGATCAGGCCGCAGGAAGGCGCAGGCAGGCCTACGAAATACTGCGTCCCCCCGTCGGTGACGTTATACCTGGCCAGACGCAGCGCCGTGAAGGCCACCAGAAGCACCGGGAACCACATAAGGGGCGTGTCGCCAAAGTTCACCGCGGCCTTCAGGTTGATGAGCATCATTGCCGGCAGGACGCCGAAACTTACCAGGTCGGCAAGGGAATCCAGTTCCTTGCCCATGTCTGAATAAGCGTGCAGGAGCCTGGCGGCAAAGCCGTCCAGGAAGTCGCACGCGGCGGCGGCCAGCATCAGGTAGAACGCCCTGTCCAGCCTGCCGGAAAAAGCGAATATCACCCCCACCGCCCCGCAGAGGAGGCTGATGGAGGTGATAAGGTTAGGGATGTGCTTGCGCAGCTGCATTACCTGACGCCCAGTTTTGCCTTCAGGGCAGCAGGAACAGCGTCCTTGTGGAATACAAGGTCAAGTGTCTGTGCCTTTACATATGCCTCTGAAGCGTACCAGATACCGTCATATTTGCCGGTAACGCCCCATGAGTTCTTTACCATGTAGTACTTGTTGCCCCACTGGTCCTTGGCAATACCAAAGATCTGCATTCCGTGGTCGTCGGTCATGGTCTTGTTGTCGAAGTCAATCTGGCGTGTCTCCTGTGTAACGGCCTTCTCTACAGGCACTACTACCGGCTGGTTGCTGTTGTCAACTCCAACCCAGTGAGCCTGGTCTGAACCTGCGCTTGCGGTAGCCTGTACGTCAACCCATACTGCCAGTCCGTCGCGGGTGAATCCGGGGTCGGAAACGTCAGCTCCCCAAGCCGCGGTGTAGCCTGCGTTCAGGGCGTCGTCCAGAATCTGCATGAGCTCGTCGATAGGAACGTTGTATGCCTTGTCCCAGCGCCAGTTGTCGCAGATCTCGATCGCGAATGAGGAATAGAACGGATGGTGGTTGAAAGAAGTGAGGGAGATATAGTTGTCAGGATTGATCTTGAGGGCGTCCCTGTAGGACTCCGGGGTGTAGGTCTTTCCGTCAACGGTGAAGGTCTCCGGCCAAGGGCCCAGGTATTCGTCCAGGATGGCCTTGAAACCGCGCTTCCAGGCGGTTGAGAGGGTGCTGTTGGGGTTGCGTACCACAGCGCCTACATAAGCCTTGAGAACGGCGTCCAATTCTGCCTGGCGGGGCAGTTCGGTTCCGTAGTTCATTCCGGTCATTGCGGAGTTGGGAACGATACCGTAGTCCCTGATCACGTCAAGCACGTCGTCTGCCTCGCTTCCGGCGCCAAAGGTAAGGTTGCCGTCCAGGCGGATGTACTTGTCAGCCCTGTCAAGGTATGAGTGGCTTACGATGAAGAATTCGGAAAGGTCCGGATATTTGGCAGGGTCCTTTATTCCGTTTATGCGGATGACCTCTGACTCAAGGAATCCGATTGCCGAGAAAGCCCAGCAGGTTCCGCTGCTGGCCTGGTTCTTAACTGAAGTGATGGGGTTGGCCTTCACTGTCTGGAACTTGTAGTCCGGCCACGCGATCCTGGCCTGCTGTTGCTGGGCGTACAGCGATGCCGTGAGGCAAAGTGCCGCTGCAAGGATGAAGAAGAACTTTTTCATATGGTCAGTTTCTAAAAATAACGGAGGGTGGCTCTAAGGCAGAACGCACCCTCCGGTATAAAGTGGTTTCAAATTACTTTGTGATGACCTTGATCATCTCAAGAACCTTGTTTGAGTAACCCCACTCGTTGTCGTACCATGCGCAAACCTTAACGAAGGTAGGATCCAGCTGGATACCGGCCTTTGCGTCAAAGATGGAGGTGCGGGGATCGGTGCGGAAGTCTGTAGAAACTACGGACTCGTCTGTGTATCCGAGAACTCCCTTGAGTTCACCCTCGGAAGCGGCCTTCATGGCAGCGCAGATCTCATCGTAAGTAACGGGCTTTGCGAGCTCGCAGGTGAGGTCAACGAAGGAAACGTCAGATGTAGGAACGCGGAGTGACATTCCGGTAAGCTTGCCGTTGAGAGCAGGAAGAACCTTACCTACAGCCTTTGCAGCGCCGGTAGATGAAGGGATGATGTTCTCGAGGATTCCACGGCCGCCTCTCCAGTCCTTCTTTGAAGGGCCGTCAACGGTCTTCTGGGTAGCGGTTGCTGCGTGAACGGTTGTCATGAGTCCGCGAACGATTCCGAAGTTGTCATTGAGGACCTTGGAAAGAGGAGCAAGGCAGTTGGTGGTGCAGGAAGCGTTGGAGATGATGTCCTGTCCGGCGTATGTCTTGTCGTTTACACCGTATACGAACATAGGGGTGGCGTCCTTTGAAGGAGCTGACATAACGACCTTCTTTGCGCCGGCCTCGATGTGCTTGCGGGCTTTCTCGTCGGTGAGGAAGAGTCCGGTAGACTCAACTACAACCTCTGCTCCAACCTCGTCCCACTTGAGGTTTGCAGGATCCATCTCAGCGGTGAGGCGGATCTTCTTTCCGTTAACTTCCATATAGTTTCCTTCAACCTTGATGTCGCCCTCGAACTTGCCGTGTACTGAATCGTACTTGAGCATGTATGCGAGATACTCAGGATCGAGAAGGTCATTGATTCCAACAACCTCGAAGTCATTAGGGAAATTCTCAACTGCTGCACGGAATACCATACGGCCGATACGGCCAAATCCGTTAATACCGATCTTTACCATTTTGAAAGTGATTTTTGTTTAAAAATATTGAATTAATAATTTGCTACTAACCTTGTTAGGGAGTGGTCCCTAAATCCTCGCAAAATTACTAAATAAAATACTTATTTCATATATTTGCATAAATAAATCTTCCATGAAAATTCTTATCACCAACGATGACGGCTACAAGGCCCGCGGACTGGAGGCATTGATTGAGATAATGCGTCCTTTCGGGGAGATAACCGTGGTAGCCCCCAAATATCACCAGTCCGGAATGTCAATGGCTATATCGCTGGGCTTCAAGCGCATAGCGGTGAAGCAGATCGCCCCGGACCGCTGGTATCTTGACGGCACGCCGGCAAGCTGCGTCAAGTTCGGCATAGACAATATCCTGGTTGGGGACAGGCGTCCGGACGTGGTTGTGTGCGGCATCAACCACGGCTCAAACGCCGCCACCGCGTCGCTGTACTCCGGCACCCTGGGCGCCGCGCAGGAAGCCGCCGTGAACGGCATCATAGGCATCGGGGTTTCCCTGGATGATTTCAGTCCCCAGGGGGACTTCAGCGCGGTAAAGGCGCTCTTCCCCGATATCTTCCGGAAGATAATGACTGACCACCCTCGCCGCAGGGGTCTCTACTACAACATCAACTTCCCCAAGGCTTCCCTGGACGATGTCAAGGGCATAAAAGTTGCCGGACTTGGGCGCATCCACTGGGAGGAAGAGTACCAGGCCTTCGACCCGGAAATATACAGGAAAAGGGGCATCTACCTCGAGGACATGGGCATCTTCAACCAGGAAGAGCCGGAGGAGGGAGAGGAACTCTACATGATGACCGGCTACGCCGTGGAGAACCCGGGCAACGACGACGGCTGCGACCACCGCCTCCTGAAGGACGGATACGTGGCGATAGTGGCCCATAACATTTACAATCAGGACCGCGAGGAAAGCGAGCGTCTGAAAGCCCTTCAGATGGAAGAGCTTCACAGGAAATAAATGAAGTACTATATTATTGCAGGCGAGGCTTCCGGAGACCTTCACGGAAGCAATCTCATAAAGGGGCTCAGGGCCCGTGACCCGCAGGCGGCGTTCCGCTTCTGGGGTGGAGACCTGATGTCCGCCGCCTGCGGGGAGCGCCCCGTCCGCCACTACAATGACGGCGCGGTCATGGGACTGACTGACGTCCTGGGCAAGGCGGGCAAGCTCCTTGGCAACATCCGCTTATGCAAGAAAGACATCCTGGAATGGAAGCCGGACGTGGTAATCCTGATAGACTACCCCGGATTCAACTTCAGGATCGCGGAATTCGCCCATAATAAAGGCTTCAAGGTCTACTATTACATAGCACCCAAGACCTGGGCTTCGCGCGAGGGACGCAACCGCAAACTGAAGAAATACGTGGACAAACTGTACATAGTGTTCCCGTTCGAGATCCCGTATTTCCAGAAGGCCGGGGTGGACTTCATCTACAAGGGCAATCCCCTGCTGGACGCAGTGGACGAGCATAGGTACTCCCCTGCCAGCCATACCCCTTACATAGCCCTTCTGCCCGGTTCCCGCAAGGGAGAGGTCAGGCGAATGATGCCCGTATGCATGGAGGTCGCTGACAAACTTGGCTGCAAGGTCGTGATTGCCGGAGCTCCGTCACGCCCCGTAGAGGACTATAAGCAGTTCATCGGCAACCGCACCAACGTGGAACTGATCTTCGGGCGCACGTACGATATCCTCAAGTACGCGCAGGCGGCAATCATCAATTCAGGAACGGCCTCGCTGGAGGCGGCCCTGATAGGCACCCCGCAGGTAGTCTGCTGGAGCACCTCAAAGCTCACCGCATTCGTAGCCAGGTATATCCTCAGGGTGATGGACCACATCAAGTACATCTCCCTTGGCAACCTCATATTAGACAAGGAAGTCTTCAAGGAACTGATCCAAGAAGACTTCACTTCAGACAATGTCGCCGCTGAGATAAGGGCCATCTCGGCTCCAGGCGAGCGCCGCTCGCAGATGCTCGCGGACTACGCCGCCATCCGCCAGGCCCTTGGAGGCAGCGGCGCCTCCAATGCCATAGCGGAATCTATTTACAATTCACTCCTTCAAGCACAACGTTAGCGGCGTTGGGCCCTCCTGAACCCAGGATTTCCATCTTCAGCTTGTCACCGTCAAAGGTAAAGCGGAAGTTCTCCGTCGCGCCCGCATTGAAGAATGAAAGGGACTGGGCGGACAGTTCGTCCTTGCCGGTCCATGCGCACATTCCCGCTGAGTAATAAGGAGTTATGTCAGCGGTGTTGGGATAGGAAGAACGGGCCAGGGCCATCTTGCGGTCCGTCTGGCGGATCTTCCAGTCCGTTACGCCAAAGTCAAGGTTGGTGTTGCTTGCCGGTGTCTCGAAGGTAACCTGGCAGTTGCCGTTTGCGTCAAAGCGGAAGTCAACCTTCTCTATTCCGTAGTTGTTCTGGTACATACGGTATTTGCGGGTCTCTGACTTGGCCTGTGGAACAGTAGGCTCGAAAGGCTTCTTGAGGGCGTAGCCCGCCAATTCCTGTTCCAGGTTGATCTTGGAGGCCTTGAGTTTCTTGTCCCCCACTCCCGGGAGCATCTCGTAAACCAGGTTGTTGAATCCGGTCTCGTCGCGTACCGCTCCGGTAGATATCACTGCGAAGTCCTTGTCAGGGAACACCAGGATAACCTGGTTCATGGCGCCGATGGCCCTGTAAGAGCCGTTGCGGCCCATCCAGCACTGGTAGCCGTATCCCTGGCCTCCGTCGTCCTTGGCGTCCTTCTCAGGGCCCTCAGGGTCCTTCTGGTAGATATGCGGCCTTGTGCCCGTCTCGATCCACTCGGAGTTCAGCAGCTGCTTGCCGTTGTACTTGCCCTTGTTCATCAGGAAGATGCCGAACTTGGCCATGTCCGACGTGCGGAGGTGTGACCCTCCGTTGCCCATGTTGTGGCCGTCGTCATCCATCTCCCATACGATGTCCTTGATTCCAAGGGGTTCGAAAAGCCTTGGCTCAAGGTACTCCTTGATGGAAAGGCCCGTCACCCTGGTGATGATGTTGGACAGCATGTGCGATGCCGATATGTTGTACGCGAAATGGGTTCCGGGGTGATACTGGAACTCCGCCGCAAGGAAGGATTTCACCTGCGGGAGGCCGGAGCCTGCGTAGGAGGTGGACTTGTGGCCCACGCTCATCGAGAGGAGATGCTCAACCGTAAGGTTGGCAAGATCCTCGGAGATGACGTCCGGAAGGAGGTCCGGGAAGAAGGAGATGACCTTGTCGCTCACCTTGAGCAGGCCTTCCTGTACGGCGAAGCCTATCGCCGTTGCGGTGAAGGTCTTTGTGCAGGAATACATCGCGTGGGTGTACTCCGGCGCATAGGGCGCCCACCAGTGCTCGGCTATCACCTTTCCGTGACGGATGATCATGATGCTGTGCACCTCAAGGCCGCTCTTGTCAAGGTCCGAGAAGAACTTGGTTATTACCTGGGGATCCACGCCCTCGGCCTCCGGCGTGCTGCGAGGAATGCCGTCGTTGTATGCGGATGCTGAAACGAATGCTGTCAGCAGCATAGCCGCTGACAGTATAATTCTCTTGATGCTTTTCATGGCCGTCCTACTTTACCTTGCCCTTGAGCATAGTGATTGAATGGGCCGGGAAGGAGTACCTCAGGTTGGCGTTGCCGGGATTCTTGAGGTCAGCCTTCTTCTGGGTGGAGACGGTGGTCTTGTTCACGGTGTTCTCAGACTTGATGTCCGGTCCGTTGATCTCGTACACCTCCACGGGGCCGCTGAACTTGGCCTGCTGGCAGATGATGTCGGTGGCGATTGCCTTGTCCTTGTTGCGGTTAACAACGCAGATGACCAGGTCGTCTCCGTCAAGTGCGGCGGTAACGTCAAGGTAAGGAACGTCGGTAACGGATGTGTTGACCTCGTTGTCTCCAAGTGAGAAGTCAGGTGAGGTGTTGTACTTGTCGCAGTCCACGTATACGTCCAGGGACTCGCCCTTCATGTTGTTGGCGAACATCTGGAGCGGATAGTAGATGGTCTGGAGGTACATCTTGTCGTCTTCCACGAAGATAGGGGCGATGACGTTGACCAGCTGGGCCATGTTGGCCATCTTCACTATGTCTGCGTTGCGTACGAAGCAGTTGAGGAAACCTGCGATTACCAGGGCGTCCTCAAGGTTGTAGTGCTCCTCGAGGGCGTGCACGCCCACTACGCTTGCGTCATCCCTCGCGCGGTACCATACGTTATACTCGTCCCAGGCTATCTTAATGGGGCGGTCGCTCTTGTTGTACTCGCGGATCATACCCTTTACAAGTTGGGTGCGCTGGTCCATTACAAGAGGGGTTGCCAGGAAGTCATAGTAGTTGTTAGTCTGGTTGCCCACGTACATGTGCAGGGCGATGTAGTCTACAAAGCCGTCAAGGTAGTCAAGGATGGTGCGGTTCCACTCGTCAGGGTTGGCGCCAGGGGTGTAGTTTGATGATCCTGAAGCGATGAGCTTGATGGTTGGGTCAGTGTAGGACATGATCTTTGCTGCCTCGCGAGCCTTCTTGGCGTAGTCCATGGGTGAAAGCTGGCCCATCTGCCAGTCTCCGTCCATCTCGTTTCCAAGGCCCCAGTACTTGATGTTGTAGGGCTCCTCGTGTCCATACTGGCGGCGCAGTTCCGCATAGTATGGGCCTTCCTTGATGTTGCAGTACTCAACCCACCACTGGGCCTCCTCTATGGTTCCGGTTCCCAGGTTGATGGCGAAATAAGGCTCGGTGCCCACCTTGCGGGCGAAGTCCACGAACTCGTCGGTTCCAAACTCGTTGGTCTCCAGACGCTGCCAGGCCAGTTCAAGGCGGGGCTTGCGGTAAGGACCCACGCCGTCCAGCCAGTGATAGTTAGAAACGAAGTTTCCGCCCGGATAGCGGGTAATGGAAACGTTCAGGTCCTTGATGGCCTTGAGCACGTCCTTGCGGAGTCCGGCCTCGTCGGCCTGTGAGGACTCGGGATCGTAGATACCGCCGTAGATGCAGCGGCCAAGGTGCTCGGTGAAGTTGCTGTAGAGATTCTTGTCAATCTCTCCGATCTTGCGGTCTGTGTCTATCTTGATCCTTGCGGTCTGGGCCATTGCAGGCAATGCCAGGAACGCAGCCAAGAGTATAACATACAATTTTTTCATATGATAGGTTATTTTATGTGGTTTATTCAGCGAAAATGGCGGTGCCTATGCGCACCATGGTAGCACCGTGGCGCAGGGCGATCTTATAGTCTCCGGACATCCCTATGGACAGCTGGTCAAAGGCTTCCAGTTCCGGGAAAAGATCCTTGAGATACGCCATGAAGGTGTCTATGCGCTCGAAGTCCGCGTCAATGATACTCTCGTCTTCGGTGTTGGTGGCCATCGCCATGAGGCCGCGGAAGCGCACGTGGGGGAACTTGTCGGCATTGAACAGGATTTCCAGCGCCTCCTCCTCAGCGAAGCCCTGCTTTGTCTGCTCCGCGCCGATGTGTATTTCCAGGAGGATGTCCGTGACGCGCTCATTGGCCTTGCCCCACTTCTCGATCTCATCAAGAAGGTGCCTGGTATCAACGCTCTGGACAAGGGCGGCGTAAGGAAGCACAAGTTTAAGCTTGTTGGTCTGGAGATGGCCTATGAAGTGCCACTCTATGTCCTTTGGAAGGACCTGGACCTTTGCGGCGAAGTCCTGGGGACGGCTTTCGGCAAAGACCTTCTGCCCGGCGTCATACGCCCTCTGGATGGCCTCAACCGGGTAATATTTGGAAACTGCCACCAATTTCACATCCGGCGGCAGTTCCTTCCAAAGATTTTTTAAGTTGCTCTCTATCAATTATATCTTCTTGTTGTTCGATTGATTGCGGGCCTGCATCTGCTGCATCTTCTGGGCCTCCTCGAGCCTCTGCTGGAACTTGGACTTGGGGATAGGCTTTCCTTCCGACGCCTTGACCTTTGCCACCACGGCCTCCGGCTTCACGATGAACTTGCGGATGATCCAGATCTCCAGCATCGCTATCAACTGTGAAAGCAGGTAGTAGTAACTGAGGGCTGATGACAGGTTGTTACAGATGAAGAACATCATTATAGGCATCATCCAGAGGCTCATGAAGCGCATGCTCTGGGCGCTGGGGTCATCGCCTGCCGGCTGGCTGGAGAGGGTGTACTTGGAGTAAACCCACATAACTACCGCCATCAGGAGGGCGAACAGGGAGAGGTGGTCTCCCAGCAGGGGGATCCTGCGGCCGAACTCTATGATGGAATCATAGGCGGAAAGGTCCTTGGCCCACAGGAAAGGCTGCTGGCGCAGCTCGATGGATGCCGGGAAGAAGCGGAACATTGCCCAGAGTATAGGGAACGTGAGGAGGGTTGGGAGGCATCCTCCCATTGGACTCACTCCCGCCCGTTTATACAGGTCCATTGTGGCCTGCTGCTTCTTCATGGCGTCTTCCTGCTTTGGATACTTGGCGTTTATCTTGTCCATGAACGGCCTCAGGGCGGCCATCTTGGCGGACGATGCGAACGACTTGTATGTGAACGGCAGCACCACCAGCTTGATAACCAGGGTCATCAGGAGGATGATGAGACCGTAACTTCCAATGAAACGGTGGAAGAAGTTGAACATAGGGATGATCACGAACCTTGTGAACCAACCTACGAGCCATCCTCCCAGAGGGATTATCTTCTCATACTTCTGGTCGTATGACTGCAGGGTCTGGTAATGGTTGGGACCCATGTACATGTCAAAGCCCATCTCTATGTTGTCCGGGGTCTGGCGCTGGAGTTCCATGCGCATCTCCGCCTTGCAGGTCATGAGGTTGCGTGAAGGGTCATCCTGTGAAAAGAAGTCGATTGAGACGTCTCCCAGTGCGAATTCGTCATGCGCGCGGACAATATAGCTGAAGAACTGCTGCTGGAAGGCGAACCAGGACAGCTTGGAGTCAATCCTCTTGCTGTTGTTGCGTCCGCGGCCAATCTCAACGGGCTTCTTCTCCCCGCTGAAATAGTAGTCCAGCTTGGAGTACTGGGACTCGTTCTTGTAGCCCTTCTCCATCCTTGGGATTATGGTGGCGAAGTCAATGTCTATGTTGGAGACGTTGCCCGGGATGATGGAGCCCATTCCCACAAAGGAAAGGGTGTTGTTGACCATATAGGAATCCGCAGGGAGTTCGTACTTCTGCTCAATATATCCGCCTCCGTCAAATGGAAGCCTGAACACAAGTTTGGTGTCTGAACTCTCCACCAGGGAGAAACTGAAGTCAGATGTCTTGATGTACTCTCCCGTGTAGACGTTCACTTCATATTTGTTGCCTCCGTCCTTGAAGAGGTACAGGTCAGTCTTGTCATAGTTTGTGTAACCCTTGATCTGTGCGGAATACGGCTGCGCTCCCTTTGATGTGAAGGTGACCTTGAGCAGCTCGTTCTCAAGGGTATAGAACATCTCATCCGCGGCGGAGGCCATGGTCAGCATGGTGTCCTTATAGATGGGCACCTGGATTTCTGCCGGCTGGTTGTCCGGAATGACGGCCGGCTGGTCCGCCGCAGGGACATCGCCCCTCCTGATGGATTCGGCAAGGGCTATGGAATCCTGGACGGCCTGGGCCTCCATCTGGTTCTGGTATTTCCTTTTCTGGATATAGGTGAACCCGAAAAGGACCATCGCGATGAGGATAAGTCCTACTATAGAGTTTTTATCCATACGCTACTCCTGTTCGTTTGCGGCCTCTGCTTCCTCCAGCTGGCGGATCTTGTCCTGAAGGGCCTTGAGTTCTCCCTTGGCCACCTCGATCTTTTCCCTCATCTGGTTGATGAGCGGCTCTGAATTCTTGGACATGGCAAAGAATCCTATGTTGTTCTCATAGGTGTCGATATCCTGCTGGAGTTCGTTGTATTGCTGGATAAGGATGTCTTTCTCCGAGCGTGGAGCCTTCTGGAAGTTCCTGCCTGCGCCCCTGCGGTCTCCCCTGGTGTTCATGCCAGGGAACTTGGCCTGGAAGGCCTCCTTGTATGCGGCGGCAATCTTCTCTTTCTCCTTGAAAGGCACGAAGCCTATTGCCTGCCACTTCTGGATGAACTCCTTTGCGGCCTCCTCGTTGGCGGCGGCGTCATCTGAAGGAACATATGCGTTGATCTCCTCTATGATCTTCTTCTTTGCCTTGAGGTTGAAGTGGTAGTCGTTCTCCGGCTTGGCGTTCTTGTCCCTCTCGGCGAAGAATTCGTCGCAGGCGGCGCGGAAGCGCTTCCACAGCTGGTCTCCCTTCTTGTGGGCTACCGGGCCTATCTCCTTCCACTGCTTCTGGAGCTGGATGAACTGGTCGGTTGCCTTCTTCCACTCAGTGCTGGACTTGAGGGCCTCCGCCTGCTCAACTATCTTCACCTTCTTGGCCAGGTTCTCAACCATGCTGCCCTTGTAGTCTACGTAGAAGTCGCGCTTCTTGAGGTAGAAACGGTCGCAGGCTGCGCGGAAGCGGTCGTAGATCTTCTGGTTGTCCTTCTTGGAGGCAAAGCCTATTGACTTCCACTCTTTCTGGATGCCCTCTATCTGGCTGGCCAGGACGTTCCACTCGTTGGAAGCGACTTCTCCGGCCTCGGCCTTGGCAGCGATCTCCTCAACCTTCTCGCAAAGCTTTGACTTTGCCGCGAGGTTCTCCGCCTGCTCGCCCTTGAGGTCCTCGAAATGGGCCTGGTACTTCTTGTTGATTACTGCGGTGGCCGCCTTGAAGCGGTCCCAGATGGACTCGCGGTATTCCTTTGCCACGGGGCCGTACTCCTTCCACTGCTCGTGCAGCTTCTGGAGCTCGCGGAATGCCTCAACTACGTTGGGATTCTCAGCGAGCTTCTCGGCCGCCTCGCAGAATTTCTCCTTGACCTCAAGGTTCTTCTTGAAGTCAAGGTCGCGCAGGTCGTGGTTGATCTTTACCATGTCGTAGAATTTAACGACATAGTACTGGTAGGTGTCGTTGATATCGCGGAAGTTTGCGGCGGGAACCGGACCTATCTCTTTCCAGCGGGCCTGGATGTCGCGGAATGCGGGGAAGGTGGCGTTGATGTCCTCCTGTGTCTCCACAAGGGCCTTCAGGTCCTCCAGGACAGCCTTCTTCTTCTCAAGGTTCTCTCCCCTTTCCTTGTCAAGCGTCTTGTTGTATTCCGCGCGCTCGGCCTTGAAGTCTTCATATAATGATTTGAAGGTCTCCTCCACTTCAGTCAGAGGATTCTCTTCTGTCTTTTCCTTGTTTAGTTTCTTGTAGAATGCGGTCCTGATGGCCTCCAGCTCCTTCTGCCTCTTCATCTTCTGCTCGTCGCTGAATATCTCCTTGAAGGACTCTATAAGTTCCTCGAAGGTCTTCTCCGCTGCGCCGGTTGCCGTTTCTACTGTCTGTTCTACTGCCGCTTCTACGGTTTCAAGTACATCTGATGCCTGGTTTACAACATCAGGAATATTATTCTCACTCATAATAGATGTTAATTAAGTATTAGCCTACAAATATACCTAAATTTTTGAACTATTTGCTATTTTTGCTACGCAAAAGGATTAATGTCAAAATGAGGATAGATATACTTACCGTCGTACCTGAATTATTGGAGAGTCCGCTGAGCCACTCAATAGTTGGCAGGGCCATAAAAAAAGGCCTTGTGGAGATACACGTACACAACATCCGCAAATACGGACTGGGGCCCCACAAGTCCGTGGACGACTACTGCTACGGCGGCGACGCCGGCATGGTGATGATGGTGGAACCCGTGTTCAAGATGATAAACGAACTCACTGCCGAACGCACTTATGACGAAATCATCTACATGTCCCCTGACGGCGAACTCCTCAACCAGGGAATGGCCAACGAACTATCACTCAAGGAGAACATTATTCTCCTCTGCGGACACTACAAGGGAATTGACCACCGCATCCGCGAGCACCTCATCACAAGGGAGATTTCCATAGGGGACTATGTCCTGAGCGGAGGCGAGATCCCGGCCGCCGTGGTGGCGGACTCCATAGTCCGCCTGATACCCGGCGCCCTGACGGACGAGACCTCCGCCCTCAGCGATTCCTTCCAGGACGACCTCCTCTCCCCTCCCGTCTATACCCGTCCCGCGGAGTTCAACGGCTGGAAAGTTCCGGACGTGCTGTTAAGCGGCAATCCCAAGTTAATCCAGTCATGGCAGGACGAGCAGGCGCTCCAGAGGACAAAGGAACTCCGGCCAGAGCTACTTTCTAAAAAATTTTAAAATCAAAATATAATTTTTCTTGATTTTTTTGTTTTTTGTGTTGCAAAATCAAAAAATAGGTGTACCTTTGCAACAGACTTAAAACGATTAAGTCCTAGCTGATAATTCTAACCAACATAATTAGCCTTCTTTAAGGTAATACACTACTAACTAACCATTAAAGCCCGCTGTGACAGCGGGCTTTAAATCTTTTATTATTTGATTGCACATTACTATAATAATCACTACTTTTGATATAAACCACTTAGACACTATAAACATATAACCATATGTTCAGAACCAGACTTAACCTATTGTCAATGGCATTGGCAGTATGCGCAATTACCGTATCCTGCAACAATGCGCCCAAGCCCTGTATAGCAGAGCCGCAGGAACCTTTGGTTCCAGGCGAGCAGGCCCCGCCTTCCGACCCGGGCCAGAAAGGCTTCGGATCCGCGCGGCCGGCAACCCAGGGTGCCGCAGCGCGTCCCCAGCAGCCGCGGCCGGCGCCGGAGGTAAAGACAGTCCCGCTTGCAGAGCTTTCCATGAGCGACCCGTTCATCCTTGCAGACGAGGCCACACACCTGTACTACCTCACCAGCACCGGAGGGCGCATCTACACATCCCCTGACCTCAACATGTGGACCGGTCCCTACCAGGCTTACGATGTGTCAGGCACATGGATGGAGAAATCCGGAGGCGTAGCCGCCGCGGAGCTCCACCACATTGGGGACAAGTATTATTTCATTGGTACCTTCAGCGACCGCGATGACCTTGTGGACGTGATACCGCGCCGTTACAACGTGCACCGCGCCCAGTCAATGGTCCTGGTTTCCGATACCGCAAAGGGCCCTTACAAGCCAATCGTAAATGAATATGACTTCTGCCTGTACCCCCGCAACTGGGCCATCCTGGACGGCACAATCTGGAGCGAGGGCGGCAAGAACTACGTAGTGTTCGTGCACGAGTGGCTGCAGACAATCGACGGCACCATGGAATACATGGAGATGAGCGATGACTTCAGCACTCCCCTCACCAAGCCAAAGACCATGTTCCGCGCCAGCGAGGCGCCGTGGGTATATGAGATGAACGGCAACGGCGAGGCCACCTACGGAATGAAGATTCCCGGCTGGGTAACAGACGGGCCCGAACTGTTCCGAACCGGTACCGGGCGCCTGGGAATGATATGGGCCAGCTGGGGAAAGAACCGCTACTGCGAAGGCGTGGCATATTCCGAGTCAGGCACCATTGACGGACCATGGATCCAGGAAGAGGATTCCTTCAAGGGAGACAATTCCGGACATGCAATGCTGTTCAAGTCATTCGAAGGCAAGACCCTCATGGCCATCCATCATTCCGAGGGCGACGGCCCGCGCAAGCCTGAAATATGGACCGTGGACCTGAGCGGCGACAAGCTTGTCCTGGGAGAGAAATACCTTCCGTAACTGAATTATCTTTCAACCTTACTATAATCTAATTTTAAACCAAAGGCATATGAAAAGACTTTTGTTAAAGAGTTGCATGGCATTAGCCATTATGCTTATCGGAGCCACAGCATTTTCCCAGACCAGGACGGTGTCCGGTACTGTGACAGATTCTGCAGGCGAACCGGTACCGGGCGTGGCCGTAATGGTCAGGGGAAACAATTCCATAGGTACCAGCACTGATACCAATGGACGCTACACCCTGCCCAACGTTCCCAACGGAGCCACACTGGTCTTCTCATTCATCGGTATGGATACTCAGGAGATTGCCGTAGGCAACAGCAGTACCATCAACGCGGTGATGAACGAATCTTCCGAAATGCTCGATGAGATGGTCGTGATCGGATACGGATCCATCAAGAAGGCAGACCTCACCGGAGCCGTTTCCGTAATTGAGACCTCAGACTACAAGAACAAGGCGAACAACTCGATCGCCGACGCCCTCCAGGGCCTTGCAGCCGGTGTCAACGTACGTTCAAGCGGCGGTCTGGGAGACCTTCCTACGGTCCTCATCCGTGGTACTAGCTCCCTCACCAACAACACCCCTCTCTACATCATCGACGGAATCCCTACTTCCAACAACATCGGATTCAACGTTGATGACATTGACAGCATCCAGATCCTCAAGGACGCCTCTGCGGCGGCCATCTACGGATCCCGCGCCGCAAACGGCGTTATCATCATCACAACCAAGCAGGGCAAGGCCGGAAAGGTGGACATCTCCTTCTCCAACCAAACCTCCGTACAGTGGAACAAGCGTGACAACTACGCTGACCATGACGAGGCCGTCGCCCTCCTCACCCAGACCTACGAGGACGGCCGCGCGACCGGTTCTTCAAGGGCTGCCACACCTAACTTCTGGACACATAACACTGACTGGCAGGACGCATACTACAAGACCGGAATCCAGCAGAAATATGACCTGTCAATATCCGGAGGAAGCCAGGACGCGCGCTTCCGCGTATCCTACGGACACATGGCCAACAGCGGCGCCCAGATAGGACGTTCAATGAGGCGTGAGACCGCATCCATCACCTCTTCCTTCACCAAGGGAATAGTAACCTTCGGACAGAGCCTGCAGTTCGGTCTCACCAACAACAAGAGCCATTCCAACAGCGGCCTCAACAACGTGGTTGGAATGTCCCCGCTGGTACCTATCCACGATGACGTATACGGAAAGAGGGGCTGGGGTATCGGAAACAACACCGGAAACCCTGCATACACCACCGCATATAACGTAGTGGCCACCTGCGACGACTCCAACGGCTACAGCCTCAGCGAGGCCATGTACATCCGCGCATCAGCCTGGGGAGAGATCAAGCTCCCTATCGACGGACTCAAATATAAGCTGAACCTTGGAGCCAACATCAATGACAACCATTCACGCAGCTGGGAGACCGGTACCCAGTTCGCCCTGAACTTCACCGACGTGGCTTCCAATGCCAGCGCTTCAGCCAGCCGCAGCACCACCTACCTGATCGAGAACACCCTGAACTACGACAAGATCCTTGGACAGCATAACATCAACGCCGTGCTGGGACAGTCCTATCAGGATACTTTCAGCAGCAGCGTAGGTTCTGCACGCCAGCAGCTGGTACAGACCGCCGGCGGCTTCTATCTTAAGAACGTGAGCAGTGGACTCGTACTCTCAGGATCTACCGGAAGCACCAACCAGAGCCGCCTGATCTCCTACTTCGGCCGTGTTAACTATTCATACGCCAGCAAGTATCTCTTCCAGGCAACGGTACGTGCAGATGGTTCTTCACGCTTCGCACCCGGCAACAAGTGGGGATTCTTCCCTTCAATGTCAGTGGGCTGGCGTGTTTCTCAGGAAGACTTCTGGAACGTTTCCTGGATGAACGACTTCAAGATCCGTTACAGTTACGGACGCCTGGGAAGCCAGAACGTAGGAAACTATGACTGGATGTCCCTGATCAACAGCTATACATCATACAACTACTCCGGAGGCCTCGCACCTACCGCAGGCCAGGCTATCGTGGAACTCTCCAACAGGGATATCTCCTGGGAGACCTTGATCCAGCACAACGCCGGTATTGACATGGCATTCCTCAACAACCAGCTCCTTGTTACCTTGGAGTACTATGTATCCAAGTCAAAGGACTGTCTCTACAACCAGGAAATCCTCCGTGTGAACGGAGCCACCAACAACCCTGTAGTTAACTCCGCCACCCTTTCCAACCGCGGTATCGAGCTGCAGCTCCAGTGGAGGCAGAACGTTAACCGCGACTTCAGCTACCGTATCGGCGCCAACTTCTCACATAACGAGAACCGCCTTGACGGACTGGGATACGGCGTCACCAACTACTACACTACCAACACCTGGTCAGAAGTTGGCCATCCTCTGGGACTGTTCTACCTTGTAGTTGCAGACGGCCTGTTCCAGACCGACGAGGAAGCCGCCGCTTCCAAGCTGCGTAACGCCAAGGCCGGAGACATCAACTTCCAGGATGTCAACGGAGACGGCCGTATCAACACCTCTGACCGCCAGGCCATCTATGACAAGAGTCCTTGGCCGGGCCTCGAGGCTTCCCTGAACATCATGGCCGAATACAAGAACTGGAGCCTCCAGATCTCCGGATTCGGCGAGTTCTTCAAGTACACCCTGAACGGTTACCGCTCAACGGTTGACGGACGTTCCGCAAACACCATCCATCAGCTGCGCAGCGGACTTAACTGGTGGACCACCGAGAACCAGCACAACGACATCTGGTATCCTCGCGCACGCCAGGGCTACACTTACAATGACATAGCCTACACCACCAGGTTCCTTGAGAGAGGAGACTTCTTCAAGTTCAACTCTATCTCCCTGGGTTACAACTGGCTGCCTAAGGGAGCCATAGGCACTGTAATCAAGAGCCTCACCGCTTCCGTTACCGCACAGAACATGCTCACCCTCACAAAGTTCTCAGGTCTCGATCCTGACTTCAAGGGCGGCATCTTCACTCCGGGCAACTACGGCACCGGCGTTTCAAATCCGTACACTATCATCTTCGGTCTTAACATGACATTCTAGGGATTATGAAAAAGTACTTATATATATTGACGATAGCACTGGGCGCCTTATTCGCCGCCTCCTGCTCAAATGACCTGCTTGTCCTGGACAATCCGAACGCCCTTACCAAGGACACCGCTTTCAACTCCGAAGGAGACATTGACCTCACCCTGACAGGTCTCTACCACTCTTTCTACAACTCATATTACTCAATGATGAGTTCCAACCAGTTCTCAGGCCAGTCCGACGAGTGCCTCACATACTCCACCACGGACCTGATCAACTACATCATGCTCCATTACGAGAACTACTCCTGGCTTTGGAACACCACCACATGGAACCAGCTTTACCAGCAGGTATTCCGCAGCAACCAGGTAATACAGTTCGCTGAGGAGAACGTAACTGAATGGAAGGAGTACAACAAGGACGAGATCATAGGCCAGGCCAAGGCCATCCGCGCATACGCGTATTATCAGCTGGTTATGCTTTACGGCAAGATCCCTTACATCGACTATGTTACAGAAGCCGGCGACGAGCCTGCAGAGAACACCTTCGACGAGGTTTGCCAGAAGATAGTCGAGGATGCGGAATTCGCATACAAAGTCCTTCCGGGATCCTACTTCAAGAACTACAGCGGCAAGTACGCCAACCAGTACCGTGTTACCAAGTGGTTCGCAGCCTGCGTGCTTGGTAAGACCTACATGAACTGGAACAAGCAGTACGCCAAGGCCCTGCCTTACTACAGGGATATCATTGAGAACGGAGGATTCAGCCTTGTCGCTGACTTCAACGACAACTTCAAGATCACTACCGAGAACAACTCCGAGTCAATCTGGGAGATCCAGAACTACGCCAACACCGCAGGTGCCGGTGGAGCATACTACGGACGTAACAACAACGGCGCTACTCCGGATTACGGTATGTGGAGGTGGAAATTCTACGGACTGTCCCCTCTTGGATGGGGTGACTACGACGCAGAGCGCTGGCTGCTCTGGGCCTTCAAGAACGAGGTTACTGTAGCCGACACTCCTACGACCACGGCCGGAATGTATGACCCGCGTCTGGAGGCTACCCTCCTGTACCCGGATATCTTCAACGACTTCCCTGCACACGACCAGTGGGGATACAAGGACTACAACCTGTGGAAGGACCGCGGTACCCGCGTGATGATCAACAAATACGTGGCCCAGTACGAGAACGGCGTACAGGTTAACTCCGACAACTGCGAGGGAACCAACAACCGTATCTTCCGCCTTGGTGAGATCAAGCTGGACTATGCCGAGTGCCTTGCCCAGACCGGAGACCTGAACGGCGCCATCAAGCAGATTGACGACGTACGCCAGCGCGCCGGACTCGCCAAGCTTGCAGACCGCGAGCCTGTCGCTTCCGTATATGTAAACCCTGACAACGACAGTTCCAACGACATGAACGCGGACTTCGGATACGCAGCCATCAAGGCCGGCAACATCACGCTTGACGCCGTGATGAGCGTCCTTGACATCGAGGATGCGAAGGAGACCTCCTTCGAGTGCGAGCGTTTCGTAGACATCCGCCGCTGGGGCATCGGCGACATGGGATCTTACTACCAGAAGATAGCCAAGCGTTCCGACAAGTTCAACAAGGATTTCCAGGCCCACAAGATCTGGCTGCCAATCCCTATCTCAGAGGTTGACAACAATCCTAACCTGAACCAGAACCAGGGTTATTAGGAAACAGCAAACACAAAAAAGAGGCGGCCTTTCGGTCGCCTCTTTTATTTTGATTATCAAAGTACTAGATGTACAGGTTGATGATGCTCTCGTAGAGCTCCTGCTTGCCGGAGGTCTGCTTGGGCTCGCCTACCTTCTTTGCGTATGCAACTGCATCCTCAAGGGTGAGCTTGCCATCCTCGAAGTCCTTACCTACTCCAGCGTCGTAAGAAGCGTAACGCTCCTTGCGCATTGCCTCGATAGGAGAGTTTTCAAGAACGTCAGCTGCGATCTCAAGTGCGCGTGCCATTACGTCCATTCCGGAAACATGTGCGAGAACGATGTCCTCAAGGTCAGTAGAGTTACGACGGGTCTTAGCGTCGAAGTTGCTTCCACCAACGAGGCCGCCGTTGCGGATGATGACCATCATAGCCTGAACGAGCTCGAACAGGTCGATAGGGAACTGGTCGGTATCCCATCCGTTCTGATAGTCACCGCGGTTTGCGTCGATGCTTCCGAGGAGGCCTGCGTCAGATGCAGCCTGGAGCTCGTGCTCGAAGGTGTGGCCTGCGAGTGTAGCGTGGTTAACCTCGATGTTGATCTTGAAGTCCTTGTCAAGTCCGTTGGCGCGGAGGAATCCGATAACGGTCTCTGAATCGACGTCATACTGGTGCTTTGAAGGCTCCATCGGCTTAGGCTCGATGAGGAATGTGCCCTTGAATCCCTTTCCGCGTGCATAGTCACGGGCCATCTTGAGCATTGTGGCCATGTGTTCTTTCTCACGCTTCATGTCAGTGTTCAGGAGGCTCATGTAGCCCTCGCGGCCGCCCCAGAATACATAGCACTGTCCGCCCAGTTCGATTGTAGCGTCAATGGCGTTCTTGATCTGAACCATTGCGCGTGCTGCAACGTCAAAGTCAGGGTTTGTGGAAGCGCCGTTCATGTAACGCTTGTGTCCGAATACGTTTGCTGTGCCCCAGAGGAGCTTGATTCCGGTCTCTTCCTGTTTCTTCTTAAGGTAAGCGACAACCTCCTTGAGGTTCTTCTCATACTCCTCGATTGTGTCAGCCTCTGCTACGAGGTCTACATCGTGGAAGCAGTAGAAGTTGATTCCGAGTTTCTGCATGAGCTCGAAGCCGGCGTCAACCTTGTTCTTTGCGGCCTGAACCGGGTCAGGATCGCCGTTCCAAGGGAATGTCTTGGTTCCAGGACCGAACTGATCGCTTCCCTCAGCGCACAGTGTGTGCCACCAAGCCATTGCGAACTTGAGCCAGTCCTTCATCTTCTTGCCTGCTACGACCTTCTCAGGATCATAGTAATGGAATGCCATGGGGTTCTTTGAACCCTTACCCTCGAAAGGGATTTTCCCTACGGTCGGGAAATATTCTTTGTTAGCCATAAATGATAATTAATTATTAAAGTGATTTGTTAAGATATTCTTTCCATCTTCCATAAGCCTCCTCGAGAG
Organism: Bacteroidales bacterium; assembly: GCA_017619675.1. Taxonomy (GTDB): domain Bacteria; phylum Bacteroidota; class Bacteroidia; order Bacteroidales; family UBA932; genus Cryptobacteroides. The sequence continues at coordinate 29,836 of JAFZRX010000005.1, read as the reverse complement.
GTTCCTTCCACTCTGCCACAGGGGTGACCTCGCCTTCCTTCTGAAGGTTTGCGAAAGCCTCTTTGGAATCTTTGTAGAATCCGCATCCGAGAGCCGCTCCGCGGGCTGCTCCAAGGGCTCCGTCAGTGCTGAGGATCTCGATGGTGGAGTCACAGAGGGTGGCAAGGGTACGGCGGAATATAGGGCTCAGGAACAGGTTTGCCTTTCCGGCGTGGATAACCTTTGTTGCCATGCCGAGTTCCTTGATTACGTCAAGGCCGTAACGGAAGGAGAATGCGATGCCTTCCTGGGCGGCCCTGATGATATGTGCCGAAGAGTGGCGTACGAGGTCAATTCCGGCGATGCCGGCGCCAACCTGGCGGTTGCCCAGGACTCTCTCCGCTCCGTTTCCGAACGGGAGCATGAGAAGGCCGTCAGATCCTACAGGGATGCTGTCAGCGATGATGTTCATCTGGCTATATGTCATATCCGGGGCGATGTTGCGCCTTACCCATGAATTGAGGATTCCGGTTCCGTTGATGCAAAGGAGAACTCCGTAACGGTTCTGCTTTGCAGTGTGGTTAACGTGAAGGAAACTGTTTACGCGAAACTGAGGGTCAGGGAGACGCTTGTCAGTAACGGCGTATACAACTCCGCTGGTACCGCCGGTAGCCGCAACCTCACCGGGGTTGAGTACGTCAAGTGAGAATGCGTTGTTTGGCTGGTCTCCTGCGCGGTATGCGACAGGGGTTCCCTGAGGAATTCCCAGAAGGGCCTCTATCTTGGCCGTTGTCCTTCCTGATATGCCTATTGAAGGGGCTATGTCAGGGATCATTGCCGTGTCAATTCCGTAGTAATCGGCCACGAAGTCAGCCCTGGCGTTCTGCTTGAAGTCCCAGAGAATCTGCTCTGAAAGGCCTGTCTCCGTTGTGGACACGTTTCCTGTAAGGAGATAGTTGATGTAGTCTCCAGGGAGCATGAAGCGGTAGATCTTCTCATATACCTCCGGCTCGTTGCGCTTCACCCAGGCGAGCTTGGAAGCCGTGAAGTTGCCCGGAGAGTTGAGCAGATGTGTAACGCACTTTTCATGACCGATGGCCTCGAGGGCCTCCTCACCTATAGCCACGGCGCGGGAGTCACACCAGATAATGGCGTCGCGGACAGGATGGATGTCCTTGTCCACCGCGACGAGTCCGTGCATCTGATATGTGATACCTATACAAGAAACCTGCTTGAGGTCATACTGCAGTCCGATATCCTGAACACCGTCGCAGATATACTTCCACCAGAGCATTGGATCCTGCTCCGCCCAGCCTTTTACCGGGGAAGATATCTTCATTTCTGCCGTTGGGTTAGTAGATGACGCAAGGCATACGCCTTTTTCAATATCCAGTAAAGAAACCTTTATGGATGAAGAGCCTATATCAATACCTAAAGAATACATGTTATTACTTATTGGTTAATCTTGACAAAGATATCTAAAAAAAATCATTTATCAAGGGAGTGACAGCACAAATTCAGTAATGGCCTGAATGCCCGGCAGACCGTAATATGAAGCCACTATATTACCTTTCAGAAATACCTGTCTTCCAAGCAGTTGCGGGTTGTCAACCAGGTTCAGGGCGTCCCTGGTATCCCCCTGCTGGAGCTGTACGGAGACACATCCTTCCCTGCTGCTTACAGGATATTTCGGACTCAGGAGCAGGTTTGTCTTTGACGTGAAGGGCCCTTCATATTTTGCCTTGGAAGACGACAGGTCTCCCCCGGCGATGTATCCGTAAACCCACACTTCCCTGGCCCCCACGTTCTGCCTTGCGTCCCATACGCCCATGGCGTTGTCCGGCTCCGTTCCCGGATCATCGTTCTGTCCTCCAATGATATATTCCTCATTGATCCAGGTGCAGGAGGTGTCCACCTGGATGGTAAGCCCCTGGTTCTGTGCGGAGGAAATATTCAGGATGAGATTCTCCCTCGCCTTCAGGCTCCTGGTCATGAGCGGCGAAAGCGCATCGCCCTGTTTCAGCTGAAGGTTCACTATGCCGGGCTGGAAATAAGCCGTGCGGGTCTCCCCCGCCGGATAGGCAAGGGAGCCTTCCGCGGAGGTGATCAGGACGCCCGCCCCCGGATACCTCTGAAGGAAAGTGTAGTCATAGTTCAGTTTAATGCCGCAGTTCAATTGCGTGCAGAACAAGTTTACATTTGACAGGCCTCCAGTCTCGACTCCCACAATCTGCTCATCTCCGTACAAGGGCATTTCAAACGCCGGACCGGAAGATCGTTCTGAAACCACCTTTACCGTATAAGAGCCGGGAGCCGCCTGTATGGGCTGCGGCGCGGCGCCGTATGCGCCGTCATACAGCACGCTCCCCTTTGCGGAAACCACTGAGAGGATGAAACTGTTTGTGTCAGGGATTGTTCTTGAAGATTTTGTGGCCAGATAGCCCTCTTTTGAGAAGGAGATGGAAAGTTCCCCGTTTTCTACGGGGAAAAAGTAATCGCACGCAGTGAGAAGGGCGGCCGCGGCCGCCATGACAAAGATGTTTTTCATATAGTTTAAGAGTTAGGGTTTCATTAAAATTTCACGAGGTAGCCGCATCTCTGCGGCTGCCTCGCTACTTAACCTAAACTTAAACTATGAAAAACTTCAAGGACAAATATAGCAATAATCTTTGTTTTGCCAAATTTTTCGTGTTGATTTTTTTAATAATTTTCAAATTGTATGATGTCAGGCGCAAAAAAAAGACACATCAAGATAGTACAATACACAGAAAAATCTTATCTTTACTAATAGAATTATATCAACTGACCACATTTTAACTTTTAATCATAAACATTAATTCAACTAACCTTAAAAAATCCTATGAATCTATCGAAAGCGAGCCTGCTGAGGGCTCTTTTGGCAGTTTTGATTGCCTTGACGGCATTCGGATCTCACGCTTTCGCCCAGACCGTTACCGCTAACGGAAAGGTCATAGACGCAAACGGAGATCCGCTGATCGGCGTCGGAGTCCTTGTCAAGGGCACCACCGCCGGTACAGTTACCGATCTTGACGGTAACTTCTCCATTCAGGTAGCCCCAGGTTCTACCCTTGAATTCTCTTCAATCGGTTATTCAACCCAGTCGGTAGTAGTTACCAGCGGGAATCCGATGACAATTACGCTTTCGGAGGACAACGAGGCCCTGGAAGAAGCCGTCGTTGTGGGTTACGGTACGCAGAAGAAAGGTCTGGTGACCGGATCTGTGGTGACCGTGAACAGCGATGAAATCCAGAAACAGAGCACGACCAACGTCCTGACTTCACTCTACAGCACCACCCCTGGCGTAAGCATCACACGTACCAGCGGTATGTCCTGGGGCAGCCCCAAGATCACCATCCGCGGTCTGAACACCACCGGAGACTCAACCCCTCTGTACGTTATCGACGGCATTGCCGGCGGATCCATCGAGCACCTCAACTCCTCCGATATCGAGTCCATCAGCATCCTTAAGGACGCCGCATCGGCCGCCATCTACGGAGCCCGTGCCGCCGCGGGAGTAATCTTCGTAACCACCCGCCAGGGAAAGAGGGACAAGGTTACTGTAACCTTCGACTCATACTACGCTATCCAGCGCCCCAACATGAACGGCGTTTCCACCGTGGGAGCCAAGGAGTACATAGACCTGGTAGACCGCGCCATGCTTGACGAAGGCGCCATCCAGCCGGGCGAGCATTACTACGACTACCCCAACGTAATGCCCGTACAGTGGGCCCAGATCCAGAACGGAACCTGGGACGGAACCAACTGGGTCAAGGAAATGATCAACCAGAACGCTCCAATGTACGGAACTTCCGTAGGAATCACCGGTGGCTCTGACCTGATCCGTTTCTCAATGGGTTACTCAAACTCATACTCCGAGTCATCGTTCGGATATCCAAAGGGCAAGTATTACTACAAGAGGAACACCTTCCGCATCAACAGCGACATTTCACTGTGGAAGGCGAGCTCCGGCCGCGACATCCTCACCTTTGGCGAGAACCTGGTAATCAGCCAATACTTCAACCACAACTACAGCACGGAACTTCGCTCCCTGATGCAGTACGACCCTCTCCTCCCTGCATACGACACAGACGGAACCCTCTACACCTATGAGGACCAGATCCGTGACGGATGGTACCAGGAAGAGAACATCACCAACCCCCTGGAGTCCAACACCTATTCAAAGTACCAGGGAAGCAACTACAGCATCCAGGCCAACGCATTCCTTACATTCACCCCGCTGCAGGACTGGACTTTCAAGACACAGCTCGGCTATCGTCTGGGAACGGGAGCAAGCAGGGAGTACACCCCTACCTACCAGCTTGCCGGAAACAGTTTCAACGAGTATGACGACATCACCCAGTCAATGAGCCTCAGCCAGAGCTGGACATGGGAGAACACCCTGCAGTACAGCCACAACTTTGGCCAGCACCACTTTGACGCCCTGGTAGGACAGTCAATTGAAGGAACCGCATGGGGCACTTCCCTCTCCACCACCCGCCAGCAGACCCTGTTCGGAACCTGGGAATCCGCCACCATCAGCAACTGCGACAGCGACATCAACTCCAGCATGTTATCTGTTAGCGGATCCAACCAGACACCATACAACAACCTGTTCTCGCTGTTCGGACGTCTGAACTGGAACTACAAGGAGACCTACATGGCAACCGCCATCCTCCGTGCCGACGGTTCATCCAACTTCGCACGCGGTCACCGCTACGGATACTTCCCTTCATTCTCCGCAGGATGGGTTATCTCCAACATGGACTTCATGGACTTCTCCAAGGGATGGCTGGACTTCCTGAAACTCCGCGCAAGCTGGGGCCGCAACGGAAACTCCCGCATCAAGGCTTTCCAGTATCTTGGAACCGTAGCCTTCATCACTGGATATGACTTCACATACGACCAGTCCGCCACTTCCACCGGAGCCTATCCGGACATCATCCCCAACACCGAACTTACCTGGGAGGCCACCGAGCAGATAGACCTCGGATTCGACGCCAACCTCTTCGACTACAGGATGAACATAGGATTCGACCTCTACCGCAAGGACACCAAGGACTGGCTGGTTGACGCCCCCGCCCTCAAGACATACGGAACGGGTGCTCCTACCATCAACGGCGGCGCCGTGCGCAACGAGGGATTCGAGATCTCCCTTGGCTGGAACGACCATATTGGAGACTTCAGGTACAACGCCAACGTCAGCCTCTCACACAACCGCAATGAGGTTCTCTACATCAACAACGCTGACGGAATCATCCACGGAGGATACAACGTGATCTCAAACAACGTAAACGTTTACAACGCCTTCGAGGCGCGCCCGGGCAAGCCTATCGGCTACTTCACCGGTATCGCCAGCGAGGGTATCTTCCAGAACCAGGCCCAGATTGACGAATACCGCGACAAGGGCTACACCTTCATGAACGGATACGAGAACACCCAGCCGGGTGACGTTATCTGGACGGAGCAGGTTGTGGACGGCGTATACGACAACAACGACGTAACGGAGATAGGTAACCCTCATCCGGATTACACGGTGGGATTCAACATCGGCTTCAGCTGGAAGGGCCTGGACGTTTCAATCAACGGTTCCGGCGACTTTGGCCAGCAGTGCTACCTCACCTATCACGAGTTCGGATGGAAGAACACCGACAACTACGCCAACAACTTCGTAAAGAGGCTGTGGACTGGCGAAGGCTCCACCAATTCCTTCCCGCGCTTCTCCTCAGGAAAGCACAACAACTTCTACTGCAAGGGCTATCAGGGAGACATCTGGGTATTTGACTCAGACTATCTCAAAGTCCGCAACATCACCATCGGTTACGACCTCAAGTCCGCTTTCAAGAAACTTCCTTGCGAGCAGCTGAGGATCTTCTTCACGGGACAGAACCTTATCACTTTCACCAAGTACGACGGTATGGACCCGGAGGTGGGCTACGGCGCAGGCTACAGCTGGACTTCCGGTATCGACCGCGGTTTCTATCCTAACCCCAAGGTATTCCAGGCCGGAATCAGCATCAGATTTTAATTAAGGAGGAATTGAATATGAAAAAGATATTTACATATATAGCATTTGCACTGGCGCTCGTTGCTACCGGTTGCGACATGGATTCTATCCTCGACTCCACCAACTTCAACAAGAAGGATACCGGCAACTTCCCCCAGACAGCCGCCGACGCGGACCAGATCCTGACCGGCGTCTATAACAGACTGCCCAGGATGTATCAGGAGAGCTATGCATGGCAGAGCTCCATCTTCATTGCGAACGCTGCCAGCGACGACTGCTTTGGAGCAGGCTCCACATCTTCTACCTGGGCCCAGGCATACGACAGGTTCCTGATCCAGAGGCAGGAGAGCATCACGGATGCATGGAAGACTTATTACGAGGGCGTATTCCGCTCCAACTACGGCCTCCAGACCATCCCTGAACTGGACGACGCGCTCTTTGACAGTTCAAAGACCAAGAACTACATCATTGGCCAGCTTTATTTCCTCCGTGCATGGTACGACTGGGAACTGGCACAGAACTTTGGAACTTTCCCGCTGCTTGACAGCACTGAGCCTGTGAACAAGGAAAAGGCAAGCGTGGATGAGATATACGCTTCCATAGCCAGCGACCTCAAGCAGGCCATCAGCCTCATGCCTTCAGAATACGGCTACACCCAGACCGCCGGCATGGTCGGACGCGCCACAAAATACGCGGCAGAGGCCCTCATGGCAAGGATATGGATGTTCTACACCGGATTCTACAAGAAGAGCGACATGGCCGGCGTCACCAAGGCAGACGTCATCAACTACCTCAAGGACGTACGCGACAATTCCGGCTTTGGTCTGGTAAGCGACCAGCGCGAGATCTGGTGCTACACCAATGACTACACCACCGGCTACGCATACGGAACCCAGGACGAACTTGGCACATACGCCGGAAAGGAAGGACTCCACTGGGTGGGCAACCACTGCAAGGAGACCATCTGGGGTGCGCATTTCAGCCTTGTGGCCAACCTGAACGGAAACGGAAACTGCCTTGGCCTGCGCCAGGGTCTGCGTGACCTTTCCAACAACGTATCCAAGTCAATGTTCCCTTACGGCGGCGCTTACAACGAGAACTCCGTCAATCCTAAATTCGCGAGGGACTGGGCTGAGGATCCTGACTACGGCCTTGCCGACAAGCGATTCTTTGGAACCATCCTGGCAACAGGAAACGCCGCGCAGGTTTACTCCGACGGCACGGCCGGAACATGGTGGCCTGCAGGCGAAAAGGCCGAGATGGACTACTACGAAGGCGCCCCTACCAAGGAGGTTGAGAAGACTTTCCTGTACAACAAGAAGTACATCAACGTTTCCGCACTCGAAGGAGGAAAGATGGATGGAACCATCTACCGTACCTTCTTCCGCTGCTATCCCAACTTCGATACCAACTCCAACTCCAGCGGTATGCGCAACGACGTGATCTATATCCGCTACGCCGACGTGCTCCTCATGCTGGACGAACTGGAGGGCACCGTGACCGGAATGAACCAGATCCGCGCACGCGCCGGCCTGCAGCCTTACGACAGCTATACTTTCGAGCGTCTGCAGAAGGAGCGCAGGTATGAGTTCTGCTTTGAGGGAATCCGTTTCAACGACCTCCGAAGGTGGTATCCTGAAACGGCGGGAGACATCATCGAGCAGAATCAGCTTGGCGAGTACAACACCTACCGCGGAACTGTGGTTCAGGGCGGCTACAGGAACTGGGACGGCCCGGGCATCTCCGCGCGTTACAAGGCTTCACATGGTTTCATGAGGATTCCTTCCACGGAAATCTCACTGGCTAACGGCGTACTTGAGCAGACTCCCGGATTCCTTGACGAAGACGTAAACGACTGGCTCTACAGCAACGGTAAACTTCCTCATTGATAAAATTGATTATCAATAGAAAAAAATTGCTATATTTGAAGTTGTTTTAACCGCACGATCGTTTAATCATATAACACATTATGAAAAAACTTTTAATCCTAGCCGGTTTACTGACTCTTCTGGTAGGCTGCCAGAAGGCTGCAACTGAAAAACTCAGCCCGGTCCTCACAATTGAGGGTGGCCAGGTTCAGGGTGTGTCAGTAGACAATGTTAAAGACGTGTTCGTATTCCGCGGAATCCCTTACGCGGCACCTCCTATCAGGGAGAACCGCTGGAAAGCTCCGCAGCCGGTAGTTCCTTGGACAGGAGTTTATCTCGCAAACAGGTTCGGTAACCCTAGCTACCAGCACATCCAGTACAAGGGTGGCTACTACACAGAGTGGGGTTACGGAGACGAGGCTCCTTTCAGCGAGGACTGTCTCTATCTGAACGTATGGACCAAGAAGCCCGGACAGACAAATGCAAAACTCCCCGTTGCAATGTGGATTCACGGTGGCGGATACCGCGAGGGATTCGGAACCGAGCCTGAGTTCGACGCACAGGAGTGGGCAGGCAAGGACGTAATCCTTGTTTCCATCAACTACCGTCTTGGCGTATTCGGATTCCTTACCCATCCTGAGCTCTGCGAGGAAGGTCCTAACGGCGCTTCAGGAAACTACGGAATCATGGATATGATCGCCGCTCTCAAGTGGATCAAGAACAACATCGAGCAGTTCGGTGGAGATCCCAACAACGTAATGATCTTTGGCCAGAGCGCAGGTGGCGGCGCAGTAAGGACCCTTTGCGAGTCTCCTCTCGCCCGCGGTCTCTTCCACAAGGCTGTCATCATGAGCGCAGGCGGACTTACAGTTCCTGCACAGGGTGGCGCAGCAGGCGGAAGGGGAGCAGCTCCGCGCGGAGGATTCCCTGGATTCGGCGCACCTCAGGCAGCAGCTCCAAAGCTCGCAGCTTACAAGGCTCCTGTTGCTCCTGAAGGACTCAACGCACTCCAGAGGGCAGCATTCAACACCAAGGTCGTTTACGACTGGGCTGGATATGACACAATCGAGAAGATGCGTGCCGCTGACACTGAGATCATCTATGCAGCCGGAACCATCTACAACAACGCCACAGGCAACTACGGCAGCGTAAACGGCGCTCCTATCGTTGACGGTTACGTATCACTCAAGAGCTTCGACGAGGCCGCGCTTGACGGATCACTCGCTGACGTTCCTTACATGATCGGTTACACAATGAACGATATGGGCAACCTTTCCGCAGGTATCGCAGCATTCTGCCAGAACCGCCAGGAGAAGGGCAACAAGGCATGGGCTTACGAGTTCGCACGTCCTCTCCCGGACGACGGCTCACATCCTGAGGTTACCGTAAGGCTCAAGGGCGCATTCCACTCTTCAGACCTCTGGTTCGTATTCAAGTCACTCCAGCACTGCTGGCGTCCTTGGACACAGGGCGACTGGGATCTCTCAGAGAAGATGCTTACCGCATGGACCAACTTCGCAAAATACAGCGATCCTAACGGCCCTAACGGCGGCGAGTGGGCACCTTGCACCAAGGAGAACCCCAACTTCATGGTATTCAAACTGGACGCTCAGGACAAGGAAGCTTCTGAATTCGGCCAGCCTGTAACAGAGCTCGGATACTAAAATGAAGAAAATACTGATTTTAACCGGACTTCTGGCTATCCTGGTAGGATGCCAGAAGCCCGTTTCACAAGAAAAGCTCAGCCCGGTCCTCTCCATTGAGGGAGGCCAGGTTCAGGGCGTTTCTGTGGACAATGTAAAGGACGTGTTCGTATTCCGCGGAATCCCTTACGCAGCAGCGCCTATCAGGGAAAACCGCTGGAAAGCTCCCCAGCCGGTAGAGCCCTGGAAGGGCGTCTATCTGGCCAACAGGTTCGGTAACCCAAGTTACCAGCACATCCAGTACAAGGGCGGTTACTACACAGAGTGGGGTTACGGTGACGAGGCCCCGTTCAGCGAGGACTGCCTCTATCTGAACGTATGGACAAAGCAGCCCGGACAGACCAATGCAAAACTTCCTGTCGCACTTTGGATCCATGGTGGCGGATACCGCGAGGGATTCGGAACCGAGCCTGAGTTCGACGCACAGGAGTGGGCTGGCAAGGACGTAGTCCTGGTTTCCATCAACTACCGTCTTGGCGTCTTCGGATTCCTTGTACATCCTGACCTCTGCGAGGAAGGCCCCAACGGTGCCGCAGGAAACTACGGTATCATGGACATGATCGCAGCCCTCAAGTGGATCAAGAACAACATCGAGCAGTTCGGTGGAGATCCCGGCAACGTAATGATCTTTGGCCAGAGCGCAGGCGGCGGAGCGGTGAAGACCCTCTGCGAGTCTCCCCTCGCCCGCGGCCTCTTCCACAAGGCGGTCATCATGAGCGCCGGCGGACTTACAGTTCCCCGCACCGGCAGCGCAGCTCCCGCTGCACGTACCGCCGCGGCTCCGGCAGCCCGTCCTGCGGCAGCTCCCAAACTTGCCGCATACAAGGCTCCCGTAGCCCCTGCAGGCCTCAACGCCCTGCAGCAGGCCGCATTCGGAACCAAGGTCGTTTACGACTGGGCAGGATATGACACCATCGAGAAGATGCGTGCCGCTGACACTGAGGTAATCTATGCCGCAGGAACCATCTACAGCAACGCCACAGGCAACACAGGAGGCGTTTCCGCACGTCCTATAGTTGACGGTTACGTTTCACTGGAGAGCTTCGACGCAGCCGCCCTTGACGGAACCCTTGCAGACGTTCCCTACATGATCGGCTACACCATGAACGACATGAGCAACATGACCGACGGAATAATCGCGTTCGGCCAGAACCGCAAGGAGAAGGGAGGCAAGGCATGGGCTTACGAGTTCGCACGTCCTCTCCCGGACGACGGTTCACACCCTGAGGTTACCGTAAGGCTCAAGGGCGCATTCCACTCTTCAGACCTCTGGTTCGTATTCAAGTCCCTGCAGCACTGCTGGAGGCCTTGGACACAAGGCGACTGGGATCTCTCAGAGAAGATGCTCACCTACTGGACAAACTTCGCCAAGTACAGCGATCCTAACGGCCCCAACGGCGGCGAGTGGGAACCCTGCACCAACGACAATCCTAACTTCATGGTATTCAAGCTTGACGCACAGGACAACGAAGCATCATACTTCGGCAAGACTGTCACCGAGCTCGGCTACTAGAATTACATTGAACAAAAAAAGACCGGCTGTCTTTGACCGCCGGTCTTTTTTATGTCCGGATCCATTAGAATCCGAAGATGTCTTCCAGAGTGAGGTTGGTCACAGGGCCGAGGGTCTTGAGGAAGTCCATGTCAAGGTCCGCAGGATCACCGAGGATACCGTAGATGTAGGTGCGGTCCTTCACCCACTTCTGCTGGGTTGCAACCAGGTTGTCAAGGGTAAGGTCTCCAAGGGACTCATAGATGGTCTTTGCAAGAGGCTCGGTAAGGCCCAGGTCCCTGGCGCTGAGGTAGCTGTTCAGGGCGCGTACGCCTATGGAGCGCTGGGTGCGGAGGGTTGACTCGATATTGCTCTTGGCAATGTCGAAGGCGGCCTCTGAAACTGGCATGTCGTTAATGATTTCGTCAAACGCCTTCACTGCCTGGACAAGCTTGTCGTTCTGTGAGCCTATCGTGGCGTAGAAGGAATACTCGTCCTTGAGGGTGGCGGGAGTGGACAGGTAGGCGCCTGCGCTGTATGCGAGGGCGCGTGCCTCACGCATCTCCTGGAACACCACGGTGTTCATGCCGCCGCCAAAGTAGGCGTTGAAGAGTTCGATGTTTCCGGCCTCGCCCTTGTCGAAGGCCTCTCCCCTGTTGGAGAACTGGATGTAGTTGAACTGGCGGGAATCGTAAGGAGCCACATATACTGCGGGCTCGGTCACCCTGCGCATCTTCTCATACTGGCGCTCCAGTTTCACGGGATTGTCGGCCGTCTTGTGTGAATCGGCAAGGAGAGTCTTCAAGGAAGCCTCGGACTCGGGTCCATAATAGAGGACTTCCTGGGCGTATCCGAGGAATTCCTTAACCTTTGCCAGAAGTTCGTCTGACGTGAGGTCCATCACCTGACCGTTGGTCAGAGTGGTGCTCTTTATATATTCAGGGCCGTTGATAACATAATCATTAAGTGCGGAGTTGCAGGAACTCTGGGTCTGCTTTGCCACCATGCGGGACTGGAGTTCATCGAACTTGAGCGCCTCCAGGATATCGTCGTCACCCACTGCGTTGGCCATGAGGTCCTCAACGATCTCCAGGCACTTGCCTATGTTCTCGGAAAGGCCTGAGACGCTGTAGGAAGTATAAGTGGAATTGACATTGAAGGAGTGGCTGCAGGCCAGGCTGTATTCCTCCGTCGCAATGTCTTCCGCGCTGCGGTCAGGGGTTCCCAGATAATTCAGGTAGTTGAATGCCATTGAGAGGGCCGGGTCAGAAAGGAGGCCCTTGTAGAAGCGGAATACCAGCTGGGCTATGTCGTTGGTCTCGTTCTTCTTGTATATTACGTCAACGCCGGGCTTTACGCTGAACATTGAAAGGTCCTTGCTGTAATCTACGAAAACAGGCTCGATTGGCGCGACAACGGTATTCTGGACCTCCGTGAGGAAGTCGCTCTGCATGTCACGGTTGGTGGCGATTGCGGTAATCTTTGGAGCCTCAATCTTGTTGCTCTTGGGGTTGACGCCAAGGCGCTTGAATGCAAGCACATAGCTGTCAGGACCAAGATATTTCTGCGCCCAGGCAACTACGTCATCCTTGTCGAGCTTGGAGATGCGGTCGAAGCTCTGGATGTAATCTTTCCAGTCCAGTCCAGCGATGAAGGACTCCATGAACATGCTCACGCGGCTCTGGTTCCTCTCCAGGGACTGCATGTACTGAAGCTTGAGGTTTGCCTTGACGGCTTCTACAAGATCCTCGTCAAAGTCTCCTGAACGGAGCTTTGCAACCTCCTTCAGAAGGATGTCGCGTACCTCCTCAAGGGTCTGGCCTTCCTTGGGATATCCTATAAGGAAGAATTCACCGTAGTCTGTCCTGTCATAGTTCATGGCTCCGGCCATGAGGGTCTTCTGCTGCTGGTTGACATCCATGTCGATAAGGCCTGCCTGACCGTTGTAGAGAACCTCTCCTACCAGGGAACATGCCTCGTTGTCAAAGATGTCCTTTCCGCCGGGATAGCGCCAGCTCATCATCACGAACTCGGCCTCGGTTCCGTAAACATCCTTCTCCACAGGTGTGGTGATGGGAGCCTCGGGCTCATATGTCAGCTTGGGAATGTCAGGATTGGGCTGCCAGTCTCCAAAGTACTGCTCGATGATCTTTACCATGTTGTCCGGATCGAAGTCTCCGGAAAGGCAGATGGCCACGTTGTTGGGCACATAGTAGGTTGCCTTCTGCTTCTTGATGGCGGAGATGGAAGGATTCTTGAGGTGCTCCTGGGTACCGATAACAGTCTGCTTGCCATACGGGTGGTTCTTGAACAGGACGGAGTCGATGGCTATCATGGCGTTCTCCTGGTCGTCGTTCAGGTACATGTTGAACTCCTCGTATACGGCCTCCAACTCTGTGTGGAATCCGCGGATGACCAGGTTCTTGAAGCGGTCGCTCTGTACCTTGGCCCAGTTCTCTATCTGGTTGGAGGGGATGTTCTCCGTATAGCAGGTGACGTCGTTGGAGGTGAAGGCATTGGAGCCTGAGGCACCTATTACGGACATTACCTTGTCATATTCGTTGGGGATGGATATCTGGGATGCCAGATAGCTAAGGGAGTCTATCCTGTGATAGATTTCCGTACGCTGGTCCGGATCAGTGGTGCCCTTGTATACGTTGAAGAGTTCCTCGATCTGGTCAAGGTATACCTTCTCCGCGGCGTAGTCAGATGTGCCCAGTTTCTCGGTTCCCTTGAACATTATGTGCTCCAGGTAGTGGGCGAGACCGGTGTTGTCAGCGGGGTCGTTCTTTCCGCCGACCCTTACGGCTATGTAAGTCTGAATGCGGGGCTCTTCCTTGTTTACGGACATATAGACCTTGAGGCCGTTGTCCAGGGTGTAGATCTTAGTCTTAAGAGGGTCTCCCTTAACGGTTTCGTACTTGCGGGAACAACTTCCCAGACCCAGAAGCAGCACTGCGGCTGCTGCAATCAATGCAAGTTTTTTCATTTTTCTATTCTAAGTTTTGCGTATTTCAACATTATGTATTTCTCCCCGTAGTCGTCAAAGGAAATCTTTGCCTTGAGGTCCGGGAAGGTACCTGTTATCTCAGTTATCAGGCCGCCGCCGAAGCGGTTGTGCTCCACCCTGCAGCCAACCTTCAGGTCGGAGATTGGCGAAGGTACGAAATTACTGTCAATAATCTGCGGTTTTTCCTGTACGGGAGGGCGCTTCACCGCAGTGTTGTCACGCGGTGCGAAGGTGAATGGGCGCTGGCGCTCCACTCCGGAGGCGAAGCGTCCGGAAGAGCCGAAGGCGCTCCCCGAGCCTGACGCGTTCTCCTTTGGAAGAGGGTTGTCCAGGTACCTGTCGTCTATTTCGCGGACGAAGCGGCTCACGCTGTTGCTTTCGTGGCGGCCGTTGCGCATGCGCGTATCGGCATAGGAAAGGCTCACAGCCTTCTTGGCCCTGGTGATGGCGACGTAGAAGAGGCGCCTTTCCTCTTCGATGTCGCTGGGCGATGCCATCATTCCCCCGCTGGGGAACAGGTTCTCCTCCAGCCCCGCGATGAACACGTAAGGGAACTCCAGGCCCTTGGCGGAATGCACGGTCATCAGCGCTATCTTGTTGGCGCCGTCCTCATCGTCGGAGACATCAACGTTGCTGAGCAGCGAGACGTTCTCCAGGTACATGTCCAGGCGGCAGGGTTCCCCTTCCTCCAGTTCTTCCGCATACTGCGCAACGCTGTTGAGGAGTTCCTCAACGTTGGCGGTACGGGAAAGGCCTTCTATACTGGTGTCAGACTTGTAATATGCGTACAGGCCGGAAACCTCCGCGATGCGCACGGCCAGTTCCTGTCCGTCCATCGTTTCCGCATAAGCGGAAAGCGTCAGGATCATGTCGGTGAAGGCCTTCAGTTTTGGATGCTGGAGAGCCGCCTTGAACATGCTGCATTCCTGCGCCGCGGCAATGTCGGACACCGCCTGCAGCGTTGTCCCGCCTATGCCGCGCGCCGGCTTGTTCACTATGCGGCGGAAGGCTTCGTCATCGTTGTTGTTGATCACCAGCTTGAAGTAGGCCATCAGGTCCTTGACCTCTGCCCTCTCGAAGAAGGCGTTGCCTGAATAGATCAGGTACGGCAGGTTGCGGCGGCGGAGGGCTTCCTCTATGCTGCGGGACTGCGCGTTGGTGCGGTACAGCACCGCGAAATCGCGGTACTGTGCGCCCTCCTCGCGCAGGATGCGCTGTATCCCGCCCGCAATGAGCAGCGCCTCCTCCTGTTCCGTATATGCGCGCACAAGGGATATCTTGTCTCCCCTCTCGCCGCTGGAGAAGCACTCCTTGCGTATGCGTCCCGTGTTGTGCGCGATCAGCGAGTTGGCCGCGCTAACTATTGTGCGGGTGGAGCGGTAGTTCTCTTCCAGGCGGAAGATGCTGCACTCCGGATAGTCCTTCTTGAAATTAAGTATGTTCTCTATCTTGGCGCCCCTGAAAGCGTATATCGACTGGGAATCGTCACCCACAACGCAGATGTTATGGTGCGCGTAGGCCAGTTTCTTGAGGATTATGTACTGGGCGTAGTTGGTGTCCTGGTACTCGTCCACAAGGATATAGCGGAAATGCGCCGCAATTGCCTCCAAAGCCTCCGGATTGTCCCTCAGGAGGATGTTCATCTGGAGGAGTATGTCGTCAAAGTCCATTACGCCGCTGGCCTTGCACTTCTTGGTGTAAAGCTCGTAGATGTCGCAGATGCGAGGCTTGCGGGCCTGGGTGTCACGGGTTATGGCATTGGTATTCTGGGAATAGGCGAAGGCCGTCACCAGGTTGTTCTTGGCCAGTGAAATGCGCGAGAGAACCTCCTTTGGCTTGTATATCTTGTCGTCCAGCTGGAGTTCCTTTATGCAGGTCTTTATGGCGCTTACGGAATCCGAAGTGTCATAGATGGTAAAGTTCTTGGGATAGCCCAGGAAGTCTGCATACTCCCTGAGGAAGCGGATGAAGATGGCGTGGAAGGTGCCCATCCACAGCCAGCGGGCGCAGTCATCGCCCACAAGGGCGGCAATTCTCTCCTTCATTTCTCCGGCGGCCTTCTTGGTAAAGGTAAGCGCCAGTATCTCCGACGGCCTGGCAGCTCCCTGCGCCAGGATATATGCGATTCTGCGGGTCAGGACGCGGGTTTTACCAGAACCCGCTCCGGCTACTATCAACACCGGCCCTTCTATGCACTGGACAGCCCTGGACTGTTCAGGATTCAACCCCTCAAGGATAGTACCTACATTGTTTTCCATATGGCTGCGAAATTACGAAAAAAATGAGTAATTTAGCGATATGCCTGACATCTATAAAATAAAGCGGGGACTGGACATACCCATAAGCGGCATGGCCGCTTCTTCCGTAAGGAAGGTGTCAGGCGTGGCCGCGGCGGTCTGCCCGGAAAACTTCAAGGGCCTGACGCCCAGGCTGTTGGTCCAGGAAGGTGACAGGGTCCTGGCCGGAAGTCCCGTCATTTCAGACAAGAACCATCCGGAGATATTGCTCACTTCACCCGTTGGAGGAACGGTCAAAAGCATTGTCAGGGGCGACAAGCGGAAGCTCCTTGCCGTGCTGATCGAGCCCGGCGGAGGCGACACCGTTTTCCCAAAGAGAGACCCTTCCGCCATGGATGGAGCGCAGGTGCGGGAGGCGCTGCTGGAAAGCGGCCTGTGGCCGTTCCTGGTGCAGCGCCCGTACGGCGTTATCGCTGACCCATCCCTTACCCCCAAGGCCATCTTCATCTCCGCATTCAGCACCGCTCCCCTGGCGGCCGATACGGAATTCACCCTTAGTGACGATATCAAGTACATCCAGGCCGCAGTGACGGCGCTCGGCAAGATAGCGCCCGTGCACCTGTCCGTGAAGGGCGCAGACTCCGTCTTCGCCTCCCTGGACGGTGCCCGGATCCACATATTTGAAGGCAGGCACCCCGCCGGCAACGTGGGCGTCCAGATCAGCCACATCTGCCCGATCCTCAAGGGCGACACCGTCTGGACTATATGTCCCGACGGCCTGGCCGCCATTGGAAGGCTGCTCCTTGAGGGCCGCTACGACGTGCGGCGCAAGGTGGCCGTATGCGGCCCCGCCGCGGTTGACCCGGCCTACATCGAAGCCCTCCCGGGCATGCCGATGGCCGGGATAGCGCCCTTCTGCGGGGCCGCGGACGGTCTCCGCATCATAAGCGGAGACATCCTCAGCGGCACCTGCGCTGGCGCTGACGGCTTCCTGGGCTTCTTTGACAACCAGATAACCATACTGAAGGAAGGGACGGAGAAGGAACTCCTGGGATGGATGCGGCCGCTGCGCCTGAAGCAGTTCAGCGCGGACCGCACCTACTTCAGCTGGCTGCTGGGCAAAGGGCGCAGGTATGACATGGACACCAACCTGCACGGCGGCCCCCGCGCGTTTGTGATGTCCGACTCCTACTACGCAAAAGTACTCCCCATGGACCTGTATCCGGTATTCCTGGCCAAGGCCTGCCTTGCCGGAGACATTGACAAGATGGAGAAGTACGGCATATACGAAGTCCTTCCGGAGGATCTGGCCCTGTGCGAGTTCATAGATCCTTCCAAGAACAGCATACAGGATATGATTGCAAAAGGCATAGACCTGATGCTCAGAGAAATGACTTGACGGCATGAACCCAATCTTTGAAAAAGGAGGCAAGCTTTACTGGCTGCATTCTACCATAGACGCCTTCGAGTCATTCCTGCACGTTCCAGGCACGGTGACCCGGAAGGGTTCCCACGTGCGGGACGCCGTGGACCTGAAGCGCGTCATGATAGTAGCGCTGCTGGCCGCCGTCCCGGCCGCCCTGTTCGGCATCTGGAACGTGGGATACCAGCACTCCCTGGCAACCGGGGCCTCCCCCGCTTTCTGGGCGGACTTTGTCTTCGGCCTGGGAAAAGTGCTTCCGCTGTTCGTGGTTTCTTATGCGGTTGGACTGTTCATAGAGTTCTCCTGGGCGCAGTTCAGGGGCGAGGAAGTCAACGAGGGCTATCTGGTCACGGGCTTCTTCATCCCGCTGATAGTGCCGGTTGACGTGCCCCTGTGGATGCTGGCCGTCGCCGTGGCATTTTCAGTCATCTTCGCGAAGGAAGTGTTCGGCGGCACCGGAATGAACATCTGGAACCCGGCGCTGGTGGCGCGGGCGTTCCTGTTCTTCTCCTACCCAGCCAGCATGACCGGTCACGACACCTGGATTGCCCTCCACAAGGGCGAGGCGCTGATCGACGCCGCTACGGGCGCCACGCCGCTTTCGTTGGCCGGAGACGGCGTCTCCGCCCTGGAAAGCGCGGGCGCGCAGTACGGCACCGGCTTCTGGGACCTGTTCATGGGAACAGTTCCAGGCTCAGTGGGAGAAACCAGCGTCATTGCCATCCTGCTGGGCGCCTTCATCCTGATATGGACAGGCATAGCCAGTTGGAAGATAATGGCCTCCAGCGTCGCGGGAGCCCTGTTCATTGGCTTCATAGCCAATGCCACGGGCGTCAGCGGCCTCCCGGCCTGGTGGCACCTGGTAATGGGCGGATTCGCCTTTGGAACGGTGTTCATGGCAACGGATCCCGTGACATCCGCACAGACGGAAACGGGAAAATGGATATACGGATTCCTGATAGGAGTCCTTTGCGTCACAATCCGCCTCTTCAACCCCGGCTATCCGGAGGGCATGATGCTGGCGATACTGCTGGGCAACACATTCGCCCCGCTCATTGACCATGTGGTCACGGAGCGTCACATAAACAGAAAACTCAGGAAGGCACGCGGCAGATGAACACGGAAGGCAACAGATATACGGTAATCTATACCACGCTGGTATGCGTCCTGGTGGCCGCGGTGCTTGCCGTGGTCTCCCAGGCCCTCAAGCCCAGGCAGTCCGCCAACGAGAAGGCCGAGACCGTAAGGCAGGTCCTCGTTGCCGCCGGCTTAGGGGAGATGGAGAAATGGAGGATGGTGGACAACCAGGCCGTACTGGAGGCCTTCAAGGAACAGATTGACGGAGACCCGCAGGTATACACCACCTCCCAACTGAAAGCGCAGAACTACAACATAAAGCAGGGCAAACCGCTTTCCCTGCCGGCATACAGGTTCAAGAACGGCGTTACCGTCCGCGCCGTCTACGGATCAGGCCTCTGGGGCCCCGTATGGGGTTACATAGGCCTTGAACAGGACAATACCACCATTGCCGGGGCATATTTCGACCACGAATCGGAGACCCCCGGCCTTGGAGGCAAGATTAAGGACGACCCTTCCTTCCGCGCCTCCTTCAGGGGCAAGGCCATAGGAAAGGACGGGAAGGTGGAATTTGACGCCATCAGCGGTGCCACAATGACTTCCAGGGGCCTGGAAGCGGCAATTGATACCTGGATGAAGGCATATATTGAGAATTGACCATGGGCAAATTGAAGGAGACCATACTGAACCCGCTGTTCAAGAACAACCCCATAACCGTTCTTGTACTGGGCATCTGCTCTTCGCTGGCCGTTACGGTGGAGCTGAAGGGCGCGCTGGTCATGGCCCTGTCCGTCACCATTGTGACGGGCCTTTCAAGCCTGATCCTCTCCCTGCTGCGCAAGACAATCCCCAACCGGGTGCGCATCATAGTCCAACTGGTCGTGGTGGCACTCCTTGTAATCCTGGTGGACCAGGTTCTCAGGTCATTCGAGGCGACCTACGCTATTGACAAACAATTGTCAGTCTACATGGGACTGATTATTACAAACTGTATAGTTATGGGAAGGATCGAGGCCTTCGCCCTGGGAAACAGGCCGTTGCCGGCCATCCTGGACGGCCTGGCCAACGGCCTGGGCTACGGGCTCATCCTCCTCATAGTGGCATTCTTCCGCGAGCTCCTGGGCTCCGGAACACTGTTCGGCATCCCCGTGCTCAAGGCGCTGGGATACCAGGGCAACGGCCTGATGATACTGCCGCCAATGGCACTTATCATCCTGGGCTGCATCATCTGGATACAGAGAAGCATTGACAAGGAACTGCAGGAATAATGGAATATCTGAGCCTTTTCATAAAGTCAATATTCGTTGACAACATGATCTTCGCATACTTCCTGGGTATGTGTTCCTACCTTGCCGTATCCAAGAACGTCAAGACGGCAAACGGCCTTGGAATAGCCGTTGTGCTGGTACTGGCCATCACCGTCCCTGTCAACTGGCTGCTGAACAGGTTCGTCCTGCAGCCCGGCGCCCTGGCCTGGCTGGGACTCAAGTTCGCCGCCGTGGACCTCAGTTTCCTCAGTTACATCCTGTTCATAGCGGTGATAGCCGCAATGGTGCAGATAGTGGAGATGATAGTGGAGAAGTATTCGCCGTCGCTGTACTCCTCGCTGGGAATCTTCCTCCCGCTGATAGCCGTGAACTGCGCGATCCTGGGAGGATCGCTGTTCATGCAGCAGCGGGAATTCGGGAACATCCTTGAGGCGTTAGTGTACGCCCTGGGCTCCGGCGTAGGCTGGTACCTGGCCATCGTGACCCTGGCCGCGATCAGGGAGAAGATGGCCTACTCCAACGTGCCGGCGGGCCTCAGGGGCATTGGTATAACCTTCATAACCGTGGGCCTCATGGGCATCGCGTTTATGGCATTCATGGGGATAGCGCTATGAGTTACACCCTGATCGCAGCCATAGCCGTCGCGCTTATAGTCACCCTCCTGCTGGTGGCCCTCCTTCTTTTTGTAAAGAAGAAGGTCACCCCGTCAGGGACGGTGAAGATTGACATCAACGACGGCAGCAAGGTGCTGGAGGTGAAGCCCGGCTCCAACCTCATGGCCACGCTGGCGCAGGAGAACATATTCCTGGCTTCGGCCTGCGGCGGGAAGGCGAACTGCGGGCAGTGCAAGGTGCAGGTCCCTGAAGGCGGAGGCGAGATCCTCCCCACCGAGACGGGCTACTTCACCCGCAGGCAGATCAAGGAAAGGATGCGCCTGGGCTGCCAGGTCAAGGTCAGGGACAACCTGAAGATAAAGGTGGCGGAAAGCGCGCTCAGCGCCAGGAAATACCAATGCGAGGTCATCTCCAACCGCAACTTGGCCACCTACATCAAGGAATTCACCGTACGCCTCCCTGAAGGCCAGGGCATGGACTTCAGGAGCGGCCAGTACATCCAGATAGACATACCCGCCTTCAAGGTGCTGTTCAAGGACATGGAGATTGACCCTGAATACCGCCCGGAATGGGAAAGGAACGGATTCTTCAACCTGGAATGCGCCAACGCGGAACCCACGGTGCGCGCGTATTCCATGGCTTCTTATCCGGCCGAAGGGGACATCATAAAACTCAACGTGCGCATCGCCACGCCGCCGCGGGGGAAGAGCGTCCCTCCGGGAATCGCATCGTCATACATATTCTCCCGCAAGCCCGGCGACAGCGTCACCATCAGCGGCCCCTACGGGGAGTTCCTCCTTCCGGAGGACGACCCCGCCGATGCGGAGTACATCTTTGTGGGCGGCGGCGCCGGAATGGCGCCCCTGCGCAGCCACATAATGCATCTTTTCAGGACGATGCGCTCGGACAGGAAAGTTACCTTCTTCTACGGCGCCAGGTCCCTGGTGGAAGCGTTCTACCTGGAGGACTTCGCGCGGCTGGAGAGGGACTTCCCCAGCTTCAGGTTCCACCTGGCGCTGGACCGTCCCGACCCCGCCGCTGACGCCGCCGGCGTTCAGTACACCCCCGGATTCGTGCATCAGGTGATGTACGACACCTACCTGAAAGACCACCCCGCCCCGGAGGACATCAAGTACTTCATGTGCGGCCCGCCAATGATGGTGGCCTCAGTGAACGGCCTGCTGGACTCGCTGGGAGTGGCCCCGGAAAGCATCCTTTACGACGACTTCGGCGGATGACATAATCAGAAACTGTAACACTTTAATTATATGACCGTATGAAACCTAGATTAGTTATTCTCTGCCTCGCCGCACTGCTGGCGGGACAGCTGTGCTTCCCCGCCGCCGCAGCGGCCAAGGACGACGCACCGCAGATAGAGGCCACCATCCATCTTGACCAGGAAGGAACCCCCATCCATCCTTTCATCCACGGCATGTTCACTGAACTTCTCGGCAACATGTTCGAGAACGGTATCTGGGCCGAGATGCTCTCAGACCGCAAGTTCTTCTATCCGGTGAACAATTCAGAGACTCTGGTTCCAAGGAACTCAAGGCGGCACCAGCTCCGCTGGCGCCCTATAGGCCCCGAGTCCTCCGTAACCATGGACAAGGAGAATCCCTATGTTGGCAAACAGTCACCTGTTGTCAGCCTAAGTTCCGGAAAGAACGGTATCCGTCAGGCCGGCCTGTGGCTTGAGAAGGGCCGCGGCTATACAGGCCGCGTGATCCTCAAGTCCACGGATCCCGTAAAAGTGTCCGTGAGCCTCGTATGGGGCAGCGGAGCCGCTGACCGTCAGACAGTTGTATTCGAAGGATTGGGCAAGGACTACAAGAAGTACTACTTCAACTTCACCGCGGGAGCGGACGTACAGGACGCCGCCCTGGAGATCGTGGGCGAAGGCAGCGGCAGCTTCGAGATTGGCGCGGTATCGCTGATGCCCGCGGACAATATCGAGGGCTTCCGCGCAGACCTCGTGAATATCCTCAGGGAGATCGGTTCTCCTATCTACCGCTGGCCGGGAGGAAACTTCCTCTCCGGTTACGAATGGCGTGACGGCATAGGCGACCCTGACCAGCGTCCTCCGCGCTATGACTACGCCTGGAATACGGTGGAGTACAACGACATGGGTACAGACGAGTACCTTACATGGTGCAGGCTGCTGGGCAGCGAGCCGTACCTGGTGGTGAACACCGGATTCGGCGACGCGTATTCAGCCGCACAGTGGGTTGAGTATGTGAACGGTGCAGAAGGCTCCCCCATGGGAAAACTTCGTGCGAAGAACGGACACCCGGCCCCCTACGGAGTCATCTACTGGGGCGTTGGAAATGAGGGCTATGGCGAGTGGCAGCTCGGACACATGTCACCTGAGCACTATGTCCTGAAGCACAATTACTTTGGCGAAGCCATGCTCGAGAAGGACCCCAACATCAAACTCATCGCATCCGGCGCTTCCGTACCTGAGCAGAGCAGCCAGTACAGGAATTACCGCAAGCCTTTCCAGACCGAACTGCCCGTTCCTTTCCTTGGCGATTTCGACTGGACAGGACAGCTCCTGCTGGGCTCAATCCAGTACATCGACTATCTGTCAGAGCACATCTATCCCAACTCAGGCGCATACTTTGACGACGCCACGGACAGCTGGGTTCCCTATCAGTTCGATTTCATGGAGTCCATCCGCCTGGCGGCGAACAGGGTTAAGAACTCCGCCGAGACCATGGACAAGTACGAGGAACTCATCGAAGGCGTAAAGCACGTACCTTATTGGATCGACGAATGGGCAGGCGGCCGCGGACGCGGCTTCCAGGGCACCATCGGCGCCGCCATCACCCTGCACGAGATGTACCGCTACAGTTACTATGTAATGATGGCCGGTATCACCAGCGTGGGCAGTCTCTATACCTATGACGACAACAAGGCCACCATCAGCGCCACCGGTCTGCTGTTCAAGCTCTTCATCGAGCACCAGGGCGACATTCCTCTGGACCTTACCGGAAATTCTCCGCAGAAGGCCATGCCGGGAACCCCGTTCGTGGACATTCCCCTGGAGCCTTCAGGAAGCCCTACCTATCCTCTTGACATCATGGCCACCAAGGACAGCAAGTCCGGCAAGGTCATGGTATCCGTAGTCAACCCTACGGAGGAGAAGCAGAGTTTCGTCCTCAAGTTCGACGGCGGCAAGCCGGATTCCAACGTGACCGTATACGCACTGGCCCCTGCAGAGAGCACTGACGCCAACACCTTGGACAATCCTGACGTAGTACGCCTCCAGACACGCAAGGAGAAACTGGGCAAGAGCATCACGGTTGCCCCTCACAGCGTAATCCTTTACGAGTTCTCCGTAAAATAGTCCGCGCGTAAGCGATTTTTATAAGCCCCCGGGCTAAAAATTCAGACACTTCTTGCGAGCAAATCTTTATTTTGCTTTCAAGGAGTGTCTTGCGCTTATAGCTTTGCCGGTGAAAACCTGTTACAACTATGGAAAAACAAACCGGGAATAAGCGCATCTTTTATCTCCTAGGACATCCGTCCAGGGCGGGTCTGCCCAACTTGCTAATTACTCTAATCTCATTGCTTGCCATATTGCCGGCTTGTTCCAAAGGCCCGACGGGAGTCGGGGAAAGCTTGGAGGCGGGATGGAACATCCATACTAAAGTCCATGTCAAATCGTCGGGAAGCATCCCGCCTGCCGGGCTGGATATATTCGTTTTCAAGGACGGGGCCGTAAAGAGCCTGGATTCCTACTGCCGGCAGGGCTACGGCGGCGCGGGCATTGCCAGCGTGGTCTCCGGCAGCGGAGACCGCCTTGTGGCAATGATAAGCGGCGCCCGCCTCCGCGCGGACCAGATAGCCTCCGTCCACTGCTATGAAGACCTTGAATCCCTATATGTAAGCCTTGAGGACGAGGCCTCCGGAAGCCCCGTAATGAGCGGAGAGACAGTGATTTGCGCAGGTACGGAAGGCCCCTGGAACATAGTCCTGGAACCCCTGCTGAGCAAGGTGGAGGTGGTTGGCCTGAGCGTGAAACTGAAAGGTTCCTATGCGGGGAAACGGCTTACAAACGTACAGGCGTACCTTACCAATGTCAACGGTTCCTGCCAGCCGCTGAGGAGGGACGGGTTCAGGCCCGTTGAGATATTCAATTCCGGAAGGCTGAGGGAATCGGACCTGGGAAAGATGTCAAGCCCGCAGCTGCTGAGCCTGACGCCCCGCGTCTCGCGCGAGATGGACGGAGAGGTGACCTATGAGACCTTCAGCCTGTACTGTTACCCAAACGATGTCCTGGAAGAGTCTTCCGGTTCGCCCTTCACAAGGCTGGTAATACAGGGAGAAATCGACGGACAGACCTATTACTACCCTGTTCCCATAAACCGCCCGGGATACGGCTACGCCGCCGGAAAACAGGGCGTATGCCGCAATGTCAACTATGTGATGGACATACATATAAGCCGCCCCGGATCCCTGTCCCCCGATGAGGACATGCAGGACTCCGGAGCGGTCACTCAAGGTTCCGCCACGCTGTATCCCGGAGATTTCATCACTGGAAGCATAGGTGACAGGTTCCATATATGGTGTGACGTCTATCCGCAGGACACTCCAGTGGAACTGGACTACGAACTGTTGGAAGGAGACCGCCTCAGGGGTATATATGACTATACCGTGGACCGTGACGGACACGGCGTACAGCTGGTCCTTACGGGCCGAGGTACCGGAATGGTATATATGGAAGCGGGAGGAATTGTAGACGAAGCGTTCCTTTGCGTTATAGTGGTACGATGAAAAAAGACGGGAGATCTCACGACCGCCGCCTTTTATACTATTATAAATACAAAGTGAACACTATAAAGGTATGAATATTTTTTTAATTACAAAACAAGATTATTCAAAAAATCTGCTTTGAAATGCATCCAACAGCACTTTTTTAGTGCTTTTATAGCGTTCGTCGGACATTTGCACGTCATTGATGCATACAAAGTCCGTATAAGGGTCCTTCAGGAAGGCCGCAATCTTGCCGGAAGAGGCGGCGGCCAGCGAAAAATGCTTGTTGGAATGGCGTTGGTCAATTGCCCGTCCTGTATAGTACAGATAGTCCAGGAACACATAATGGAGCAGGTTGTATTCCTCCCTTACCGGGCTGAGGGACGCGTAGATCTGCTTCTCCATCCGGGCGTGCACCTCTTCGCAGGCGCTTTTCAGGAAAGGATAGACCGTGTGCTGGGGCCGGATGAAAAACGCGCTCCTGGGCATGTCCAGGGCCTCCCTCACTTTCCGGTCAGTATTGCGGGCCATTATCTTGAACAGATTGCCCGCTATAAGATTGCGTGAGAAGCCGGTGACGGGCTTTCCGTCAAGGAAGAAGTCTTCGGCCTTGGAGTCCCTCACGGGGAACATGTCGTCGTTGAAGTTCAGGAACTGCTCGTCTATCCCGGGGATGCGGTGCAGGAACAGTTCAATGGTATTGCAGTTGAAGGTGGGCAGATAGTCCGCAGGGATTATGTCCCTGTGATATACCACCTTCATATCGCTCTCCTTTACCCAGTCCGGGACCTGGCTTTCGCCTGATACTACCAGATAGACGTTCTTGATATAGGGCATATGCCTGCGTATGCCTTTATACAGGTACGGGAGGGTCCCCCAGTCGCGGAAACGCTTCTGGAGGATGTCGCCGCCCACCGTAGCGGCATACTCAGCCTGCCACTGGGGGTCAAGCCCGTTGACGTATGTAATTACTGCGTCCATTGTTCCTTGAGATATTTTGCCGTAAAGGTCTTTCCTTCTTTTACCAGGTCCTCAGGGGTGCCTTCAAATACTATTTCTCCACCGGCGTCTCCGGCATCCGGGCCCAGGTCTATCACCCAGTCCGCGTTGCGGATAACGTCCAGGTTGTGCTCCACCACTACCAGGCTGTGGCCCTTTGAGAGCAGCACGTCAAAGGCCTTGAGCAGTTTTTCAACGTCGTAGAAATGCAGGCCGGTAGTGGGCTCGTCAAAGATAAACAATATCTTCTCACGCTCGCTGATTCCGCTTTCGCCGCTCATGGAGAGGAAGTAGGCCAGCTTGATCCTCTGGCTCTCGCCTCCGGACAGGGTGGAACTGCTCTGGCCCAGCTTGATGTAGCCAAGTCCCACGTCCGCAAGGGTCTTTAACTTGCGGACTATGTTCTTGGCGTAGGGCTCGCTCCCCTGCTTGAAAAAGGCCATGGCATCGTCCACGCTCATATTGAGGACGTCGTCTATGTTCTTCTCCCTGTAGCGCACTTCCAGCACTTCTGGCTTGAAACGCTTGCCGCCGCAGGCCTCGCACACCATGGTGACATCGGCCATGAACTGCATCTCAATCTTGACGACGCCTTCGCCCTGACACTCGGGGCAGCGGCCTCCCTCCTGGTTGAAGGAGAAGTACGAAGGGCCGAAGCCGTTGAGCCTGGCATACTGCTGCTCCGCGAAGAGCTTGCGGATGTCATCGTAAATCTTGAGGTATGTGACGGCGTTGGAGCGGGAGCTCTTGCCTATGGGGTTCTGGTCAACGTATTCCACGCGGGTAATGCGGTCCAGGTTGCCGCTGAGGCGGCGGAAGGTGCCTGGAAGGTTGCCGGTGTCGTTCAGGCGGCGGAACATGGCCGGGTACAGTATGTCCCCAACCAGCGATGACTTGCCGCTGCCGCTTACGCCGGTAACCACGTTCAGCACGCCCAGGGGGAATTGCACGTCCATGCCCTTGAGGTTGTGCTCCATTACGCCTTCCAGCTTGATGGCATAGTTCCAGGAGCGTTTTTCGCGCAGGTATCGCTTGCGGGCGCCGGACAGGTAGTCTAGGGTGAGGGAGCGGCCGTGCTCGCTTGGAAGGCCTTTTTTCAGGGAGCCGCGGAAGACTATCTCTCCTCCGTTTATTCCTGCCTTGGGACCCATGTCTATGACTACATCCGCGGCGCGGATGATCTCTTCGTCATGTTCCACTACAACTACGGTGTTGCCCATGTCGCGCAGGCGGCGCAGGACGCCTATGAGGCGCTCCGTGTCGCGCGGATGCAGGCCTATGGACGGCTCGTCCAGGATATACATGGATCCCACCAGGGAACTTCCCAGGGCGGTCACAAGGTTTATGCGCTGGCTCTCTCCGCCGGAGAGGGTGTTTCCTGCGCGGTTCAGGGTCAGGTAGCCCAGACCCACGTCCTGGATGTATCTGAGGCGGGAAACTATCTCCGAGAGGGGCTCAGAGGCTATTTCCCTTTCGTTCTCCGTCAGTTGGAGGTCCTTGAAGAAATCCAGCAGCGTATCCACGTTCATGCTCAGGAGTTCGTGTATGGTGCGGCCGCCCACGCGCACCCAGAGGGCCTCCGGCCGCAGGCGGCTTCCGCCGCAGGCATGGCACGTGGTGCGCCCGCTGAAGCGGCTGAGCATATACTTGTACTGTATCTTGTAGCGCTGGGTCTCTACCCAGTCAAAGAATTCCTTTATGCCTATGAGGCGGGTGGGATCTTCGTCGTAGTCATGGCCTTCCGCAGGCGGATCTCCGTACCAAATAAGGTCCTTTATCTCCTGGCTCAGTTTGCAGTAAGGCTCGAATATGGGGATGCCATATTTGCCGGAAACCTCAACCAGATGGTCCTTGAACCAGCCCATCTTCTCCCCTCTCCAGCAGGCTATGGCCCCGTCGTAGATGCTCAGGCTCTTGTCAGGGATGACCATGTCCTCGCTCACGCCTATAATCTTGCCAAGGCCGCCGCACACCGGGCACGCGCCCAGCGGACTGTTGAAACTGAAGAGGTATTCGTCCGGCTCGCGGAAGGTTATTCCGTCAAGTTCGAAGCGGTTGCTGAAATGCCGTATGCCCTGGTCTGTCACCACGGCCATGCGGCCGTCCCCGCGTGAGAATGCATCCGACACGGATGCGATCACGCGGTCCCGGTCGAAGGGCGCGCTGGCGCGGTCTACGAGCAGAAATGCTTCCTGCGGCCAGACCGCGTCCTCCGCCTGGAGGATCTCCTCTATGCGGAGGGGCTGCCCATCGGCATATAACCTGTTGTATCCCAGTTCTTTAAGGGAGAGCAGCAGCTCAACCTTGTCATCGCGTCCGCTCCATTGGATGTCCGAAAGGATATAGACGTAGCCCGTTGCGGAGGTTATGAATTCCACCACTTCCGGGATTGTGTCACGATGGACTTCCTGCCCCGAAACCGGGGAGAAAGTGTGCCCCACGCGCGAGAACAGCAGGCGCAGGTAGTCGTAAATCTCAGTAGTGGTCGCTACGGTTGAACGGGGGTTGCGGGTGTTCACCTTCTGCTCTATGGCAATTGCCGGCGGAATGCCGTCAATGATGTCCACATCGGGCTTGGACATCCTTCCAAGGAACTGGCGGGCATAGGACGAAAGGCTCTGGGCATAGCGGCGCTGGCCTTCGGCATACAGGGTGTCAAAAGCCAGGGAAGACTTTCCCGAACCGGATATTCCGGTAATCACCACGAACTTGGCGCGCGGGATGTTTACATCTATGTTCTTGAGGTTGTTTACCCTTGCGCCTTTAATGACTATATCGTTCATCTGCCGCCTTTCATTCTTCTACCACCCCGAATTCCTTCAGGGCCTTGACAAGGGATCCGACGTCCCTCAGGGCCGTCTGCTCCTGGACATCGTATTCTTGTACAAGCAGCTTAAGGAGCGTTTCCTCAGTGAAATCACTGCCCTGGACCTGCTGCCACAGATATGCCGCCGGTCCGTTCAGGGCAAACATACGGCCGCTGTCCAGAACGTCAAGTCCCTCCGGGCACACAATGAACTGGTCTCCCAGTTCCCTCAATACGAATCCTTCCTTTATCTTCATTGGAATACAAAGATAACTCAAAAAAAATTTTGCACCGAACAAAAATATATCTATATTTGCATCCACTTCCAAACGGGAGAACTCAAGGTGTGGTAGTTCAGTTTGGTTAGAATGCCGGCCTGTCACGCCGGAGGTCGCGAGTTCGAGCCTCGTCCGCACCGCTTAAAACGCCTCTGCAGATATCTGCGAGGCGTTTTTTGTTTCTAGTGCCCCAAATAATGCCCCAGTTTTAAGCTATAATAAGAAATCTGCACGTGTCTAAATATGTGTGCAGACTGTCGACTCCAACACCGGGATTCTTTTCTATTGACTCGGTTCGTATT